>CAZEMC010000028.1:0-1649 GCA_964513385.1 uncultured Candidatus Saccharibacteria bacterium | reverse complement strand
GGTCGGGACGCTGTTCAACCTGAACGGCAGTAACGCGGCGGCATCTGACTGCTCGACGAATGCGATTATGAAGTGTGGTGCCTCTGACCCGGGCACCTTCGTCAATAAAATACGCTCTGGGAACGATGGCCTAAACCCAGACCTCGCAACCATTTATGCGGCTTATGGTCTGACTGCGGACAAATACGACCGCTTCGCAACGACATCCAAGGCCGGTACGGCGTACAAAGACGGTCGTATCGTTGTCGACGGCCAGGTAGTCGCGACGAACGTTTCGAGCATCGGTCGCGTGCAGAAAAACGGCGACCATGCCAAGGACATAGGCGGTACGACGTACTGGGAAGGCTCCAACCAGACCGCCTTCGCCAGCAACTCCATCCCCGTCCAAGTTATGTTCAATAGCAGTGGCGCCATGGAATTCGCTGTGCTGTTCGACTGTGGCAACCCCATGAGCGGCACCGTAACTCCTCCGCCGACGCCTCCCACCCCGCCAGCCCCTGCCGTGGCGTGTACCGGCCTGACCGTTACTGCAGACAACCGCACTACCTTTACTATGTCTGCTACCGCTACCGCCAGTAATGGCGCAACAATCAGCGGCTTCGAATTCCACATTCGCAACAGCCAGGGTACCGATATACAGTCCAAGCGCGTGAACACGACCGCGAATTCCGCGTCTACGCAAATGACCGTTTCGGAACCAGGCAACTACAATGCGTTAGCCATTGTACTCAGCAGTGTCGGGTCGGTAACCAGCGATAATTGTGCGAAGAACTTTACTGTTTCACAGCCCCCAGTCGCCGAGTGTAAGCAACTGACCGTGACTGGCCTGGACCGCACTACCTACAAACTGGAGGCTACTGCCAACGTAAGTGGCGGTGCGACCGTACAGGGCTACGACTTCGTGGTCAAGAACGCAAACGGGGATACTGTCGCTTCGCCATCTGTCAACACCGCGGCTACTACAGCTTCTACGAACGTGACCGCTTCTGACGCTGGAACCTATACCGCACAGGTCACCGTCCGCACCAGCGAAGGTCCGAAGACCGGTGGCGCCTGCCAGGCGAGCTTTACCGTTCCCGAAAAGCCGGTACCCCCGGCACCTTCTATAAAAATCGTCAAAGATGTCGACGGCGTAAAGCAGAAGCAAGTCGCTGTCGGCCAGAACTTCGTGTACCACATTACGGTCACAAACGATGGCAAGGTCGACCTGACGAACGCAGTCGTAACCGACCAGCCACCAGCCGGAGTCACGCTGCTGAGCGCCGATAAGGGTACGATTTCGAACAACACCTGGACGTACACTATCCCGAGCCTGAAAATCGGCGAAAGCGCTACCTTTGCATTGACCGCCAAGGTTGACGCCTATGTCGCCGGCGCACTTGTCAACACCGCATGCGTGAATGTCCCCCCGACCATCCCGGAAAAGCAGTGCGATACGGCGACGGTAAGCGTAACGCCTCCGCCGGCTCCGACTCCCGTTGCACCCGCCTCCCAGCTGCCGAATACTGGTGCTGGCAATGTCATCGGCATATTTGCCACGGTTACAATCTTTGCGGCGCTAGCTTACCGCTTCTTCCTCGGCTATCGCCTGAGCAAACAGAATCAGTAGCAGGCTCTGTGCACACAAAACACCCTCTTTTTGGAGGGTG
>CAZEMC010000027.1:0-2253 GCA_964513385.1 uncultured Candidatus Saccharibacteria bacterium | reverse complement strand
AAACCATGCGTTTTTCACAGACAGTAACGGCTGGGCTGATTATTCTTGCTGTTACGATACTGGGCGGGCAAAATGCTTTCGCCGACACAAAGACTGAAGATAAAAAGGTACAACCTACCCCAACGACAAAAAAGGTGGAGGAAAAGCAGCCAGAGCCAAAGAAAGTAGCGGTTCAAGCGGGAGATTCGCTCTCTAGCATCGCCGATGCAAATGGTACTACATGGGTGCGTATTTTCAATAAAAATACTGCTATAGCTAACCCAGATGCCATAGATGTAGGTATGGAGCTCGTGATTCCAGAGGCAAGCGAAGCGCTAACTGATCGCTACGCCGAATATGTAGCTGCGCAGCCAGTCGCTGCTCCTGCCCAAGCCGTCACTACATACACAACGCGGAGCTATTCGAGTAAACCAGTCAATTCGAGCAGCTACTATGTCGGTAACGGCATGTGGTGTACCGACTATGTGCACAGTAAACGACCCGATGTGCCAATTTATGGCAATGCGGGCTACGGCTGGGTAAGTTCGGCGCAAGCACAAGGCAGAGCTACTGGTAGCGCCCCTCAGGCTGGCGCTGTCGCCGTGACCAATGGCCACGTTGCCTATGTAGAATCGGTTAACGCCGACGGAAGCTATGTAGTGAGTGAAATGGGCTGGAACTACCGTGCGGGTAACTACAACCAGCGCACCGTTAGTCCGGGAACCTTTGGCGCGTTTATTTACTAACTGTTAGTCAAACAAAAAACGCCTGCACGTAAAGTCAGGCGTTTTTTGTTTGGTCGGGATGACTCGATTCGGCAAAGGTGAACGAAGCAAGATGTGAGCTTGCTCGCAGTTTTGCGAGGAGCCGGCGGAGCGGAGCGATACGAGTGACCTCACCTTTAATAATTTTGCTGGTCGGGATGACAAGATTCGAACTTGCGACCCCACGGCCCCCAGCCGTGTGCGCTACCAGACTGCGCCACATCCCGTCCAACAAAATTATTAAACCAGCCGTGCAATCACCTTCCGTGATCCCCGGATTTCACGGCTGCAAGCATAGCTTGCATCGGAAAGCCCGTTTCCGAATTGCCACTGGCAATTCTCACTACCAACTGCGCTACACCCCGATATATTTAATTATACCAAAATCAACACCCCCCGGCGTCCCGAGCTTACGCTCAGGTGCCGAGGGGCATGCCCTTCGGGGGTGGTGATTTGGGCTCGCGCTCAGTTGGCGATCCCATCCGGTGGTGCCGGTAGGCAGACGCCGTACCGCAGGCAGAAGCCGTGCAGTGCGTACGCGTCGAAGCCGTAGACGAGTCGACAGATGTCGAGCGCTTCCTCGTCGCCCTGGTTCGCCCGTTCGACGACGGGAAGCAGGTACTCAAGGAACTTGGCGCCGACCGCCTCGCTTGTGAGCGAGAGTGCGATCTGAACGTCCGTATACGGTTCGGTGTGTGCACCAAGCAGTATGATCGGGCGATAGCTGTCGGCGGTCATGGTGTAGACCACCTTGAGCGCCTCGTCGGCTGCTTCCGACCTGACCCACAGTAGCGCATCGTTGACCTTGCTTTCAGCGGCGCGGAAGCGCTCGTCGTCAGACGCGAAATGCGGTCGGGCCAGCCGTGCTAGTCTGGTGCGGTCGTCGGTGCTCTCCACTGCCTCCAGCCACGCATGCGCCTCTTCCCGCGAGTGCACATTGAACCACTTGTTGAAGCGGTGTGCCCGGATTCGGTCCAAGATCCACTTCAGTAGCGGGTTGGCCAGTCCTCCGATCACCGCCCCCCACGCCATTCCAATGAAGAGTTCCTTCATTTGTCCACCCCTCTCGTTTGTTGGACAGTTATAATTTATAATATAAAAATAGAATTTTTACAATAGCAAACCCGTTTATATACGAAAAACACCCTCGCATTCGCGGGGGCTTTTTCGTCCCGTGGCGGGGAGGTTAGCACACAGACAGTAACGTCCACATGCCGCCAGCTTGCCGTAAGCAGAAGCTTCTGTCGCCATCACTCATGGTGACGGTGCTCATAATGCTTTCGCCCCTACGGCTCACGACGCGAATACCGCGATCGATAAACTGGTAGGTTTTACCCGCCCATTCCATCTTGCGTGGGATTGGCTGCATGTCGCGGCCGAATCCGATTGCGGTGATAGAAACGGGACTGTTAATAGATGTGTTCATAGCATACTCTCCTATGGTTACGATTTTTTATAAGTGGTGGAGTATGAACGACAAAGCCGCTGGCCTGCCCCACTTAAAAGTAGT
>CAZEMC010000026.1:0-2408 GCA_964513385.1 uncultured Candidatus Saccharibacteria bacterium | reverse complement strand
GCCTGAGGTCGGTGGTTCGAGCCCACCTGGTGCTACCAAAGTAAAAACCCTAGTCATGGCGGCTAGGGTTTTTACTTTTACCACGACCATATTACAATGTCGGTATGAATGAGATTTGGCAGTGGATTTTGAACTTCACTGGTGTAAATAACGGCGACAATTCGTTCGGCACGCACATGTACAATTTCTGGTCGGGGTTCGGCGGTAACGTCAGTTTGCTGGCGCTCATCGGCGTACTGCTCGCGCTGTACAAACGCAGCACCAAATACCTAAAGAACGTCAAGCCGCTCGATGTCGTGAAAGCCCCGCTGAACATCGTCCATAAAACCGACCACGACGTTAAGTAAACATATCATAAGTCTGCTACCATAGAGTACGATGGATGATGATGCACATGCGAAACGGGTAGCTCTAGTGGCGGCCAGGGCCCGGAAATTCTATGAAACCAAACAGCCCTTCCGGATTTTTCATGGCAGCACCAACTCTACACGCGTGCAGCATTTCAAACGCAGCGAGACCATAGATGTCAGCCGCCTGAACCACGTGCTGCACATAGACACAGCGCGCCGGACTGCGCTCGTCGAGCCGAATGTGCCCATGGACCAGCTGGCCAAAGCCGCGCTCCGGCACGGCCTGGTAGCGAAAGTCGTCATGGAGTTTCCGGGCATAACAGTCGGCGGAGGTATACAGGGCGGCGCCGGCGAAAGCAGTTCGTTCCGCTACGGCTGCTTCAACCAAATCTGCAACAGCTACGAAATGGTACTGGCAGACGGCAGCATCGTTACCGTCTCGCCAGACGAGCACGCCGACCTGTTTTACGGCACTGCCGGCTCGTTCGGCACGCTCGGCATCATCACCGCCGCCGAAGTGCAGCTCATGCCCGCCAAAAAGTATGTCCAGCTGACCTACCTGCCGGTCACTAGCTTCAACCAAGCTGTCGAAGTGCTCAAAACCGTCACCACACAGCAGTACGAGTACATCGACGGGATTATGTTCAGCGCCACGAACGGTGTCATAATCGCTGGCAAGCTGACCGACCGGAAGCTTGGCCGTCCGCCCCGCTTCACCCGCGCTCACGACCCGTGGTACTATTTGCACGTCCAGGAGATTTCCGACAAGGCGGCCGAGCATACCGAAACAGTGCCGCTCTGGGATTATCTGTTCCGCTACGACCGCGGCGCGTTCTGGGTCGGCCGGTTCGCATACGAACTTTCCGGCACGCCGTTCAACCGTTTTACGCGCTGGGTCTATAACCCGCTGTTCAAGACGCGCAAACTCTACCAAGCCATACAGGCCAGCGGCGCCGCGCAGCAGCACGTTGTGCAGGACCTGGCGCTGCCGCAAGAGACCGCCGAAGCGTTCATGCGCTTCACCGACGAATCGTTCGGCATTTACCCGCTCTGGCTCTGCCCGCTCAAAACCGATGACCGCTCGCCGTTCCAGTCGAACAACCTCGAAACTCCGCTGGTTATAAACATCGGCGTGTGGGGTAACATTGTGCCCTCGCGCGAAGCGTTCCTGAAAGCCAACCGAGATATCGAACAGAAGCTTGCGCAACTCGGCGGCAAGAAATGGTTTTACGCCCACGCCTACTACCCCGAAGACGAATTCTGGAAACTCTACGGCAAGCAAAACTACGACAAACTCCGCCGCACCTACCACGCCGAGCATTTGCCAACCGTCTACGACAAAGTGACGGTCCGCGACACATATCCCATAAACCTGCGGCGTGGTGCGCTCAAAACTATGGGTGGCCTCGCCAAACTACGTATAGAGAAATAGAGGAGGGGCTCGCTGTAATCTCAAGGAGGGGCTAGCCCCTCCCAAACGTATCTCGAAGTAAATTCGAGATACGTTCCCCTCCCCCTAAAGCTCGGGCTTACGCCCTCGTGTGCTGCGCTCAATACAGAAGTGCTTCAGGTGAAAATATCACTTGTTGTCGTTATTCGTAGCGGAGGGCTTCGACGGGGTCGAGTTTGGCGGCACGGCGGGCAGGGTAGAGGCCGGCTAGCAGACCGATGACGGTCGTCAGCGCCACGACGCCGATGATAAGCCAAAGCGGCAGTGTGATGATATTAGAACTGGTAATGCCATTATTGCTCAACTGCTTATTGACGAGTGGATTGGCGATAAGGACAGCCCCGTAGCCGATACCCAAGCCGATAACGCCGCCCAAGAACCCGAGCAGCGCCGCTTCGAACGTAAACACCGCGCTGACCGTCGAACGCCGCGCGCCCACAGCGCGCATAACACCGATTTCGCGGGTCCGTTCCAGTATGGCCATGACCATGGTGTTCACGACGCCCACTGCCGCGACTGCCAGTGAAATGCCGCCGATGCCACCAAGCACCAGACCGAGGATGTTGAATATTGCTAGCTGCTGCTTGATTTGCGTCTGGGCGTCGGCC
>CAZEMC010000025.1:0-2548 GCA_964513385.1 uncultured Candidatus Saccharibacteria bacterium | reverse complement strand
GGTTGCCGGTTGCCACCGCCTGCCCAACACTAAACACCGGCCGCGATTGCCAGTTGAGTTCGTTTTGGTAGCCGAGTCGAGAAGCTTGGTATAGCCCGGCGATTTCCGAAGCCGACAGGATGCGGCTATAAACTCGGCCGTCGTTAAAATTTCCTACCCAATACGCTCCCCCTGAACGCTGTCCGACTCGCAACGTAGTCGCATGGGTGATCGACGAAATTGAACCAGACGACGATGACTTTAGTACCCCATCCACATAAAGCAAAAGATTTGTTCCATCCAAAGTAACCGCCAAATGCCTCCAGCCACCAACACCAAAACCACTTGCGTAGCCAGTAAATATACGAGCGCCGGCACTACCAACTGCGTCGGCATATACACTAGGGGTTGTGTCGGATGAGTATAAAAAAGCTATCCCCTGAACCGGGCCAGCTATAGAAATGCCAGACCCAAAAATAAGTGAATAATTTCCCGCGCTTGCGGTTGTTGTATTGGCCCAGCATACGAGTGTTATTGGGATATTTGGCGGGTTTTTTGCGCCGGCAATTAAGTCGTCGGTTCCGGCCATGTAAACCGACCCGTATCCTCCGACGTTCTTCGCGCCGCTCCATAATGGACCGTTAGTTAGCGTGCCGTGATTGCTGCCCATCAGGTCACGAAGCGTACTGCCACCTCCGCCAAGCCGATTGGGCAAATGCAGCCACCAGCTCACCAACCCACGGTTGAGCGGTGCGGCGCGATTCACGGCATTTCCAGGCAATAGGTACATGCTTAATCCGTGATAACGTCGGCGACAGGGACAAAGCGGAATTGCACGTTGGTGGCAGACGAATGGAACGCCGCGCCAGAGTTGTTCACGACAACAAGCGAGGCGTACCGCTGAGGAATCATGCACCGCCCGACGTAACCCTTCTGAACGGTGCTTGTCGCCTGCGCCGTGCAGACTAGCGAGCCGATGTATTGCAACTGCGGCACGCTGGCGGATAGGTTGGACGAGTACCCGGTATACGCCGCGTCGGTGCCTGAGCAGTTCGCCAAGTTGTCGGTTGCAGCCGTCGCACTGCTAGACGCGTTAAGGTAGAGGTCAATTAGATTGCCGGCGGTCGGAGTGGCCGCAAGCTCGACTTCCGCAAAAACGTCGTAATAGCGCGCCCGAGTAGCGCCGAAGTCTGCCTTGGTGCTCTGGCGACCAGCGGCATTGCTCACGCTCGTCATAGTGATATCTGCATCACCGCTAGACGACTTGAACACCTTCTCGGTGCCGGTCTGGATTAGTGCATTGTCAGGTAGTGCCATGTAAGGATTCCAGTTTTGGTTAGCCCAGATAAACGCCGCCATTTCAACGGCAGCCTGGGCGATTGCTTCGCGGCTTTCAGGTTCCTGCCATTCCCTCACGCCGCTTTTTGCGATGAAAGACAGCGCGAGGTCGCGGGCTAGGTCTAGTTGGGTCATTGGTCATTAGGTTGCGTTTCGTGCGTTGGCGATCGTGCTGGGTGTGACGAATTCATTCACGCTCAGCGTGCCGTTCTGAAACAGTTGATTGATGCGGCTGCCATGCTCGGTGAGTAGTGCCGTGTAGGCCGGACGGCTGTTGCTGTCAGCGGAGAACATCTGATTTAGCCCGTCAACAATCTCTTGATCTTCCAGTGGGTCGATCTGCCCAACCTCCAAGAGCGCCGATAGCCAGCGGGCTTGCTGGTCGGTTAGGGCTTGGTGCTCTAGGGGGTCGATGGCCGCGAAGATTGCCGAGGCCGCCAGCGCACGCCGCTTTACGTTGATGGTGTTGCTGATAGCGTTCAGCTTGTTGGCGTTCGCCTCATCGTCCGCAGGGACGGTCGTTAGCCCCAGGTCGAGAGGATCGTTAGTAAGCTCAGACTTAATGGCGAGCAAGTCTGCGTTTGTAAACGGCATTACGGCAACCTCCGGGCATCAGCCACGTTTGAAGGACTTACGGAACCCAGGCCCAACTCTGAGCCACGGGATTGCAGATTGTTCGATAGGGCGATGATGGCCGTTTTGTCGGCAGCTTTCATCACGCCAGCGCTCACCATGTCCGTCAGCAGCGCTTGCAGCGTGCTGGATTGGTACGGCAGGGCATTGATCTTCGGATTGCGGGCAACCTCTAAGAGGGCCAACGCCGAACACTTCATGTCAAGCGTGAGCGAAACGCCAGAGCCGAATGGATCTGACGCAACCGCAGCCGAACTGGCCAAAATCAGCCTGCCCAACATCGACGTGTTCACAGTGTCGGTGCCAGCATTCGTGCGGCTCTTGTTCACCATCAGGTAATTCAGCAACGCCGATACCGAACCGTCGCCGGGGCGATTCACGGCGTTGATTTGATTCGCGGCAGTCTCGTTATCTTCGGAATATGGGCCGGTGCCTGGATGGGTGCCGGCCAACTCCGTCTTCAATGCCTGTAGGTCCATTTATCACTCCACTTTCCCAGCCCCACGGCTGGCTTGTTAACCTGAGTTCTGGCTCTCAATATAACACACAAGCCTGTCGATATACCGACGAGCTTTTAGTAAATCCTGGACTTTTTGGC
>CAZEMC010000024.1:0-2566 GCA_964513385.1 uncultured Candidatus Saccharibacteria bacterium | reverse complement strand
CATGGGTCGCGACAGTATTGCGGAGTCAGGCGGTGGTATGGTGGTGGGTAGATGAACTGAACAGGGTGGTAAGTAGAGCGGTCGCAATCGCATAGACTACTATAGCTAGGAGTGTGCCCCATTCTATGTGCGCCACGCCGAAATCCTGCTGGTAGTCAAAGATGCTGAAGAACGGCGCCACGAACTGGTAGCTCGCCGAATATATGAAATCCACGAACCCATTGGCCGCGTTCGCCCCCACAATCACCAGCACGAACCTTAGCGCCAACAGCGCCACGATGACACTGCCGATAAAATTCACCACCCTCGCAAGTATGTTCATATGCACCCCTAGTAACCCTAGCTTAGGGTAATACCTATATTCGGTCTGTAAGAATTTCTATCAGCTCGTCGGTGGCTTCGGCGGCCATGAGGCGTTCGCGGAGGTCTTTGGCTCCGTCGAAGCCTTGTATGTAGACTTTACAGAACTTGTTGAGGGTTTTGATATTTCGTTCGCGATTTTGCCACGTCGTCGCAAAAAGTTCGACTTGGCGTCGGTATAACGCAATCCGTTCGTCTGGCGGAGTACTAGCCCACAGGCTTTGTTTGGCGAACGCGTAAGGGTCCTGGAAAATGCCGCGGCCTATCATTATGCCGTCAAGGCCGTACTGCTCCGCAAGCACTACGCCATGGGGCCGGTCCATCACATCACCGTTGCCAACGATGAGCGTTTGTAAACTCAACCGGTCACGTAGTTCGCGGACTTGACCGATGATATCCCAGTGCGCCGGCACCTTGCTCATTTCTTTGCGGGTGCGGCCGTGCACCGTCAGCATGTCCAGGTCTTTGCCAAGCAAAAACTCGAACCAGGTCATGTCGGGTTCGTTGAAGCCGATGCGCGTCTTGACGCTCAGCGGCAAACGACTATGCAGCCCTTCTCTGGCGGCATCGATGATAGCTTCCGCCAGCTCTCGGTTTTCTAGTTTTATAAGTGCACTACAGGCACCATTTTGCACTTCGCTTTTCGCTGGGCAACCCATGTTCAGGTCGACACCCACGAAGTTGCAATCCTCGGGCAGGCCAAGTTCACGAGCTAGCGAACCATCGGCAATCTGCTCGGCCACCGCTCGGAAGTTCTCCGGCTTCAGACCCCACAGCTGCGCCACCAAACTCTTCTCTTGTTCAACGAAGCGAAGCTTTTTAAGCAACTTCGGCCGGCCGACGCTCATCAGCCCGTCAACATTCACAAACTCAGTAAAAAACAGGTCGGGTGGAGCGGTCGAAAGCACCGTTTGCCGAAACACCGTATCTGTAACATCATCCATCGGCGCCAGCACGAAAAACGGCCGCGGCAAATTATCTAAAACACTCATGGCTTACTTATACACATCTTTCCGGTGGCGGACGCGGAGAATACGAATCTCATCGCCAGAAACCTGCACGAGCACCCGATAGGCGCCGATCCGGAAACGGTGCGTAGCGGCTTTGTGGCGAATGAGCGGTTTGGCGAAATGCAGCGGGTCAGTCTGCGCCTGCCAGTATTGCAACTTCGTACGCAGACTGCGGCGGGTAGTGGCTGGCAGCTTCGCCACGTCTTTGGCAGCCGATTCGGAAAAAACGAAACGCATAACTAGCCGTTCGGGCCGCCGAAGACTTCGTCGAGTGTCAGCATCTTTTCGCGCGAAGCCTGCACCAGGCTCTTCTGGAAGTCTTTGTCCTGAGCCTCCAGTAGGTCTTCCAGGTAGTCGATATCTATAAGTGCCAAGTCGGGCCGGCCGCGCTTAGTGACTATGGCTATGTTTTTCTTGCCACGCACGCGCTTGGCGACATCGGCGAACGAATCGCGCAGTTCGGTGGTTTTGATAATAGTGGTCATATTTCGACTCCTCAATACGTACGTTTAGAATTGTACATTTAAAACGTACTGACTGTCAATCTGTACCAATATGAAAAGATGGCCGCGCCAAGCACTGGAACAGGGGTGAACCGGAAGTAGGTATATCTTCTTATTGTACCACAAAACGCTTGCGTTTGCAATTTTCGCAGCACAATCTGTTCCTTCTCATAAACCAATAAGTAGTTCCGAGAGTTCTTCGGCGTTCTGCACCGTATGCGTTGCGCCTTCTTGTTGGAGTTCCGCCAGCGAGCCATAACCCCAAAGTACTCCCACGGAATCTATGCCGTGAACCTTAGCAGCTTCGACGTCATGTTTACGGTCACCAATCATAACGACCTTCGCCATATCGGTGACATTCAGTCGCTCCAGAACCCTCCCGAGAATAACCTCTTTGTCTACGGTTTCATGAGGTTGCTGGGCCCCGATGACTTCGAAATATCGCACTATGCCCGTCTGCTTGAGCGCATCTTTTGCTATGTGTTCTATCTTCGACGTAACGATAGCCATAGTTTTCCCTGCACTCTGTAGGTTTTGCAGGAGCTCGGGGATACCTGCATATGTTGCGTACTGGCTTATGCCATCTTTTTGCAGCTTATCCCTGAAAAGGGCGACGGCTTGCCGTGTCGTAGCTTCATCAAACCCATAGTAATCCCGGAAAGAGTGTTCCAGTGGCGGCCCCACGAACCGGCG
>CAZEMC010000023.1:0-2773 GCA_964513385.1 uncultured Candidatus Saccharibacteria bacterium | reverse complement strand
CCAGCCCGCTCACCGTCCAGCTCTTCGACAAACAGTTCTCCGTCGCCGACTACACCTACGACTACCGTTTCGCCACCCCGCAGCCCGACCTCGTCACCATCGGCGTCCCGCAGGTCGTGCTGCAGCCGGGCAAAAGCCAGGTCGTTCCCTACACCGTCGCAGTACCGAAAGCTGTCACCCCCGGCGGTTACTACTACACCCTGTTCGCCAGCGCCACGCCGGCTGGCGACGAAAAAGTTACGCTCCAAGCCGCCAGCCTGCTCTATGTAACCGTCAATGGCGAACTGTACAAAACCACCGAGCTGCAGTCGGCCTCCATCCAACGCGTCTCGTTCGGCAAAGACTTTTCCTACCAGCTGCAGGCCCGCAACACCGGCAACGTGCACTATTTTGTGTACACCGCCGGCCAACTGCACGGTCCCAGCGCCCGCCCCGCCGAACAACCCGCCACGCACATCTTGCTGCCCGGCAAGGTACGTACCATAACCGGCAGCATCAGCGCGCCAGTCCTGCCCGGCATATACAAAGCCGAGTACGGCTACAAAACCGATTCCGGCCAGGAAATGCTCCGCTCCAGCCTCGTCGCGTACATACCGCCCTGGTCCATCGCCTTTTTACTCATCGTAATCCTCGCTGTCTGGAGTTTCGTTTCCCATCGTCGCAAACAAAAACTCAGCACAAAGCCAAAGGAAGAGTAGTTTTCAATTTTACAGTTTCCAATTTTCATTCAAGCTCCAATGCCTCAGTGTCTCAATGTTCAAACAAGACTCTCCTTGTTGTCATCCTGAACTTGTTTCAGGACCCATGCGGTAGCACGGACGCTCATATGAAGGTATGGGTGCTGAAACGAGTTCAGCATGACACAGGGGCAAGTTTGAGCCTTGCTGCCTTGGAAATTGAAACGTTATTCGTTCATTGCGACGGCCGTATACGTCACATTCGTCGTGTATGCGCCGGCACTCTTGGTAATATCCGTCAGCACTCCGTATGTCACCGTAGTGTTATCGCCGTTTTTGTACGGCCCCGAGGCGGCTTTCAGCAGTGTCGGTGAGGTCGTAATCCCCAAGTAGTTCGTCGATCCGTTGGTATTGTAGCCCCACGTGTTCACCGCCAGACTGCCGGCACTGGTATTGCCGCTGGCCGGTATGGTATCGGTGCCATTGCTCATAGCGGTACTGCCAGAACTGTAAATGTACAAGTTGTACCCCACCACGTCAGTCGACGTAACCGTTATGGTGTGCGACCCGCTGCCCACAAAGTTGCTGCCACTCGGACTCAAGCCCACCGACACATTGCCGCCGAGCGCTATCGACAGGCTCGTCGGCCCGCCGAACGGCACGTCCGCTCCGAACACTCCCTGCCCGAACGGCGAGGCCGCAGCTTGAGGAGCAAAAGATAGTACCGCAAACATGCCGCACAGAACCATAAGAATTCTCGAAAAACCACCCTCAGGCCGTCTATACATAACTTATAGTATACCGTAAGCACGAACCACTTTTCGACGTTGGAGTTCTTAGATGAGCAGCCATTTGCTAAGCTTAAGGCATGAAAACCCGCACCACTGAACGACTCTTGTGGTTACTCTTCGGGACCACTACCCTGCTTATTGTCGTCGGCGCCGTCTTAGGGATAAAAAATACCGCATTCTGGTTTATTGCCAGCTATCTTCCACTTCTCATACTTATCGGCCACGCCTGCCTTACGCTTACGCCGCGTCGCGGACTCTGCTTTATTGCGGGTGCAGCACTTACCGGTTTTGCCGCAGAAGCTATCAGTCTCCATGGGTTGATATTGTTCGGTGGTGCATACACTTACAGAGTTTCTCCTGTAGTATTCGACGTACCGGTCGCAATCATCACGTATTGGGCTATCTTTATTTATATGGGCTACTGGCTCGTCAACTCGTTTCAGGTTTGGCGCGGCATCCGTCGCCCAGCCAAGGGCTCGACCAGATTATCTACACTTATCCCTCTGATACTTTTCGATGGACTGGTGGTCACAGCCATCGACCTGCTAATGGACCCCGTCGCTACTCGACTCGGCAAATGGACATGGACGACCGGAGGCTCGTATTTCGGCGTACCTATTGGTAATTTTGTCGGCTGGTTCTGCGTGGCCATACTTGTGACGGGCACCTTCCGGCTTTACGAATACTATCGTCCGCAGCCCACTCCTAAATGGGATAAATCCATCATCTTATTGCCCGTGCTCGGCTATCTGCTCGTCAGCATCGCCTTCCTTGCCGACGGCCTGCGCCTTCATATGTGGACACTTTCTTTTGTTGGAGCTGCACTAGTTATTACGCCCGCCGCCGCCAGCCTTATTTGGTACTGCAAGTTCAGGCATCTCAACGGCAAGTCCGTACCATACTAAAGCTTAAGCAAAATCTTCGGTAGTACCGTATAATACGAGGAAATGGATGGGCATAAAACCAAAACTGCCGCCAGTGGCAAATTGCCGTACTATAGGCTATCGACCGACGAGTCGCTGGCAGAGCTGCGCACTGCAGCCGAAGGCTTAGACGCCAGCGAAGCCGCCGAACGCCTGCGGCACATGGGCGCGAACACGCTGGAGCGCCACAAGCGCACCCCTATGTGGCGAGTGTTCTTGCGCCAGTTCAAAGACCTGCTGGTGCTTATACTGCTCGTCAGCGCCGGCTTGTCGGTGTACCTGCAAGACCTGCGGACGGCTACCATCATGGCCAGCATAGCCCTCATCAACGCCGGCATCGGCTTCTTCCAGGAGTACAAGGCGGAAAGCCTGCTCAAAAGCC
>CAZEMC010000022.1:0-3210 GCA_964513385.1 uncultured Candidatus Saccharibacteria bacterium | reverse complement strand
CGCTCTCCCTGCAAAAGCCCCATTTGTTCCATGGTGAACGGTGGGGCTTTTTGCGTAGTCAGCAGTTGAGGTTGGGGCTGCGCTCTGCGTCATTCCGAACTTGATTCGGAATCTAAAGCTTTCAGAGATTGTTACCCATTCACCTTTTACTGTTTACCGTACATTTACCCTGATCTGTTTACCATGAAGAACAACGCCCGCACGATTAACGGAAAACGGATAACGCATGGTGAATGGTAAAAGGTAAACGGTGAACGAAGATAAAACTTTAGGTTTTCGCTAAGGGGGCCGGAATGGTACCCACATGACTGTCTGGCTACTTGTTGTGAAAAAGAATTTGACGGTTGCTGTAAACTTTCTTACACTCTTTGTCTAAAAGGTGACCTACCATAAAAGCATTGGAGAAAGTGCGGAAGGGAGAGCGTAGCGGAGTAATTGGTGTGCGGACGTAAGCATACAAAAATCTTGTTCCAGGTGGGAATACTTATTTTTTCAGAGACGGCAACAACAGGAGGGGGCGTATGAAACTACAAAGATTTAAGAAACTCGTGCAGGCCAGCGGCATCGTAGCCGGTCTGGCTATCGTCGCGTTCGCGGTCGGGACGCTGTTCAACCTGAACGGCAGTAACGCGGCGGCATCTGACTGCTCGGCAAACGCAATTATGAAGTGTGGAGCTTCTGACCCGGGGACCTTCGTAAATAAGATTCGGTCCGGTAATGATGGTCAGAATCCAGACCTCGCGACCATTTATGCGGCCTATGGGCTGACTGCGGACAAATACGACCGCTTCGCCACGACATCGAAAGCCGGTACGGCGTACAAAGACGGCCGTATCGTTGTCGATGGCCAGGTAGTCGCGACGAACGTTTCAAGCATCGGTCGCGTGCAGAAAAACGGCGACCATGCCAAGGACATCGGTGGTACGACATACTGGGAAGGCTCAAACCAAACCGCCTTTGCCAGCAACTCCATCCCAGTCCAAGTCATGTTCAATAGCAGTGGCGCCATGGAATTCGCCGTGCTGTTCGACTGCGGCAACCCCATGAGCGGCACCGTAACGCCTCCGCCGACTCCTCCCACTCCGCCAGCGCCTACCGCGGCTTGCGCTGGCCTGAGTGTCGCTGCCGATAACCGCACGACCTTTACGCTGAATGCGACTGCTTCCGTAACCAATGGCGCGACCATTTCGGGTTACGATTTCACCGTGGTCAACAGTGGTGGTAGTACCGTAGTGACCAAGAACGTTCCGTCTACTGGTGCCTCTGCTAGTACGCAAGTGACGCTTACCGACGTAGGGACGTATAGGGCGAAAGTCGTGGTAGCGACCAGCCTTGGCGCCAAAACAGCCGCTGCCTGCGAAGCTGACATCACCGTCAAGCCAGCTCCGGCTGCCGCCTGCAAGCAACTGACGGTGACCGGTTTGGACCGCACGACGTACAAGCTGGAGGCTACGGCCGATGTAAGCGGTGGTGCGACAGTCCAGGGCTACGACTTCGTGGTCAAGAACTCCGGTGGCAGCACAGTTGCCTCGCCCTCGGTCAATACGGCTGCGACCACTGCGTCTACTAATGTAACCGTATCTGACGCGGGAACGTATACCGCACAGGTTACTGTCCGCACTAGTGAAGGCGCAAAGACGGGCGACGCCTGCCAGGCCAGCTTCACCGTCCCCGAAAAGCCAGTACCACCGACACCTTCCATAAAGATTACTAAAGACATTCAAGACGGCAGTACGTACGTAAAGTCTAAGCAAGTCAATGTGGGCGCTCCGTTTACCTATCGTGTGATTGTGACTAACGACGGCAAAGTTGACCTGACTAATGCGGTCGTCACCGATCAGCCGCCAGCCGGAGTCACGCTGCTGAGCGCCGACAAAGGTACGATTTCGAACAACACCTGGACGTACACCATCCCGAGCCTGAAAATCGGCGAAAGCGCTACCTTTGCACTGACCGCCAAGGTTGACGCCTATGTCGCCGGCGCACTTGTCAACACCGCATGCGTGAATGTCCCCCCGACAATCCCAGAAAAGCAGTGCGATACGGCGACGGTAAGCGTAACGCCACCGGTAACGCCTCCGCCAGCTCCGGTATTGCCGAACACTGGCGCCGGCAATGTAGTGGGTATCTTCGCCACTGTCACGATATTTGCAGCGCTGGCGTACCGCTTCTTCCTCGGCTATCGCCTGAGTAAACAGAATCAGTAGCAGGCTCTGTGCACACAAAACACCCTCTTTTTGGAGGGTGTTTTACTTTGTCGGAAGTCAATACCCCTCACGCCTGACTCTCAAAACCTCGTGAGTCCCGTCATTCCGGGCTTGACCCGGAATCTAAAGCTTTGTGAGTATATCCAAGCTGTAGACCCCGGGTCAAGCCCGGGGTGACAGGGGTTTTGAGGGTCAGGCTCTGACACCTTGCCGTTTAGCATAAGCTGTGCGAAAATAGCATAACAGGGATACCGAGACAAATATATGCACTACTTGCACAGTAAAAGAAAAAAACATAGCTCGACGAAGCACAATCTGGTTTTCATATTCGGGGTAGTGACCCTGCTGGCCAGCGTGCTCTTGGCTGGTGTCGTGCGGGTGCCTACGGTGCATGCTGCCCGCGATTGTGACAGTAACTCCATAATATATTGCGGGTTCGGCGGAGCGGATGAATTCGTATCGCAAGTCCGTGCCAACGACAGCAAGAACGGGCATCATGACCTGCAAACGGTGTATGCGCACTATGGGTTGGAACCGACAGACTACGACCGTTTCGTGCGCACTGCCCGGCCTGCCACCGCTTACCGTGATGGCCGGCTTGTGGTTGACGGCCAGGTGGTCGCCCAGAATACGAACAGTATCGGCCGCAACGCCGCTTCACAGGGCAGCGGCTACTTTACGCTCAATATCGGGGGTACTGATTACTACGGCAATAGCAACGGCCAGACATTCGCGAACGACGGCTTGCCGGCGATGGCGATGTTCGACACACAGGGCGCACTGGAGTTCGCCGTACTGACGGCCTGCGGCAACCCCATCGGTAACACGCCAATCCGTCCGTCATATAGTTGCAACTTGCTGCAATCGAGTGCTGTCAGCGGCCAGCCGGGTACATATGATTTTTCGGCCTCCGCCAGCGCGGGCAACAACGCCTCTATCGCCAAGGTTGTGTACGATTTCGGCGATGGCAAAACGGCGACCGAGGCCAACCCGCAGACCAAAG
>CAZEMC010000021.1:0-3266 GCA_964513385.1 uncultured Candidatus Saccharibacteria bacterium | reverse complement strand
CCCACGACATTCTGCTTAAGAGGCAGACGCTCTAACCAGCTGAGCTACTGACCCATATTTGGGTGGTTATGGAAGGTGCGGGTTGCTCATACTGCTTGTCGGAGAAACTGGTTAGAGCGTCAGACGCTATAAACACTTTTCCGGCTTCGCCGTGGCCAGCTGAGCTACTGACCCTCGTCGGAACCGACGGCTAAGTCTCGTCCGCCGCGGCGGAGCTTCGACCTTTGCCTATGTTCCTCCTCTCAAAATTCCATTCAGTCGCTTCGCTCCTTGGATTGGAATTTTGGGCAAAACCTGAAAGGTTTTGCTGGGCTGCTTTCCTGCGGCGTAAAACCGAGTGTACAACGGGGGTAGTTTAGCAGAAAACAGAAAGTTTTTCAAGCGGGGGCAGAAAATGCTTGGGTTTCGCTGGCGAAGGGTGTAGCATAAGAGCATTAGAGGTGTTAAAAAGGAGCATAACTATGCTAGGGTTACTTGCACAAACGTATACGTACACTTACACGACGACTTCCACCAGCTCTGGCCTGGGCGCCGGTTTCTGGATAGGCTACACCATTTTTATACTGGCGATGTGGCTTATCGGCGGCTTCTTCCTGGGTAAGGTATTTGTCAAAGCCGGGCGACCGTTCTGGGCGGGCTTCGTGCCATTTTACAATAGCTGGATTTTGTTTGAGCTCGGCGGCAAATCGGGCGCGAACATTTTTTGGGTATTAGTGCCGTTTGTGGGTTCGATTATTTTCTTGGTCCAGTTCATCATCGCCATGCTTGAGTTTGGCCGTCGATTCGGCAAGTCGACGCTGTTTTCAGTCTTCGGGCTCATTATTTTCTCAATCGTCGGGCTTATTATCCTGGCCTTCGACCAGTCGAAGTACAGCGGTGATGGTACCGGTACGGCCGCCGCGCCTGCTGCTCCCGCAGCTCCTGCCGTGCCACCAAGCGACCAGAGCACGCCTCCAACACCTCCAGCTGCGGCCTAACTAATACGCGTAAGCTGTAACGTTTCTTCATCACCTCTGATATAATCGGGGGTGATGAAGTTACTTAATGGCCGGGAACTAGCCGGATTTATAAAGGAGCGGCAAGCGCACGAAGTGCGCGGCTTGCGGCAGGCGCAGGGCGTCAAGCCGAAGCTGGCTATTGTCGTGACTGTTGAGCACCCAGCCATAGAAGTCTATATGCGCATGAAGCAGCGCTATGGCGCCGACATTCTCGTCGATGTCGATGTACACCGCGTAAAACAAAGCGAAGCGGAGCAACTGATAGAACAGTTGAATGCTGACCCGACCGTGCACGGTATCATCGTACAGCTACCCCTGGAAGACCCGTCGAAGACTGACGAAATTGTCGATTTGGTCGCACCCGAAAAAGATGTCGATGCGCTAGGCGCAAACGCCACGCTCGACCCGGCGACACCACTGGCTATTCTCTGGTTGCTGGCGGGCTACAACGTCGACCTGCGCGGCAAGAAAATCGTGCTGGTCGGCCGTGGCAAACTGGTCGGCGCACCGCTCGAGCGTATGCTGAAAACGTCCGAATACGACGTGACGGTCGTCGACAGCAAGACCGAAAACAGTGCGGGCATTATTTCCGAAGCGGACGTCATCGTGACAGCGACAGGACAGGCGGGCCTGGTGACGGCGAGTATGATAAAACAGGGTGCAGTCGTCGTCGACGCCGGTGTCGCGGGCGAGCAGGGCAAAACCGTCGGCGACCTCGCTTCCGATGTATACGAGCGCGACGACCTGACCATAACGCCGCAAAAAGGCGGCGTCGGCCCGCTGACCATTTGCGCCCTCTTCGACAACGTCATCCGTGCTGCCCGTACCGGCACCCAGAGTACCAAAGCAGATGCGTAAACGATTTGACGACGCAGAAGTTTTGCATGCTCCTGGTGTCTGGGAAGATGTAGCAGACTATCCGCTGAACAGTGGTCGGCTCACAGACGTACTAATCCACGTAGATGCACTTGTAAATACACCACCACTGTTTGTGCCGGTCATGGAATCGGTCGCGGAGGCAACCGAGGAATTTGAGGCCGATACTGTAGTTCCTGTCCCAACAGGCGCACTCGTGATGGCGAAAACGGCGTTAGACCGTGGCATATTTTTACCGACGGTAGTAGAACTTGGTAAAACAGGCAAGCGAAACTTTTCTGTGCACCGTCCGGTTGACCGAGAGGTACTGAGCGAAGCTCAAAACATAGTCATGCTCGAGGACGCCGTAACTACTGGTGGCGCGGTAGCTGCAGCCGCAGAGACGGTCCGATGGTTCAACCCAAGCGCATTGATATTTCTGGTGGCAATTCTAAAGCGTTCGGAACTGAGCCCGGAACATGCACGAATTTTTTCGGGCACCCGCTTTATAATCGAACATGAAATACCTTCTTGGCTACCGGGCCAAAAGCCGGAAAACTCCGTCTAGACCTGTGTTTTAGAAGACCCATTGTATTTTTCGTAATGGTGTAGGTACAATGTCGCCATGAGTAATCTTATAAAAGGTGGGCCAGAGTTGATTGCAGGGGCACCTTTGTGCGAAGCCATGCGTGCCGAACAGCAAGAATTTTTTGCCGGACAGCCAGAGACGCGAGTCGCGTTTCTAGTGCCGCTTAGCGACAAGACCGGTGCACCGTTCGACACGGCCACCGAACGGTTCGGCCTCGGGCAAGTTACGTACGGCGAAAAAGTGGGCGTGCCAGTCGACCTAACTTATCATCGGCAGGTGGGGTTGGAATTCAAAATACGCCAGCTCGGTAGTACAGGAGTGGTTCGCGGCGTCATTTTGGGCGAGCCAGTGCCGTACTCGTACGCGCGCGACCACTTACGCAGTGTCGTTCCTACGCACAAAGATATCGACGGGGTTAACCCAGAATCCTCATTCTTCCGGCGTCGCCCGACGCCAAGCGCTATGGTGCATATCGCCCAGAAACAAGGCGTCGTGCTGCCTGATGCGCAATCGGTGGTGGTCGGCTCGAAGGGTGCAATCGGCAGCGCGCTAATGCTGCAGCTAGAAGACCTTGGCTCCGAACCTGTCGGTATCGACATGCACAACAAGGCCAGCCTGCACGACGCGGTACGCGAAGCGGACGTCGTGTTTACAGCTGCGCGCAGCCCGGGAATCATCACCCGAGAAATGCTCAAGGGGCTTTCGAACCTGGTGGTAGATGCGGCAATAATCCCTACCGAAGACGGCATCGTAGGAAACGTCGACCCAGAAGTGTACGAAGATAGCGGAATCCATTCCAGTATTACGCGTGTCCCTGGCGGGGT
>CAZEMC010000020.1:0-4766 GCA_964513385.1 uncultured Candidatus Saccharibacteria bacterium | reverse complement strand
ACCAAGCCACAAGCACCAATGACCAAGCAATGACTCAATGTCTGAATGTCACAAGTTTTCAGACATTCAAAAATTGGTCATTTGGACATTGCTTGGTCATTTACGCTGGAGTTGTAGGCTTTCTTCTTTGATGAGTAGCCAATACTTGCCATCCACATCGGCCTTGCTGCCGGTTTTCCCGGTCTTTGCGGCGACCACCAGCCGCTCCACAAGCTGACGCGAAAGTTCCGTGCCGGTTTCTTGGCGAAGCCAGAAGGCCATGACTTCGCGGGCCTCAGCATGACGCAGCACTATGAATGCGTGCCGGTCGAGTGTGGTGGGCGCAGGTTGATGGTCGAGATACTTGTCCAGCTCTGCGTCGAGTTCAGTGTTCACCTGTGCCATGCGCCGCACCAGCCCGAGCAATGCTTCCCTATCGGCTTCAGCGAAACGAGGCAATAACTTTAACCGGACGTAGTTACGCAAGTATTTCGGGTCGGCGTTCGTGCTGTCTTCGCGCCACTGCAGCCCTTCCCTTTTGGCGTAGCGAAGCAATTCATGCTTGGACACTTCCAGAAGCGGCCGCTTAATTTCGTCGGTGCTGCGGAGCGATGCCAGCCCGCGCCGGCCGGTCCCGCGCAGCAGGTTCAGGATGGCCGTTTCCAGTACATCGTCCTGGTGGTGCGCCGTTACGATAGCGTCTGCACCGTATTTTTCGCGAACTTGTCGCAAAAATGCATACCGCGCCGCACGTGCCACCGCCTCGCTCGCATCCTTGCCCAATTCCCCTTCCGCGTACTCAAACGGCAGCCCGAACTGCGCCGCCAGCCCCTCCACCAGCTTTCGGTCCTCGGCCGAATCTTCCCGAATCCCGTGGTCGAAATGCGCTACCACCAGAGAGAATGAAGAATGAAGAATGTCGAATGAAGGGCTCCCTACCTTCCTCCTTCTATCTTCTTCCTTCTGCTTTTGCGCCAGCAGGTGCAAAAGCACGACGGAGTCCACACCGCCACTGACGGCCACCACATACTTCCCGGCTGGTAAATCCACGCGCATATTGGCATATACTCCGTATATATCTGCGGATACTCACAAAAAGCGAGCAAGCTCCTTTTTGCTCCGTTCCTTGTTATAATTGTACCTGATGAAACAGTTTACCGACACCTTGGAAGAGCGAATCAGACAACTCGAAGCCCAGAACAAGCGGCATGTAGGAAAACGATGAGCGTGCTGCTCTGCGCCACTACCAACTCCGAAAAGTTCGGCATTGCCCGGAGCTTTTGTGCGCACTATGGCATAGACCTGCGACAGGTTGCGCTGGATATCGACGAAATCCAGGGTGAAGACCCCGTCAGAATCGTTACCGACAAGGCACAGAAGGCCTGCCTGGCCGCAGGAAAACCGGTCGTCGTCACCGATGACAACTGGAGCATACCGGGTCTGGGCGGCTTTCCCGGGCCCTACATGAAATCCATCATCCAGTGGTTTACGCCGGATGATTTTATACGCCTGACAAAAGACCTGGCAGACCGGCGCATCATACTCCAGCAATACATCGCGTTCGCCGACGGCCAGGAAACCAAAGTATTTCACGATGAGCTTACGGGCACGCTGGCCGTGGCGCCTCGCGGCGAATTCGGCCCGCCGAGCATGAAGGTCATCCAGATGGATTTCGACAATGGGAAGACACTGAGCGAAGTGTACGACGCCGGCATACAGCACGACCCAGCACGGCTTGAACAGCGCAGTACCGACGCCTGGAAGCTCTTCGCCGAATGGTACGCGAAGGAGAAAGCGGCATGAAACATCTGTATTTCTGCCGGCACGGCGAGAGCGTGCTGAACGCGGCCGGCGTGTACGCCGGGCAGCTGGATACACCGCTGACCAAACATGGCCGCGTGCAGGCCAAGCACGCTGGCCGGCAAGCCGAGAGCCTGGACATAGACTTTATCGTTTCGTCGCCGCTCAGCCGGGCGCACGAAACGGCGCAGATTATCGCCGTCGCCATCGGCTACCCGCTGGACAAAATCGTTACCGACAACCTGTTCAAAGAGCGCTTTCTGGGTTCGCTCGAAGGCAAGCCGTGGAGCTTCAGCCCCGAGGACGAAACACGGTTCCCCGACATAGAAAGCAAAGCCGACCTGTTCGACCGCGTCCAGAAAGCGCTCGACCTGTTGCGGAAACAAAAGGCCAGCAACATCTTGGTCGTCGGCCACGGCACGTTCGCGACCGCCCTTCGCACCGCCCTGAACCCCGGGCAGCTTTACGAGGAATTGCCGAACGCCCTGATAGTGAAGTTACTGTAATGAAACGTTTATACTACGCCCGGCACGGCGAAAGTTTCATCAACATCCAAGATATCGTCGCGACCAAGCTCGGCGCTAAAAATGACCTGGGCCTGACCGAACTAGGCGGGCAGCAGGCGCTCGCCGAAGGGCGAAAGGCGGCAGTGAACGGGTTGCAAGCCGACATAATCATCAGCTCACCGTTACTCCGGGCACTTGAAACTGCCCGAATCATTGCGCGCGAGCTGGGCTACCCCGCCCAAGACATCAGGACGTCCGATTTGCTTTTGGAACTCCAGTTTGGCGAGCTGGAGGGTACCTCGTGGCGCACGTTCTGGGAAGCCGGTGGCGGCTACAAAAACCTTGGCGCGTTCAAGGGCGCCGAAACCATGGAGGCGCTGCAGCAGCGTGCCGAAAAAGCCCTGGCGTTTCTAAACAGCCTGCCCGAAGACAACATCCTGGTTGTCAGCCATAGCGCGTTCGGCCGTGCCCTGCGCCGCACCATACAAGGAAAGCCGTGGACTGACGAGTTCGAGAACAGTGTCAGCCTCCCGCATGGTGAAATCATCCGGCTCGTCTGACAGCCTGGTACAATTACTATATGTCTACTGTGAGTCCGCGCCAGGCCGTCGATGAACTGCTCGAAGTCTACACCGAGCTGTTGCTGCCGTTTATGAAAGTACGGCGCGACATGCCGTTCCCGTCGGAACCCGAACGCCAGGAAACCGACGCAGAACACGCGTTTACCTTGGCAGTGTTGGCACCGACGCTGGCGGAACGGCTGCAGCTCGGTCTCGACATACAGCTTGTGGCGACGTATGCGCTGGTTCACGACTTGGTCGAAGCATACGCCGGTGATGTGTCCGCCCGGCACAAGCACTACGACGACAAAGCCGAAAAAGAACACGCCGCCTACCTGCACATCGAACAGCGTTTCCGCACCAGCGCCCCCTGGATTGCCGAAACTATCGAACGGTACGAACGACGGACGGACGACGAAGCGCGGTTCGTCTACGCCGCCGACAAACTTATGGGCGCCTTGGCCCGCCTGGCCGACAAAGGCGAAAGCTGGGAAGAATATTATCCGGAAAAGGACGGCAGCGCCTACCGTGCCGTGGTCAAAAAGCTGCGTAAGAAGGCAGAGCTCTACCCGCCACTGCTCGGCGTCTTCGACGAGTTGCACGACTACCTCGACAAAGAATGGCCCGCATACCTGGGTCTGGACCGGCCAGCCCGCTAGGAAACCAAGTATTTAAAACCTGACCCTCAAAACCCCTGTCACCCCGGGCTTGACCCGGGGTCTACAGCTTGGATATACTCACAAAGCTTTAGATTCCGGGTCAAGCCCGGAATGACGGGACTCACGAGGTTTTGAGGGTCAGGTTTTAATAGAACCGATTTCTTCGTAAGCAACGATGCGACTGATATACTCGAACTATGCAGGAGAATCGTCCGAAAGTCGGCGTCGGTGTTTGTGTCATAAAGGATGGAAAAGTGCTGCTGGGTCAGCGCCTGAATGCCCACGGCGATGGAACGTGGTGTTTCCCCGGCGGCCATCTCGAACACGGGGAAACATGGGGGGGTTGTGCCATTCGTGAAGTCAAAGAAGAAACCGGCCTGGATATCGGTGAGCCGGAATTTGTTACCTGCACGAACGATATCTTTCCGGCAGAAAATAAGCATTACATAACCATTTACATGAAAGTGCACTGGCAAAGCGGTGAGCCGCAAGTAACCGAGCCAGACAAGATGGTCCGCTGGGAGTGGTTCGACTGGGACGACTTACCTTCGCCACTTTTCTTACCTCTTCAGAACCTCATCAAGACAGGCTTCCGACCTTGAATCACTAAGCCTATAAGGTTCCACCTTTTCATCTGTTATTTCGTGTAATTTGTAAATTGAGAGGCGTTTGTTTGACGCAGTAGTATAACTTTTGTTATACTACTGGTATGAAAACTGCTGTTTCCTTACCCGACGACGTGTATGAATCTGCTGAGCAGTTGGCTGAACAGCTCGGGACATCGCGCAGCAAGCTGTATGCGCGTGCCCTGCGCAGCTATGTCTCGCGCCACCGCGACCAAGACATCACTCAGAAAATCAACGACTTGTACGCCGAAGACCCGGGCCTGTTTGAGCCGGACGCAAGTATACAGTCGGCCGCTCACAAGGCGCTCCGGACGGCGGAGTGGTAGCCCGCGGGCAAGTGTGGTGGGCAGACATACCGGAACCGAACGGGTCGGCGGCAGGATACCGCAGGCCGGTACTGGTCGTGCAGGCCGACGCTCTGAACGCTAGCCGCCTACGAACCGTGTTGGTCGTTCCGCTTACCTCCACACTGCGGCTTGCGGGTATGCCGGGTAACCTGCTACTGCCACGCTCTAAAACCGGATTGACCAAAGATTCGGTGGCAAACGTATCGCTCGTGACTGCCCTAGACCGGGATGAATTGACGGAAATGGTCGCTACACTCCCCCGGACATTGATGCGAGAAATCGACGCGGG
>CAZEMC010000019.1:0-4921 GCA_964513385.1 uncultured Candidatus Saccharibacteria bacterium | reverse complement strand
TTTGCCAACAAATTCGCTTGCATGTTTGATTTTTCGGGCACAAGAGTATTATATCACCCGCACCCCTACCCATACGCTGGCGTATCTGCTATACTCGCATCTGCTAGGCTGCAGAATGTGGCTTTTTGCTGGGGGTATAGCTCAGTGGTTAGAGCAGTCGGCTCATAACTGATTGGTCCTTGGTTCAAGTCCAAGTACCCCCACCAAAAATCTACATTTATCAAATCGGCAGTCCGCGACTTATGAGTGAGACTATCGCCACTTGCCAGCTGCCAGATACTCAAGGCGACTCGGATGCAGCGCTTGAGCAGATACTTCGTTATGGCGAAAAGGCCGACGCACAAGATGTGGCTGTGCTATGCTTCCCGGAATGTTACTTCACGGGCTACACCAGAGACAAACAAACTGCAGAACAATGTGCCATCACGCTGGATGGTAGCGCGTTTCAGACGCTCCTTGGCCAGACCGCGACGCTCAAAACAACTTTGATTATCAGCCTCATCGAACGAAACGAAACAAGACTTTATAACACCGCAGCGGTACTCCAGCACGGAAAGCTCATCGGCACGTACCGCAAAACCCACCCCAATGAAGGCATATTCGAAGCTGGGATGGAGTCCCCGACCTTTACGGTGGGCCGTCTTGCATTCGGCATCAACATCTGCAATGACGCCAATTATCCGGAAGCTGCCGCACAGCTCCTACCCGGCAATCCGAAAGTTATTTTCTACCCACTGAACAACCGTCTGCCATTAGAAACTGCGGAAAAGTGGCGGAACAGGCACGTACGAAACCTCGTAGACCGCGCAACACAAACGGGATGCTGGATAGCTTCATCCGACATCTTTTGCAAAGACGATGCCTCAGTCGGCTACGGCTTCACCGCCATAGTCAACCCCGGAGGCACCGTCACCAACCAAGCAACCGAACTGGCTGAGCAACTGATTACCGCCAGAATACACTGAGTGCAAGCGAGTTTGTTACCATAGAACTATGAAAGAATTTAGGAAGCTGCAGAAACTACAGAAAGGCGACCAGGTCGCCGTCATATCTCCCTCCGCCGGGCTGCCGGAAATTTTCCCATGGGTGCAAGATTTGGGACTGCAGCGCATGCGCGAGGTGTTCGGTCTGCATCCGGTGGAGTACCCCACCACCCGCAAGATGGGCTCTTCACTACAAGACAGAGCGCACGATGTAATGGCCGCATTCAAAGACCCGGCCAACAAAGCGGTTTTCGCTTCTATAGGCGGCATGGACCAGATAAAACTCATAAAACATCTGGACCCGCAGGTGTTTTTAGGCAACCCAAAGCCATTCTTCGGCTTCAGCGACAACACGCATCTGCATAATTTCCTGTGGAATCTGGGCATACCTTCGTATTACGGGGGCGGTGTTATGAACCAGTTCGGTATGAATGTCGGAATGTTCGACAGTACGGTCGCATCGCTCAATCACGCCCTGTTCGATTCGGGCGAGTACGAGCTGAGCATCTCGGAGATGTATAACGACGAGGGGCTGGATTGGTCTGTGGAAGCAAACCTGCAGAAACCGCGCAAATTGGAGCCCAACGAAGGGTTGGCGTGGGACGGTTCTGCAGACGCAGAAGGTGTCTTGTGGGGCGGATGCGTCGAAAGCCTGACCGTACAAGCATCGACCGGCAAATATTTACCATCGGACACCGACCTAGAAGGTACGGTTCTGTTCGTAGAAACCGCCGAAGATATTCCCGAACCCTGGATTGTCGAATACCTATTGACCGGATTCGGTGAGCGAGGCTGGTTCGACAAATTTCAGGCAGTACTCGTCGGCCGGCCGAAGGCGTGGGAGTTCGACAAGCAAAACAATCCAGAGCAGAAAGCCCTATACCGCAAGACTCAGCAAGAGACCGTACTGAAAGTCGTACGCGAATACAACCCGAGCATACCGGTCGTACAGAACCTTGATTTCGGACACACTGACCCGCAAGTAATCATACCGAATGGCGGCAAGGTACGTATTGCGAGCGGCCAGAAAAAGATATTTTTGAGCTACTAAAGACAAACCATTCCACAATGCCGCTAAGATGAGTTGCCCAGTTCCGTTCTGGGGCAGCCTTCTCGTGAGGAAGCATAGCCGTAGCTATGGTGACGAGGGAAAGGCTGCTCCAGGGCGGAACTGGCAGGTCAGATGATGGCAGGTTGGAATGGTTTGTCTTTAACGCCGGGTGGCGTATGGCACTTGCTGGCTTGATATTTTTGTATTCACCAGGCCTCTGTTTGAGCGTTTGCGGATGAGGGCCAGGAGAATCCAGGTGGGGATGCCGAGAGCAAGGGAGATGGCGCCGATGGTGGCGAAGCGCTTGGCAATGTCTTTGGCGATGGCCGTGGCGACGTCTTGCGTCACGGCGACAAAGGCGTTGGCAGTGGCCAGGTGGATGCGGCTGGCGAGTAGGTCGGGCGCGAACCACAGCAAAGCGGCAACAGCAAGGAGTATAGCGCCATACACCGTAGCCACAACGGCCAGCGCGCGGAAATCGCGCCGCAGCCAGCAGACGAACACCAGCGCGGCCGTCAGTACCACCGCCACCACTATCATGAGCGTATTTACCAACTTCGCGGTCTTGCTCGGCGGCTGCACCTGGTAACTCCCCACTTGGCCGAGCGTAATCGGCTTGTCCAGGCCACTATCGGCCGGAATGTCGACACCTGCCGCCCGGGCTTGTGCCACCAGGTCACTGATGTCTATCTGCGGTGGCGTACCGCCGTTTTTCGCGTAGTCCTCCAGCTGTTGCAACGCGCCGGGGATGCGCTGCTCCAGCACTTCGGGCGTGACTATGGACTGCACTTTGGCGCTGAGCTCCGGGTCCATGGACGTGGTATTGTGCACCAGCTCGTCGGTGATGGCAACGGACAGCTTATGGTAGGCATCGGCTTTTTTGAGCTGCACATCCAGATACTTGCTGTTCAAAACCGTCTGCGACAACACCAGATTTACGGTAACGACGGCAAGCACCAGTACCAGCAAGCTGGAAAGCACTTTCGAAATCCATCCGGGAACCGTTTTCATGTTTGTTTGTGCAGACCTTTCGCTTACATCATACCACTTGCGCAGCGTAAGACGGACTAGTTGGCGTCGCGGCGCAGGAACAGCAGCCACGAGACAAAGCCGAGTACGGCTGCGTACACGCCTACTACGGCCAGGCTGGTCAACACCGCTGGCTTGGGGTTCAGGACGACTATGTTGCCGAGTGATGTAAATGGCAGGTACTTGGCGTTTTCTTTCAGCAGGAATGAAAGCAGACCTTCGACCGTGGTCGGTATGAGCAACATGACGGCGATTGAGGCAACCTGGTTCCGCAGTAGCATGCCGATGGTAAACGCGAACGCAGCATAGCCCATGAACTCTGCAAGCACACGCCAAAGCACGTTCAAGAATGGCACTTGTTGCGCGACACTGGCGGTGTCGTTCATGCTTTGCCCCACTTTGAACAGCACGGCATTCAGACCGACTATTATAAGCCCGAACAGCACCATGACCAGTGCCCCGGCAATAAACTTGGCAAAGAAAATCTTGCTGCGGCTGTTGCTGCTCGTAAGGCTATACATGATGGTGTTGTAGCGGTATTCGTGCCCGACGAGCAGCAGCATAATGAACGAAAGTATCAGCCCCGAGACCCCGGCAGATGTCAGAACGCTGTCCAGAAACGCTTTTCCGCTCGCGACCGCCTTGCCTTCGTCGCGGTACCCATACACCCAGAAGCCTATGAGCACCGAGGCAAGCCCAAGGGCGATGACGAAGATAACCCACGTCGAACGAATGCTGAATATCTTGCGGAACTCCGCCCGTAGCGCCGCAATCACTTCTTGCCTCCTTTCTGTTGCTTGGCGGTGTACTCTTCGGAGCCTGCCGTCAGTTCCAGGAATGCCTGTTCCAGGGAAGCCTCTTGGCGTACCAGTTCGTACAAAGGTACGTTGGCTTCAAATGCCGCCTTGCCTATAACATCGGTCGTCGTGCCAGCTACAAGCAGGCCTTCGTTGCTCTTGGTAACTTCGAGTTTGCGGCCTTTGAGCGCCCGTTCTAGCACCGAAAGTTTGGGCGAGCGGACGAACACGCCAGAGTGCGTACTACCGTTCAGCAGTGCATCGATGGACGTATCGGCGATAAGCTTGCCTTTGCCTATCACGACCACGTTATCGGCCATCTGCGCCATTTCGCTTAAAAGATGCGAGGAAACGAATACGGCGTTACCTTGGTCGGCGTAATCTTTCAAAAACTGCCGCAACCAGGCGATACCTTCAGGGTCGAGGCCGTTGGCCGGTTCGTCTAGCATAAGGTATTTCGGCTTGCCAAGCAGTGCGGCGGCGATGCCGAGGCGTTGGCTCATGCCCAAACTGAACTTGCCCGGAGCCTTTTTAGCCACATCTGTTAGGCCGACTTCATCCAGTACTTCATCGACCCGAGAAATCGGGACTCCGCCTGCATCTGCAAGGATGCGCAGGTGTTGGCGCGCCGAGCGGGTCGGGTGAAACGCCTTGGCCTCCAGCAGGATTCCCACGACTTGCGAAGGCTTCACGAACTCGTGGAGCTTTTTCTCGTCGAAGGTCGTGGAGCCTTCGCCGCTATCGAGTCCGAGCATGAGCCGCATGGTAGTACTTTTACCCGCGCCGTTGGGGCCTAAGAATCCCGTCACTTTGCCCGTTTCTACCTTGAAACTTAAGTCGTCGACAGCCTGCTTGTTTTTGTAGCGTTTACTGATATTCTGGACATCTATCATCGTTCCAGTATACCCCGTTCCGCTGACATTCGCGCTGCGATATTTCTTACGGAACCTCTAAAAACTTACCTCACCATATTCTCCCGAATTCCAGGGGCAGCCCCTGGAATTTACATGGGTCGCGACAGTATTGCGGAGTCAGGCGGTGGTATGGTGGTGGGTAGATGA
>CAZEMC010000018.1:0-5463 GCA_964513385.1 uncultured Candidatus Saccharibacteria bacterium | reverse complement strand
GGACTATCGTCAGTATGATAAGTCCTAATCCTATGAGTATGGCCAAAATCCGTCGTATATACTGTGACATCTGTGCTACCTACACCTCTGTAAGGTACCACTATAATATCACATAAGCTTTATAAAAGCAACAAAATCGGCTTCGGACAAGCTAGGGACGTTCAGTACGGTCAAAAGAGGGCTGCGACGCTACTTTGCCTAAAACATCCCGGGCATGCCGTACCGTTCCCCAATCTACTTCTACGCCCGTAGAGCCATCACTCGGGAACATATCGAGACCTGCCGGTGGCACCTCGTCACGCGGAGCACGTTGCTGTGGAATCCCGCCTGGCGACGCCGGCTTGACCTCGCTTTGGCCTTGCCGGACCCAATCCGCCCAAGCTGCTGGATTAACTACTTCACCCATATATACACCTCGCTTTCATTTATAGTTTGCGAGACCTTACGGCACAACACGTTCAAACTGAATTTCGCGTAGCTCAGGTCTTGGAATCTGCTCGCAATTTGCCTGTCATAGGCGGGATACCCGGGCCATACGACAGTATTGTGAATAGGTTCTTAATTCGGAGAATTTGTTACCGGCAAACGATGCAGAGCCGCATAACCCGCTCCATGTTACAGTTTCGCAAACAAACCTGCAGATTTCTGTAAAAAACCGCACTCCGCCCCAGCGAGGCTTTCTACTGATATGATGGATGTATGACAGCTATGTACGATTTGGAAGATGCTACCGATATACGGATAGCGGGTGGCAAGGCGGCGAACCTGGCGAAACTGCTGCACGAAGGGGTGCCAGTACCGGCCGGGTTCGTCGTGACCAGCGAGGTACTCACACCCGAACTCAAGGAGTTAGTTTTATCGAGATTCGATAAATTAGACGTACCGTATGTCGCGGTGCGCTCCAGTGCCTTGAACGAAGATGGTACGGCCGCCAGCTGGGCGGGACAATTGGAGACGTTCCTGAACGTGGACCGCGATTCCTTACTTCAGGAGGTGGCGGAATGTTTAGAATCGGTGAACTCCGCTCGGGCCCAGGCATATGCGGCGCAGAAAGATATCGCCGCAGGCCGGGTGGCCGTACTGGTGCAGGCGATGGTGCCGAGCGAAGTCAGCGGCGTGGCGTTTTCAGTTCACCCCGTTACTCAGTCTTCTGAACAGATGGTCATAGAAGCCGGGCTGGGGCTTGGCGAGGCGGTCGTTTCGGGTGAGATTACCCCCGATACTTACGTTGTTTCAAAGAATGACGCTTCCGTACTTGAACAGCACATCGCTTCACAGAATAAGCGGTTGATTCGGGGTGTTGACGGTGGTAACGAATGGGAAACACTGGAAACGGCAAATGACCGACCGAAATTGGATTCACAACAGATTGCAGAACTAGCCACAATGGTCATAAAAATCGAGCAATATTTCGGTTTCCCTGTCGATGTCGAATGGGCTTACGCCGGTGGTAAATTATACATTTTACAAAGCCGGCCGATAACGACCATACTGTAGTCATGGCACACGACGAACTCGCAGAACTACTCAAAACCCAGAAATCGCTCACCGAATGGCTGCAAGATATCGGCCATGCCGACACCGAAGCGCTCCGCAAAGAAGATAACGAAAAACGCGAACGCCTGAAGGTGCTGAACCGCACCATCGGCCTGCCCTTCGATGAGCCGACGCAGTTCGAAGCGACCGACATTGCCGGTAAAACCCCAGAATTCCGACAGTATCTGGATGAACACGGCCAGGAATTGTGCGCACTGCGGTTGATGCCGAAAAACAAAAATTTACCGAAGTTGCGTATGCGCGGCAAGACCGTCGAAGGTGCCACTGAATGGTTCTTTGAACAAGATATCGATGCGACTAATTACCGCGCCGATTTCATCCCCCACCCGCCCGACCACACTTGGGCGACTATCTTCATCGTGAACGAGCACGGCATACAGGGCGAGGTGATTTACGGTGGCCACCAGCAGCTGACTCAGGGCTTCCACGACGGCGAACCGCCACACGTCTTTCGCTACGATTTTACTGACTGGAGCATTTCACCAGCCAACGACGAAGCGCTTACTTATCTGAAACAGACCGTAGAATTACTCAAAGTCGATGATGCAGCGACGCAGAAAGAGCTAGCGGACAAATTAGGTGCTACGTTCACCCACGGCTACTTGGAAGGTTACTTTGAAACGGCTGATTCTTCGATGGGTAATTGGTTCATAGACTACAGCCCGGCACTCGGTAAGCTATATTCCGACCTCACCGTGAACACTGACGCAGCCGACGCCAAAGCACTCGTACATGGCCAAACGGGCTCGCCCGGCAAAGTTACCGGCACCGTACAAATAGTCGACCCCGAACATCTGGACGCCGACTTCCCCGAAGGTAGCATTCTGGTCTGCCCCGTTACCACACCGCTGTACGTACCGCTGATGCAAAAAGCTGCTGCCATCGTGACCGACCAAGGCGGAATCCTAAGCCACGCCGCTATCGTCGCCCGCGAGCTCAAAAAACCCTGCATCGTCGCCACCGGCAACGCCACTTCCATCCTCAAACCCGGCCAAACCATCACCGTCGACGCTGGCAATGGCGACGTGTTCCCTACTTAGCAATCGCTTCGTCGACGATGCTCAAGCCAGTTGGAACAATCGTATGAATAGCTTTGAGGGCTTGAGCGGTTTCTGCCACATCACTGCAGACAATATCGCAGGTAGAAAATACGAACGGGTCCTGCCAGTTTTCGATGGTATGGCCCAACATTTCCTTAGTGCAGCCGTTAAACTTACCGCCGTAAGGTGCAAAACCGATAACCGGCTTACGCAAATACCGCGCGATGAGAATTTCTTGAGAACCTCCGACGCTGATATCATCCGACAAGTACACTACGACGACATCCGCCTGCGAAATAAGTTTGCAATCTTTAGCAAAAATCTGCCGATAATCCGTCATCCCCACCTCTGTTTTCAGCGGGTCGAGATTTTCCAATTCCAACCCCGAGAGCTTAGAAAGTTCCGCGCAAAACTTATCCCGCCAATGGTGCGTCCCAAACGCCGAATTTTTCGAAACTTTCCCTGCTATATAGATTTTCATTGTACGCTTTCCTGCTGCATATCTTGTTTGACGATTTCTTTGCGGAGCCAGAGGCGTTCACTGGTGGCTACACCCCCTTCAAATGAAACACGTAGTACTCGTTTTATAAAATCTTGTACCGTCGGATTGCTGGCGAGCACATAATTTTTGCCTTCGTTCAGGCTTATGACGTTTACGAACCATTCATCATTTTGCCCTGCAAACTGTTCTTTTATGTTAGCTAGATTCTGCACCACTACATCTCCAGCGTCCCACAGCAGTAACTGGCTAGTGAGAACTTTACGCCCAAGCGAGGCAAAGAATATGTTTTTGCTGTCGTTCTTAAGTGTGGTGGACAAGTCCTTCAGCGCCCCCTGTTGGCACTCTTCGAAGTACTGTCGCGGCCAGTCTTCGGGGAGGCCAGCCAGCTTTGCAAGCTCTGCATAGGCCGTTTTGTCACGCTCGGTAGTTATGACTGCGTGGAAATTGAGCGTGTTGTCGAGAATGCCAGACATGAGCAAGCGAGCACTCGTTTCGCTCATCTGCCCCACCAGGCCAGCCTCAGCCCAACGCTCATACACCTGCGTGCAGGCCGCACCAATGAACTCTATTCGGGCTCGTTCACCCAAACGCGGCGGCCAATAGTCGGCAAATTCGGGGTGATGGTCGATAATCTCGTCTATTTGGTCGATTTTGACGAACGTGTCAAATTGCTCCGGGTCTGAGACGTCTATGAGGATGAACTTGTCGGTCGGTTGGGCTACATAGTCGGTTTTGAACTCGACCGGCCATGAACGGACTGTCGGCGTGATACTTTCGTTCAGCACCGCGGTGCTTGCCGCCACCGCCTCTTCACCCTGCAGCCGCAACAGTTCGGCATAGGCTACACAGCCCCCATACGCATCGATGTCCAAGAACGTCGGCCCGGCAGTCACTACCTTCATGCTTTCTCCATATTTTGTTTAGTATAGCAAAAACCTAGAATGCATCTGTCTCGTAGGAAATGGTCTTTTCAAGAAGCCAAGTGTCGGCATTCAGGACAGCCAGCTCGGATTCGACGCTTTTGAAATGCTTCTCCTGGGCCATGAATTCGTCGTACGTCAGCCACTGGTTGCGGCCGCCCTCGAACTCCTCACGCAGCTCACCGGATACGCTGCTCGCCCTGCACATGAAAAACAGCTTGTCTTCTATAAGCTCTTCATCCTCCAGCAACGTATGTTCGTGGTACGCGCCCTCGACCGTGAAGTCTGCCGTTAAGCCTGTTTCTTCCATGAGTTCACGCTGAGCGGCCTGCGGGATGGTCTCGCCCCAGCGGACTTTGCCCGTCGGAAAGCCATAAAAGCCGTAGTGCGGATTCTTTAGCCGCTGCTGAACCAACAGTTTTTCTTCACCGTCTATCTCCTGCTGCAGAAATAGCATAACGGCCATTTTGGGTTGCCGCTCAATCGTATTCTGGTCGGTATCGAGCTTGTTCGCATATTCCTTACCGGCACTGGTCAGCCGGTAGGTGCCTTTTTCGACCCGCTCCACCAACCCGAGTTCGACGAGACGGGAAATATGAAAGTTAAAGTGGTCACTCGTGAGCCCGGTCGGCTTCTGTAGCTTGGCGTAGTTCGCGCTCGGATGAAATAGCAGCTCTCGCAAGATGAGCAACTGTGCGTCGTGAATTTTTACTTCCAGGGCCATTTTCTTAGTGTATCACTCCTGCACCGAAGATACGCTGCCTGCGTTGCTGCGTCCAGTAAAGTCAACTTTACTATTTATACACCGACTTTGATGCTACTCTCTCGCCATGAGTATCGAGATATCTTTAGAATACGCCAAGCCAGAGTACCTCCACTACGTAACCGCCAATGCTGCGCTCGTAAATCCTCAGGATAGAACTTGTCTTTTAATTCAGCGAAGCACACGAGAAAAAGAAGCGGGTGGCAAGTGGGCGCTGCCAGGCGGCAAGAACGAGCATGCGGTCATAGCAGAGTCTGGCCAGCGTCACCTTAAGAACATCTTACAGATTATCGCCCAGAAAGAACTGCTTGAAGAAGTGGGCTTAAGCTTTGAAGTCGACAAAGGTGAAGTAATAGCCAATGGTGAGTTCGTGCGAGCAGATGGCATACCGGTTGTTTATACCACTGTTGCCGCACCGTACCACTCGGGCACTGTAACACCCCACTTACATGATGTGGCCAGCTATGCGTGGGCGACTGAAGCGGATATGCGTGCAGAAAGGTACGATTTCGTCGGCGACGTAGCACAAGAAGCGCTCAAAGCAATCCGTGTCGTTTGCGCGCTCTACTCCGCTACTCGGGTTTGATTTCGGGGAATTTTGTGGGGTCAGCGGCATAGTAGGCGGTCCATTTGTCGTCGTCTTGGAGGTCGAGGCGTTCGACGTAGAGGCGCTGTTCGAAG
>CAZEMC010000017.1:0-12700 GCA_964513385.1 uncultured Candidatus Saccharibacteria bacterium | reverse complement strand
AAGTGTACGAAGATAGCGGAATCCATTCCAGTATTACGCGTGTCCCTGGCGGGGTCGGTATGCTGAACCGGGCTATGGTGTTTGAAAACTTACGCACCGCCGTCGAACTCACCCAAGCCGCCTAGGCCGTGCCTCTATGCCTGAAACTGCGCCTGGATAATCTGCCAGATATCCTGTGGCATTTCGTGTGAGGCAATAGTTCTGAAATTGTACGATTCGGGTATTTCAAACTGATATTTTGAGAGTTCGGGATGGGTTTTTTGAGCTTCGCGCATGGCGGCACGAGATTCTTTGACCTCGCCGACGCACTCCAAAGGCTTATCGCCTTCTATGCCAAGCAGCTGCCTATAGGTCGGTTCAAGTACTGGGTCGAGCAGCAAGTTTTTGCCTTCGAATAGTGTCTGAATGCGCTCTGCCGGTACAAACGGTGTCAGCGCCAAGTACACAAACGCGCACTTCGGACAACTGCCGTCCCAAAATATATGGTCACTATCGTGGGTGAATGCGCGGTTGCATGAGCTGAAGACATCATGGTATTTCTCGAAGCCGGTGGCGCTGAAGAGCTCGGCTATCCGAAGCTCGCTCAAAGGTCGGAGCAGGGAATAATACCGAAGACTATCACCGAAGTGCCGTTGCAAAAGTGTCTGGTACTGTCGCTCAAATTCTTGTGACTTCGAGTACTGGTGGTTTATGGCGACGCCGTCGTACGTAAGGGTTGGTTCGTTGGCGGATTGCTCGTTTGAAACGATGCTGTCTTTGCGGCCCGAGAGGATGGCGACAATTGCTCCGACACAAGCGAAAATGGCGGAAATCGGCACATGGCCATTGTAAGCCTCCGGATTATTTTTTAACTCTAGCAGCTGCTTGTCCCATTCACGCTCTACCCAGTAATGCGGCAGTCCAATTCGTTCAATTAACGGTGACAGTTGCGCTTTGTGGTCTAGGCTCCAGGTAGCAATATCCAGCTCGCTATTTCGCAGCAGCTCAACGCTCACTAAGGAGTCTTTTCCGCCGCCGATGCCGACCAAAAGCCCAGAACCAGCGGTTTCGACCTTTGGCATCGATTCAGCGGTCGCGGGAAAGTTGACCGGCGTCCGAGGGCTAAGCTTGTTTACAAAAAACAGCTCACCAAGTCCGCGTTGATATGTCTTGCCATAAAATTCTGCAGACGCAGCGTCGAGCTGGCCTTTTTCTATACTTACTTCTGGAGCCAAAAATGCTTTATAGTACGAAACGCCTGCCATAAAGAAGAGATTCTGAATGGCACGGTCCAAGACGGCTGGGTTAAAATCTACAAAATCGAAATCGAAGCGGTAAGTTTCGCGAAACTGCCATGCGTCATCGTATGCGTAATCAAGCGACAGGACTTTATTGCTGGTGTCGAAAGCGTAATCTACGAAGCGGAACTGTCGGTAACTCATAGTGCCTCCACGGCCGCTTTGTACTGGTTGCCACGGTCTTCGAAATTCTTGAACATATCGAAGCTGGCAAAACCTGGCGACAAAACCACAGCGCCACTGCCACTAGCAAGTTTATGGGCTTGCTCGACGATTTCTGGCATGGTTTGTGCCGTAGAGATTTCGAAGTTAGTAAAGCCAGCGGTAGCCAAAGCTTGGCTAGTGCGCTCAGAGCTCTGGCCGATGAGTAGGGCTTTGGTGATAGTTTCGGCTTGTTTTTGGACGTCACGCGCGAAGTTTTCGAGTGGCAGCAGTCGGTCAAAGCCACCGAAAATCATTACCTTCTTGCCGGGTATTGCCGAAACAGCGGCGACAGCGGCGTCTGGTGTCGCGGCAAATGAGTCGTTATAAAATGTTATACCATCTAGTTCACGAACTTTCTCAAGCCTATGTGGTAGACCAGCGAAAGTTGTCAGTACGGAGCGGATGGCGGCGATGTCGCGGACGCCCGCCTCCCACACGGCGGTCACGGCGGCGCAGACATTCTGCCGGTTGTGTTGGCCGAGCAGCTTCAGCTCGTCGGTGGTGCAGACCTCTAGCCCGTCGATGGTTACCATATTGCCATTCACGAACGCGCCGGGCGAGCGGTAAAACGGCAGTTTGCGCCCGGCACCGGCTTCGGCTATTTCGCGCGACGTGTCGCTGCCGTCGAAATAAATCGCTACATCGTCCGACGACTGCCACGCAAAGAGCTGACTTTTGGCCAGTTTGTACTCTGCCATGTCGGCGTGCCAGTTCAGATGTTCTGGCGCCACCATCAGACAGACTGCTATATGCGGGCTGCGCTGCACATCGGTCAACTGGAAGCTGGAAAGTTCCAGCACCACCCACGACTCGGGAGTAAGTTCGCCGAGAAACGTGAACGGAGCGATGCCTATGTTGCCGCCGAGGTACGTGTCGTGCCCCGCCGCCTGCAGTATTTTGGTTATAAGCGTGCTGGTGGTGCCTTTGCCTTTGGTCCCGGTGACGCCGATGACGTTCCGGGTGGGGCAAACGCGCAGGAATTCGTTTATCTGGGTCGTTATCTTGCCTGCAACGGCGGGAGGATTCACGGCCAGGACTTTGCTGGGTATGAGCCCCGCGGTGCGGACGATGATATCGAACCGGTCCAGACCGTCCAGATACGTCGGTCCCAGCTGCGTCGGTGCTCCGGCTGGTGTTTCAAGGTCTGCTTTCTGATCGCAAATGGTAACTTCGGCGCCAAGCCCGCGGTAGTACTCGTAAGAAGTCTTGCCTTCTATATCGAAACCAAGCACGGCCACCCTTTTGCCGGTCAGGTCAGAGTTTTCCATGAATACTAGTATAACCTCAGTGCGGCATAAGCAACACCCCCGCATACACTTCCGTATATGAGCGATAGCGAACGAGGGCGTCAGCCCGAACTTTAGGGGGAGGGAGACCTTGTCTCGAATTCATTTCGAGACAAGGTTGGGAGGGTGAAGCGAGCCAGTGGCTCGCTGCAAGGCAATCTGCCGGGCAAGCTGTGCTTGCCAACGCGCAGTTGCGGGGCCGCAGGATGTGGCGAGCCCCTCCCTAAAAAGCTCGACAGGTATGTCGAGCTCGGGCTAAGTATAGCGTAAGGAGGTGGTTTATGCCGCGAGTTCGGCTTTGACCATTTCGGCGACCTGGCGCGGGGTCATTTCGGCCTTGACTATGAAACGCCGGGCGTCCATAGCCTTCAGGTTCTCGGGCGCTTCCTGTTCGCCCATGTTCGTCAGGATGATAACTTTGGTGTGCTTGCCCCAATCGGTTGCCCGCAATTTAGCGAGCATTTCGTCGCCGTTCATTTCGGGCATCATCAGGTCCAGGAGAATGATGTCCGGCTTCATGCTTTCGGCCAGCTTCAGCCCGAGCTTACCGTTCTCGGCCGTTTCGACCTCGTAACCCTCCGCCTCGAACTTGATGCGGTACATCTGGCTTATCGCCTGGTCATCCTCTATAATCGCGACTTTTATCATACCACCATCATACGAGACTCCCTTACCAAAAACAATCACGGGCAGCGTGACACGCACTCTTGCTACGAGTATTCTAAGGAGAGTTGTAAACTGCCATACAGACAATTGTAAAATAATATATAAAATGATATAATATAAACTAATTATGACAGGGGTTTTAGAAACGCACCGTGAACATGGAGATCGTCGTCTTGAAGGCATAATCCCATGGATTGGCGCTCCCGGCGGACCGCCTCCGGGGGGTATTGAGCGACGTGAAAGCCGCCTTAGAGAAAGACCGAACGGCGCGATGGGCGAAATTGATGTGTCCGAAGAAGACAGCACAGGAGTATTGGAAGAGTATTTCCGAGTGCGAAACATTGCAGCCGACCGTGAAAAACCAGTAGGTGAAGAGCTGGCTGCTATTCAGCGCGAGGTTGGCTCTTGGCTGGTTGAGAGCAACGTTATTACTAACACGGCTGCGACAACCGAGGATTATAGCTATGACCATCCACTCGGTGCTCGAGCTAAGATTGTAAGCCTAATCGACCACCTAGTATTGCATCACAACAGGAAGGTCTCAAGTGTGGAGCTGGAGGCGTCCCGGCTGTTTCTCAGAAGTGCATATGCTATGTACGAATCTACGCCGAAAGGTGATGATATACATCTTGACGAGGATGGCACGTTTGCCTTTCTGGTTCCGGCCCGCATGTCACGAAAGAACGCTGAGTATGGCACAGAAGTAGAGTCAGTCATCCCTGCTTTTCGCTATATACCGAATGAGATGCGAGCCGCGATGATGCTCGGACTGCCGCCTTTTGTGATAGATACCTATCCGCGTGATGCAGACGGCCGTCGGGGATACTTGATTTTTGTCCCGGTATACCCTGACTCAAAAGACGACCTTGCGGGTGAGGGTGTGGGTACCCCTATACGCATCGCTCGGCAGAAGGTAGATAGCGCCGTGCGGCTAGCACACAATCGCCTAGGGGCTAGTCTGGTCGGTCTGGGGGCTATGCTGCCGAGTATGACGAACTACGGACGCTCTGTCACTACTCCTGGAGTCATCACCACTACTGGTCATGGTGGCACCGTCCAGCTTATGCTCGAGACGATGAAGCGTGCCGTTGCCGAACGTCGTATCACTCCCGATAAATTGCAGAAAATAGGTGTGCTTGGGCTGGGCGCTATCGGCGGGTCGATGGCTCAGATTATAAAAGAAGTTTACCCGAGCTCCGAGCTGTTTGTGTACGACACGGAGGCAAGCCGGTTGCGCAGCGTGGCCCGTGACATAGGGGCGGTAGCCTGCTCGGACGAGCGGCAAGTGCTTGAGTCCAGCGGTGTCACTATTGCAGCACTACCAGACGTCAAAATGGATTTGGCATCAATCGGAATCAGCCCGAGATTAATGCGCGGCAAACTGATAATAGATGATAGCCAACCGGCAGTTTTCAACGCAGCGCAGGTTGAAAGCTATGGCGCAACACTTACGTGGGTGGTCGGCGAAAGCAGGCGTGGGGTGATGCGAAACCAGTATACGTATGGTGATACGCTAGTGGGGCGTGCAGCTTTGTTCGGCTGCGAAGCAGAAATTGCGGCCCTGGCAGCAGAATGGAGGTCACTGCAGGCCCGTGGAAAGGGTGAAGATGAGATTACAAGGATACTGCAAGGCTATGCTATTGCCTCGGCGGTTACCTCGGACAAAGTGAATACTATCGGCAAGCTTTTCAAAAAACATCATATCACGGCAGCGCCCCTACAGGCCGCCGGCAAACTTCTGTAGTTTAGGTTATCTTCCGTCTGCCCGTTGCTGGTATTATAAAAGCGTAAGCGATATCGTACGGACAATATGCATATAGAACTGGTATTATTGCTCACTGCAGCTTTGGCAAACACGTTGCTTGGCTATTTGGTTCTGACGCACTCACGCAAGAGAATGTCGAGCTGGTTTTTTGCGGCGACATTATTCGGTGTGGCACTGTGGGCAGTGGGTGACGCCGTACTACTGGCGGCGGTTTCGGCCGATGCTATCTTATTCGGGGAGCGTATATTCTATGCAGCTCCGGTGTTCATTCCGCCTATGCTGTTGCTTTTTGCGTTAACATTTCCTGAGCGTCGGATAGGTAAGGGTACTCTCTGGGCAACGCTGGGGGTAGCGGGGCTGATTGCTACGGTTATTGCTTTATGGCCGAAAATCATCATCGACTTCGTGCAGCAAGGGACACCCCTCAATGTGCCATCTCCTCGCTTGCCAGAGTTTATGTTGTATGCGCTCTACTTCTCAGTAACGTTTCTAATGATATACGTTGCGCTTTTCATGAGTATGCGTCAAGAAAAGGCTGCCCTGCCTCATGCCCAACTCCTCTACACACTTAACGGTGCTATCTTAGCAAGTGTGCCCGCCCTTTTGACGAACCTGACCCTCCCCATGATGGGGCTTGGAACGTATATCTGGCTTGGGCCTCTCTTTACGACCATTTTCCTAGTTGCGATTGCGATGAGTATTGTCCGGCATAGGATGTTCGACATCCGTACTTTTGTGGTGCGATCCGTGGCGTATATCCTAAGCCTTGGTGTCTTGGCTGCAATGTTCGGCCTTATCGTATTCGGAACTGCGCAACTGTTTTTCGGGCTTCACCTGGATTTCAGGGCTCAGGTATACATATCGCTCGGCACCACTGTAGCCGCACTGCTATTCAGTAGGCTGAAGGCATTTTTTGACCGTATAACTAACAGTCTGTTCTATCGTGACGCTTATGATACGCAGGTATTGTTCGACCGGCTGAACCGGCTATTGGTCTCGAATACGGATGTTGGTAGTCTTTTAAAACAATCAGCAAGAGTACTTGAAGATACCTTCAAGGCTGAATACTGCTATTTTGCTATTCGCGAGACTGGACAGTCGGAGCAGCGTTTGATAGGGGATGTCCCCCGTGGCGTTACGCCTGGAGACATGGCGACAATCAGGTCGTTCGCACCGCAGATGAGCCGTAAGGTTATTGTGGTCGACGAATTGGAGGCAAGTGCCAGTCACTTACGGCAGGCACTGGTACATAACGGAGTAGCTATACTCGGGAGGCTGACGGCGAGAGCACATGGTGACGAGGGGGTTGGATATTTAGTCCTCGGTGCTCGGCGTAGCGGAAACCGCTATACCAACAAAGACATCCGCACACTGGGGACTATTTTGAACGAGCTGGTCATAGCGGTCGAGAACTCGTTGCGGTTCGAGCAGATTCAGCACTTCAACGAGACGCTGCAGGAAAGCGTCAACGAGGCCACGCGGAAGCTACGGAAGACGAACGAAAAGTTGCAGGGGTTGGATGCGACCAAGGACGAGTTCATAACCATGGCCAGCCACCAGCTGCGCACGCCGCTCACGGCCGTGAAGGGCTACCTGAGCATGGTGCTCGAGGGCGACGCCGGCAAGCTGAACGCCAATCAGCGCCGTTTGCTCGAGCAGTCGTACGTCAGCGCGCAGCGTATGGTCTACCTCATCGCCGACCTGCTGAACCTCTCGCGGCTGGGCACCGGCAAGTTCGTCATAGAATCCACGCCGACCAACCTGGTCGATGTCGTCCAGTCGGAACTCAACCAGCTGGCGCAGACAGCCGCTTCGCGTGACGTGCGGCTGGCGTTCAATTACCCCGAAAACTTCCCCGAACTCATGCTCGACGAAACCAAAATCCACCAGGTAGTTATGAACTTTATAGACAACGCCATTTACTACACGCCGCCGGGTGGGAAGGTAACGGTGAACTTAGTAGAGACGCCGGGGAGCGTGCAGTACATAGTGCAAGACACGGGCATAGGCGTACCGCGGCGCGAGCAGCGGCACTTGTTCACGAAGTTCTACCGGGCGGAGAATGCGCGGCAGGCGCGGCCGGACGGCACCGGGCTGGGGCTGTTTATGGCCAAGAAAGTTGTGGCGGCGCAGGGCGGGGCAATCATCTTCGAAAGCGAAGAAGGCAAGGGCAGTACCTTTGGCTTCCGCTTCAACAAACGCACGCATGCGGTCCCAGGTACCAAGGAACAAGTTTCAAGTTCCAAGTGATGGAGCAAGACTCTCATTTCGCGTCATTCCCAACTCGATTGGGAATCCAGTCTTCCGACATCCATAGTTTCACGCCGGTTGAGCTATCACGTAGCGTCATTCCAGCGCAACGCCAAATCATCCCAGTTCGGATTATCCTGCTCGACGAGTGCAATCTTCCAGGCCCGGTTCCATTTCTTGAGTTGCTTCTCGCGTTTGATGGCTGCTTCGATACTGTCGTGCTGCTCGTACCACACTAACCGGTTCACGTGGTATTTGCCGGTGAAGCCTTTGCTCGTCCAGCTCTGATGCTGGAACCATCGCGCATCGAGTTGACTCGTCACGCCGGTATATAGAGTCCCGTTTCGTCCCGATGCGAGCAGATACGTGTAGCCGCCTTTTGTCATTGGTAGCTATTCTACTGGATTCCCGCCTGCGCGGGAATGACGCGGGAGGTGAAAGCTGGGCCTATTGTTACGCATTTCTTCCCACTTCAGACTCATCACTTGACACTTCAAGTCTGGAATGTGTTGCTTGACACTTGCGCTTAGCGCTTACTTTATATATTGACAATTTAAAGTGTTTGTGGTAGTATATATACATCCTTGTTAGGGAGCGTGTGAGATAACTCCATAACCGGAAGGGGGCTCCTCTGTGCACAACAGAGAGTCTATTAAAAGGTGGAACAAAACGGTAGGCACAGATGGCGACATCTGTGGTTTTTGCTGTTTTTGGGCCGCTTTCCGGGAGCTTCGTAACAGGGGTACGTTTACAAGTCAGATCATTAGTTTACACTTCTCGTAAACGTACCGGACCGAAGTATTCAGTAAGTGAATTACTGAATTCATCGGTCCTTTTGGCGCATTACGGCGTTGGAAGCTCCAGTGCTCACTCACCGTACTCTAGTACGGCTCCCTGCGCGCTTCGCTTCCGCCTTGTACTGCATCCAAATACGTTCACGAGAAATTCTGCGCCGCCAGGGCAGAACAGGGCGACTCCGCTGTTTGTACGCGTAGTGCTGCCACACGTTTCTCACCTACAGACAGCTAGCAGTATACTGCTAGCGTCGTTATCTCACGGGAGAGAAATCGCAGCATATACACCTACAGATAGCGCGAGCCGTCCTGTTCTGCCCTGGTCGAGCATGGCCTGGTTGGCTGGTATGCAAATACCACCCTGGGCGGCTCCCGGTGCAGAAATGTAACGCTTTCGCACTCTTTCTTTATGAGTGCAACCCTATTTGCATATAGTTAAGTCTTTTTGTTTTTCCGAGTTCGAGGTGGTGAATTACTTGCAGGTGTTGCAAAAGTGCCGATTTGGCGACAAGTCGGTAGCTTTGCAACACCAGCAGTAAACAACCCCCTAGTAGGCGCGCAACCGGCTCGCCTCAACTGTCCCGGAAGGACATGTCATGACCAGCACTATCAGCACCGTCATCACCCCGGCCACCGCTCGCAAGAGTCGTGTCCCGAGGTGGCTCGCAGCAATCATCGCCGTCGTAATGTCGGTAGTGATTGTAGCGTGTGGCGGCACCTCGTCTCCTGCGTCGCAGGCGGCACCGACAGCGGCCTTCACGGCCCAGGCGGACTCGAACAGCTCGTTGAAGTACGAGTTCGATGCCTCGGCATCCACGATGCCCGGCGGCACCATCGCCTGGTATGAATGGAGCTGGGGTGCCGAAGAAGGCAAGGCCGAAGGGAGCTACCCGCGTGCGGAGCACCGCTTCGCAACGCCCGGCTCCCACACGGTGACCCTCACCGTGCGCGCGGCAGCCGAAAACGGCGACGGCCCGACCAACATGGTCAGCCAGACCGTGACGGTGACCGTCCCGACGACGACCACCGCGACCTCCACTGTCACCGCTGCCCCCGATTCGCAGACAGTTCTGGATGGTATCCGTGATATCTATACGGATTTCCAACCCGGCGAACTTGCGGTCGGCAACGCGGTCGACTTCACCGACAGGACCGAGAGCCACGGCGACAACGACTTCAGCCACAAGACACTGAAGTCACAGGCTGACGTGGCCGAATTTCTGAACGGTGGGTCCCCGGAATCGGCTGCTACCAAGCAGCGCGTCACCGACGCCATCAAGGCGGCCGGCTACGGGGACGACGAGGTTGCGAGGGCCTTGAACGGTTCGGGATTCTTCTCCATCCAGGCGAAGGTCGCGAGCCAGTTTCTTGGTACCACGTATTTCGTCGATGGGGCAGCATACGACGCAGAAGGTTGGCGCCAAGCTGACCCGAACGACGTGTACTGGCTCTTCATGACGGCCGACGGCAAGGTCGTGAAGGACGCGGCTGTTCGGGCCGATTGTGGCAACGCCAAGGTGCAGCAGGTTCGCCCCGTGCGAGCCGAAACACCCTGGGCGGCCCCTGCGACCTGTGCGCGCAACTGCGTGCAGCCCTTGCCCGAGCAGGTCGTCGTGACCACCGAGCAGAGCCAGTCCTCCTGCGAGGAGACCAACTCTTGCGGCCCCAAGCCGTGCGAGGAGACTGGAACCTGCACCACGCCGACCACTGCTCCGACGACCCCTTGGACACCCGAGGGCAAGTATGTCAGTGGTCAACCCGATGGCGCCCAGACTTACGGGTACACTGGCGGTTCGTCGGGCGGTGACGTTCAGACCTTCTCGGGTCGGGATGGCCAACTGACGAGTCAAACTGCTGCCCCTGCGGGTGGCGGTTCGTCGGGTGGTTCGGCAGATGCCGGTCACGGTGATTCTGGGCAGGGCGCCACCAACACGGCGGCCGCACCGGTCACCAATGCCCCCGCGGCAACGGTGCCCCACACGGACTCGCCCACGACGAACGTCGAGGCGCCGTGACCGGTAGTTGAATTGCCCGAAGTTCTTCGGACATTCTCCTGTCGGGGGGAGATGATGCAGGGCTTTCAGCTCTGAAGTGTCCGGGGACTTCGGTTTCCAGCAGTAACCACCGTCCGAAAGGAAGGTGGAGCAGTAGGGTAGCACGATTTTTGTGTGGCAAAGCGTTACGCCGTGTGCGGTAATGGTCGATGTTGACTGGTCAAGGTTCGAAGGCTTCCAGCCCTCGCCCCACACCAGTCTTCATCACCATTACCGCGCATTACCCCAAGAATAAGACAAGTACCAAGTTTCAGGTTTCAAGTTCCAAGTAGGGAGCGGGAAGCTCACTTGATACTTGAAACCTGAAACTTGGTACTTGTGCGAAGTGTTTGCTAATGGTCTGATTTGTTCCGAGCGGCTGGACGGCCGCGCTCTTTAATAACCCGATACCTGATTGCATTACCCCGGCATGCCTCCGCTGTGCGTTGTCATTCCAGCGAAGGCTGGAATCTAGCGCTTGTTTAGCTGCCTGCGGCATCCCGTTTACCTGGATACCAGCCTTCGCTGGGATGACAACACGGAAATGGCGAGAGGGAATGACGGAAGTGTAATGTGCTTGTGGTAACAATGTAGCCCATAATATTGACAATATATAACCTTTATGCTACAATGTAACTAAGGATTGGGTATAGATACTCTTGCAGTGAGGCAAGGGCTGTATTCAAGGTGTTATTTAACAACTCAAGCAACCGATAACTTACTAAATTCATTACTAGTACCTTTTAGGAGGTGATATGAAACTTTTCAAACGCATCTCGAAACGGACTATGGTTTTTGTGGCTGGCGCCCTGGTGGCTGCCGGTGTCGCAACTGCTATACCAGCTATAACCAAGGCTGGTTTCGGTCCCGATCGACCAACCAAGGCGTACTCAGACGGCGTAGCCGGCTTTGACCACGTCACATTTAACTCGTTTACTGGTGTCCCTGGCATCGGTGACGAACGCCATTTCTTCAACGGCAAATATGCGGATGCCGGCAGCGTATTCGCTGACCCCATGCCGCAAACCAAGCAGGACGATATCCTGACACTGCAAGTCTACGTCCATAACAACGCAGATTCTGCACTGAACGACGCTCCGGGCAACCCGGGCATCGCTCGCAACACCAAGGTCCGTGTCGCACTGCCGACCGGTACCGCAAAGACCCAGCAGGCAACTGCGTACATTTCGGCCGACAACGCGCAGCCGCAAAGCGTCTTCGATACGCTCGATTTCGGCGCTGCCAACGGTGGCTTTTTCGGTCTCGAATATGTTCCTGGCAGTGCACATATGCACGGCAACTATGCCGATGTGCCGCTGAGTGACAGTATCGTAACTACTGGTGCTCCCATCGGTACCCTGGCTGCAGACGGTAACCTGAAGGGCTGTTTCAAAGAAATGGTTCTCGTAACCTTGCAAGTCAAGGTAAAAATGCCCCAGTACAGCCTGACGAAGCAAGTCCGTATGGACGGTCAGACTTCGAAAGACTGGACCAAGGCCAAAGACGTCAAAGCTGGCGACAAAGTGCAATGGCTCCTGACGTTCACCAACACCGGCAAAACGCCGCTGAACGCTGTTAAAATCGTCGACCAGGTTCCTGCCGGCCTGACCATAGAGAAGGGAAGCGTCCACCTGATTAACGGTAACTATCCATCACCTGGCTTCCAGTATGCGGATAGCGCCGTTCAAGATAATGGGCGAACCATAAATGTCGATATCGGTAACTACAACCCTGGCATCAATGCGTATGTCATGTTCAATACTACCGTCGACAAACCGGGTGCGGACGTATGTTCTGCTAAGACCCTGACCAACAAAGCATTCGCAACTCCTGAGGGCTACGGCTCTATCTGGGACACTGCGAGTGTGACGGTGCCGGGCAACGAATGTAAGCCGACCCCGAACCCGAAGTACAGCTGTGACTTGCTAACGGTGACCAAGGGCGACAACCGCAAGATTACCGCCAGTGTCGCGTACACCGGTACCAACGGTGCCACGCTAAAGACGGTTACGTACAACTTTGGTGATGGCAGCACGCCGCTGACCACCGACAAGACCAGCGTGAGCTACCAATACGCAAAAGATGGTACGTATGCCGTAACCGCAACCTTGACCTTTAGCGTCAATGGCGCGGACAAGACCGGTGTTACCAGTGCCGCTTGTGCGCAGAGTGTGACGTTTACGACGCCGACTCCCCCGGTAACGCCGCCAGTTACGCCTCCGAGCGAGCTGCCAAACACTGGTGCTGGCAACGTCATCGGCATTTTCGCCGCTGTCGTAGCTGTCGCCACAGTCGGGTATCGGTTGTTCTTGAGCCGCAAGCTTGCTCGCTAAGTCTAGAACGCTAGACGCAACCACAGAGCAGACTGACCGCTCTCCCTGCAAAAGCCCCATTTGTTCCATGGTGAACGGTGGGGCTTTTTGCG
>CAZEMC010000016.1:0-14379 GCA_964513385.1 uncultured Candidatus Saccharibacteria bacterium | reverse complement strand
TTGGCGCTTGGTCATTTACTTTTCCGTCAGCTTTCCGTCTTTTATCTGGATTACGCGGCCGGCCTGATGTGCGATGGACATATCGTGGGTAATGATGAGCAACGTTATGCCCTGCTTATTCAACTCTTTTAGCAGCTTCATAATCTCTTCGCCGCGGGCACTGTCGAGGTTGCCGGTCGGCTCGTCGGCGATGATGATGCTTGGTTTGGCCGCCAGTGCCCGGGCAATCGCCACGCGTTGCCGCTGCCCGCCCGACAGCTGGTTCGGCCGATGTTTCAAGCGGTCGGCAAGTCCGACGGCTTCGAGGCATTCTTTGGCGCGAGCCTTACGCTCCGAACGCTTCATCTTGGCAAAAATAAGCGGCAGCATGACGTTTTCGAGCGCCGTGCGCGTCCCCTGCAGGTTGAACGTCTGGAACACGAAGCCGATGTGGTGGTTGCGATAGTCCGACAAAGTTTTGTCGCGCACATGCGACAGGTTTTCGCCATCCACGACCACTGTACCGTCAGTGGGCCGATCCAATCCACCGATAATATTCGCCAGCGTCGACTTTCCGGAACCAGAAGGACCGGTTATGGCTACGAACTCGCCTTCCTGCACCGTGAACGATACATTGTCGAGCGCGTGCAAGACCTCGTCGCCAAGACGATAGGTCTTCGTAAGGTTTTTGAGTTCGATAACGGCAGCCATGTGATGTTGATTGTCTGTGTTGTAAATATAAAACTACTCTAAGCATAAGCCCCAGACCAGCTGAATGCAAGCCCGCTCTGACCGTAACGAAGCATATAAAACGCTGGCCTGTGTATGTTTGCTTACAGCGCAACACGGCATTTCGTTGCTTACTTTTAAGAGCCTGTCCTGCCTGTATAATAAACTATGTAAACAGCTACGGAAGCGAGTGCGTGTGAGGTGGTGTTTGACAATCTTTTTGCATCGTATAGTTCTGGTATTCCTGCGCGTATTGCCCGGCTCACCGGCAACCAGTACTAGGGCTCGGCTGCGTGATGCGACGGGAGATGCTTAGCATGACCGCTCCGAGTGTATACCGGCAGGTCGTCGGAGTCACATACGAGTACCTTGGCCCGGCGGCCGACCGGTTCGTTTCGCGCCAAGTACGCAGCCATCTTCGGAAAGACCCCGAGCAGTTAGAGCGCAAAGACCTGCGCGAACTTATGGACTGGATGCGCCTGGCTATGAATCTGCTCAGCGACGATACGCAGCTTGTCGATTTGTACATAGCCGATATCGAAAAACTGACACAGCCGAAAGCACAGAGGCCCTAGCATGAGCAACCTCCCCGCCCCCAAACCGAAACGCAAATCCATGTTGTCGTTTCCGCGGCACGAAGCCGCGCACCTGGAGGCATTGTTTTCGAGCATCGGCGAAGGTATCATCGCTACCGACGAGCACGGCTTCATAACCCGGATAAACCAAGCGGCGTTGGACCTGCTCGGCTACCGGCAACGCGACATCCTACACAAACGGTTTACCGAAAAAATCATCGCTGTACACGAAAACGGCCGGCCGCTGGACCTCCTGGACCGACCCATTGTGAAGGCGTTCATAACCGGCCACTCCACGAGCGAACGCGCCTACTACCGGCGCAAAGACGGTCAGGTCCTGCCTGTGCTTATAACGGTGTCGCCCATCATGTTCCGGCGCAAACCCATCGGCGCCATAGAGCTGTTCCGCGACCTGACGAACGAAATCGAAAACGATAAGCTCCAGTCGGATTTCATCTCCATCGCCTCGCATCAGCTGCGTACGCCGCTCTCGGCCATAAACATGTATACCCGCATGCTGCAGGGGGGCATGGCGGGCAAGCTCAGCGAACCACAGCTGGAGTACACCCGTATCGTGCTCGGTTCGGTGGAGCGCATGAACGAACTCATCGACACACTGCTCAATATAACCCGCATCGAAGCCGGCGGCCTCAGTGTCCGTACCGAGTTCGTACGGTTCAATCTGCTGCTTCGGGCCATCGTGGAGGAATTCGAACCCGCCGCCCACGCCAAACGTATCGCCTTCACTCATGACATACCGGCCGAACTGTCGGAAATGCAAAGCGATAATTTGCTGCTCCGCGAAGTCTGCGCCAATATCATCAGCAACGCGCTCAAATACACGCCCGAGCAGGGCACGGTGCACGTCAGTCTGGAGCAGCGTTCGAACACCGTGCTATTGACCGTCAAAGACAACGGCTACGGCATCCCCGAAACGGCCCGCAAACACATTTTCACTAAGTTCTTCCGAGCGCCGAATATCACCACCGACGATGTCAGCGGCACCGGCTTGGGGTTGTACTTGACCAAAGCCATTACCGAACGCCTGGGTGGCGAGGTCTGGTTTGAAAGTGCCGAAAATGCCGGCTCGACATTCTACGTCTCACTCCCACTGACGATACGTTAGACCGTTCACCCTTCACCATTTTTCATTCACCATACATTCACCATGAACCGTTTACCGTGAGCGACGTCCGCACGGTGAAGGGTGAACAGTAAGTAATCCACCAGAGTTCGCCTTGAGTTTGACCCAGGATAGCAATGCAGGGACCTCGACGGGACAAGACTACTGCGTATTACTTGTCTTCGGCGCCGCGTTATCGCCCAAGATGACGATAAAGTCAGCGCTCGGATAGTTCGCTACCAGCGCTGCGTTGGTAACGACGGTCGCGCCGTACTTCTTCTTCAGATATGCCAGGGAATTCGGCATACCGCCGCCGGAATTATCGATGACGGTCGAGGCCGTCTGTTTGGCCGGTGCATCGCCAGTCGTCACGTCCATCCCCTTGCCTTCCAGCGTCTCTATCTGCTTGCTCGCCAGGCCGGTACTGTCGGTGCCGTTCAGTACGACGACGGTCGCAGCTTCTTTGGTGACCGCATCGGCCGTCAATATCTTGGTTATCTGGGCTTGTATGTCGCTAAAATCATCCAGGCCGGCCGCCGGTATGAGCGCCGACTGGCCGTTCGGGCTGGTGTAGCCGGTAAGCATGGTGGTGCCCTTGCCCTTCAGCGTGTTGATGTTGTACGAATCTATCTTGCTGTTGTCGATTTTCTTCATGTAGGTGTACAGTGTCTCGATTTCGTTAATCTGGAGGTCGGTCTTCACGTTGTTGCCCACGGCTTCGACCAGATTCGCGACCTTGAACGGGTTGGCGATAACGCCGCTACTGCTGGCTTTGTCCTTTATGGCCAGCAGCATATCGCGCTGGTGCTGCGTACGGTCGAAGTCGGCCGCCGGAAAACCGTAGGAACCGTAGGCGTCGCCGCGGGCGCGGGCCAGGTTCAGTGCCTGCTTGCCGTTCAGGGTTACCGGACCGTTCGGATACTTCGCGAGTGCGCAGCAGGTACGGCTGGTGTAGTCGAGGCTCGGGTCGTATATGCCGCGCGGGTCGGTGCTCTTTATAGTTATGGTTATGCCACCGACGGCGCCGACCAGCTCCTGGAACGCATGGTAGTTCACGAGTACTTGATAATTTATGGTCAGGCCCAGGTTTTCTTCAACCGTCTCCTGCAGCAGGTCCATACCGCCGTTCGGGTAGGCAGCGTTGATTTTGGAATGCCCGACGTCCGGTATATCCACCCACAGGTCGCGCGGGACACTGAGCATAAGTGCCGTGTTATTGCGCGTGTTGATACTGAGAATCATGATGGAGTCGGTCAGGTCGCCACCGTTGTGGCCGACATCGTCGGCCGAGTTACCAGCGACCAGTATGTTTACCCGGCCGTCCTGATTGTCGAGATGCGCCGGTTTGAAAGCGCTCAGCAGACTGAACGGGTTCTTATTGCCCGTAATCTTCGAAAAGTTCTTGTACAGGAACCCGCCGCCGAGCAGTAGCAGCACCAGTACGACGGCACCGCTCCAGAGGGCGATTTTCTTGCCCAGGCTGCGGTGCTTCTTGTTCTGCTTCTTTGCTTCTTTTTTGGCCCGTTTGCGGGCTTTTCTGTCATCACCGGCCGGCGGTAGTTCGGCATGGCGGTCGCGGAACCGGTCACGCTGCCGCTCCGTCGGCATGCCGACAGGCGCACCCCCCATGACGGGCTGTACGATGCTGGCTTGCGAACTACTGGCAAGCACGCTTTGCGGGACACTTCGTTTCGGCATGTCTCTCAGAGTAACAGGGGTATGCTGCGGATTCGCTGACTGCGAGCGGAATACGGGTTGCCGAGGCCGGTTCTCTACAGGCTTAGCAAAGAATCCGTCGATGTTCGTAGCGCGCTTCGGCTGGAAGCTATCGTATTTATTTAGAGCCATTCTTGGCTACATTGTACGCGAAACCGCCTCTTGAATAAAGCGAAGCGGCCGCTTGATTCAGCGTGCGGATTCAAAAACCACCTCTGTTATGAGGTGGTTTTTGAGTAATTCTACAGTTTTTCCTACAGCTTACGCAACAGTGCGTCGACCGCAAGTATTTCCTGGCTGGTCGTCGGAGCGAATTCGAACGCCCAAGCCTTTTTGGGTACTAGTGACATTATGTGTCATACCGCCTTTCTTTTTATGTTTTTGTTTTGAAATGTTTGTTTTCCGAAACGGTATTCCGTTTCTTCGAACTGTGTATATAATAGCAAAAAGGTTGTGCTTTGTCAATAGTATTTTATAATTTACATAAACCCGATTCCCGAACTCCCCTTGCACTCTTATGCCGAGCGCAGCGAACGAGGGCGTAAGCCCGAGCTTTAGGGGATGGGAGCTTTCTTTTGAATTCATTTCAAAAGAAAGTGGGAAGGGCAAGCTCTTCCCTGAGACTACTGAGCGCAGCGAACGAGCCGACAGGCGAGCTTTAGAGGGAGGGAGACTTGTTCCGAATTTACTTCGGAACAAGTTGGGAGGGGCAAGCCCCTCCCTTAAAAATACAATTCTCTTCCGCACGGTTTTGCTATAGACTATATGTGAACAACAGAGGAGCCCTCATCAGTACTCACCCGAACCTCACCAAGATTTTCCGCAGCGGTGAAACGCTACGTATTGAGAAAGGCCATGTATTTTTGCGAGCCGGAGACGCTATAGACAACATGTACCTTATTGCCGAAGGCGTCGCGTACTCGTACCGGTTCGGCCCGAAAGGCGAAAAAATAACACATTCGTTCTACGGCCCCGACGACATCCTGCCAGTGTCCGGCATCCGCCAGGTCGACGCCATGTCGACCAGCTTTGAGGCGCTCATGCCGGTCAAGCTCTACCGGATGTCCCGAGCTGCGTTCACCGAAGCCGTACGGAACGACGGCCAGGCTTCCTACGAGCTGGCCGTACGGATTACCGAACAGTACAACCACTACGTCCAGCGCGTGGGCAATCTGCAGTATACCAACGCTTACGACCGGGTCGTATACTGCTTCCTGCTGTTGGCTCAGCGGTTCGGCAGGCCGAGCGGCGAAGACGGCCTGGAAATCACCCTACCCCTGACACACAGCCTCATCGGCAGCACCATAAACGTCGCCCGCGAAACCGCCAGTCGTTGCATGAAACGCCTAGCCCAAAAAGGCATCGTCAAGAAACAGGCGAAGCTCTACACCGTGACGAGTATAGCCGCCCTGGCCGGCGAGCTCCACGACAAATCGGTGTATATCCCCACGCTCTTCCGCTGGTAGCGCAGCGAAGCTTTAGCATTATACTCTTGCGTGTCAACCTGGTTTTTTATAGCGCCGGCCTGAAACGGCGTCCATACTACAGGCACAAATATAAGGTTGGGAGGGGGTGCTTATGAAAACGCAGATTAAACGTGTCGGCTTGCTGAGTTCGGCATTGCTGACAGGTGGGATTTTGGCCGTCGGTGGCGCAGCGGTCGCCGACAGTATTTACAACACCGGGCCAGGGTCGAGCAACAATGTTACGACGACCTGGACGAACAACGCTTCAGTATGGAACAACAACCATCTGTGGGCAGGTAACTTCAATACCCAATGGGCTGGGACTGGCAGCGCCAATGTCAGCGGCAATACTACTGGCGGAAGCGCCATGACCGGGAGCGCCTACAACAACAATAGCGCCAGCACTGTGGCAAGCGTCACGAACAGTGGCGGGGCCGGCGGCGGCTGGTGGGGTGGTGGGAGCAGTAATGGCTCCATAGGCACCACCGGGCCAGGGTCGAGCAACAACATCACGACGACCTGGACCAACAACGCCAGCGTCCACAACAATAACTCGGTAGGCGTTTCGAACTACAACGGTCAGAGCGCATACAGCGGCTCGGCCAATGTCAGCGGCAACACCACCGGCGGCAGCGCCAGCACCGGCAACGCCGGCAATACCAATGGAGCACAGACCAATGTCACACTAGCCAACAGCAGTAGCGCCGGCGGTGGTGGTGGCGGTGGCGGGAGCAGCAGCGGCTCCATAAATACTACCGGGCCAGGCTCGAGCAACAACATCACCAGCACGTTCACCAACAACACAAGCGTCACGAATGACAACAGCGTTTGTGTGACGAACGAGAGCGAGCAAGAAGCAGAGAGCGGTAGCGCCAACGTCAGTGGCAACACTACTGGCGGGAGCGCTGTGACCGGCAACGCCAGCAACTCGAACAACAGCAACACGACCGTCATGGTCAGCAATAACTAACCGGTCAAAAGGCGACCAAAAGCCCCCGGCAATCACCGGGGGCTTTTTATGTCAGACTCAAGCCCCGGTTTGGAAGGCTTACACAGAATGGTGCAGTTTCGGATGAAAGGCGACCTGTCCGTCCTGTGTAAGTCTTCCTAGAACCATTTTTTGCGGCGGAAGTAGAGGTACATAAGGATGGCGGCAAGCACGGAAGCGCCGACCGTGAACTTGAACATGGTGTATTTGCCGAAGAACGTCCACGACCCGGCATCTATGCCGCCCGGGAGCAAGATATTCATGCCATACACCGCTCCGATGACGGTGGCCGGGATGGTCAGAGTAAAGAGCAGTGTCAGGATAGCGAGTGTTTCGTTGGTCTTTTCGGTGCTGAGCGTAAAATCGGCGTCTTTGAAGATTTCGATGGTTTCTTTGGATTCGGCTATCATTTCGGACAGGCGGTGCGCCATTTTGGCGTTGTTGGAATAGTGGCGCGAAAGCGACTGGCCGGTGTGGGCGTTGATGCCGTCCGCCAGGTCGTCGAGCAAGTTGCAGAACGGGACGATGACACGCTTCAGCCGGGTGATTTTCTGGCGCAAGCGGCCGATGGGGAAGGCGTCGGAACCACTGTCGTCGAACACGCTGTCTTCTATGACGTCAAGCTCGTTCAGTACGGCTTGCTCGAGGGCAGTAATCCCTTCGAGCACGCGCCGGACCAGGTGGTACAGCGCGCAGCCGGGGCCCTTATGAAAATATTCATCGCGCAGAGCGCTGCTGCGCACGCATTCGGCAAAGATGTCGCTGCTGAGTTTGGTCTCGCTATCGTGCACGGTCAGCAGATAGTCCTTGCCCAAAAAGACACCTACCTGCCCCGTCCGCAACTTATGCTTCGCTTCATCATACCGGGGAACGGGCAGGAGTACGAACATATAGTGGGTTTCGCGCTCCACCGCCGAAAGCTGCACCTTTTGCAAGCTTTCCTGCAACTGCAGCGGATGCAAACCGAACTCTTTTTCGAGTGCGGTAAACACGCTGGCGTCCGGGTTTTCGGCGTCTATCCACGTCGCACCACCGTGCGTCTGCACCTTGACACCCCGCAGCCGTTCGAGTTCCACCTTATGCATAATCGTTATACCTATTCTAGCAGGACTTGCGCAAAATGGCATGTCGTATCAAGACTGTCCGTTTACGCTTACCGTTTTCTGTCTACCGTGAAGTGCACGTACCGTGAAGGGGGGCGATGTTAAACAGGCCGTCGGGACGTACCGCGCCAAGTCTTTGTACATTTTGGAACTTGACTTTGTAAGCTACCTTGTATAGCATAGTAGTGTATGAATGAAAGTACTACAGAATCCACCGCGGGCCAGTCCGAATCGCAAATGCGCAAGGGCGTGCTGACGTACGCGGTCTTACTACTGCTCAAGGACGGCAAAGTATACTCCTCGGAAATCATCCGCGCCTTACGCGCCGCCGAACTCATCGTCGTCGAAGGCACGCTCTACCCGCTCCTGAACCGCCTGGCCAAAGACCAGCTGCTGGCCTACGAATGGCAAGAAAGCGAGCAAGGCCCACCGCGCAAATATTACTGGCTGACCGACGAGGGCAAGCTGTTGCTTGCCGAGTTGCAAGCCGCGTACCGCAAACTACACCGTTCTATCCAAACACTCGAGAAAGGAGGCACGAAATGAACGAAATAACCCGCATCCACCTCGGCCGCGAAGCCTACACGATTTCGGTCGAAGCGCACGCACAGCTCAAGAAATATCTGGCCGAGATAGAAAAGAAAGTGGGCGACAAAGAAGTCCTGCGCGAAGTCGAACTGCGCATGTCGGAACTCCTCGCCGAGCGTGGCGTTACGAGCGAAAAGGTCATTTTGCCCGAAGATGTCCGGTTCCTGCAACAGCAGCTCGGTAGTCCGAAAGACTTTGGCAGCGAAGACGACGATGGCACACCCGCAGACACTGCAGACAAAACCGAGAAACGGCTCTTCCGCGACACAGACCACGCCATGGTAGCCGGCGTGTCGGCCGGCATGGCGAGCTACTTCGGCATCGACCCGGTCATCATCCGCATCATTTTCGTCGTGCTGGCGTTCTTGGGCGGTGGCGTCGGGCTAGTAGTTTACGTCATCTTGTGGCTTATCGTCCCACCAGCCGAAACCACCAGCGAAAAACTGCAGATGCAGGGTAAGGCCGTCACACTCGACGCCTTGAAAAATTCTGTCAGCAAAGCCGACATCGCCGGTGCAGCAAAACGAGGCGGCCACACCATCGCACCCATCATCAACCGTCTGTTCCGACTCTGCATAGTAGCGCTCGGCGTCATGTTCGCCGCCCTTGGCGTAGTCCTGGCGCTCAGTGTGGCAGTTTTGGGCGCTTACACCGTGTTGCACGGCGGCCAGTACTCGCCGGTACAGATTTTCCCGGTCGGATTACAGGAACACGTGTTGGTCTGGCTTGCCATGTCGCTAGTCATGATACTGTCGGTCTTCCTCATACTCATCGGTGTCGCCACATTTAAGCGCACATGGCCGATTCGCGGCTGGGCCACCGGCCTGCTCGCCGGTCTGTTCCTGCTCGCGGCCGTAGCCAGCACCGCTTTACTCGTCGACATAGTTCCCCGTGTCAAGCAACGCTACGACGCATCTATGCACACGACGGCCGTCGCAAACATACAGCCGTTCAGTAAGATAGTCGCTGCAGGCGATGTGGATGTGGAGCTGATTACGTCGCCGGACTATGCGGTGAACCTGCACTACTTCGACCATCCCGATTTATCGAAAGTTACGGTTCACACCGAAAACGGCACGCTATACATAGATGCCAAAGACTTCGTAAATGAAGACAATTGCCACATGCTCTGTTTCACGCCGGATTCTATCATGACCGTGCAGGTTCATACGCCGAACCCAGAGCGCAACGTCGAAGGCTCCGGTGGCGCCGAAATATTCTCCCAAGCCCAAAACTAAGCCTTCTTGGGTTGGAGCGGTCTGGTCGAGGCAGCGATGCCGATGGCTATGGCTATAACGACCGCGTTCTTTATAATGTACTGCCCTTCCAGCGTCGGCACGCCGAATTGTTGCCAGGTATAATCCGGCACCAGCACCAGCGGCGAACAGACTATAAGCATGTGGAACAACAGCAGCGGTACGACTACGCGCGTAGCCTTCGGGAACAAGAACAAGATGCCGATAAGGCATTCTACGGCGGCAAGCGTGTAGAATAGCGGGTCAAAATACTGCATGCCGACGGTCTTCGCGGTCAGGGCTTCGGCCAGGGGGCTGGCCGGGCTCAGGCCAAGCAATTTTATAAAACCGAACCAGAAAAAAATGAGGAAAATCGAGAAACGCGCCGTGGGGATGAACGTACGACGGAAGAACGCTATGAGCTTCAGGTCTATTTTGGTAATTTCTAGTTTTTGTTTGTGCATGGTTTTGTTTTCGCCGTTACTTTAATGATACCAAAACCCCGGCAAGAGCGGAATTACGATTACTCGGCAGCTACGATTGTCTCGATTTGCTGACGTAGTTCAGGCACTGAAGTATAGACTACTGCATGGATGCCGAGCTTTTCGGCGGCGCTGGTATGTTTCGGATTGTCGTCGGTAAAGATGCACTCTTCGGGTTTGACGCCGAGCTTTTGCATGATGTGCTCGAACACTTCCGGCTCGGGCTTTATAAGCCCGACCTCGCTGGAAATAACTATGTCGTCGAAGTACTTTTCCAGGTCGTATTTTGCCAGTTCGTTCCGCAAGTATTCTGAAGAAGAGTTCGACAACAGTGCCAGTTTGTACTTGCCTTGCAAAGTACCGACGTATTCGACCAGCGGTTCGTTGAGTTCGTTGTCGGCTTCCAACTCCCGTTCGACCTGCTCGGCCGTCTCGCCCGAGGCATCGGCTATGGCCTGGAAGAACTGTTTGTCGGAGTATTCGCCCCTGTCATGTCTTTCGCTCGCCGTTAGGAACGCGCCTTCGCGCTCGTACCCATGCTGCTTGAGCCACCGGTTGTACCCATCCGTCCGAAACACATCAAAAAAGTCGAAAATAATAACTCGTATCATGTGCCCAGTATACTCCACACTATGAAGAGAATGCCCGTGGCAAGCTAGGCACTAATAGATTTTTTGGACTTTTACCGAGCAGTTAGCTTTTATCCATTCGACGTCATAGTCTTTGGTCTCTTTTCGCTCGCCGTCGAAAATGAAGTATTCAGAGGGTAGACTATCGTCTTCTTTCAAGCTTGGCATTTGGTTGTCTATCCACTGGTCGGGGCACTCTCGTATAAGCGCAGTTTCCGTAGTTTTTGTTTCAGTTTCAGACTCTGCCGGCTCTTGAGTAACGGCGTCGGTTGATTTGTCGTCCCTACTCGAGTTCAACACATAAAAACCAATCCCGCCGGCCGCCCAACAACCGCGAGAATTACTACTCCAATGATGCCAAAGCCTTCATGGTTAGTTTTATACGCTCATTATTGCCTAGACCTAGGATGGAGCATATTTACTAAACTAGTCTGAGAATTCCTTGAACGAAGTTACTACACCATTCTCAAAAGTGAATATACCGACGAAGTCATGAGGATACGCCTCGCTTATGTTGTGCTCCCCAAAATCTTGTCCAATATGGCTAGCCTTTAAGGCAGCCATTACTCCCGAGTGGCAAACTAAAACAATGCTTTTACCAGTATGCAAGTTATTTAATTCGTCGATGGTTTGGAAGACACGTTTTTGCATATAGTCCAATGATTCACCATTTGGAGGCGTGTAAAGGGTGTCCCTATCGAGTTTGGGGTACAGTGTATAAGCTTCGGCGCTAAGCATGTTCGCAGCATCACCGTAGCCAACCTCGCGCAGACCCGACAGTCGCTTAATCTCTTCTGTGAAGCTTAGACCTCTGGCCAAAACATACGCAGTAGTAAACGCTCGTCCAAGGTCACTCGAATACATCTCATCTATATGAACATGTTTTAGCTTTTCGATGACCAATTTAGTCGGTTCAAGCCCAGTTTCAGTTAATGGTGTATCAATCCAACCAGACAAACGCTTTGCTCGGTTATTCTCCGTTTCACCATGTCGAACTATATAAAAAACGTTCATGGAACAATCATATCATTTTACTTGGATGATTATTGAGGGGTTTTGTGGTTTGTAAGTCTGGCGACTACGCTCAGAGTGATGATAGAGAGTGCAAGGATGCTGATGAGCGCTGTGTTTGTACCGGTTTCGACAAGGGTTCCCGCCGAAGCCGCGGTTGCCCCCGTAGAAACCGCCAGACCCACAGGGTCGGTTATGCTGCCGACGGCGCTATCTGTGTCGAGCGGGCCGTTGTCGGCAATGGTGTAGGTCAGCAGTAATGCATGGTGGGTGTTGTAGGTAGTTTCGGTGAATACGGCGCCCGGTACGCTCGAGTAGGCTTGCGTGCTTGGGTTGTACTTCCTAGCGCTTACCTGGTTCGACTTCAGGTCGGTCACAAACAGCAGCGAAACTTGGTTGGACGATGCCGCAGTCGTAAAGCAAAAGTTCACGAGCCCGAGCGGATAGTCGTAGCCGGCATCGGCTTTCGCCAGGCTGCTTTCTGCCTGACGTGACGAGCAAGTCAGCGTGGTGTTCGCCGGTGTGTTTATGGGAATCGGGAAACTGTACCCACTCCCGCCTAGCTGCACGAAGTTAGGGTAATTAAATACATTTACACGATGGTTATTCTGGTCGCCAACGTATACCTTGCTGCCATCGGGCGAGACTGCAACGGCTATCGGGAAATTCATCTGGCCGTTGCCGGAGCCGGCGGTGCCGAATTTGCCGGCGAAGGAGTTGTCGCTGGTGTTGAAAATCTGGACCTGGTTACTGCCCGAATCCGCCACGAACAACTTGCTGCCATCGGGTGAAATCGTAATGTCATAGGTAGTGCCGCCAAACTGCCCGTTGCCGCTGCCGTGTGAACCGAATTTGCCGGCGAACGAATTATCGCTGGTGTTGAAGATTTGGACACGGTGATTGCCGAAATCCTGTACGTACAGTTTAGTTCCGTCGGGTGAGGCTACGATACCTACGGGGGCGTCGAACTGCCCGTCCCCGCTGCCATTGCTGCCGAACTGCCCGACGTACGAATTGTCGCTGGTGTTGAAGATTTCTACGCGACTGTCGCCGTAGTCTACAACGTACAGTTTGGTGCCATCGGTCGAAACAGCCAGGGCCTTGGGGTAATTGAACTGCCCATCGCCGGAGCCGTAGGTGCCGAATATGCCGGCGAAGGAGTTGTCGCTGGTGTTGAAGATTTGCACGCGACGGTTGCTCATATCTGCAACGTACAGCTTGCTGTAATCTTTCGAAAACGCCAGCCCGTTGGGACTATTGAACTGCCCATCGCCGCTACCGCCGGTGCCGAATTTGCCGGCGAACGAATTGTCGCTGGTATTAAAAATCTGTACGCGGTTATTATTCGCGTCCGCAATGTACACCTTGCTGCCATCTGCATTAAAGACTACTGCGGTCGGATTCTGGAACTGGCCATCGCCGGAGCCCACCGTGCCAAATTTGCTCAAAAACACCGGTGACGCATCCGGCGTAGCCGCAAGTGCCGTATTGCCTAGAACTAAACCAAATAATGTTAGCCCTAAAGCTAACGCCGCAATTGTTCCCCGAAAAAGTTTTGCCACTTTTTGTCCCAACCTGTTTATGGTTATGAGTATATACGGTTAGGACGATATGGCAATGCTTGTTGGTGGGCTTGGCTGTGCACGTGCAATCGAATTTACAAAATATAAGTGCGTATCAGAACACCTAGACTAGAATGTATGGCTATAATACCTTTTGCTCCACTGCACGATAACGATTGTCGACACTCCCCTTGCTCGCATCTGGTCCATTATCACCTTGCGGTTCACCACACTCTGGGCGCGCACTTCCTGGTACGCTTCATCTGCCCCAACAGCGCCCGCAAGCACCGCTCCAGACGAGAATGCCGGGCTAGCCGTATCTAACCTGGAAAGCTTACTGCAATTCAAAGCATCTGTCGCTGCAAGCGTTGAGTCAAGCGTATACACAGAAAACTCGCTCATGTCGTTATAGCGCTTAATTGGCGTATCGTTACATTGCTGTTCTGGGTACATAGGCAGGCTTCCTATTACACTCTCGACAGCTCCTACAGTCGTCCGAACGCTATCATTTGAAGCGTAATAAGATTGCCTATATAAGGTACATACTTTGCCATACGCGGCTGGAAAATCACCACTTTCTTCCGTGACAAACAAGCCGCAGCCGTCAAATGTTTCGCTGCCCGCCGGCGAGAGTGAGAGTAGGGATTGTTGAAACTTTTGAATATCCTGAGCCAGAGTAGATTGGGCCGATTCATCTTCAGACGCGATTGCTGCCTTATCGATGTTCCGATATGTCGATAGCTTTGGGAATGAGGGCCCAAGCGATAGTCTATGCACAAATATAAAGAAGGCGATGCCAGTAATGATAACTAGCACAAATATTGTTAAGAGGAATCCGAGTATAAAGCCTGAGTTATTGGGTTTATGCAATATTTGTTTCCTATTTTCATATGGAAGTATCTCACATTTCGCTGTAGGGCTAAACTCACTTTGAATCGAATAGCTTCCTGGAATTTCGGTAGACAAAAAAATCTGTCAAAATAACAGAGTTCTAAGTGCATATGGGTGCGGGACCAGAATCGCTGGCGCTCCTCCGCACAAAATGGGTCGAAAGCGAGCTTTCGCGTTCCTTTTTGCGCTTCGCCGAACCTGGGACCTACGCCCCGATTTTATCGGGGCTGGTCCCAGGTTCGGGTTTTGGCCAAAACCAAAATAAAACACCCACGGCGAGGTGGGTGTTTTATTTTGGTTGC
>CAZEMC010000015.1:0-15206 GCA_964513385.1 uncultured Candidatus Saccharibacteria bacterium | reverse complement strand
GGTAAGGCACAAAACGGTGGTCAGCGCTTCGGAGAAATGGAAGTCTGGGCCCTGGAAGCGTACGGCGCCGCCAACACGCTGCAGGAAATGCTCACCATCAAGTCCGACGACGTGTATGGCCGCTCGAAAGCATACGAAAGCATCATCAAGAAGACCGACATTGTTGGTCCAAAGGTTCCAGAAAGCTTCAACGTCCTCGTGAAGGAACTGCAAGGTTTAGGGCTGAAGGTCGACCTGGTCGCCAGCGATGCCGTCGTCGACGCTGAGTCCGTACTTGCCAGTAATATCCATCAGGAGGCAACGCACCCGGCTTCGGTCGACGTGCCGGCTCCCGCTATTTCCGATGTCGACATGTCCGAAGAAGACGTTGTTGACGACGAATTCCTCCTGGAAGAAGACGGCCTGACCGTCCAAACGAGTGACGATGCAGACGCAGTCCTAGTTGCAACCGACGATGACACTAACGAAGAAGAGAAGGAGGCCTAAGTATGCGACGCTATTCTTACGGCACCGACATTGCAGACTTTGATGCTGTCCGCCTCGCGGTCGCCAGCAGCAAAGACATCATGGACTGGAGCTACGGCGAAGTCCTGAAGCCAGAAACCATCAACTACCGCACCCAAAAGCCTGAGCGCGACGGTCTGTTCTGTGAACGGATTTTCGGCCCGGTCAAAGACATCAACCCGCATGACGCCAAGTACAAGGGCGTCCGCAGCCGCGAAGCTGCCGTCGACAAGAACGGTGAACTCGTTACCCGTTCTATCGTCCGCCGCGAACGCATGGGCCACATCCAGTTGGCCGTGCCTGTTGCGCACATTTGGTTCCTCCGCGGTACCCCAAGCGCCATCGGCCTGCTGCTGGGCGTGACGGTCAAAAACCTGGAGCGCGTCGCGTACTTTGCGAGCTATATCGTCAAGAATGTCGACACTGCCAAGCGCGACCAATACCGCACTGACAAAGAAGCCGAATTCAAGGCTGCTCAAGATGCCATCAAACTTCGGTTTGAAAACGAAGCCAAGGCCGAAGACGCCAACGTCAAGGCACTGGCCGAAGCTCAGACCAAGGAACTCGAAGAAGTTACCAAGGAATGGGAGACTCTGAAGGCGCAACTCGACAGCCTCGTTAAGCTCAGCCTGATGAACGAAACCGACTACCGCAACCTGCCTAGCGAACTTCGCAGCATGATTAAGGTCGGTATGGGTGGCGCCGCACTGCGCGAGCTGCTCGACGAAATCGACCTACGTGGGCTTATCGAAGCCCTGACCGCCGAAGCCGAAGAGGCTAAGGGTCAACGCAAGAAGAAGCTGATGAAGCGTCTTCGCCTGCTCGAAAGCATGGAACGCGCTGGGATTGAGCCAGGCAGCATGTGCCTGAGCGTTCTGCCGGTCATCCCTCCGGACCTGCGCCCAATGGTTCAGTTGACCGGTGGTCGCTTTGCAACCTCTGACCTAAACGACCTCTATCGCCGCGTCATCAACCGCAACAACCGCCTGAAGAAGCTCATCGAGCTGAACGCCCCTGAAGTCATCCGCCGCAACGAACAGCGCATGCTGCAAGAAGCCGTGGACGCTCTGGTCGACAACAACAACGCCCGCAGTGGCCGCGCGGTTGCTGCAACTGGTCAGCGCCGCCGCCTGAAGTCTTTGAGCGACATGCTCAAGGGTAAGCAGGGTCGGTTCCGCCAGAACTTGCTCGGTAAGCGTGTCGACTACTCTGGTCGTTCGGTTATCGTTGCCGGTCCGGAACTGAAGATTTACGAATGTGGTCTGCCAAAGATGATGGCGCTCGAGCTGTTCAAGCCGTTCGTTATCGGCGAGCTCATCGCCCGCGAAGAAGCACACAACATCCGTTCTGCGACCCGCATGATTGAAACTGGTGAAACCGCTGTCTGGGATGCCCTCGACACGGTTATCCAGGGCAAGTACGTGCTCCTGAACCGCGCTCCATCGCTGCACCGTTTGAGTATCCAGGCCTTCCAGCCTGTGCTTATCGAAGGTCGTGCCATACAGCTCCACCCGTTGGTCTGTAAGGGCTTTAACGCCGACTTCGACGGCGACCAGATGGCTGTGCACTTACCGCTGAGCGATGCCGCTCAGTCAGAAGCCAAGCACATCATGGCTGCCAACATGAACTTGCTGAAGCCTGCCGACGGTTCGCCTATCTTGCACATCGAACAGGACATCGTCCTCGGTTGTTACTACCTGACCTACGAGCGTCCCGGCAAACAAGCCGCTGCCAGGCCGTACTCGAGCTTAGAAGAAGCCACTATGGCCTTCGACGCCGACGTCATCAGCCTGCAGAGCCGCGTCAAGGTACCGTTCCGCGGCGAAATCCGCGAAACTACCTTCGGCCGTCTGCTGTTCAACGAAACCTTCCCCGAAGACTTCACGTACCAGGACGAGCCGATGACCAAGAAGCGTTTGCAGAAGGTCATGGCCGCTGTGTACCAGAAGTACGGCCAGGAAAAGACTGCCGAAATCGCTGACATCCTGAAAGACGTCGGTTTCCGCTTTGCGACTATGTCCGGCCTGAGCATGGGCATGGGCGACTTCGAAGAAATCGTTGGCATGGACGACGTCATCAAGACTGGTGACGACCGCGCAGCCGCTATTTCCGAGCAGTACGAACAAGGCTTCATCACCGACGAAGAGCGTCATCGCTTGACTGTCGACAACTGGGCTAAGATTGACACGCAAGTGCAGGAACTGTTGGCCGCCCAAATGGCCGACAAGGACTCCAGCATGGCTATCGCCATCACTTCTGGTGCCCGCGGTAACATTTCGCAGATGAAAATGTCCGTCGGTATGCTCGGTGTCTTCTCTGACGCCGGTGGCCGCGCTATTGAGCTGCCAGTCAAGTCTGGTTACGTGAAAGGTCTCGAACCACTCGAATACTTTACGGGTACCCGTGGTACCCGTAAGGCTGTCATCGACATCGCGCTTAAGACTGCAGATGCAGGTTACCTGACTCGCCGTTTGGTCGACGTTTCTCAAGATGTATTTACCATCGACGACGAATCCGACGCCAGCGACCCAGGCTTTGCGATGTTGCGCGCTGACGCAGCCGCAATCGGCGTCTCGTACGCCAGCCGCCTCGAAGGCCGCTACGCTGCAGAAGATGTTAAGAGCCACATCAAGGCTGGCGAACTCTTCAGCAAGCAAGTTGCCGAAGCTATCGAAGCTGACGAAAAGCTCGATGGCGTCAAGATTCTGAGCGCGCTGAGCGCCTCGAGCGTCCGTGGCGTGCCGCAGAAGAGCTACGGCATCGACCCGGCTACTGGCAACCTGGTTTCCAGCCATAACCCCATCGGCGTCATCGCCGCACAATCTATCGGTGAGCCTGGTACGCAGCTGAGCCTCGACTCCAAGCACCGTTCCGGTGCCTTGGTAGCCGATGACACTGCCCAGGGTCTGTCCCGTGTCGAAGAACTTTTCGAAGTCCGTACGCCGAAGGGTCAGGCGTATCTGACCGACATTTCCGGTGTCGCGAACGTATGGGAAGAGGGCGACCACTATGTTGTCCAGGTTACTGCCAGCGACAAAGAAAACCTGGTGCTTGACCTCGGTGGCCGCACGCCGGCTATCGCCAGCGGCAGCGATGTCGCCATCGGTGATGTGCTTGCAAGCGAAGAAGGTGGTGCGGAACCACTGGTCGCACCGATGGCCGGTAAGGCAGAAGTGAGCGACAAGGCCATTACTATTGCTCCGACCGCACAGAGCGTTGTCCGCTACGAAATCCCTGGCTTTAAGCAGATTCTGGTCAACGACGGCGACAAAGTCGTGGCCGGTCAGCGTCTGACCAACGGTTCTATAAACTTGCACGAGCTGATGCGCCTGCAAGGTGTCGAACCGACGCAGCGCTACATCATGAACGAAGTGCTTGGCATCTTTGCCGGCCAGGGCCAGAACATCGCCGACAAGCACCTTGAAATCATCGTGCGCCAGATGTTCAGCCGCGTGCAGATTGAGGACGCTGGCGACAGCGAATTCGTAACCGGTGACGTCGTCAGTAAGCTTGCTGTCGTCGAAGCCAACGAGCAACTTGTTGCCGAAGGCAAACAGCCTGCCAAGTATACCCAGCTGTTGCTTGGTATAACTAAGGCTTCACTGAGCACCGACTCATTCCTGTCGGCCGCCAGCTTCCAGGACACCACCCGCGTGCTCATCGCCGCCGCAACCAGCGGTAAGGTCGATAAGCTCTACGGCCTGAAGGAAAACGTCATCTTAGGCCGCAAGATTCCGGTCGGTACCGGCTTCGGTGCCAGCAATGCGCTCGACGAAGGTGATGGTGACGACGAAGAATTCGTGGCTGTAGCCGCCGAAGAAATCGTCCGCGACGAACCAACCGAAGAGTAGATTCGTTCACCGTTTACTATTCACCGTTCACCATGCGTTACCCAGTTACCATTTACCGTGCGGGCGTTCCCCACGGTAAATGGACAACGGTAAATGTATGGTGAACGGAAAACGGTAAAAGGTAAACGACGGCTCGTTGCAAAACAGAAGTACATCTGTTAGAATGTATTCACTGACTCAAATTCGAGCTGGTGGAATTCGCACAGAAATCCATCTTGGCGGCAGAGGAGACGTATCTCTTCATGAACTTGCGAAAGTAACTATATAAATAGGACTCTGTTCCTGTGTCATCCTGAACTCGATTCAGGATCTACAGCCTTCAAATATTGTGAGCTTTAGATTCCGGGTCAAGCCCGGAATGACAGCAACCGGGAGTGGGTCTAACGAAAGGAAGGCGAATGCCTACTATAAACCAACTGGTTCGCAAGCCACGCACCAAGGTGACTACCAAAAGCAAGTCACCGGCCCTGCAGCGCGTTACGAACAACCTCAAGACCAAACACTACGAGAAGCCAGCGCCATTCAAGCGCGGCGTTTGCGTAAAGGTCACTACCAAAACACCAAAGAAGCCAAACTCCGCTTTGCGTAAGGTTGCACGTGTGCGCCTGGGCAACGGCTATGAAGTTTGGGCTTATATCGGTGGTGAAGGTCACAACCTGCAGGAGCACGCAGTCGTTATGATTCGCGGTGGCCGTGTAAAGGACCTTCCAGGTGTGCGCTACCACATCGTCCGTGGTGCATTGGACCTTCAGGGTGTCAATGGCCGCAAGCAGGGCCGCTCCAAGTACGGTGCCAAGAAGGAGAGCAAGTAGCATGCGAAACACTCTTGACCATTCACCAATCAACACATTCAATGGCGTTGACGTAGAGCAGCCTTATGCTTCTTTCGCCCCTGATTCACAACCTCAGCAAGGTCCGACCCAAGTTTTCGAATGCGTCGATATAGAAAACCCTTACGCAAATCTTTCGCAGGTAGACACCCGTAAAGGGGTTCTAGGTTTTTTTCAGTTTGCTAGGAAAGGAGAGCTATAATGCCACGTAAAGTAACCGCCTCACTCGTTCGCGACATTCCTGCCGACCGTGTGTACAACAACGTCCAGGTCCAGCGCCTCATAAACCGCGTTATGCGCGATGGTAAAAAGCAAATCGCTGAACGCCTGGTCTACGCCGGCATGCAGAAGGCTGCTGATAAGCTCAAGGTAGAAAACCCACTCGACGTGTTCGAGCAGGCTATGAGCAACATCAAGCCGCACATGGAAACCCGCAGCCGCCGCGTCGGTGGTGCGAACTACCAGATTCCTTTCGAAGTCAAAGGTCAGCGTCAAAACCACCTCACCATGATGTGGTTCGTCGCAGCCGCTCGCAGCCGCAAGGGCATGAGCATGGCTGACCGCATCGCAATCGAACTGCAAGAAGCCTACAACAACCAAGGCGCCGCAGTGAAGAAGCGCGAAGATACCCACCGTATGGCTGAAGCCAACCGCGCCTTCGCCCACTTCGCCCGCGGCTAATTTTAGTAAGCCATGCGACTGGAATACCTCCTGGTAACTCAGGAGGTATTTTGTTGACCAAGCAACCTACATGTGGTATCAATGGCGTATCAGAAACTACAAGGAGAGTGAAATGGCAGAATCAGTAATCGGTAGCATTGATAGCGTACCTAACCCCATCGGAGACATCTTTTGGCCCGAGGGCGTTGGTAATGCAACACCCGGCTCTGTGTTACATTGTGTAGACGCAATCGTTGAAGTAGCAGGCGAATACCCTGACCGCGCAATGGAAATAGGCATTATCAATGCAACCAAGGCAGCCGCAAATATGCTCCAATCTGAAAAACCAGAGGTAACCGCTCCGGCAAGTGCACGACGGATTTTATTTGAACTGAACACCAATCTGTGGCCGCTTGTGCCTTCGGAAGATTTGGCTCCAGAAGCGACAGAAGAAGTGGCTGCCTAAAAACCGTTCCCACTCGGTCAAGGAACTGATTAGCTCCCCAAGTCGACCTAGTAAATACTGGGGTTATCTGGTAAAATTGTACGGAAGCTGTTGCTGGCTTTGGGAAAAAATCTTGAAGCAAATAGCAGCATACTCATAATAATTAGCTCACGAAAGGCAGCACAACAGGGCACACCATGGCAGAGAAGAAATACGCACTAGATAAAATCCGTAACCTTGGCATCATTGCCCACATCGACGCGGGCAAGACCACGACGACCGAAGGTATTCTGTATCGCACCGGTCTGAAGCACAAAATCGGTGCCGTTCACGAAGGTGAAACAACTACCGACTGGATGGCACAGGAACGCGAACGTGGCATTACCATCGTGGCCGCTTCGGTCACGTGTTACTGGAAGAACCACCAGATAAACATCATCGACACCCCTGGACACATCGACTTTACTGCCGAAGTCGAACGTTCGCTGCGTGTGCTCGACGGTGCTGTCGTGGTCTTCGACGGCAAGATGGGCGTCGAAAGCCAGTCCGAAACTGTTTGGCGCCAGGCCGACAAGTACGGTACGCCTCGTATCTGCTTTATCAACAAAATCAACCAGACCGGCGGTGACTTCTACAAGAGCCTCGACAGCATTCACAACCGCTTGAGCAAGCGTGCGTTCCCAATCCACCTGCCAATCGGCTTTGAACAGAGCATCAACGGTGTCGTCGACCTCGTAGCTATGAAGGCCTACACCTACAACGAATTCACCGACCACGAGCTGGTTGAGGGCGAAATCCCCGCCGACATGATGGATAAGGTCACGAAGTATCGCTCACTACTCATCGAAAACGCCGTCGCTGAAGACGAAGCCATGCTCGAAAAGTACTTCGAAGTTGGCGAGGAAGGTTTGAGCGAGGAAGAAATCCGCAAGGCTATCCGCACCGCCGTTCTAACTGGTAAATTCTACGCCGTTAGTGGTGGCGATGGCCGCGGCGTCATCGTCGAAAAGCTGCTCGACCTTGTGAACGACCTGCTGCCTGCACCAAACGACCGCCCAACCACTTGGGGTACCAACCCAAAGACTGGCGACGAAGTTGAGCGCAAGCACCTCGAAACTGACCCTATGAGCGCTCTGGCCTTCAAGATTACCAGCGACCCATTTGTGGGCAAGCTAGCTTATTTCCGCGTGTACTCTGGTAAGGTTACCGCTGGTTCGTACGTCCTGAACAGCTCCACTGGCGAAAAAGAACGCGTCGGGCGCATCGTCCGCCTGCAAGCAGACAAGCGCGAAGACGTTACCGAAGTCAGTACCGGCGACATCGCCGCTATCGTCGGCCTGAAGGGCACGACTACGGGTAACACACTGTGTGACCCAAGCCATCCTATCATCCTCGAGAGCATCGACTTCCCGGACCCTCCGGTCTCAATTGCTATTGAACCGAAGACCAAGGCCGACCAAGAAAAGATGAGCCTCGCCCTGCAGCGCTTGGCCGAAGAAGACCCGACCTTCCGTGTCCGCACGGACGAAGAAACCGGCCAGACCATCATTTCTGGTATGGGTGAGTTGCACCTCGAAATCATCGTTGACCGCATGAAGCGCGAATTCTCCGTCGAAGCTAACATCGGTCAGCCACAGGTTGCCTACCGCGAAACCATCCGCAAAGATGCTGTCGAAGCCGAAGGTAAGTTTGTCCGCCAGAGCGGTGGTCGTGGTCAGTACGGTCACGTTTGGTTGCGCCTCAGCCAGAACGAACAAGGTGCTGGCTTTGAGTTCATCAACAGCATTAAGGGTGGTGTGGTTCCAAGCGAATACATTCCGGCTGTCCGCAAGGGCATCGAAGAAGCTATGAACAACGGTGTTATAGCCGGCTACCCAGTCGTTGATATCAAAGCCGAACTGTACGATGGTAGCTACCACGAAGTCGACTCCAACGAAATGGCCTTCAGTATCGCCGGTTCCATGGGCTTCCAAGAAGGTGTGAAGAAGGCTAGCCCGACACTGCTTGAGCCTGTCATGAAAGTCGTCGTCGTTACCCCAGAAGAGTTCATGGGTGACGTCATCGGCGACCTGAACAGCAAGCGCGGCCGGATTGAAAGCATGGAAGACCTGAGCCTCGGTATCAAGGAAATCACTGCCTTCGTACCACTCGGTGAGATGTTCGGTTACACTACCAACCTCCGCAGCAACACTCAGGGCCGTGCTAGCTCGAGCATGGAGCTCGACCACTACGCCGACGTTCCAAGCCACGTTGCCGACGCTATCATCGCCAAAAACGCCAAGTAACCTTACGGGTCCGTCTATGAGCGTGTCTGAGCTCGATGCAACCTACCGTTCACGTATTGAGGATATAGGGAACTATACCCTCGAGGTTTCCCCTGTACTCTGGGAGAACCTGGATACACGAATGGGGCGACATAACATAGAGGTAGCTAAAAGCATTGGCTATGGTCTGTTACTTTTTGGTGGCTTCAAGGTCGCTGGAGATATCGTATGCCAGCCGTGGATTGCCGATCCGAGCCGGTATGCCGACAGGGATATGACCGGCTGGCATGGAGTCGCAGCAAAGGAACTCATCTACATACATAACCAGGAAGACTTACTTGCGTATGAGGGGCCCGGTACTGAGGGTCCGATTACCTCAAGGGCTCTTACTACATTTATTTGGCGCCAGCCTGATGAACGGACTGGCGTATTGGTCAGGGACCAGTACAATCACCTTGAATTCTCAACTTTTGGTGATATGGAAGAAGAGTTGGAAGCTATTCGTAATGAGACTTCCGCCCACAACGCAATGCACGATCACGTTGTATACGTGCAAGACCCGTCAGCGCGTAACGCGGCATTACGTATTGCAGCTGGAGAAGTCGTAAGCGTTCCATTACACTGATAAGAATATGCAGTCAAATGATACAGACGACCAGCCTGAGCTAGAGCAAAAGCGAAACATATCGCTGTATGAGTTCTATGTGCTGGGAATCGACCGGCTGCTGCTGAAGGCCCCCTGGGAGCTGGGGCGGGCCGTTTCGGCGTACCACGAAATGTTCTTGACCGAGCAGCGCTGTATAGGCCTGACCATACTGTTGCTGATGGGCGAAGACCACGTGCCGACGCGGAGTCTGAATGCACTGCCGGGCTACGAAGCTCAGGCGCGGGCCAGTACCAACCAGGCGGTGTTCATGCGGGCGCTGAAGCACTACTTCCAGCGGACGAAGTTTGACCCGTCCCGTGCCGAGAAAGTGTTAGCTCGCATGGTGCCGTACATAGCCGACGCGCGTAAGGCTGGCGAAACGAAGAGTGACCCCCTGAAGCAGATGTATCAGACCATAAGCAAACGTGTCCCGCCAAAGGACGAACACCAGCGCAAACTATACGCCGAGCGTGTGTACAAAATGTACGACTACATTGAAAACCTCGTCCAAAACGACCTGCTTGCTAAGTATCGTATAGCGGCGTAGAGTGCTAGTCATACTGTGTGTGAGTAGAGTCGCAGATAAGGAGCGGGTATGGCAGAAAACGCAGAAAGTCTTTTTAAACTACGTTGTGATATGCGCGTAAGAAATCAGCAGTGCACAGGGAGCGCCTGTGATAGTGGAGCTGAAGTGATTCAAGACGTACTTGATAAAAGAGCAAGTGAGGTGTTCCGGGCCTTTAGTGATGAAAGAGGTGTCGCGACTACTTCTTTAAGGGGTGCGGCGTTGGTACTTGGGTTCACGTGTCAGCTCGACGTTAGCACTGGAACATGTAAGCCTCAGCTTACTCGTACGGAAGTACGTCCCTGGGTGCCGGAACTCTCTGGCAGCGCAGACTAAACTCTTTACAAAGTGAGCGTGTTTCTCTATACTACACATCTGTAACTCGCTAGGGGTTTATACCCTTATGCGGGAGTTCAAAAGAGGTTTCCGTTCGTTAGCTCAGTACGCGCGAAGTCTACTTTAGACGAGTAGTGCGCTGAGGTATGGAAACCATATTAAATAATTAAGTCAGGTCATTCGTACTTGAGTGCAATACAAGGAAGCGCCGAGAAGTGAGCGGAACGGTACAGGACGTACCGTAGAGCGAGCCCCGGAGGCGACTGACGCAGTAGTGTGCCGAGTACGGATGAGATGACAACAAGGAGCCTATAACAATGGCAGGAACTTTTGACCGAAGCAAGCCTCACGTCAACGTCGGTACCATGGGTCACGTCGACCACGGTAAAACTACTTTGACCGCAGCTATCACCGCTGTGCTTGCAAAGAAACTACCAAGCGACGTTAACAAGCCTATCGCGTACGACCAGATCGACAACGCTCCAGAAGAGCGCGCTCGTGGTATTACCATCGCTACCTCGCACCAAGAGTACGAAAGCGAAAAGCGCCACTACGCACACGTCGACATGCCAGGTCACGCCGACTACGTTAAGAACATGATTACCGGTGCCGCTCAGGTTGACGGTGCAATCTTGGTTGTGAGCGCAGCTGACGGTCCTATGCCTCAGACCCGCGAACACGTCCTGCTTGCCAAGCAGGTCGGTGTGCCAAAAATCTTGGTCTTCCTGAACAAGATGGACCTCGCAGATCCAGACCTCGTCGAACTCGTCGAAGAAGAAGTTCGTGACCTCCTGGAAAAGAACGGTTTCGACCGCGACTGCCCAATCATCAAGGGTTCTGCAACCAAGGCTCTCGAAGGCGACGCCGCTAACGAAGATGCAGTTTTCGAACTCGTCAAAGCTATGGACGACTTCATCGAAGAGCCAAAGCGCGACCTCGACAAGCCATTCATCATGCCTATCGAAGACGTCTTCAGCATCAAGGGCCGTGGTACTGTTGCTACTGGTCGTATCGAAGCTGGCATCGTCAAAATCAACGACGAAGTTGAAATCGTCGGTATCCGCCCAACCACCAAGTCTGTCGTAACCGGCATCGAAGCTTTCAAAAAGAGCCTCGACCAAGGTCAGGCTGGTGACAACGCAGGTGTTCTGCTGCGCGGTATCGAGCGCGACGACATCGAGCGCGGTCAGGTGCTTGCAAAGCCAGGTACCATTACCCCTCACACCGAATTCGACTCTGAAGTGTACATCCTGAGCAAGGAAGAAGGCGGTCGCCACACTCCTTTCTTCAAGGGTTACAAGCCTCAGTTCTACTTCCGCACAACGGACGTAACCGGTGAAGTCGAACTGCCAGCTGACAAAGAAATGGTCATGCCTGGTGACACCGTAACCTTCAAGGTTAAACTGCTTGCTCCTATCGCTATGGAGCAGGGTCTGCGCTTCGCTATCCGCGAAGGCGGCCGCACCGTCGGTGCTGGTGTCGTTACCAAAATCGACAAGTAGTTTCCCGAACTGCGTTGTAAAATGAGCGCCCACGTGGCGCTCATTTTCGGTTTACGCTAAAATATATAATTATGAGCCTAACCCAAGAAGATTTGCAGCAAATTGAAGCTATCTTTGATAGGAAGCTTAGTCCTGTGCTGGGTGAGCTAGAAGCGCTTCGAAATGATGTCAAAGAAATATATGAGATGATTGGCAAGCTCGAAAAGAGCTCGGTTGTAATAGGCGAATCCTTCGGGGGCCTTCCTGTCAAAGAGCAGATACTCCAGCTGAACGCGGCGGTTGTGGCACTCGCCCAAAAAGAAGGCGTTACACTTCCGCGCTGAATCCCCGAAGGCTGGAGGTGGCGAATAAGACATTCCATTCCTTGTAGTTATCTGGTATAATCACTTTTGTAAACTAATTTGTGCTGATTAAAAGTCGTGCCGGGTGCCAAATCCCTCGTCAAGATGTTACAGCGCCAAGCTAGGTAAAGCTAGCAGGAGACAAAAGAATGCCAGACGGCAAACCAGACACTAAACAGCGGATTCGTATCCGCCTAAAAGCATATGACCACAAAGTTATCGACCAGGCCGCAAAGCAGATTGTCGACACCGCACTGCGCACCGGCGCCAGCCTCGCAGGGCCAATTCCTCTGCCGACCCGCAAGAGCACCTTTACGGTCGTAAAGAGCCCGCACGTGTACAAAAAGGGCCGCGAACAGTTCGAAATGCGCGTACACAAGCGCCTTATCGACGTGTTCGAACCGACCCCGAAGACCATCGACAGCCTCATGAACCTGAGCCTGCCGGCCGGGTGTGACGTCGAAATCAAAATGTAAAAGGAAAGAAACCGCCGCTCACCCGGCGGTTTTTCATGTATGAATACACTAGAAGCTCATATGGAACCAAGCCGTGTCATAACCGGCCTTGAAGCGCCGTTTGATACTATACGCATCGACCCGCGCGAACCCAAGGGGCTCGTCATAGTGGGGATGGCTCAATCTGGCAAAACAGCATTACGGAAGTGTATAAGTCACAGCTGGTCCATGAACTTTCATCCTGAAGGAGAGGTGTATCCTTTCTCTAATAGTAATGGCTTTCGAGGAGTAACGGCTCGTGCCATTTCCGAGCTGGGTTATGACCACGATACGCCCGTTCCAGACACTGCCGATTTTGTTGACAGGCTTTGTAATCATTATGACTTACAGGACTCCACAGAGTTGCTGGATAGCTTCTATGACGCTCCTGCCGATGATGACATCTTGCGCAGTGTGGCGGTCGACAGTGCAGTACCGTACGTTAGCGAAAACGGGCGTATTCGGCCGCACATAAATGCGGCAGGCAGTCGTTTTATCGAACGGGTGCTCAGGTACCCATATAAAGCAGGCCTCAAGGCTCGCCCGGGCTTGATAATTATTGACGGAAGGAGCCAAGAGGAATGTGTCGGCAAATTCTTATCTGCAGATGTTCGCCCTCTTGGCACTTTTGTGTTAACTTGCCCAGAAGAACTTGCCGCCAACCGGAACCCCAGGATTACTCCGGAAATGCACGCAGCGGAGGTCTCTCGGTTACAGGCCCGCAACAAAGAAGACAGGGGTCGTGTACTCGGTAGAATGACATTGCCAGAAGATTTGAGTCAAGCGTTCGTTCTGCATGAACTTACCGATGAACCACCCCGCTGCGAAGCGAACCGTCGGCTACTGAATGCTGGTGCCGCTATAGCAGAGGATTGGCAGGCGGGTGCCGTGGTAGATACCCAGCATCTGACACTAGATGACGAGCGGCGTGCCGTAGAGCTTATCTTGTGGGGTGCTCTGAAGCGGGCAGAACTTGCGGCCGGTAGGGCTGCTTAATCTACCTGTCACTTTTCCTAAGCTTAGGATAAACCATAACAGGCGTACTATTGTTTCGCTCTGTTGTAAGTTTGTTGACACACCAGAATGAGCGGCGTATATTTATATGCGGTAATCTGAATCTTATCCGATGACAACGATATAGATGAGGTAAGAAATGCGCAGTGCCACTCAGTGGGCTGCATTTTTTGTGAGGAATTATGAGTCAAGCGCTAGAAACCCGACCAGTTGAACCAGCCGAACATTTCGGCATAGACTTGGGTAGTGAATCGGACGGTTCGGCGTTAGTACTTTGTCTGGACGAAAAGGCAGGCGCTTTGGCCCGAGCTGCTGTCGCAAACTGCAGCGATGTAATCGGGAGAGAGCTCCCGCACGTGCCTCGTGTAGACTATCTTGACCCAACGAATGTGGTTCGAGATGGGCGAGGTGGCGTAGAGGTTTCTGACAGTGGTAAAACTGAGCGTTTTTATACGACACGGCTGCAGCATGCAGGGGTGCTTTATACGGCGTTTGATGCATACGCCAGGCGGCGCTCTCCTGGTGAAACTCGCAAAATGTTGACCGAATATGTACACACGTTGGGTGAACTAGCGCTAAGCGTGGCCGAACACTCGGAAAGACACATCCCCGGCTACATGAAGTTTTTCAGCCCGTCACTTTGGCTCAGCGAAAGGTCCATCCGATTCTTTAGTGGCTACAACCTGGTCGAATACTTCCAGGCGCTCGGGGGCGTAGAATCACGACCGATTATTCGAGCAGTACCGAAACCCAAACCATAAGCGAACTGTAGTATACTGTTGCTAAATGAGCAGCAAGCCTAAAACAAAAACGAAACCAGCGCAGAAGCCCATCCTGGATGGTGTGTTTGTGCTGAAAATAGTGCTGTATGTGATTTTGGGTTCGCTGTGGCTCAAGATTGGGTCGGGCGGTTCAGGTTTGCAGATTCCGCTGCCCATAGGCTTAGGCGTCGGCTTGATTTTTGCTTCGCATGAACACTTTAGTACCGACCGCAAAATAGACTATGCCGTTCTGGTCGTGGCCGCTCTCTTTGGCTATCTCGCCCCCTACGGCCTTTATATTTCCGTGTAAGGCAGCCAAAGTCATGGTTATATGGCGGTGATGTTATATAGTATTGGCATAATGACTGACATCCTGACCCGGCCGACGCTCTCATTAAATTATCCTGAACAGGTAGGGTCTGCGCACGTGGCTCGTCTTAGCCGTCTTGCCGGCGAAATGGGCGTTCGACTTTCGTTCCCAGACCCAAGTGGTCTTGAACGAGTGTATTACCCTGACCCACACGAAGTATTCCAAGACTATGATGCGAATACCGTTGATGCAGTGAGTGTTACGCCGGGCTTATGGTTACCGGCCATAACAAGAAGTGCTGCACATCGGTATGTCACTCAAGACCGGTTGCGGCGAAGGAATGTGACACGCGTGGTCAATAAGTTATTAGAACGGGCAGGGAATATTGCCGTAGGGGATAACCACTGGCTCGCAAGTTACATCCTAAGAGATCCGCTGGCCCCTAATAACGTACTCGGGCTCGATGCAGAGAACGCAGCGGTTATTGCAAGTCATAGCGATGACCTCCATACACTAGGCTTGCGTGCTGGCGTTGAGCCGTTTCAGGAATATACCGCCGCTTTGCGCAAAGCGCAGTAGAATTTGCAACATATTGACAGGGGTAACGTAAACGTGGTACTCTGTATTGGTAATTATTAAATTTCCAGCACTTGGTGAGTTTGGAAGGTCCGCCCGAGTTAGAA
>CAZEMC010000014.1:0-16801 GCA_964513385.1 uncultured Candidatus Saccharibacteria bacterium | reverse complement strand
CAAACCCATAGTAATCCCGGAAAGAGTGTTCCAGTGGCGGCCCCACGAACCGGCGTAGAGCCGTCTCATCGGTCTCGTTGACGCCAAGCTGTGCAAGCGCGTAGCGAGCTGATTCTACTATCGAACCGCCCGGGTCACACAAAGTGCCGTCGATATCGAAGAGAATGGTGTCATAAGCCATACTTATATAAGTATATCAAAGACGTTTGGGCTACTCCCAGCGGAAGACGCGGAAGGCTATGGCGTAGATTACGACCATCCAGGCAGTGATGATGCCGATTTGCGGCGCCACTTGCAGCAGTGACTGGCCTTCGGTGGCGATAAGCCGGGCGCCATCGATAACCGGCGTCAGGGGGAGGAACTGCGTGATGTTCTGAAGCCATTCCGGCATAAGGAAGCGGGGGAAGAACGTACCCGAAAGGAACATCATAGGGAAGACGATGATGTTCGCAAGCGGCGCTGCTTGGCGCTCGTTCTTCGCCCAGCCACCGATAGCCAGGCCTATACCGAGAATCATCGTGAGTCCGAGCGCCAGGAAAAGCATCAACTCCAAATAGTTTCCGACGACTTTGAGATGGTAAATAAGTATGGCGACGATGAACATGAGGCCTATGGACATCAGGCCCGAAGCGGCGTTGCCGAACATCACGCTCAAGAAATACTGCCAGACGCGGAGCGGTGTGGTGTGCAGGCGGCGCAGAATACCTTGTTTTTTCAGTTCGGGAAAGACGTTTATGGGGCCGAAGATGCCCGCACCGAGGATAGCGAAACCTATCAGGCCCGTGAAGGTGTAATCGAAAGCACTGAGTGAGCGTTCGTTATTCTGCTTGCTCGTGACGGTGAACGGTGTCTGCGTTTCGACCAGCCTGGCGTTGATGCCTTGCATTTGCGCCTGCAAAACAGTAGTCAGTGTAGTAGCCGCACTCTGGTTATTCTGAGTGTAGTGGACGATGGCTTCGCCGCTCGGGACCGTCTGGCCTTCTTTGACTTCGCCGAACGATGTCGGCAGCTCGATAGTGGCGTCCAGCTCGCCTCGGCTCATCTTTTCGTTGGCGGCGTCGAACGTCGTAATTGCTTTGTCGACTTTGAAGGTTTTTTCTTTGGAAAGCTGGTCGACAAACTGTTTCGAGAACTGCGAATCCGACTTGTTTATGACGGCGACATTGAAGCTGACTTCGTGGTTGCCGCTGTTCAGGCTGCCGAACACGAACAGGAAGATAAGCGGGAACAAAAAGGTGAAGAACAGCGCCAATCGGTCACGGAACAGTCGTTTCAGGTTGACGATAAAGAATGCCCAGACGGTGTAGAGCTTTTGCTTCAGGGTCATACTTCCACCTCCGGCGCATGTAGCATAGAACATGTGACATGTGACAAAGATGTAGCAATTTTCATGTTACAATTTCGAACCGCGCCCGCTCTGTTACATGTCACCTGATACATCTCTGCAACATGATACATGCCATCTGATACATTCTTCATGTCTGCAGTCCTTTGCCGGTAAGGTCAATGAAGACATCTTCCAGGTCGGCCTGTTCGACATGCTGTTCTTTCTTGAACCCACGACCCAAGAGGTCTTTAATGAGGTTCTTTGGCGTGTCGAGCTTGATGATTTTGCCGCGGTCCATTATAGCCACGCGGTCGCACAACACTTCGGCTTCGTCCATATAATGCGTCGTCAGGATGACGCTAATGCCGCGGTCGCGAACTTCTTCTATAAGCTTCCATAGATTGCGGCGGGCTTGGGGATCCAGCCCGGTGGTCGGTTCATCCAGGAAAAACACCTTTGGGTCATGCACTAGTGCAGCGACGATACTAAAGCGTTGCTTCTGGCCGCCAGACAGACTTTCCACATAGCTATTTGCCTTTTCACCCAGGTTCACTTCGTCCAGAAACTTCTTAGGGTTGACTCTAGTGCCATAAGCGGCAGCAAACATCTGGATAAGTTCGGTCAGTTTGGTCTTATCCTGAAAGCCAGGAGTCTGTGGCTGCACGCCGATGATAGCACGAATGTCGTACGGCCGAGTGGCCACGTCGATGCCATCGATAGTAGCAGAGCCGCCATCTATCTCACGGAGCGTTTCAATCATTTCCAGCGTTGTCGTCTTGCCCGCACCATTCGGGCCGAGGATGCCGAAGATTTCACCCTTGTACACCTCGAAACTTATGCCGTCGACGGCTTTCTTGCCTTCATACGACTTCTGCAGATTCTCAACCTTTAAGATAACTTCGTTCGATTTCGCCATACCCATCCACCGTACCACACCAGATGGGAGATGAGCAATGAACAAAGAACAATGAGCGGCGCTCATAAGCCTGAGTGCCCAGATGCGGGCTCGGGCTTACGCGCATGCAGGCCGTTCATTGCTCATTGCTCTTTGTTCATTCAAATAGAAAAACACCCCGGAAACCGAGGTGTTTTCGCTCAAACTTGGTACGAGGTTTCGTACAGGGATGCAGTTTGTTCGAAGAGCGAAGCCCGTAAGTGAGTCGTACTAGAGGTACGGCGAACGCGGACTGGAGCTATTCGGACGAAATGCGCCCTGTACGAAAGCTTCGTTATTAACCGCGCTTAACGGTCAAGAAGCCGTTGCGTGGGTTTTCGTTAACCGTAAAACCAGCAGGCAGGTCGGTTGCTTCTGGGCGCTCGTCCTTGCTGAAGTAGTAAATAGTCTGTTCCTTACCGCCGCGAAGTGTGACCTTCTTTGAGTTCAGGTAGTAAGTAACACCCTTTGAGTTCGTGTGGCTGTATCCCATAATCTTGGATTCCCTCTCTTATCGATTAGTTGGTACCCCTAACATACTCTGTCGCCAATTTATTTGTCAACACTCAATAAACCCATCGCATCCCTTTACCTCTAGTACGGCCAAACCTGGCGGCATCGGGCACGTGGAAAGATATGCGATAGGTTCCATCTGCACGACGGCGTCCATAACACTCCTGTTGCGTTGCAATGTGCTTATGTATTACACTGGTAGGGATAAATCATAAGGTGGTAAAGCTTCTATGGACTTTCGACAAACATCACAACAAACATCACAACAGGCTGGACGTCCGGTCAGTTCGGCGGCACTCGAGGAAAGCCCGTCCAAATCATCACGAGGCAAGCGTGGCGACAAGCTACCGATGTGGCTCCGCGTACTCTACATAGTGCTTCTGTTCGGCGCTGTTATCGTCATCGTCGGGCTGACAGTGATGTTTTCGCGCGGCAACACCATCGCTGCCGAGTCGAAATACGTCGATGCAAAGAAATCCCAGGCCGTCTTCCTAAACAACGGCCAGGTCTATTTCGGCAAAGTCGTCGACCTAAATAGCGAATACGTCCGTATGAGCGGCATCTACTACCTTACCCAGAACACCGACAGCAGCGGCAAGACCAGCGGCAACTACACGCTCGTCAAGCTCGGCTGTCAGCAGATTCACGACCCGACAGACCAGATGCTCATCAACCGTTCGCAGGTCACATTCTGGGAAAACCTGAACGACGACGGCCAGGTCGCCAAGAGTATCGCCGAGTTCAAGAAGCAGAATCCGAACGGCCCGGATTGTTCGCAGGTAAGCAACCAGACCCAAGCCAGCGACACTTCTGGCACCCAGGGCTCAGACGCTACTACCAACCAGACCCAGAAGTCTACGACCGGCACCAACAGCACTACCAACTCGAACACCAAGCAGTAGGCTTCTTCCTTAGCTTAAAAACACCCTGGTACCGCACCAGGGTGTTTTGCTACCATCGACCTCACCGGCAAAGGACTCAGGACATGAAGAAATTAGGCCAGAAAGTAACAGATAGCAGATATCATGTTGCAAAGATGTATCAGGTGACATGTAACAGAGCGGGCGCGGTCCGAAATTGTAACATGAAAATTGCTACATCTTTGTCACATGCCACATGTTCCATGCTACATGCACCGGAGGTGGAAGTATGACGTTGAAGCAGAAGCTTTACACCGTCTGGCTATCAGAATGCCCTTTTACGGAAGTCCCCAGCTATAGATTATTCTTCGCCCAAATGCGATAACCTAAAGTCACCCCCGCCAGCACCGCAAACAGCACGGTAAAAATGATACTCCAGCCTGCCAGGTCGAACGACCATGTGGCAGCAGTAAAATCGAACTTGTACAGCGCGTCCGGTATGGGCGCGATGGTCGCCCCGTGGCTTAGCACATAGTCACTGATGCACGGTACGCGGTTACGACCCGAGAAATCGGTCGGGTTCTGCTGCTGACAATACGTCTGCGCCTGATTATAGAGGTCTTTGTTAGTGTCTTTGGCCGCTTCTGCCGCCTGCAGGCGCTGGTAGGTGTATTTGAGCTGTATGGGCGGATGGACGGCGTTCGGGCCGGAAGCAAGGCCGGTGTTCATGTGTGCATACACGTATTCGCGGAGATTGCGCAGCGCACCCTCGACATTGCCATTATCCTTATCTGCCGCATAGACCGCGTTCCGCAGTTCTATCATCCGCTGGTTGTTGTGCCGGAGCGCGAACAGCGACATGGTGCCAAAAAGCAACGCCAGCGCCACGAAATACCAAGGGTGTATTTTGCGCAGATACCGCCAGGCGTGGTGCCAGTGCCGTTTGTTTATCATGTTACTTATCATTATAAGCCAAGGACAAGCATTCAATGAACAAAGAGCAATGAGCAATGAACGGCCTGCATGCGCGTAAGCCCGGACTCGCATCTGGGTGCTCAGGCTTAGGAGCGCCGTTCATTGCTCATTGCTCTTTGTCACCACATTGAGAGCATTGAGAGGACAGTCCTCACAATTTTACAACGGCCAGATAAACTTGCTACTTGGCCCCTGATACCCGATACTTGTAGCTATGCATATTTTCTTTTCCGGCATCGGCGGCGCAGGCATCGGTCCTTTAGCGATGGTCGCTAAACAGGCTGGCTATGAAGTGTCCGGCTCCGACAAGCAGGACTCTTTGTACATCGAATACCTGAAAAAGCACGGCATAGCCGACATCCATATCGGCCAGAGCTACGAGCAGATTGCCGCCGCACACGACGCCAAGCCAATTGATTGGTATGTCTACAGTTCCGCCGTCGCCATCGAGCAACCCGACGGCCCGGAGTTCCAGTTCTGTCACGAACAAAACATCCACGCCTCGACCCGCGCCGAGCTTTTGAACCGAATCTTGGAAGATAAAAAACTCAAACTTATCGCCATCGCCGGCACCCACGGCAAAACCACTACCACCGCTATGGCTGTCTGGCTGCTCAAGCAGCTGAACCTGCCCGCAAGCCACATCCTGCCTGCCAAAAGCAGCTTCGCCGAAATGGGCGAATACCAGGAAGGTTCCGAATATTTCGTGTACGAATGCGACGAGTTCAACCGTAATTTCCTAAGCTTCGAGCCGGCACTCAGCCTGATAACCGGCATCGACTGGGACCACCCAGATATATACCCTACCCGCGAAGATTATTACGCCGCGTTCAACGAATTCCTGGAACAAAGTGAGTACAGCTTCGTCTGGCAGGACGACGCCTCTCAGCTCGGTATCGAAGCTAGCGACACCCTTGCCATTTTGAACGAAGACGAACCGGCGGTCAGTAGCATTTCCCTGCCCGGCCTCGTCAATCGCAAGAACGCTTGGCTGGTCGCTCAAGGCGTCAGCCGCCTGACTGGCAAGCCACTCGACGAACTACTGAAGCACCTCGAAAAGTTCCCTGGCGTTTCCCGCCGCTTCGAGCAGATTATCCCGGGCCTGTACAGTGACTATGCACACACGCCGCCGAAGATTCGCGGTGCCCTGCAGCTGGCACACGAAGTCGCCGGCGATAACGTGGTCGTGGTGTACGAAGGTCTCCACAATACCCGCCAGCATTTCATCCGCGAAGAACTCGTCCACCTCTTTGATGGCGTTAAAAAACTCTACATCGTACCGAGTTACCTTGCCCGCGAAGATGAGTCTTTGAAGCTTTTAACTCCCGACGATTTGAAGCTAGCTTTAGCCAGCGAAACCCAGGCTATAACAGAGGCGGCAGCGCTAAACGACGAGCTCCGTGAAAATATCCTCCAAGCCGTGAAAAGTGGCGACACCGTTCTCTGCCTCACCGCCGGGGGCGGCCACAGCCTAGACGAATGGCTCCGCCAGGAATTCCAGGCATGAAAAAGGTGTATTTCGCGTGTTCCATACGGGGCGGGCGGGATGATGCCGAGCTATATGGCGAGCTTGTCGATACGATAAAACGATACGCAACCGTACTAACCGAGATTTTCGCCGACAAGAAATTAACACCACAAGGCATGAATAAACCAGCAGAGGAAATCTGGCAGAATGATTTGGCTTGGGTTCGTAAAGCAGACGTAGTCATTGCCGAAGTTACCAATCCGTCGCTTGGCGTTGGCTACGAGATTGCCAAAGCAGAAGAATGGGGAAAGCCGGTGCTCGCGCTATACCGGCCCTCACCCGACCGCAAGCTTTCGGCCATGATACTCGGCAGCCCCCATGTCACAACCGTAGAATATTCGGACATATCGGACGTAGAAGCAGTCATACGCGACTTTCTTGGCTAGAGGGCGATGATTATGAGGATGACGATGGCTATAAAGCCGACCACCATCGGCCAGAGCGGCGCGGCGTGCGGCGCGCCCGGCGCGGCAGATTTGCCCGGTTTTAGCAGCGATTTCGCCTTGGAACCCAGCAGCTGCGTCGGCCTCGTCCGCTGCTGCGTGCTGGCACTTGCCGGGTAGCCCGCGGGCTGCGAGCCGCTGCCGTCCGAAGCCTGGACGCCCGCATCGTCCCGGAGCGAAGCAGCGACCAGCGCGACTTCACCTGCAGCCTGTTTCTGCGTCGGCGTCGCCCGCGGGCCTGTTTCTTTGGCGCGTTCGCGGTAATACTCTTCGCCGTACGCAAAGGTCGGGTTTTCGACCGCCTTACCAGTCTTCGCGTCGACTTCTATGGTGTGCCAGGCGCTGGTTTCCAGGCGATGCTCCGCCGGTACTTCCAGCCGTTCCGCGACCACAGCCTCACCTGGTTTACCGGCCCGCTCGGGCTTTTTGGGCACTAGTTTTTCCAGTTTGCCGCTGAAACTATTGGCGTTGGACTTTTCTGGTGCTGCCGCGGTTTTTGCCGAGGCTCCAGCGCTCCGCTCGGGGTTCGTGAGCGGCGTTGGCATAGCCTCGGACCGTGTGGCGAATTGCCGGCGGCGCTCGGCGGCCTGCAGGTCGCGGACCTGGCGCTCGGTCGCGTTCGTCTTCTTAGCCTGCTCTGCCAGCTGGAATTTCTGGGTCTCGCGCTCTTTTTCGTACTGCTTCTGCTGCTGAGCCACCTTCTTGGCCTGACGCTTTTCGCGGCGTTTGTGCCGGGTGTGTTCTATCCACGCACCCGTTACCAGTCCGGCCAGGACACCGCGGCGTTGGCCATGCTTTGTCGCGTAGTATACCTCGTCTTCGAGTTGCTGCTGTGTGACGTATTTCTGGTTGACAGTGTTCGGGTTGGTCGCAGCGGGAGCCTGGTTGGGATTAGGCACACCGGACATGGGCGTAAAATACGCTGCGTTGGGGTTCTGCAGGTTGTTGGGAGCGGCTGGGTTCGCAACGTTGGGGTTGACTGGTGCAGTGTTCGCATTCGGCGGCCGGAACGTATGGCTGGACGGGCGGGGCTGCGCAGCCGGATTCGGCGGATTCGGCGGCCGGTTATAAAATGCGGCGAACGGCGTCGCGGCACTGTCGGATTCCTGGCGGGGAACGGCGGCCGGAGGTTCGATGTCGGACGCCGCAGCGGTACCGTCAGGTACCTGTTCGGGCTGCTCAACAGCTTCGTCTGGGACAGTTTCCGGCGTGGTTTCCACGCCGTCCGTAGCCGACGATGGTTCCGGTTCATCTGCCGGCGACTCCTGGCGGCCCCGATGTTGCTGTTCCGGCTGCGTGCGCCACTGCGTGGCCTTGGCCTCGCGCTGCTGTTCGTGCAGGGCGATGATTTCCTCGTCCGGTTTACCGAGGTCTATGATGCCTTCTGCGAACAGTTTGTCAGGCGGCAATTCGTTAGCCCGGATTTCTTTCGTGTAGTCGGCCGTGAATGTCTCGGCCAGCTTTTCGTGTGCCTGTTCGGCGCTTACCGGTTCGTCTGCCGGCCCAGAGTCGAGCTCCAGACCGGGCCACTCCGCCTTTTCCGGAGCCTTTGTTGCATCCGCTGCTTGCCGTTCTTTTTCGCGGGCAAATGCCAGTTCGGCAAGCAATTTGTCGGAAGCGGATTGGTCTTTGCTTTCGGCCTTCGGCTTAGCCGCTTCGGCAGACCCGGCAGGTTCGACAAGCGGCACAAAAGAACCGAAGCGCCCCGATTTGCTCTTCTTTTTCTTGTCTTTGGTGTCTTCTTTGTCGTCCGAAAACTTTTCGGCCGAAAAGTTCATATTGCCTGGTGCCTGTTCCATAGCTACGGATGAAACTTTACCACTTTTCAGTCAAATTTACAATTTTACCGGCTAGCGGTTGTCGCCGCTGCCGGTGAGCGTACCGCGAGCCTGGCGGCTTTTCAGTTTTTCGATATTCGCCTTGGCTATGTCGTCGAACGAAATTCCCAAATCGTCCGCCACCACGGCTATGTACCATAAGATGTCACCGAGCTCTTTTGCCACGTTTTTCGTGTCGAGCTGAGCGATATCGGCGCCGTTGTCACGAATCCATTTTTTAAATATGGCCAAAACTTCGCCGGCTTCATCGCCCAGGCCGAGGACTTGCTGCATTAGCTCTTGCAGCTGGTCATTTTTGCGCAAGTTGGTCGTAATGGCCGCTTTTTGGTACTCGTCGAATGTCATTCCGTAATCCTCCCGTTCTCGTCTATTGTAACAGCTCCGGCGCGCAGGATTTCTATGGCGTCGTCGACGACACGGATGACGGTGGAAGGTTGGTGGTCGGTTATGGGCCCACCATCGACGTAAAAGTCCACTTTTTTGCCGAACACTTTCTTGGCCTCGGCGATAGTCGTCGCAGTCGGTTCGCCGGGCAGGTTGGCGCTGCTGGTAAGCAACGGGCCGGTCTGCGCCAGCAGTTCGCGCAACGTGTCATCAGCCGGTATACGCACGGCCAGCGAATGTTGCCCTTGGTGCAGATACGCCAAATCGTCACCACACGGTATGACCACGCTCAGCGGGTTCGGCCAAAACCCTTCGACCGCTTTCAGATAGCGGGCGCGGATGCCAAGGTCGATAAGCTGCTGCAATTTACCGGCGATGATAGTGCCCGGTTTGTTTTCGCGGCTTTTGAGCGCATAGAGCCGCTCGGCAGCCGCCGGGTCGGCCGCGCGGCAGACCAAGCCATACACCGTATCGGTCGGCAATACGCCCACAGCGCCACTTTTGAGCAGCGATACGAGTCCGGTATCGGTAATTGAAGAAAAATTGTACATACTAATGGTTCGAGTAGGCCATGTAGGCCAGGCCCGCAAGCACTGCGAGCACCAGGAGGCCTGTAGCTATGAAGCCGACTGGCAGATTGCTCTGCTTCGGTGGAGTGGTCGGTTTGGCGGGCTTCGGCTCCTCCTGTACGGCTGCTTCGTCCTGCTGTGTCGCGGCGGCGGGTTCGGCGGATGCAGCCTGGTCAGCCTGTCCGGCAGCTGTCGCCGGGTCGGCCTGAGGCTCACCAGCCGGCGCAGCGGCCTCCGGTGTTGTTTGTTCAATCGGTTTTTCGTTGTTCATATTACTATCCAGTATACATCAGTCTAAGCTATAGTGCTCGTGCTTTTCCGTGACGAGCTGTTCGGCGACAAGTTCTGCAAGCACCTCCGGCAGCCGTTCGTCGGAGATTGACGCACCAAGTTCACTGGCAGTTTTCGGGTCGGTGCCAAGCAGCCGCAGGACTTGGCCACGGATTTGCCGGCGAGAGCCATGAAAGGCCGACTGCTTCGTGAAGTGTCTGCTCGACCGGCTGAGGTTGCCGACCGTTGCCTTCAGGTGCGTGCCGTAATCCATCAGCGCCCAATAAAACTCACGCGGATGTTCAGTATCGAGCGTCTCTCCTAACAGCACCAATATCTCTTTGTCATCCACGCCGCTCCGGTCGGCGAAGAAATGGTGGATATACACCGTGCGGACGTTGGTTTCGACGAACAGGGCAGGCTGGTTGAAGGCGTATGCCAGAACAGCGCCAGCGGTGTTTTTGCCGATACCGGGCAGTTTCACCAGCCCGTCCAGTGTATCCGGAAAATACTTGAGGTTGTCAACTATTTGTGCCGTTTGCCACAGGAACTTGGCGCGCCGGTTGTAGCCCAGACCCTGCCAGGCACGCAACACATCGCCCAGCCCGGCCACGGCCAAGTCATGTACCGTTGGAAATCGCTGCAAAAACTGCTCGTACTTCGGAACCACCCGGCTTACCTGCGTCTGTTGCAACATCAGTTCGCTGACCAGGATTCTGTACGGGTCGAAGCCACCGTCCGGTCCAGGCTGCCGCCATGGTAACGCACCCCGCCCGCTCCGAGCGTAATAGTCCCACAATACCTCTAGAAATGACGCCTGTTGCGCCCGGTCAATCTCCATGCCTCTATGGTACTAGCTCCGGAACATAAACCCTAGCGCAGCTGGGCTGTACTGGACGTGGCTGTCACGTCGGTAATCTTTTTCGGTTGGCCCCCGGCGGTGCTCATGACATAATCGGCCGTTTCTTTCTGCGTAGCCACACGGTACACCACGGTCGTGTCACCAAGCCAGCGGACAGGGTAGGTGAGTCCGGCCTGGGCGGTCAGTGTCGTGTCTTTCTTTGCCTTGGTGTCATAACTGAGCAGCGTTCCCTTGCCGTCGCGCTGGTCGACCCACAAGCTCTTCGAAGCATCGGAATCGTCGACATACACGCGGTCGTTCAGGCTGGCCGGCGCCGTGCCGGGCTTCAGACTGCCACCTATGGTATATGTCTGCCAGGCGCCGGAACCCGACTGGACACTCAGCGTATCGTATGCCGTACGCAGCACGGTCCACTGCTCTTGGTTTGCCAGAATTTGTTTGCCGGTGCCGTCCACCGCAATCTTGTTGAAGCTGCCGGCTGCACCACCGTCGCTCGAAGCGACTGCGTAGTAGACATTGCTGCCCACAAGTTCGCTGCCGTTGAAGTAATTGGCGCTGGCCAGCGGCAGTTTCTTGCCGCCGTTCGTGTCGTAGACGATTATTTTCTGCCTGTTCGGGTTGGCGGCGCTGGCACCGGCCACCGTCTGGCCGTAGACGAGTTTGGTACCGGACCAGCCGAGCAGGGTAATGTCTTCGGCGTGCTCCACGGTCTGGCCGCTACTACCGTCGGTATTCACTATAGTAAGCGTGCTGAGCAAGTAACCTTGTGCGTTCTTTTGGTTGTCGCGCGTCGAAACCAATGCCGCTTTCTGGCCGTCAGGGCTGACACTGAGCGTCAGGTTGGCGTTCTCGGTACCAGTGGCCGCCAGGATGACTTTACGGTTTTTGCCGTCCAAGTCAGCCGCATACAGGTCGTATTTGCCTGCTTCTTTCGAAACGAAGACGTCCTTGCCGGCGGGTATGAGCTCGACCGTGGTGGCGCCTTTGGAATCGGTGCGGAACTTCACTTTTTCCGTCCGATAGCCTTTGGCACTGACCGCTATATCCAAACGGCTGTTGGTGGTCGGTGGTGCCGTCAGGAGCACTTTGCCTACCTTGTCGCTGAGTGCGCTGGCACTGCCGCTGGCGACTTCGGCACTGGCAATCGGTTTGCCCGTAAGACTATCGACGACTACGAAGCTGAACTGCATGCCGGTCGGCTTCAGAGACACGTTCGGCACCGTTTGGGAACCGGTCTTTACGTTCACCGGTTCGTTTACGTCCGCGAAGGCTGTTTTGCGGACAGAAAGCTGCTGGGTTCCTAGTTTCACATGCTGCACTGTGGCTTTGCCCTGGTCGTTCGTAGCAGCGGTCTGGCCGGCGATAGTGACATCCGCACCGGTCAGTGGCAACGTGGTCTTGCTGTCTAGCACCTGCACCGTCACGGTACCGCGCACGCCGACGAGATTCAGCATGAACGCCCGGCTGGCCGGGAACAGGAACACACAAATCAGCAAGATGCCGATAACGCCCAAGCTTATGTACCGCTTCCGCGGGTCGTCCCACCAGTCACTCCAGTCGTTCTTGAGCCGCTCCCAGAGGTTCGGTTTCATGACGACGTTGTCCTGCCGTGCCACCTTGTCCTGCGCCTCGAGTGCTTCGTCGCCTTCGTTCCGTACGATGTCGTCGACGACGGCGTCTTCGGCTTTGCCGTCAGTGTCGACGCTCCCGGAACCGTTCAGCAGTTTGTCGACATCGTCGTCTGAAGCGGGATTTTCGGGCACGTCTATAACTGGCGGCTGCAACACGGAAGAGCCCTGGTCATCACCAGCAGGACCCTCGGCCGGGCTTTGCGGCACAGACCGGGAGCTCGGCTCCATCATGCGCTTGACGCGCTCTTCAGCCATCTTGTCGTCCGGGGCAGATGAATCTGGTTCTGGCATTTCGCTTATCCTTACGTGCTATTGTAGCAGAAATTACAGCCACCTACAGACAAAAATGCTCCGAAATAGCCTAAGGCTTTGAAAAATCCTTTACCCGGCGCAAAGCGCACGAGCCGATAGGCGAGCTTTAGGGTGAGCAGTACCAGTGGTACTGCGCAAGGGAACCTTACTGATTTGGAGCTCTGCTTCAAGTCAGTTAAGTTCCGGGCCCGCGGGACGTGGGTGGGAGCTTTCTTTTGAATTCACTTCGAGATAGGTTCGGGAGGGGCAAGCCCCTCCTCAGTCCTAAAACCCGCCGTAGCCGCCCCCATAGCCCCGATAGCTGATAGGCGGCTTGTAGTAATCGGTTATCTTCTGCGGTGCAGTACTGCCATCGGCCGGCAAGATGTACAGCTCGCCGTCGTCCTTCGAAACCAACAAGTAGTCGTCGGTGTACCAGCCGTACTGGTAGTATTCGCTCAGGCTGGCGATTTGACGAGGGTGCTCCCCATCTTCATCGCCGACGAACAGGACGTTCTTGCCATCGCGCTCATCGGTCCACAAGGTGTACTTGCCACTCGGCGAAATAAGATATGTCGGATAGGGCTCGCTAAAGGTCTCGTCGGTGACATCCGGTTTTGCGGCCAGCGCGCTGTCCTCGTATTCGTAGTACGTATTGCCGGCGCTGCCGCCCTTCGGCACCTGGACATACACACCGTACGGTTCGTAGAGTGACAGGCTGACGGCGTAATATTGCTGACCGTCGGGTATGGCAAAGCTTTTGACCGTCTTTTTGGCGCTGCCATCCGGGTGTACGCTCACCAGGTCGGCGCTTTTGCCATTCAGATGGTTCGTGTAGTAGCTGCTGTACCAGTTTTTTGCATACACCAGCTCGTTTTTCAGGATGTAGATACCGGTGAAGTTAGTGAAGCCATAGTCGTACTGACTGGAGCCTTCGGCGGTCGTTTCGTCTATAGTCGTCAGTTTGCCGGTTTCGGCGTTGTAGCTTTTGAGCGCCTGGGCTTTGGGCTGCCAGTTCTGGTAGCCGTTGCGGTTGGCCCGGAACACGAACGTGTGGTCGCTCCAGCCGACGAGGGTGAACGTGGCGTCACCTTCGTCCATGGGTTTGGATTCACCCGTCGCAGTGTTTATAAGATACACGCTGGGGTTCGTGCCGGCGCGGCGCGACAGCAGCGCCAGGTATTTCCAGTCGCGCGAAGCCAGCAGCGACGTATCGTTCGGGTCTTCGTTGCCGGTGCCCGCGAGCACTGTCTGACGGTCACTGCCGTCCAGGTTGGCTTTGACCACGTCTATTTTGCCGGTCTGGTTGGAGAGGAAATAGAGCTTGCCCGCGGGTACCAGTACGAATGCATTAGCCGGAATCGTCGCGTCGGTCACGGTAATGGCAGCTTCCTGGGTATTGTAGCCGTTCAACGTTATTTTGGCCTTCTGGGTAGCTACCGTAGTAGGCAGCACTATGGTCGCTTTGCCGTTTTTGTCAGTCTTTGCTTCGGTGTTGGCAGCGACCAGCACCGCACCGGCGAGCGGCTTACCCGTGAGCTTGTTCGTGACGGTAACCGGCACTTGCCTGCCGGTAGCGACAAGCGAGACCTTGTACTCGTTTTTCGATTTCGACATCGTGACCGTGACTGGTTGTTCAGAGTTCTGATAGTACTGTTTGCTTACCTGCAATGTGCCGCTACCGAGTTTTGCCTGGCCGCCGGCCTTGCCGTTCGCGTCGGTTTTAAAGCCGGAACCTTGCAGCGTTACTGCCGCGCTGCTGACCGGGCTGCCGGTTTTGCTATCGACGACGGTTATAGCTACGTCGCCTTTTATAAACAGACCGAGTATCGCATAGCGGGTACTGGGAATGGCAAACAGCACCAGCAGCAGGCCAAGTACCGTGACAGGGAGCGTCCACTTCTTCTTTGCCCAGTACGCTGCGAAGAACCGTTTGAACTTGTTGCCGGACGCGGGTTTTGCAACCTGCCCTGCCCCTTTGTTCTGGCCGCCGGTTTTCTGTTCGTCTGCCGCGTCCTTTTGAGCCGCTTCTTCTGGCGTCACGAATGTTTCATCGTCCGGCTTCACATTGTTTTTACTGCCCGCCATATTCGCCTTTACCGTTTATATTTGTACTTATTCTGAGTGTAGCAAACACCGGTAGTTGCTACAATTGAGACATGCTGATTATGAATGACACCGTGGCGCAGGATGCCGCTAAACACCTTTCAGAAGCCGACGCGGTACTGCGGCCGGTGATTGAGCGGGCTGGTCTGTGCACTATCCGCCCGCACACCGACTACTACCAGGAGCTGGTCGACGCCATCATCAGCCAACAGCTGAGCGTCCATGCCGCCCGCGCCATAGAACAACGTTTCCGCGACCTGTTCGGCGGCCACTTCCCTGCTCCGGCCGAGATTTTGACGACCGATGTCGAAACACTGCGCTCCTTGGGCTTTTCGCGCGCCAAAGCCTCGTATGTCCTAGACCTGGCGCAGCACGTGGTCGATGGCAAAGTGCGGTTCGATGGTCTGGACGCGTTGTCTAACGACGAAGTTATTGCCGAACTCACGCCGGTAAAAGGCATCGGCGTCTGGACGGCGCACATGTTCCTGATGTTCTGCATGGGGCGCAGCGACGTATTGCCAGTCGGCGACCTGGGCATCCGCAACGGCATCCGCGCTTTATATGGCTTCGAGAACGCACCCACGCCCGACGAAATCACCGCCCTCGCCGCTCAAAACCACTGGCACCCCTACGAATCCGTCGCCTCGTGGTACATCTGGCACTCCCTCGACAACACCCCGAAGCTATAGCCAAGCCCTCGGTTGTTATAGGTCGGGACGAGTAGCACGAAGAGCTTCCATAGCAGCGCCCGCACCATTGCGAAAGCCTTCCGGTGGAGTGTCCTCTACGGCCACGGGATACAAGTGGCCATGTACTATTGGCTGCGTCTGCCCGCTTAGCGCCCCTTCGTTCAATGCCTGGGTAAAGTTCCCGCCATAGGTAAGGCCTACTTTCTCGCACAGTTGGCGGGGACCATCTCTCAAAATATTTAGTATGTCAGCCACTTCTTCGGGCTTGAGTTCGAGAACCGATGCAATAGCCCGCTTTGCTACAAATATTCCAGCTGCCGGTCCGCGCATTGCACGGTTGCTCTCAGGCTGGAGTACCAAGTGCCAGTGTTCATATTCGTGTACATACCGCGACTCGTCTATCCCCGGGGCCGAATGAGCTCCAGGAGGAATGTAGATTGCAGCGTTTCTAGCGTCTTCGGGCCCAAATGTATTCATCTACACATTTATACCATAGAATGTCACAAATGTTCTTTACTGGAAGGCGAAAGATTGGATGATGGTTTTTATGGGGTCGGAGACGGCGGTGTTTTTCCATTCGCTTGTATTGAGGCTGAGTGCTTTGGTGGTGCCGGTGCAGTCTTGCGATGTACAGCTCAGGAATTTTACCGAAACCAACGGGTCGGTCTGGATGATGTCGCTCATGGGAATCTCCTGGTCGACTTGGTAGCCGTTGTCGCCCGTCACGTACAGCGCATCCCAGCCTTTCCCGGTGGTCGTTGCAAAGCTCGCGAACGTCATGTAGGTCTGGGCGCGCTGGTTCTGGGTCGGGTTTTTGTAGGTCGCCTTTTCGCTTTGCAGCACTGCCACGGCCGAACCTTTGGCAAAGTCCGGCAGTGTGGTCTGTTTGGGCTGCACGGTCAGGAAAATATGGCCGTTCACCGTGGCGCCGTCGGCGGTTTTGAGGCTCATTTCCGGCGAAGTTACCGAAAGCAAGGTCGCGGTATCGTTCACCTTCCAGCCTTCGGGGTAGTCGAGGGCGACTGCGAAGTTGGTCGAATCGTAGTGTTTGGTGACGATTTTCTTCGTCGTGGAAGATTCGTCGGATTTTGTCGTCTGAGACGTCGTGGTCGAGGTCTTTTCGGGCGCGGCGGTTTTTTGCTTGCCAAAGAACCAGTACGCTGCTGCGGCAGCGACTACGATGAGTAGGATGATGACCGGCCACAACCAGGCCTTCTTCTTTTTGGCCTTCGGTGGGCGCGCTGGTTGGGATGCCTGCGCCTCGTCGTCTACGGGTTTGGTGTAGTTGCTGCGGATGGGTTCGTAGTGCTCGCCCGGGCCCGTGTCTTCGTCTTCGCCCAGGTCGTCATCGTCGTTCCAGAACGGCCGCTCTTCTGGTTCCGGACCGCTGGGAACCGGTGCCTTGGCGGACGGAGTGCTTTTTATAAGTTGCGGCACCCGCCGGGAACTATCCAACTCCGGTGCCGAGGGTATGTCCGACTGGTCTTTGTCTGCCATAATCCACATTATACGCCATACGACCCTCGGGAGCTGACCAACATTCACTTTTCAAAACTCAGGCTTCCTCTTCTTGTCATGCTG
>CAZEMC010000013.1:11647-23180 GCA_964513385.1 uncultured Candidatus Saccharibacteria bacterium | reverse complement strand
CCATTTGTCGTCGTCTTGGAGGTCGAGGCGTTCGACGTAGAGGCGCTGTTCGAAGCCGCCGCGTTTTGCGCGGCGCTCGGCCTGGATTTGCCGGAGCTGCTCGGGAGTGGCGCCATATTCTTTAGCCAACGCCTCTACCACCTCGAGCACATCGGCGAGTTCTTTCAGTGCTTCTTCGGGACTGGAGGCCTTGAATTCCGCGGTTTCTTCGACTAGTTTTTCGGCCAGTTTCTGTCTGAACTCGGCGTCGTCCAGCTTGCGGAATGTCACTTGCTGCCCCATCGACTGCATATCCGCCACAATCTTATCCCGCACCAGCTTGTTCAGCAAAAAACTCCTCATACTAGCCAGTATGCACGCAAATAGCCAGTTTGCCTAGCCACGGGGATTTTTCGGGACACGCCGTAAATACAAACTCCCGCCCTTCATAGTCACGACAACCGTGTCGCCAGCCCGTAAACCCAGTTCACGCCGCAGTCCGGCAGGAATGGTCAGACGCCCTCGGCTTAAGATAGTTGCGGAATATTTCATATACTTACCCCCTCGAGCGTTACTTGGTAATATCGAAAACCCGGTATTTTGAACTGAGTATGTGCTGATCGGCAGTCATAAACGTGCAGTCTTCCGCCTCGCTCTGCGCCACAAGCATCCGGTCGAACGGGTCTTTCTGCGGCAGTTCTATGTGCTCAAGCTGCGTGATATGCTGCGGCGCAATCGTAAGCAACGTCAAACCGAGCTTTTCTATCCCGTTCAGTAACTGCCTAGGAGAGATTGCGATATGCCCATTGTTATATTTAATAGCCAGCTCCCATACGCTTGCAATGGAAACATAGCTATTCTCTGCTTGTTCAATACGCGCAACAGCGCGAGGACCTAGCCGTTTTGATTGATACAAGGTAAACAGCAGTGCATTTGAGTCTAAAAGTACGGCCTTCATTATTCTAATGGCCGGTTGAGGCTGGCTTCAAACTCAGCAGCGATTTCTTCGTCTGCCGCGTTAAGGGCGGCGAAATCTATATCAACCTTTTTATAGTCCCAGACACCAATGTTAATTTTCTTTTTAGCGGGCACAGGGGCAATGATAGCTTGGGCTTGGCCGTAGGCACCGACATAAATGGTCTCGCCGGCCTTAGCCCGCTTGATGAGCTTGCTGAAGTTGGTCTTGCCTTCGTAAATCGTAACGACTTTGTTCATAGTTTTATGCTAGCAAAAAATGTTGGTCTAGTCAAGGTCTGACCAACTTCCGAAAACCCAAAATCACATTTTTCCTCTCTGTCAGAGGTTAACTCTCTTAAGATTGCCCTGTAGTTGCTGGCGGAATGATTCGAAATCACGAAATACAATCGCGCGCATACCTGCCGCCCTGGCACCTTCGCAGTAAGCCTCGATATCGTCCACGAACAAACATTCGGTCGGTTCTACACCCAAACGCTCAGCGGCTAGTTCAAAGATTGCGGTATTTGGCTTCGTGATTCCATGTTGAAACGACAGTATAACGTCATCAAACAGATTTTGTTGCTCGGGAGTCAATAAGTCGTCGAGCCAGTCGTCAGACGCATTAGATAGGAATCCGATTTTGTACTTTGGTTTTAAGTCTTGCTCTATATATTCCAGCAGTTCAAGATTTGGCGGATTCTTGTCTAGAAATTCTCTCACTTCGCTTTCCGGTATTTTGGCAAATTGAGCCATTTCAGCGATGAGCTCGTCGTAAGTCAGTTGCCCGTTACACGCAAGGTTATCGAGACGCTTTACCTCTGCAACTATATCCGGCTGATTCGCAAAGTATTTATCGCAGAAAGGTTCAAGCGTACCAGCCACCAGAACTCCGAAACAATCAAAAATAACAGCCTTTAGCACTATAGTTCGCCCCAGTTGAGGCCGGTGGAGGTGTCGACGAGGAGGTTTACGGGGAGGTCGGGGTCGATGGCTTCCATGGTCTTTTTGAGCATGGCGGCAACTGCTTCGGCGTCGGCTTCGTCACATTCGACGAGGATGGAGTCGTGAATCTGTAGGAGTTGGTGTGCTCCGTCGATTTTCTCTAATTCTTTATCGACCGCGACCATGGCGAGCTTCATCAGGTCGGCTTCGGTGCCCTGTATAGGCATGTTCATGGCGGCGCGCTCGGCAGCCTGGCGAATGATGAAGTTGCTGGAGTGGATGTCGGGCATCGGGCGGCGGCGGCCGAACAAGGTTTCGACGTAGCCGTCCTTGCGTGCCTGTTCCTTGAGGCCGTTCAGGTATCCGAGGAGGGGTTTGCGGAGTTCGAAGTAAGCGTCGATGAACTTCTTGGCCTGGCTAAAATCCATGCCCGTAGCAGCAGAGAGACCATGTGGGCTCATACCGTACAGTACGCCGAAGTTTACCGTTTTGGCCGCGCTACGCATCTGTTTAGTGACGTCTTCGAGCTCGCGGCCGTAGATTTCGGCGGCCGTAGTCATATGGATATCCGCCCCACGATTAAACTGCGATACCATGTCGGCGTCGCCACTCATGGCGGCCGCCAGACGCAGTTCGAACTGGCTGTAATCGGCACTTACCAGGCGCTTGCCCTTGCCTGCTACGAACGCAGTGCGGATACGCTTGCCCAGTTCGGTACGGACCGGAATGTTCTGCAGGTTCGGGTCGTTGCTACTCAACCGGCCGGTCTGCGCAACCGTCAGAGCAAATGTAGTGTGCACGCGGCTATGGCCGTCGACCTGCTTCGGCAGCGTGTCCACGTAAGTATTTTTGAGCTTGGTGACTTCGCGATAGGTGGTGATGTTGTCGATAATCGGGTGTAGGGCGCGCAACTTATCGAGCTCGTTCGCAGCGGTTGAATACCCAGTCTTACCCTTTTTAATTCCTTGCGTCGGCAACTGCAACGTCTCGAACAAAATGTCCGCCAGCTGCGCCGGACTACCGATGTTAAACTCTTTGCCAGCGTGGCCATAAATTTCTTGTTCAATGTCCGAAATCGTATCGTCGAGCTCTTCGGCAAAGTTCTTCAAGTACGCAGTGTCGAGCTGGATTCCGCGCCATTCCATCCGCGCCAGCACCGGGATGACCGGCCATTCCACATCTTTAGCCAGCTCCGGCAGCTTCGGCATGCTTTCCAGTTCCTTCACCTGCAGCGCGAACAGCGCGTGGATTGCGGCGATTATCTCTGGTGCGCGGGTCATGAGTTCTTCGAGGTCCAGGTCTTCGAACGGCGAACCGTCGTAGCCGAGGTCGGCGTGGGCCAGTTCGGTCAAAGTCTGTTCGCGGCGCAGCGAATTTATGAGGAATGAGCCGATAAGCACGTCATGTTCTACTTCCGGGAGTTGCTTTGTCCCAAGCTCTAGAAGCACCTGCAGCGTAGATTTAGCATCATAGCCGATTACAGAGGTAAATTTATCGATTATCGATAAAACTATGTCACTATCGACCTTCGTTAAATCGACCGTATAGGTATCACGGCCATCGGCACTCAGAATGAGCACCTGTGGGTCACGGCCGTGTTTGCCTGCCGCACGCGAGTGCACGTACAAATGCTTGCCGCTTAATTTAAGTTCAGCCAACCTCTCGTCTGAATCGACAATGGTATTTTTGCCAGCTTTCAAAGTCATCGCACCCGCAGCGCTTTGGTGTTCGCTTACCGCCACCTGCATGACTTCGGGCAGTTGCCGTGCCAGGCTTTTGAACTCTAATTTTTCAAGCAGCTGCAGTACCTTCTCGGGTTGGATCTTGCTGCCGTCTACTTCGCCCAGGTCGAGTTTGAGTGGCGCATCGCACCAGATTTCGGCCAACTTTTTACTCATGTAGGCGCTGTCTTTGCCCGCGACCAGCTTGTCGCGCACATTTTTTTTCAGCAGTTCTACGTTTTCGTATATGCCATCTAGCGTTTTGTAGTCCGCCAGCAACCCCTTAGCCGCCACTGGGCCCACGCCCGCGACGCCAGGAATATTGTCGGACGAATCGCCCACCAGTGCCTTGTAGTCCAAAAATTGCTCAACCTGTATGCCGTACTTCGCTTCAAACGATTCGACGCTATACAGTTCTATATTCGAAAAGCCCGTCTTAAGCGCGTAGACCTTCACGTGCTCGTTCACCAGCTGCAGCATGTCCAGGTCACTGGTTATAAGCATGGTGTCGATGCCCTGCTTGGTTGCCTCTACCGCTAGCGTGCCCAAAATGTCGTCGGCTTCGTAGTCGTCCAGCTCGTACAGCGGCCAGCCGAAAGCTTGCAGCAGTTCGTGCAGCACGGGAACTTGTTCATAAAAATCTGGCGGGGCTGGTTTGCGGCCGGCTTTGTATTCGGGATAAATCTCGAGGCGCTTGCGGATGTTGGTCTTGGGTTTGTCCCAGGCGACGGCCACGTAGTCAGGCTTGAGCCGTTTTATGACCTCGAGCGCCATGGCTGCAAAGCCGTACACACCACCGGTGGGGGTGCCATCTTTCGTGCTGAGATTCGGCATAGCGTAGTAGCCTCTGTAAAAAACAGATTTACCATCAATCACCGCCAACTTCTTCGGGGTAGCCTCACTCATACGCTACAGTATAACCGATTGACGACAAGTCACTGTAACGGCAACTGAACTAGCTTGCATATTCCTGCAGACCAGCGCTGCCTTTCAGTTTGTCCATCGCCACCCGTGCCAGCTGCTGTACCCGCTGACGGCTTATGCCAAGGTGCTTAGCGATTTCCGGGTGCTGCCACTCACGGCCGTCATGAAAACCATGCGCCAGCAGCATAATAGCAAGCTCGCGGCCATCCAAGACGGCCCTGAGCGTCTGTTGTACGTCGTCGACTCTTCTCCTGGCTGCCAGCTCGTCGGCAACTTCATCGGTTCCGTTCGAATCCTGCAGGATAGTACCCAGCGTCTCATCCCCGTCTTCTCCGACCGGCTTATCAAGCTCCAGCACATCGGGCAAATAGCCGAGCAGCTCCGTCACCTTTTCTTCGTCCGCGTCCAGCTCTTTGGCTAACTCGGCGAGCGTCGGCTCACGGCCAAGGTCTTTGTACAACTCCCCATTCACCTTACTGAGTCGTACGACCGCCTGATGTATGTGCACCGGCAGCCGTATGGCGCGGCCCTTGTCGGCAATAGCACGTGAGATGTTCTGTTCAATCCACCAAGTGGCGTACGTACTGAATTTATACCCTTTCGTGTAGTCGAACTTTTCGACCGCATGCATCAGTCCTAAGTTGCCCTCTTGTATAAGATCGGTGAAGTTCAGCCCCCGACCCTGAAAACGCTTGGCGATAGATACCGCCAGACGCAAATTCGCCTCCACCATATGCTTCTGAGCTTGCTCGCCTTGACGCTGCACCCGCCTGAGTTCGCGTGTCGAAGCAGGATGGTCGACCGCCGCTCTTTGCAGTTCCGCCACTTGCCCAGCCGCCTGCCGTTTCGCCATCTCTTGCGCCGCCAGCCGCTTGGGTCCCTTTAAACCCACAGCCAGCCGTTTGGTAGCGAGCCGTTCAAAAGCTCTTTCCACCTCTTCTGCGAACTCTCCCGTAACATCTTCTCGCAAGCCTACGTATATCCCGGCCAACGCGCCGGCTTCGATACGTTTAGCCAGTTCGACTTCTTCTTCGGCTTTGAGCAGTGGAATCTTGCCGATTTCGTTCAGGTAGATACGAACCGAATCACTAGCATTGCTGCTACTTATGGACAGCTCGGCATCACTCTCCGCCGGCGGCCTGGTAGGACTTTCCGCTTTTTTCCTGCCTGGCACACTGGCTTTGGGCTTAGCTACTGGGGGTTCTTCTGGTTTTAGCTCGTCGAACCGGGGGTATCGGCTTCGCAGCACAGCTACGGCCCGCTCCGGTCCGTAGCCGCTTGCGCGCATATCAGTAAACAACTTGGTCAGGGATACCTCGACCGTATTGGGCGTTCTGCCAGTTTTCCCGGCGACATCTTTGTAGCTAGCTCCTCCGAGCAAATCCCGCATATCGTCGATACGTGCCTGCACTTGCGTTTCCATGCGGGCACGCGTCCTGGGCGCATTAGCGGGTGCACGGCTCATGCGCATGGCTTCGAAAGCCGGGAAAAAGTCTGTCTCGAAAAAGCCTATGATTTCTTCTTGGTTTATACCTCGCCTGGCCACCTCATCTTGAGGCAAGCCGACTACACGCCCGAGCAAGCGCTGCGAACCGGGATTCGACACCTGCGGGGCTGTCTCGAGGGTATCGGCAAGTGGTATGTCTGCCCTAGGAGGTTCCGGTTCAACCGCTCCCCACGCAATTATTTCGGCGCTCATATATACTAATTTTCCCTAAAAATCCAAAACATAGCAAGCGTAACGGCATTCACGGCGTAGTATACTGAGTGGTACACAGGCAAAACAAACATGCGTAAACTGCTCAAGCTACACCACCACAAACACACCGGCAAGGTGTTGCACCACCGGCATACGTCCTATCGGGCGCTGGCGCTCGTGGTCGTGCTGGCCGGCGCCTGCATGCTGCTCACAAACCGCTTAGCCGCGGCCGCCAGCTACGATGTCACCGCACAGATTTTAGCCCCCATCCCCGCCGAACCTCCCGGTATCACCTCGCCGGCAAACGGCAGCGTATATGGCACGCCGAATGTCACCATCGCCGGCAGTTGCCCCAGCATCACACCGCCGGTTATCATCGTCATATACGAAGGTCCGACCGCTCTCGGGTCGCAACAATGCAGCGCTCTGGGCAGCTTCGCCGTACCTGTGTCACTGCACACCGGCGCGCAGACGCTGGTTGCGACAGTCACCACCATAACGAACGGCGTGGGCGGGAGCAGCCCGCCTATAGTTGTCACCTACCTGCCCGGCGCCGCGCCGCCCGCACGAGCCACCGCACCACAACCCGCCGGCACTACCAGAAGCACGCCGCGCGGTGCAGGCGAGCAGGAACTTGAAATCCACAGCCAAAGCCCCTTCATCGTCTATGGCCCCAGTAAACCGGCCGTCTGGAATGGCAGTTTCGCCGGCGGACAGCCGCCATACACGGTCAACATCGCCTGGGGCGACGGTGATGTCACCTGGCTCCGCAACGTCGGGAGCAACCCGGTGCGCGCCCAGCACCAGTACGACACGGTCAAACCGTCGTATCGCATAACCATAACCCTGCGCGACAGCGCCAACCACGAGCTGCAAATGCGCATTTCGGCCGTCAGCCCCGCCACACCCAGCGCTGGCAGCCTGACGCTGCCGGGAAGCACCACGACACTCTTCAGCCGCTGGTTGTATTTCGTCTATCTGCTTATGCTGCTGTTTCTGCTTGCGCTCTGGGCGATAGAGCACCGGAACGCGCAGCAGCTTGCCCTGGCAACCGTCACTCGCCGCAAGTCAGCCCGGAGCAGTGCCGCCAGCAAACGAACCGCCCGCCGATGAAACGCAAGAAAAACTGGCTGATTGCCGCCGCAGTACTCGCCATCTGCCTGACCGCAGCCCTCTGGCTGCTCGGCCGCTGGAGCAACGGGCCCGCCGAAGGTACGGTACGCACTGGCAAAACCACAGCGCCTTCTCGTGCTACCCCGGCCGCTTCCCCGCTCGCCGTCCGCACCAGCCTGTTCACAACCGAACTACCGGCAGGTTTCGTGCAAAAAGACGCCTCGGCGCCCACGAGCGAATTACCCGTACGAGTCCTGGCAACCAGCCAAGGCGCGCGCCAGCAAGTTGGCTTTAGTGGCGGGCCGTTGCCGGCCGATGGCTTGCCAGGCGTGGCAGATTACCATTTGCGCACGACCGATACCGCCACCTACCACCGCAGCACCAGCACAGAGCTTCCGGCTGGCAGCAGTGCCTTCGAATCGGCCGATGGCAGCATGGTGACACTGTTCTGGCCACACGGCAGCCGGTTCGTGGAGGTCACTGTCTCGGGCGACCCCGGAACCAAACAAGCACAATACACTTTATTGTATAAAATACTACAGACGTGGAATTGGGCTAGTGAATAAATCCACAGAGTACGACACCGGTAATCCACCCGTATATCTCAGAGTTATACACAGGTAACCAGGGCATCCTACACGCCACATTGTTTTATATTTTACAAATGCGTAAACTGGGACTAAGATAAACGTAACTACTATCTAATAGGATAAACATAAAAATGAACGTACAAACGATTAAAAGAACTCCGTGGCTGGTTCCTGCGGCTGTTTTGGTCTTCGCCATAGCCACCCCCGTCTTGGTCTCGCAGATTACCCATGCCGCTGCCCTCACCCAAGTACTCGTACGTTTTGACCGCATGAAGATAAGCACCGCGACCACCGGTACCGTGTGCGCCAAACCGGCCACCACCGCTACCGAAGCGACCGTTACAGTCAGCTTCCCTACTGGCTACACGCTAGGTTCCGCGGCCAACTTTACCGTCGACACTACTAACACCGCATGGCCCACCGGCGGTACCGCCTGGCCGAGCATCGCGACAGCGACCACCGTTTCGAGCCAAGATGTCACCTTCCCGAGCGGTGACCTGACTGTCGGCACGCTCTACTGTTTCAACTGGACCAACAGCGCGGCCGTCACGACCAAATCGAGCGCTACCAGCAGCAACCTTGGTTCCGTTACTACGCAAGCTACCGGCCCGAGCGACATCGACACCGCCCAGTTCGCAACCGCGACCATAGCCGATGACCAGATTGTCGTCACCGCAACCGTACCTTCGACGTTCTCGTTCGCGCTCAGCGGCAACACCGACGCCCTCGGCACCCTAGGTACGGGCGCCGTTACCGCCAGCCCTACTCCTCGCACCGCCACGGTGAATACCAATGCCAAAAACGGCTGGATGGTATGGGCGAAGGATGCCAACACTGGTATATCATCGGCAGCCGCCTCGAAGACTATCGCTTCGACCACCCCTGGCACCAACTCGACACTCTCAGCCGGTACCGAAGGCTACAACACCGGCGTGACCCAGACACAGGCTGCTGGTAGCGGAACCGTTACCGTCGCAACTCCGTTTGTCGGTGGTTCTACCGGCAAAGGTGGTGGCTTAGACACCTCTCTGCGTTCCCTGGCATCTTCGAACGGTACGGCCGACACCGCCGTCCTGACGCTGACGAACAACGTCGCCATCGCACCGACCACCGCTGCCGCGACCGACTACACCGACACCATAACCGTCGTCGGCGCCGGACTGTTCTAGAAAAAGATTAGCCTTTGGCGTGTCACCTGTGACGATACTGTAACCATTACCATGTAGCCTTTGAGCTGCAATGGCTACAGGTTACAGGATAATGTTTGGCGACATGTGACAGGCCACAGGTTAATACCTTATCAATGCTATACTTGAGTGAATGAAACGAGGGATACTACGCACACGCCTGGTGGTTGCAGCCCTCTTGACTATGGTTCTGGCAAGTACCAGTTGCGGCATTGCAAGCGCTCAGTCCTCGAGTTCGACCGGCGACTTTTCGCTGCAGGTTACCCCTTCCCCGTTAGTCGCTACGGTCAAGCCGGGCGAAACGACCAAGCTAGAGCTTAAGATTCGTAACGCCGGCACCTCGCCCGAAGAGCTCAAAATAGAACCGCGCGCCTTCAGTTTCGACAGCTCCAGCGGCCAAGTAACACTCAAAGACACCACGCCGCCCGATATCGCCCAGTGGATAAGCTTTAGCGCGCCGGCGTTCACCGTGCAGCCCGGGCAGTGGCAGACCGAAACAGTGAGCATCGCGCTCCCGAAAGATAGCGGCTTCAGCTACTCGTTCGCACTCGTCATAAGCCGCAAGAACAATCCGGCACCAGTGGAAGGCAGCCGGCTATTGAAAGGCTCGTTGGCAATTTTTACCCTCATAAATGTCGACCGGCCCGGCGCGACCAGCAAGCTCGAGGTCACCAGCCTGAACACCGACAAGCGCGTGTACGAATTCCTGCCCGCAACCATTACCGTACGCTTCAAAAACAGCGGTAATACCATCGTCCAGCCGTACGGCAACATCTTCGTCCAGCGCAGTTCCGGTTCAAAGACGCCCATTTCTACCCTGCCGGTGAACAGCGCCAAAAGCTATATTTTGCCCGGCACCGAACGCTCCACTTCCACCGAATGGACAAGCGGCTTCGCCGTGTACCGCCTCGCTACCGATGACGCGGGCAGCACGAGTAAGCGCCTGCACCTGGACTGGGATAAGCTTTCCAGCTTCCGCTTCGGGCGGTACACCGCCAAACTGGTGGCCGTTTACAGTGATGGCACACGGGACATCCCGCTGGAAGGCGAGGTCAGTTTCTGGGTCATACCGTGGCGCACTATCCTAGTGCTGCTGGTAGTCATAGCGGCGTTGTGGTCATTCTTCCGCTGGCGCGGCAAGCGCCGCACCGACAAGGCTGTACAGCGCGCCTTAGCAGCAGCCAAAAAGACCGAGGACGCCAAGGCAGAAAAGAGCCCTGCCAAGGAGAAGAAAGATGCGTAAAAAGCTAGCGTATCTCCTCCTGAGCGCCTTGTTGCTTACTACGCTCTGCGCGGGCTGGCTGAATCACCGAGCCAGCGCGGCCGACACTCCCGGTAGCGGCGACTTTTCGCTGCAGGTTACCCCTTCCCCGCTGGTAACGACTCTGAAGCCGGGCCAGGCGACCGACCTGGAACTGCAAATCCGCAATGCAGGCACCTCGCCCGAAGAGCTCAAAATAGAACCACGTGCCTTCCGCTTCAATGACACCACCGGCCAAGTCACCCTGCTCGACACGACGCCGCCCGACATTGCCAAGTGGATAAGCTTTAGCAACCCCACTTTTACCATCCAACCCGGTGCCTGGTTTACGCAGAGAATCCACATTGCCCTGCCGAAAGACAGTGGCTTCAGCTACTCTTTTGCGCTGGTCATCAGCCGTACCAAGAACCCCGCACCCACCGCCGGTCGTGCCATAAAGGGTTCGCTGGCCGTCTTTACACTCGTAAACGTCGACCGGCCCGGCGCGACCAGCAAACTGGATGTCGTGAGCTTTACGGCTGGTAAAAAAGTGTACGAATACCTGCCCACGAAGTTCTCGGTACGGCTAAAAAACAGCGGCAATACCATCGTCCAGCCGTACGGCAACATCTTCGTCCAACGAGGCGAGACCGGTTCGCCCCTAAGCACCCTGCCCGTCAACGAAACAAAGGGCTACATACTGCCCGACACCAGCCGCACGCTTAGCACCGAATGGACCGAGGGCTTCCCCGTTTACAAGACCACGACCGAAAACGGCAAAACCACCACGAAACTGGTCTGGAACTGGGCCGACGCCGCCGACTTCCGCCTGGGCCGCTACACCGCCAAACTAGTCGCCGTGTATAGCGACGGCCAGCACGATGTACCCATAGAGGGCCAGGTCAGCTTCTGGGTCATACCGTGGAAGATACTGCTCGGTCTGTTCATAGTCGTCTTGCTTCTCCTGTTCAGTATCTGGACGCTGGTACGCAAGATTATCCGCCTCATAAAGCGCCTGCGAAGCCCCAAAAAGACCGAAACCACCCCTGAAAAAGCCGAGCAAGCCCAGACACCAAAGAAATAATGAGCAATGAACAAAGAGCAATGAGCGGCGCCCATAAGCCTGAGTGCGTATAAGGCTGGATCGGACTGACGCGCATGCAGGCTGTTCATTGCTCATT
>CAZEMC010000013.1:0-11547 GCA_964513385.1 uncultured Candidatus Saccharibacteria bacterium | reverse complement strand
GCTGGCTGGCTGGCTGGCTGGCTGGCTGGCTGGCTGGCTGGCTGGCTGGCTGGCTAAGCCAGTTTTGTAGCTGTCGATGACGGCGTCAAGCACACCCCGAGCTTTCGGGTCAGACACAACCCGTGCAAGGCAGGTTCGAAGCACCGTTTGATCTACCGAATCAAAAAATTTAGCAATGTCCGCACGCCACACCCAAGCATTGGCATAGCGCGAAATAAGCTGGTGTGTCCGTTGCAAACCTGCATGCAGCCCTTTGCCGGGCCGGCACGACCACACGTCGTAATCAAGCGTTGGATCAATAATGGACACTAAATAGTCATACAGTAGCCGGTGCACTACCCGGTCGCGAACTTGCGCCACTGCAATGTCGCGCCGTTTCTTTTCATTCACAATCTTATGGTCATAGGGGCCGTGAGCATATAGCCCGGCATTCAGCTCTGCGCATAACCGCAACAGGTTGGTTTCAAGCTCGGCTTCAAAACGCAGAATCGCCCGGCTCGGTTTTTTGCCGCGCCGAAAATGTACCCAGGCGCGCCAGATGTTTGTTAGACTATACGAGATGGAAGAATTGCCTGTCATTGCCCTGATTTACGAAGTATATAAGAAACTCATTGCCCTCAACACCACTATTGATAAAAAGTACCGGCACACGCTCAGCGAACCAGTTGTCGCTAGCTGCGATAGAGTCCTTGCCCAACTCATCCTTGCGAAACACGCCCCGAAAGCGCTCAAACCCAGCTATCTCATCCAGGCAGATGCAAGCGCCGAAGCCATGGCTTTTCAGCTACGGGCCATCTTGGAGCTTCGTTTGGCTAATGAAACCAACATTTTAAAAATCCAGGCCAAGCTCAGTGAAGCACGTCGTATGATTGGCGGCTGGCGTAAAAGTACCCATTAACCCGAGCTCGACATAGCTGCCGAGCTCATAAGGGGAGGGCTTGCCACGTTCCGCGGCCCCGGGATTTCACGACTGAAAACATAGTTTTCATCGGAAAGTCCCCTTGCGACCCGCCGCTGGCGGGTCTCACCTCCCCGCTAGTTATGCCGGAATAAATCCGGTATAACTAGCTCCCCACCCCTAAAGGCTTCGCTGGCGCTCGCCTACCGCCTAACGGCGCTAACAAGGATGCTTATGTCGAGCTGGGCTCAATAGACTGTACCCTTATACCTCACCGCCAAGCGCGCATCGTTGCCATTCTCGGCATCCGAGTTGTCCAAGTTGGGCTTGCCATCGTCGTTCACGTACGAGTTCGGCACGTTCAGCAACCCGTCGAGCCGTTCCTTCTGCCGGAGTCAGTACCGCTAGCCACGCATGGCTAAGCTACATTTGTTTCATCCTGCCAAGTGCAGGATTCCGGACAGCAAAGTTCGTGGGGTATAAAAGGTTCTCGATGTGTCTGCGGAGTGACACTGTGCTTTTCAACAGTGTACCTTGCATGCAAACAGTCATCACGGCGAGGCACCGATGTGTTTCCATCCGGAAACAAACTTGGATTACTTACCCCAGCTATACTCTACCAAAAGCAAAAGAGGAAAAGAAAGACCCAAAAATCAAATTTTTACCCCACCGGCAAGCGCGCATCGTAGCCACCCTCGGCACCCGAGAGGTCCAAGCGGGCTTGCCAAAGTCGACCACGCACGAGCGCGGCACGTACAGCAACCCGCCGAGCCTTTGTGGTTTCATGTCAAAGTGACGAATGTACGTTTTATCAAAGGTACTACTATCGGCTAACCTGTCACCGCCTGCTCGTAAGGTTTGCCAAAACGTCAGCGCATCCAATACGCTTGGTACCCTTAGGTTAAGGCTTGGCCGCATGGTACGCAGTCGGCCTAGTGTCCTGAGTTGGGTTTCGGCTGGTGCGTAGCCTAGTTCCTGGCTTGTTTTACTTGGAATAAGGCTGATTGCTACAGCGCTAGGATTAGCGGTGTAACCAGATAGCTGTGCAGCTTCTTGCTCAGAGGTGTAGGCATCATACAGCTCGTCATAAATGTACGCACTGTTGAAGCCCTGGCCTTTGGCAAAGTTGTTGGCTAATTCCTTTAGCCCCTTGGCAGACACCACGACGTTTGGCCGGAATACTGGTGTGTGCAGCTCACCATGCGTAATGATGCGCTCAGTAGCGTAGTCGAGTACGCCGTTCTGCTGCCACTCGGCGAGTTTGGCGTTGAATTGTCGCTCCATATCGGCTTTGTTTAGTACCGCAATCCCTGTTTCGTGACGGCGGCCAGACCAGCGGCGCTTTTCGGCCGGTCGGTTGCTTATGTCCTTTATTTGAGAGGCGATGCTGTTGTAGCCTGCATAGCTTGTCTCAAAGCTCTCACGGATGCGTTCAACCGCCAGCACCTTTAGTTCTGCGTAGTCACGCTCGGCATACGCCTGGCGTAGTTCGGCGATGCGCGGGTCTTTTTCGTTGCCCTTAGTACTACTTTTACTACTTTCGTACAAAAATCGTACGTCATTGCACACTTCAAGTCCTGTAAGGCCGGTATTTCTCTGGCCGAGGCGAAGCTCACCACCCTTCCCGCTCTTCGGGACATAGAGCTGGGGCGAGATCATATAGTACGTACCGCGGTCAATGGTGGTAACAACGCCGTTGCTGATGTATTCGTAGTCGCCGTAGTAGACATTGTCTTCCTCGTATTTGTAGGCATGTATGCCGCCGTCATTGTCTGCACAGTATTTATCAGCGAGAGATACGCTGGTCTTACTCATCAAATCTTCCCGGCCGACTGACGCATAGACGGCGCGCTTCAAACCATAGGCAACGTTGTCCAGGTTACTGTCGAGCGTGTTGTCCGGATTACCAACCGTGTGGTTGTAGCGGTTCTTGATGGAAACGTGTGTTCCCTGACGGCTAATCTGTACCGACATGCTTGAGGTACCGTATGGATCATCGCGGGTTGGGCGAAGGCCAGCTATATCATAGCTGTCGGATGCCTGGTCATAGCGGCCAATGGTTTTTAGATAGGTCTTCCAGGCATCACTGAGAGTATCCGCCGTCAACGTATCGGCTGGCAGCGTGTCCGCAACCTCGGCGTGTCGGAGCCAGAGGATGTTATAGCCCCTCAGCCGTTCGGCTGGGCTGTTAAAGGTGCAAAGACGCTCATGTGGGCGAAAATCCTGCCTGTCTAGCGGGACGAACTCGCTGGTGGACGTAAATGGTCCGGTAAGTTCATACCCCACACTGCGGGCCAGTTCGTAAGGGTCTTTGGCCGGCTGCCTCTCATGGCCAGGGTCGTCTTTGTACCGTTGCTCTAGCGTGGCCTGGATGTAAGCGTGGTTGTCTTTGAGGAGTGCTAAAGCGCCGTGTTTACCAGGGATGAGGCGCTTTAGTTCATCGGCAAAGCCGGGCCGATCCATAAACCCAGCCATCAGTTCCCTGGCAGCTCCGCCAGTGTAACCACCGCCTTCCATCAGGTCGCCTTTGACAAACCGCTCGCCAAAACGCTTTTGAAGCACGCGCAGATTTTCCGTGGTGTTTCTTTTGCGTTCAGATTCTTGCTGCTGCACATCGGCCTCTGGAATCCCTGGCAGTTCCACCGTCGTAACGACGGCCATGCCACCCAAATCGGCTGGATTCAAAAGCCTAGGTGACAATGTGTCTGGTGTGGTAGAGAGGTGTTCGTGCATGTTTTTATGTTTAGCGTAACTAAAACAATATAGCATAGTTTCGCTTTTTTGGCAAGTATAGGTGTATGCGATATTTAAAAACTAGGCTTAAAGTATCGTATAATCAAGCGTAAGCATGTCGACACCGCAACGACTACCGGTAGTGAACAGTGATGATGGGGTCTGGGGAGATATCATCCGCCAGTTCCTGATGAAGGAGCACTACGACGACGGCACCGACAATGCCGTCAACGGCGGCCACCAGAAAGTAACTATCCGCGCGGGAACTGCTACTGCGGGCACTGCCCCGCTGAAGTTTACTTCTGGCACAGTCCTGACCACGCCAGAAGCCGGCGCAGTCGAATTCAACACCGATAGCCTATACTTCACCATCACCACCGGCACAGTGCGCAAAAAGGTCGCCATCTACGACGACTCGTCGGGCGCGACCGGCGACCTGTATTACCGCGACGGCTCCGGCAACTTCGTCCGGCTGGGCATCGGCAGCACCGGCCAGGTACTCAAAGTCGCCAGCGGCGTGCCGGCATGGTCCACCACTGGCGTCTGGACGACCAGTACACAGACGACCAACTACACCATCACTAGCAGCGACACCGTTATTTTTGCCAACGCCACCAGCGGTAACGTTACCATAACCATCCCTGCCGCCAGCGGCCTGGCGGGCTACCGCTTTTACATAAAACGCGTCGATGGCAGCGCCAACACCGTCACCGTGCAGCGCTCCGGCTCCGACACCATAGACGGCATGACCAGCTTCACCCTCGACTTGCAATATACTGCACTCGCAGTCGTTTCTAACGGAAGCGCTTGGTATATACTGTAAGGGTTAGAACAGAAACACTATGGCGTATATACCACCCCTGAACGGCGGCAGGCTCAATGCCAGCATCGGCGGCAACTCGACGAGTGCCGGGGCCGGCTATGCCCTGGCTTCGACCGGTACCCTGCTGCTGGCGGGTGGCAATAACATCACACTGTCTCAGAACGGCGCCAGCGTCACCATATCTGGCGCGAACGCGCCTTCTGGCAGTATCAACTTTTCAGCCAGTAACACCAGCGCCAATTTGGCTTCGGTAACGTTCAGTAACAGCAACGGCGTAAGTTTTGGCCTGAACGCCGGCGTTATAACCGCGTCCCACAACGGCATCACCAGCCAGAGCAATCAGACGCTGAGCTTTTCTGCCGGTTCACAAAGCACGCTTACGGCCACCGGCACGTTCGATGCGCGCAGCCTTTATATAAACGGGGTCGGCAATATAAGTGCCGGTTTTAGCAACAGCTCCATCTTTATATCGGGCAGTCAGAGCGCGCAAACGCAGAGCAATATCCAGGGAATCATCGCCAGCGGCAGCACCAACCGCACGGGCGATGTCAGCTTTGCCAACAGCAACGGCGTGACGTTCGGGCTCAGCAATAACACCGTTACCGCATCGGTAGCGGCGGGTGGCGGTGGCGGCGTGGCGCTGTACGACGGCGCAGCCAGTATCTCGAGCGGCACCGCGCGGATATCGGGCGGCGGTGCCCTGACCGCCTCGGTGAACGGGCAGACGTTAAGCCTGAACGTCCCTGCCGTTTCGCAACTTACCTACACCGGTGCGGTCAGCATGAGCAGCAATGGCAGTACGGTGAGTATCGGCGCACCAGCGTTTTCTGGCGGCATGAGCAACTTGGGCAATACCTCCGGGTCTACCGGCACGGTCACGAACGGCCTCTACTTGGCTGGTGGTAATAACGTTACTCTAAGCCAATCGACCAACGGCGTCTCTGCTGCTACCATTACCATCTCGGCTGCCGCTCAGACCAACCAGACGGTCGGGCTGTACGGTCTCGGCAATACGACCCAGAACAGCAGTACCACGCTCGACGCCCGCTCCCTGAGCTTCAACGGCCTCGGCGCGGCTAGTGTAGGTTATAGCAACGGTTCTATACAGCTTTCCGTCCCCAGCCAGACGAACCAGACCGCTAACTTCTATGTCAGCAGCAACTCGACGCAACTTTCTTCCACCGCTGGCGTAGATTTGCGCTCAGTCACCTTCCAGGGAGCAGGCGGAGCAAGCTTTGGGCTTTCGCAAGGCAAGGTGCTTGTTTCGGTCAACTCGACCTACGCCGCTAGCAACCACAGCCACGGCAACCCAACCTTGAACCTGACAAACATCAGCGGCACCACGGCCAGCGCCAGCAACGGTCTTACTCTTTCGCTTTCGGCCAATGGCCCCGACGGCATCGTCGCCATGAGCGCCGGCACCCAGTCGGTCAGCACCGGCACGATGAACTTCATAAACAGCAACGGTGTGAGCTTCGGCATGTCGGGCAGCAGCCAGATGACTGCCTCGCACAACGGCATCACCAGCCAGACGAACCAGAGTTTGGGACTATACGGTGTCGGCAATACCACTGGCCAGAGTAGTTCAAGCACGTTCGATGCCCGCACGCTGAGCTTCCAGGGCGCCGGTGCGGCCAGCGTCGGTTACAGTAACGGTTCGGTTGTTATATCCGCTCCGAATGCTGCTGCGGGCAACGTCACCTTCTCTGCCGGCGGCAACAGCGCTGGGCTCGCATCGGTGGTCTTCAGCAACAGCAACGGCGTGAGCTTCGGCCTGAACGGCTCGACCATCACTGCCTCGGCAGCCGGTGGCGCGGGTGGTGGGATTGCGCTGGCCAACTCACAGACAACTTACACCAGCGGCACCGCCAACCTGAATGTCGCCGGTGGCGCCATGACCATCGCCAGTACTACCGGCCAGTCGTTCAACTTCTCTGTCCCGGCCACTTCCAGCCTTTCCGCGACCGGCGGGCTGAACATATCCACCAACGGCAATGTCATCAGTATCGGCGTCCCCGGTATTGCTTCCCAGTGGATGCACAACAGCGCAGCAATCTATTCGTCCACGACCGGCAACATGATAAACGGCACCGCCTCTGTTGCCCGCATGATTATCCCCGGCCATATCTCGTTTAGCCGGGTCGATGTGCCGGTGTCCATTTCGGGTGCGACTTCGGCCGCAGCTAACACGGCCGCCATGGCCATTTCTGCCGTAGGAGTTATTTACAGTCGGAGCGGCTCTACCCTGAACCCCATCGTCGGCCAGTCGTCCACCACTACGTATTCATACGCTTCAAACTCTGGAGTGTACTCATCGCTTACCGGTCCGCGGGTTATGAGCTTTAACTTGGCAACTTCTTTGTCGGCTGGCGAATATTATTTCGGCTTCCAACTTTCGAGCGCTACATCTTCGGTGGGGACAGCCACGACGAACCTTGGCTGGACAGTAGCACCCATATACGGCACTTCTTACTCTGCACTGCCGTGGGCAGATATGTCAGCCGCCACCAACCAGACAGTCAACCTCTTCCAACCTTTGCAGGGCATAAACAGCGTCATGGTCACCAATACAACTATGACCATGCAGCAAAGCCAAGTAACCCAATCTGGCGGTACCAGTGGTGGCTTGCGCGGCAACTTCATAGTCAACCTCAGGAACTTCTAAGCCATGAGTCTTGCATGGGACGGTTCCGGGCACCAGTATATCGCCCTTTCGGCTGGTACGCTCGGCGCCGTGGGCACCGGTGCTTACACCATGCTCACACTTATCTGCCCGTCAGACGCTAACTACGCCGGGCCGCTCAGCCTATGGAGCGGCTCAGTAACGGGCACCGAGGAACGAAGTCTAACGGCACAGGCAAAAATATGGTACGGAAGTGCTGACTACTCTACCGGCTTCAGCCAAAGCTGGACAACAGGCAATTGGTATATGGTGGCAGAGACTAAAGCAGCCGGTTCAAACCCTCTACGGTGGCACTGGTGGCCCTATGCAGCTGATGGATCCGGCACTAAGACTCACTATACTACCGGCACTAATGTCGGCGATGGCTCCGCTATCGCCGCCGTCCGGCTTGGCGACGAGGCGAATTACTATAACTGGGGGTCCATCGCGCTGGTGGCAGTATGGAAACGACAGATTTCCGACGCAGACTTCGACGCTTTGTGCGGCAACACCGCTGCGGCGTTCATGAACCTTTCCAGCGGTGCACCGGATGCGCTGTGGCTCTGCAATGTCGCTAGTCCCTCGAGCATCGTCGATTCCACTGGCAATGGTGCGAGCTACGTCAGCACCTCCGGCTCCGGCATAACTGGCAGCGCCGCCGACCCACCCAGCTTCGACTACACGCTCAGCAGCCCCAGCGGCATTTCTGCTCCCTGGTTTAAGTTCTAAGGATTTACAATAGTCATATGGCATTTTCCATCACCGAACTCGCGAACTACAGTGAAGGTAATGGCGCCGGCGGAAATGTTATTTCAAAGACAACCGGTACGCTCTCTATACCTGCGAACAGTCTAGTGCTGGTGTTCGGCCAAGGTACTTCCGCCGCCAACGACTGGGGAAGCGCCACGATGTCCGTCTCTGATTCGGTAGACGGGACCACCGGCTGGACAGGATTGGACTCGCAGCAAGTCACCAGCACTACCCCCGTTCATGGGGGCCGGGTATTCTCGAAGAGCTTCGCTGGCAGTACTTCACGCACCATAACCATCGGACGCGACACCGGAACAGTATACTGGGGTTATTCCGTAGTGGTGATTACGGGGCACAACACGGCAAGCCCCATCGTACAGGCCAAAGGCTCTGCCAGCCCATATTGGAACGACACCGGCGACTCACACAGCTGGTCCGTCACGCTTGGTAGCAACCCGGTTTCAGGCAACGCAGTCATCGCGTTCCTGGGAGTCAACAACGACGCCAACGGGGCGGCTACCGCTCCGTCCGGCTTCACCACACTAGATATCCCAGCGGGCCAGTTTGAAAATGCTTCGGTTGCGTATAACACTTCGACCACTGCCGCCACTATCGACTGGAGTGACTGCGGTCAGGCCGTCGAGGGCGCCATAGCGTTCGCCGTAGAGGTCGCGCAACTCGGCCCGCCGACGGTTTCGACCAGTGCAGTCACTAGTGTTACGCCCACAACCGCCCAAGGCAATGGTTCAGTCGATAGTGACGGCGGAGATACTATAACCGAACGTGGCTTCGTGTGGAGCACCTCGCCCAACCCGACCACTTCGGGCAGCAAAGTCACCGCCAGCGGCACCACCGGCAGCTACAATGCCAGCCTGACCGGCCTTTCCGCCTACACCGTATACCACGTACGCGCCTACGCCACCAACGGCCAAGGCACAAGCTACGGCGCAGACGTAACTTTCAAATGCGACACCGCTACCGCAGCCTGGCTCACCGCCTAGCCAATAATCCAGGCTATGCTATAATACCGCTTATGAGAAAATCCAGCCGGGATTCTGCGAGAGTCGAGTCCGATATATTTGCAAAGCTTAAGCAGGCACTTCTTTCGCGCAACGTCGCATATGGTGGTGGGCTCATGCTCTTTGCGCTCGTCGGCGTTCTGCTGCTCGTCAGCTCCCATGCCGCCACCCCGACGGCTGCCTACGAAGCCGAAGCGGGTACCCGCAGCGGTAATGCCAGCATAGTTTCCGACAGTGGTGCTTCCGGAGCTTCGGCAGTGAAGTTCAGTAGCACAGGTACCTCCTGCACCACCTCCACCCCGAACGTACCCGGCGGCCCCGACAACAACGGCGGTTGCTGGCCCAGTGCCGCCACCACCGGCGTGCCGGCCGGCACCACGCTTACGAACTACACCGGCTGTAGCGGCGGCGTCACCTACATCACCACGCCAAACACAGTCATAGACAGCAAGACGGTCAACTGCGACATCGCCGTCCAGACCACGGGTGTGGTTATCAAAAACAGCAAGGTCAACGGCGCCATAAACACGCCGGAAGATTCCTCTTACTCTTTCAGCGTCACCGACTCGGAAATAAACTCGGGCGTGGTCGAAGAGGCGACGGTGGGCACGACCCACATCACGCTGCTACGGGTCAACATCCGCGGCGGCGAAACGTCGCTGTACTGCTACATGACCTGCGACATCCGCGATTCGTACATCCACGACCAGGCGTATTTCCCGACGGGCCCCTCGCACCTGGGCGGCATCTTGGGTAACGACGGTCCTACTCACCTGACAGCCATTCACAACAGCCTGTTCTGCGACACGCCGGTCAACCCCGATGACGGCGGCTGTTCCGGCGACCTCAACCTGTTCGGTGACTTCGGCCAGATTGACGACGCCCTAATCGACCACAACCTATTCGGCGCTTCCCCGTCCCTAGCCTACTGTACCTACGGTGGCGATTCGTCGACAAAACCCTATCCGCATGCCCAGAACGTCCGCTATACCAACAACATCTTCCAGCGCGGCTCGAATAATAAATGTGGCTCATATGGCGCCAGCAGCGGCTTCAATAGCAGCGGCACGGGCAACGTCTGGACGAACAACAAGTGGGACGATGGCGCGAACGTCGTTCCAGAGAACTAGCGTATCTTGTAACTTCTCGATGCTGGCAAGGGTACGCTCTCCTGTAGACGTGATATAATCTTGGGTAACTATGGGAGCGCCGCAGATACTTGTGCCGGATAACGCTGGGATTCATAACGCCAGCGACTATGCCACACGCCTGGAAAAAGAAAAGACGTACCGCGACCTGAGCACGATAATCGTCTGCCCTACCCGCGGTATGATTCCCGCACGCATCGTCCAGAGCTGGCAAGGCCTCATCCGCCCCATGAACCAGAAGGTGCTCGGCCCGCTCTTCATGGAAAACATGGAGGTCGGCGAGGCCTACAACCAAGTCATAAAGATGATTCTAGAAAACCCCGACCTCGCCAGCTTCAAATTTTTGCTCACGCTCGAGGAAGACAACGCGCCTCCGGCCGACGGACTCATAAAGTTATACGAACACATCGACCAGTACGACGCGGTGGGCGGCCTGTACTGGACCAAAGGCGAAGCCGGCCAGCCGATGTGCTACGGCAACCCGGATGTGATGCCGCTGAACTTCATTCCGCAAGTGCCGCAGCCCGACACAGTCACCCCCTGTAACGGCCTGGGTATGGGCTTTACGCTCTTCCGCATGGAAATGCTCAAAGACCCCCGCTTCGAATACGGCAACTGGTTCAAAACCAAGCAAGAGGTCGTGCCCGGCGGCGGCGCCCAGGTGATGACCCAAGACCTGTTCTTTTTCCAGAAAGCCCGCGAGCTCGGGTACAAATTCGCCTGCGACAGCCGCGTCAAAGTCGGCCACTACGATGCAAACGCACAACTCATGTGGTAAATATGACGACTAGCACACACTTGCCGTCATCCTGAGTGTCAGCGAAGGATCTACTCGAAAACAGATTCTTCACTTGCGTTCAGAATGACGGGAACTTATAGTGAATCGAAAGGAAGACGATGGCAGACAAGAAGAAACCAGCAAAATCTACGAAAACTCCAAAGGCCACTCAGCCCGAAGAACCACTACGCCTGTCGCTCGCTTGTGGCGACCGCGTGCCCGAAGGCTTCAAGGGCGTCGACATCGCCAAAACCAAATCTGCTACCTACGTGCAGGATCTGATGAAGTTCCCATGGAGCCAGTTCAAAGACAATAGCGTCGATGAGATAGAAGTTTCGCACTACGTGGAGCACATCCCTCACGGCGACGGCTACCACGACCCGTTCTTCCAGTTCTTCGACGAGATTTACCGTATACTCAAGCCCGCCGAATTCGACCCGGCCAACCCGAACATTCCTACCAAAGGCTTCGTAAACATCGTCAGCCCCTACTACAGCAGCATGCGTGCCTGGCAGGACCCCACCCACCAGCGGGCCATCTCTGAAGCCAGTTTCTTGTACCTGAACAAGGAATGGCGTGTAAACAACCTGCTCGACCACTACCCCGTTAGCTGCGACTTCGATTTCAGCTACGGCTATGTCGTGAACCCCACCTGGCAGAACCGGAACCAGGAAGCCCAAGGCTTCGCCATCCAGAACTACATCAACGCCGTCTCCGACATCCAGGTCATGCTCGT
>CAZEMC010000012.1:0-25982 GCA_964513385.1 uncultured Candidatus Saccharibacteria bacterium | reverse complement strand
TAGCTGCCGTTTGAAATGCGTCAACTATGCTGCACCAAGATGATACCTAGAAAAACTCCCATAATTGGGAGTTTTTTGTTTATTGTTTGATGATAATTTAAGCCTACATTCACTGGCGTAGTCCTGCTTGGGCAAAATATGCAGTCACCTTGATTGAAATGAGAGCTAAAACTTATTGTGATTTGGCGCGGTATTAATAAGCTGTAACCTCTGTTATTATAATGCTTATATATGCCGAAGATACCAGTATCTATCAGTCAATTAGCTAAGTACGGACTCGATTATGTGAGCCTGGTTTCGAGTAGTGGCTCGAGAAGTCGTCCAGTTAAGACTGACAAACTCGATGCCGGACTACTAGTCATTCCAGAATTACTTTTCAACAATGAAGTTGAGGCTTTTTCGATAGAACTAGTAACATCGCTAGATAGTCGGTTTGACCCAGAGATTCCCGACGAAGACAAGAGTGATGAGCAACGAGCAGCCGAAGCTCGTGTCATGCGTGACCGTGAAATCCTTAATAAGATTCAAGAAATAGACACTAAGATAAAGACTGATGAGTATACAAAGAGAGTCGTATTGCAGACAGGCTTCGTGTCATTCGAAGCAAAACGATACAAAGAGTCCGAGTACAACAAAGAGTATGAAGAGTATGATGGCCCGCTAATACAGATTCCTGTTGCATCCATCAACTTCAAATACTCAGCCGCTGGAGTGAATGTGGTTATAGACCTGCCGGACAACTATGTTGAGATTCTCAATGGTCCATTGAAAAACTACCTGCCGCAACAATACTACGATGAAATCTTCTCTTTTATCGCTAACGGTGAGTCAGATGGGAAAACTACCCTTCCGCTTGAAGCTGATTTTGTTGAAGAGCTATGGGCTGTTATCCGAACACAGCTAGACCGTGCAGATGCAAAATCAATATCCGAAGCACCATCATTTGAAAGCAGCATCGTTGCCATAACCAATAAAACTAATCACTTCTTGGCAGAAGACCTTAAAGCAATCGCGGAACTAACTGATGAGGAGCTTTTAGAAACATCGCTCGGCAGCTGGGTATCCGATGATGACATGACAATCGAACAAGCCGTTTCTGACGATGGCAGCACAGAGATTTTCTTCCCATTTGATTATGACAAGTTCCAGTTGAAAGTACTTGGTATCACCGCGAATAAAGCTGTAATTGTAGAAGGCCCTCCGGGTACAGGCAAATCGCAAACTATTTCTAACTTGCTCGTACATCTAGCGGCGACAGGAAAGCGAGTACTGTTTGCCAGTCAAAAAGACCAAGCTATTAGAGGCGTAAAAGACAAGTTGAAAGACTTAGATGTTCCATTTCTCTTTGGGTATATTCCCGATAAGACGTCGAAGCTCTATACGGAAGAGGATGAGAAGGATAGCGCAGCTAATACACTCCTTGCTCTTGGCCGTGAGTTTCAAAAAGGTAAAGTTGGCGACCTCAAAGAGCCGTTAGAGTTACTTACTGACCGTTCAAGCATCTTCACGGAAAATATCGCAAATGAGCGGTCGGTCTATGCACTCTATGAAGACCGTAGAAACCTGAGCTATGTGGACTCTTTTTATGCCTACGGAATAACGCGTGAATGGTATGGCCAAATCCTTGAGCTTGAGAAATCTATCGTAGCTACAGAGTCTAAGGTAAAGAACTTTGAAAGAGACCATGACAGGTTCATTAAAGCAGCCGACTCAAAGTTTAAACATCTAACTATTGATTATCAGGAAACGGTAGATTCAATCGGCGAAATCCACACGTACTTTAAAGCGAATACGCCCGAGCGCTCTGGCTTGATTGGTGGCAAGGTCAACGATATAAAGCTCCGTAGCGCATTAAAGAAATATGGCCGAGACATACTCCAGGAAATCTACATTGAGTTAGAGAAAATTGTTTTCTCTAACAATACTAAATCGGCTCGTCTTCAATTACTTGAGGGACTAGAAGATTACTTCATCTATGCAAGCGAGGCAGAGATGCTTGCACAAGGTAGAGCCACAGTTGATGAACTGCTGCAAAGTAAGAATGTACCACTCACTGTATTGGCGAATCTCAAAAAAGTAATTGCAGACCAAGGAGAAAGTAAGGTATTCGGCGACCTAACGACATACGGCGAAATATCGGACAAAATCAACGAAGTATCACTCTATTCAGCAAATGAGCTAAATCGAGAAATCAAGGACATCCGTAAGTTCTACCGGACCAATACGACCAATTACGTTCGTAACCGTATCCTAACCCGAATTGCAGAAGCAAATAACAGTAAGGAATTGAAAGCGACACTGGCACAGGTTGCTCGTAGTCTTACTAAAGGTAAGAAAGCAAATAAAACTTTTGACCGGTTGAAGCATAACGAAGATAACTTCAATGCAATGTCCAAGGTGCTTCCAATTTGGATGATGAGCCTGGACGATGTCAGCCGAATAGTGCCTCTTGAAATGAACGCTTTTGATTACGTGATAATCGACGAAGCGTCACAATGTAACTTTGCCTATGCATTTCCAGCAATGTTCCGAGCTGAGCATACTATCTTCTTTGGCGACACATTACAGATGCGTGACGACAACATAATGTTTAAGTCCAACGACCAGCTAAGTGCTATTGCTAAAAAACATCGTATCCCAGAGGTTTATCAGATTAAGGCCGAAGAAGACACCGTAAAATCCGTTATGGATATCGCACATTTGAACGGCTTTAAAACCACAACTTTGAAGTACCATTATCGCTCACCTAAAGAGCTTATTGGTTTTTCAAACGAAGCATTCTACGAACCGATTGGACGAAAACTAGAAGCGATTAATGACAACATTGTTCCGTATAAGAATACGGGGCGAGTTTTGCTCATGCACATCGTTACGCCTAGTGACGCGGAAGAAACTTCTGACAAGACAAATCTGGCAGAAGTCCGCAAAGTTCAAGAACTAATTGAGGAAATTAAAGGCGACCCAATTCTTAAAAATAAGTCGATTGCAGTTTTAACTTTCTTCAATGAGCAGGCTGAATTAATTCGAAACGCAATTAGCGATGAGGGCGTGAAGGTGTCAATCATTGATGGTATACAGGGCGACGAACGAGATATCATTATTTACTCCTTTGTCATCAAAGACCCAAGTGATAAAAAACGATACATTGCTTTAACTGGCGAAGGGGGTGAGATTCGAAAAGACATAGCTGCCGGACGTGTAAATGTAGCATTTAGTCGTGCAAAGCTACAAGTTCATACAGTAACTTCCTTAGCCCCTGAACTGTGGCCAGACGGTATCTGGATTAAAAAGTATCTTGAATATGTCGAAAAGTACGGGATGGTAACTCGACGACATAGCGAAGCAGAGCAGCAGTTTGACTCTAATTTCGAGGAGCAAGTTTATAGCTATTTGGCTAAGCAGCTTGACGCAAACGAATTCGCCTTAGAAACTCAAACAGAATCCTTAGGATTCAAGATAGATTTGACGGTTCATCATAATGGCAAGAAACTTGCTATCGAGTGTGATGGCCCTACTCACTTTGAAGGAGGTGACGGTCAAGTGTATGTACAGAGCGACTGGGAGCGTCAGGGGGCTTTGGAGGCTGCTGGATGGAACTTCTACCGCATATCGTATTTTGACTGGGTCAGTGACCATGCTGGTGAGGAGAAGGCTCTAAGCGAGTTCATAGCTGAATACTTTGCAGATACCCCCAAGATGACTAAAACAGCAGTAGTCAAAGAGCTTGAAAGTGAAACTGTTGCGCCCGAAGACGCACCGAAAGAAATGTACGTTACTGACTTCTCTGACGAAGAGGTTGATAACGTAAACCCTGTGAAATCAACTGCCAAGCAAAAGGTAGAAAAACCGAGCCCGAATTCAAATAAGGGCTTCAGCGTAGGCTCAAGGGAGGTGAACCAAGTTTCTTTCGATGTGTACCTGAAGGCGCGTGTCGCGAATACGATATCAATTCGTTACCAATCTACACGAGCTGGAAGTGCTAAGTACTGGCGTACCCTAAAATTAATTGAATATAATGATATATACTTCAAGGCTTTTGATTCTTATGCGGGAATCGACAAAGTTTTCCGTCGTGACAGAGTCGTAGAGTTTAAATAGAAGTGAAGCTAGTTCTTATCGGAGGGAATCTACATGGCGACAATTAATCCTTATATTAACTTCAATGGGAATGCCGAGGAAGCCTTCGAATTTTATAGGTCGGTGTTTGGTGGGGAGTTCGCGAGCGTTGTACGCTTCAAAGATCTGGAAAGTCCTGAGTTCGAGGTGCCAGAAAACGATGCAAATAAAATCATGCGCATCGTTTTGCCAATCGGCGGAAATACTCTGATAGCCAATGACGTGCCTGAAGCCCTGGGCCCGGTCAACGAAAATGAAAACCGGTCTAAAATATCGGTCAGTGCCGGAAGCCGTGCAGAAGCCGAGAAGATATTTGCGGGTCTTTCGGCAGGCGGAACTGTGGAGATGCCGCTCGACCAAAGCCCATGGGGCACGGATTTTGCGATGTTCAGGGACAAATTCGGCATAGAGTGGACAGTAGAATTTGACCCAAGTGCAGAGGGGCAGGCGTAGCAATAACGTTACGCTATTGACTAATAGTGCTACACTCTAAAATATGCACCCACTGCAACGTATCCGAGCTTTCGTAAGCCGCTATCCCTGGGCAGGGCCGATTGCGTATCTGCTGAGTGTCCAGTACTTTCTGGTGCAAGCCGTGGTTGCATCTGCTTGGAATCAACAATCGTATAGCTGGCGTCTCAACGCCATCAGTGATTTGGGGGCGGTAGGCTGCGGCCCGTTCGATGACCGGTTCGTGTGCTCGCCGTTGCACGGGCTTATGAATACTTCGCTAGTCTTGCTTGGCCTCGGCATGGCTATCGGCTCGGTGCTTCTGTACCAGCAGCTTCGTAGCAGCCGGGTCGGGTTCAGTCTGATGGCGGTGGCGGGTATCGGGGCGATGCTGGTCGGTCTCTTCCCCGAAGACACCATTTTCTGGGCGCATATTACCGGTGCCGACCTGGCGTTCCTTGTCGGCAATATCGCGCTGATTGCCTTCGGTTTTACGCTGCGCATGCCACGCTGGTTCAAGTGGTATAGCGTTGCGTCGGGCGTCGTGGCGCTGGTGGCGATGTATCTGTTTTTGTCGTACCACCGCTTTTTCTTGGGGCTCGGTGGCATGGAGCGCGTCGTAGCCTACCCGCAGACCATTTGGCTGATTGTCTTCGGGTTGTACATGTTAAAAAATCGTGACCGGCTAGCGGCAAGGCACGTCGATACACCCTCCCACAAAAACCAGAAGTCAGCATAAACCCATGTCAAACTTCAATAAAAGCAGGGTCAGGCTCTACGAAGCGTTTACTTGTTGAGTAGGTCGACGGTTACGGCTTCGGCAACAAAATTACACATGCCCTAGTATTCGTGCATGTTTAGAATAATGTTTTTGAGTTGGATGTAATTAGCGTCTTTTAACACTGTGGTAAAGTCGTCGTTCTTATAGTCTTTGGCGTTGCAATAAAAGTTGCCGTATTCTTCCTTTGAACAATCAAAGTAGAATTGGGCTCCATTCTTATCGCGGTTATATAGTTGTTTGGCGATATCGTTCCCCTGCAATGTGTCTCCGGCCTTATACTCCTTGGTATTCGCCAGGACCATGCCCGAATACAACCGCCATTTGGCTTTGTCCGCACTAGAACCGACGCAGTTATAGTCGTTATCGGTAGCCGTACACTCGGCCGCTACCAGTTCCATGTATTTGTATTGGCTGGCTTTCGGCATAGGGTAGTATCGAACAGAGACTACAGCGAGGGGGTCGGCGCCACCGCACCCGATGCCCCGTTCGTAAGAAGCGCTTGACCCCCAGGCCCTGAACGCGCTATCTGGTATCGAGACTGTGGAACTGACCGTCATGTATATGCCCTGGCCACCGCAGCCAGCGCCACCTTCATTATCGGCTGTCAGTAAGTGCCCGTCGGTACCGATATTCGTAGACCGGACCATCTTCGTGCCGTCTGGTATGGTCAAGGCGAATTTAGTTAGGAGCCAGTACGGCGCATATTCACCTCCGATGTATTTGGGCGTGGCACTGCTCGGGTCGTCGGCGTTGACCTGCACGGCGGTACCGCCGTAGCTGCCACTGTCTGCGGGCGCTGGAGCCGGTTGGGTGGGGGTGTCGGAGGTCACTGGCTGAAGTGCTACGTCGGTCAGCTTTTTAGGTTTGGCGTTTGCTTTCTTGTAGCTGTCGATGGTTCCATTCAGGGTTTTGTTCTGCTGGCTCAGGTCATTACTTTTTTGGTATAGCAGGAAGCAGCCCGTGAGAAGTCCGGCAAACACAATAGCTAGCGCTCCAGCTGCTAACCAACGAGGCGGTTTTTTGAGGGTGAGTCTGAACTTACGTTGTTTTTCTGGTGCCGTCTCGGGGGCGGACACAGTAGGGGTGGGCGAAGCAGGCTGGCTGTCTTCGGGCTGAATAGTACTAGATTCACTTTCTTTTGATTTTTCTTCCATAAGCGCGATTATATACGCCAACCACCTGGAAATAAAGCATTCCAGCGCAACACGTGACAAAACACCCCAGCGTTTGCTGGGGTGTTTGGGTGCGCGTTACCGTCCGGTCTTCGTTTCGTGTAACACTTTACTCCAAAGTTCTTGGTCAATGTCTTGGTCGTGTAAAAACTTCGGGGTAGGCTTTTTACCACGCTTAAAAAAGCTGATGATAGCTTTCATCTACCCTCCTTCTTAGAACCTGTTCGGAATCTCTCTTCCTGGGCCAAAAATGGGCGTTTTGGGGCCGGGAGATGGGGTTCTGAATAGGTTCTTCCATGCCGTCTCACGGGCACCATACTAAGTTACACTACTGTGAATAAATGTCAAGAAGCTTACGCTTTTACCGCAATTCCAGCAATGTTGCTACAATTGGCGTATGGAAGTCACGGATTACATTGCTTCACTCGACGAGCAAACCATCAAAGATTCTCAGGAATTGGTTGAAATGATGCGACGGGTGAGTGGGTGTGAGCCGAAGTTGTGGAACGTGGGAACCATCGGGTTTGACACGTATCACTACAAATACGACAGCGGGCGCGAGGGCGACGGCTTGGTTATAGGCTTCTACCCACGCAAAGGTAAGGTTACGATTTACCTTATGGACGGCACGGCCCGCTACGGTGAATTACTGGCCGGGTTAGGCAAATATACCACCACCGGGTACTGTATTTACATAAAGCAGTTGAGCGATGTCGAACTGCCGGTGCTCGAGCAAATCGTGCAAAAGTCATATGAACACATAAAGGTACTATCCAAAGATGGTCCCATAGACCAAATACTATGGAAAACTGAAAAATAAATCGACAGTTAGTAGGTTCGCGTTTATCCTTGTAAAAATCACTATACTGCTAACCTTGCAATTGGCTGAATTTTTTATATGCTTAAGGTAATGGGCGGACGAGCTAGGCTGCTAAGGAAACTTAAAGCTTATCCCGTATGGGTGAAGGCTGGCTTCGTCGGACTGATTATTCTTGCCTTACTGCTGCAAACGAACACTATCGTTATGAGCCAGCTGGTCGCTTCGCTGTTCCAGCGCTCTGCGAATCTAAACGTACCTCCGCTCGAGCAGAACCAAACCGTAGCGGCTAGCGCTATGGCAGGCGCTAGTGCTGCCGCGGCAAGCCCTATACTGGCTTCCGGGCAGCTGCCCGGAAGCCGGCCCAAAGCTCCATACGAAGACAAAAGTAAGCGTACTGAACACACGGAAACCATCGTTGGCACCGACGGCAAACTTACCAAGCGGATTTCGCTGGCCGAACCCATGCACCACAAAAAGAACGGTGTTTGGGAAGATTTGAAGCCGACAGTCGCCAAAGCTAGCGACACTGTTACGCTTTCGGTTGGCGACATAAAAATGTCCGCAAAACCTCTGGGACAGGGCATAGAGTACGAATATAAAGACAAGAAGTTCTCTGTTACGCTCGAAGGCTCGAACAACGTTGCGCCCAAACTTGTTAAGGTTGATGGTTCCGACGCGGTAGTCTACAAAAACGCCCTAGACGGTATTGACCTCACCTACGCCATTTCCGGCTATTCCATAAAAGAGGCCATTACCCTCAAGAAGAAGACAGCTCCTACCAAGTATGTCTTTAAGTACAAAGGCATCACCCTTTCTGAGCACAAAGACATCAAAGGCGCTGTCGCCATAGGCGGTTTGTCTGACAAGGACCTGTACATAGCACCGCTGAACGTTGCGACCAGCAAGCAACTTGTGACCGAACCGGTTGTGGGCCAGAAGGTTAATGGATCGGCGGTTCAGATAGGGTTGGATGCTGCGTGGCTGAAGGGTGTGGCCGAGACCGACCTGCCAGTAGTCATTGACCCTACGCTACGGACACTTAGCAAAACACCCCAAGACATGCTAGCTATTCGTTCCGATGGATACCGCTGTGGCGTAGGCGTGTGTTCACCGCAAGCAGGCAATGAAGAGTACCCCAGCTACTGGGCTTACTGGCGAACCTTGTTACGTATTCCTTTTAACGAAGTCCAAGAACAGAACATTGCGCCGTTTGTCTCGTCCGCCAGGCTTCATCTGGTTCGTAATGGGGGTGTAGCGGAATCCAACGGCTACACGCTTAACCCCGCAGGCTGCTGGGACTTTAACTGTGTCATTGATGAAAGTGGCTCCTTATCGTATGGAGATATAAGCAGTGACGGCTGGATGGACGTAACAAACACCATCGACTGGATGTATCAGATGCAAATGACCAATGAGCCGGTGGTATTGCGTGCTGCGGCCGAGGCCTTGGCGTACCGGAACATCAAATCGTTCGACTTGTCGCAAATAGTGCTGGAAATACAATATTGGGGCGATACCCCACCGCCTCAGCCCGAGCTTGTATACCCGGCTGACAAAGAGGTCATTTCGGAACTGCAGTCAGCCTTTACAGTAAACCCGGTCACTGACCCAGACGGCGAACCTGTCTCGTACTCATTCTTCCTAATGTCTAGCCCGGACGATGTTATTTCGTCGGTCATTACTGCCGACCCGCACTGGGTCGTCCCGGACGGGCTACTAAAGGATGGCGTAACATACTATTGGTCTGCGAGTGCAGTGTACGGTCAAGGTGTCAAATTTGGTCCGATTCGGTCGTTTAAAGTCGACCTGCGTAGAGGCAAAAATTCAACGCAAAGCTACGATACTATTGGGCCGGTCAGTATAGACCAAGCTACCGGCAACCTTAGCACGTCGGTCTCCAGCCACAAGCTTAAGGCCCTGGGCGGTGATATCGGCGTCAGTCTCGATTACAACACTCCGGCAATGGCACGGTCTGGATTGGTAGCCGAATACTGGAATAACGAAACGTTTACGGGCACGCCTAAACTTACGACACAAACGCCGAATATCAACTTCAACTGGCTCAATAGTTCCCCTTTGACGTATGACGATAACCCGACAAGGGATAATTTCTCTGCCAGGTACACCGGCAATCTTTCGGTGCCACAGACTGGTTCGTACACGTTTGGGGCAGAATACGACGATGGGGTAAGGATATATGTAAACAACGTGCTTGTGTTGGACGCATGGAACGCCGCTGGTACTACCTATGGCACACCAGTGACACTTACGGCTGGTGTAAACGCAACTGTTAAGGTGGAATACCACGACGCCACGGGTACTGCCAAAATACGGTTGCTGGCAAAAAGCCCTATGGCGCCAGACGGTCAGTTGGCGGACGGTGCGTGGTTTAGTAGCGCCCCTAAGCAGCTCAGCAATAACGGTCTGACGGCAGATTATTATCGTGCTACCGACGCTAACGGCACATTCCCTACTGCGCTCATGGTGTCTGGCGTAGAAACAAGCTTTAACTTTGAAAGTAGCAGGGGGCTCGGTTCGAAAGTGCCTGGCGCAACAGTCTACCCAGATTTAGTGCGGTACAAGGGGCTTATAAAAGTACCAACCACCGGCAGCTACAAATTTACAGCAAACCAAGTAGGCGGACTTCGCATTAGCATTAACAACCAGCAGATTGTAAACAATTGGTCGAAAGACGCTTCTTACAGTGAATCCACTGCGATTACCCTGACTGCTGGCAGTAGCGTGCCTATCCAAATAGACTATTGGGCTCCCGGTTCGGGCCCTGCAAAACTGCAATTGTATACAGAAGGGCCAAGCATAGCCCGGCAGATTTTGCCGACTACATGGCTGACGCAGCAGCAAGCATCGCTGCCTGTTGGCTGGCAATTGGGCGTCAGTGGTAACGGCTCTGGCTTTGATGCGCTACGAGTAAATGGTGATAGCGTAACCTTGACCGATTCCACGGGCTCTACTCACGAATACAAATGGGAAAACAACGCGTTTACCCCACCTACGAACGAACACGGCATGCTTACCAGGAACACAGACGGTACGCATACCTTCAAAGATGACGACGGCAAAGAGTACTTGTTCGCCGCAAATGGTACTTTGACATCCATGGTGGCTCCTACAGACGATAAAAAGCCATCTGGGCTGAAGTATGTGTATTCGGGCACGCCAAGCAGACTTACTAAAATAGTCGATTCGGTGAATACTAACCGCTACGCAGACTTGCTTTACGCCGGGGTCAACGCTGGCACAAACTGTACTCCGCCAACCGGATTCGACACCCCCACAACTGGCTACCTGTGCAAAATTAAGACTACCGATGGCGTCGAGACGAATATCCTGTACAAGTCAGGTAATTTGGCGCGAGTAGCGGGTGCAGGCAACCAAATGACCGACTTCGGCTACGATTCACTGAAGCGTATCGTAAGCATGCGTGATCCGCTGGCCAACGATGCTATTGCTGCAGGGGTCAGGACTACTACAGACGGCAGTGCATATGACGTTAGCTACGACACCACCGGCAAAGCTAAACGAGTTGTATACCCAGCTGCTACCGTTGGTGCCACAAGAATCGCCCATAACTACGTTTTCCTACCAGGGGCAACGCTACAGCATATAGAAGGCGCAACTGAATCCGCAGGCTATTCGCAACGTATTGAATACGATGATTCCTATCGAACAGTCAAAGCGTTTGGGGTTGACGGCAAAGCAACACTGACTCAATGGGATTCAGCCAAGGATATCGTGTTATCTACGACCGATCCGCTCGGCCTAAAGACGACTACGATTTACGATTCTAACGACCGGCCGATAGTTAAGTATGGTCCAGCCCCGGCAGCATGGTTTGGTAGCGACAACCTGCCCTTGGCTGCCCAGCAGGCTAATGTGCCAAAAACCGAGAGTAAGTATGACGAGGCTATGCAGGGCTTATCGGCCTCGTTCTACGACAATAAGTATTTGGTGCGTGAGCCAAAAGCCCGGAGTTTCGAAAAGGGAGATCTGACCAGGCAATGGACTTCGACTAATCGCCCGGTAACACCGACGAGCGATGGTTGGGGTGTGAGGTTGACCGGTGAACTTGTCCTGCCTGTTACCGGCGACTATACCATAAAACTGTTTTCGGATGATGGCGTCAAGGTTTACGTAGATAACCGCCTGTACACCGATGACTGGACAGACGGCGATGCTCGGTTCCATACACCTGTTACCTATACGAACGATCAAGCCGGGAAGTACGTCAGTTTCAGAATTGATTACTACGACAAAGATCAAAACGACGTTAACAGTAAGCTTGAGTTAAGAATATACAAACCTGGCGCGACTGAGACAGAAGCACTGCAGACGTCGAGTTTTCTAGTGCCGAATTTTTCGCTGACTACCAGCGAAACGGTGACAGACAGTGCTCTAGGGCAAGTTACCAACACAAGAACTTACAACCGGCCAGAATATGGGGTGCTAGATAAGATTACGCTCGACCCGACCGGTCTGAATTACAGCTCCACGACAACCACGGAAACTCCGGGGGCAGGCTTCTTTAGGCAGACTAGTGCGACATTGCCAGGCGGGAATAAAACTACGTATCAGCACTATGCGTCGTACGAAACCAAAGACAACCCCTGCACGACGACGGTTGAAGCGGCAATCCAAGCGGGTCTGCCAAAGGGCAAGGCCGGCCCGGACCCCGATGGCTCGGGAGGGCCTCTGACTGCTCAAACGAGCGAAATGATTTATGACCAATCGGGCCAGGTGGTCGCTGCTCGCGTCAATAGTGAAGCCTACACATGCACGACATATGATGACCGTGGCAGGGTAACAAAGGTTGTTACGCCAAGCAGCGGTAGCCGGCCCGGTATGACCAGCGAAACAAACTATGCCGTCGACGGCAACCCACTTAAAATCGCTACCACTGACGTAAATGGTACGGTAACGACGGAAGTGGACTTGCTGGGCAGGGTTGTCAAATACACAGACGCATACGGTAATGTCACGACGCCTGGCTACGACGCGCGAGGCAGAATTACATCTAAAACCAACACCCAGTTGGGCAGTGAGGTGTTCACCTATGACACTCTAGACAGGGTAACGAAATACACGGTCAATAGCGTGGTCTTAGCCAATGTTTATTACGACGAATACAGCCGGGTCAAAAATATCGATTACCCCGCTGCAAACTTAAAACTGGTCAGTCTCGAATACGATTCGTTACTCAGAATACAAGCCGCTAACTGGAAGTTAAGCGACGGTACAAATGTGCGCGAAGAGCAAACTAAGAGTACGACCGGGTTGGTCCTCACTAACAAACGGACCATTGGCACGGATATTTTGAACCAAAGTTATACGTACGACAAGGGCGCTCGGCTGCGCAGTGCAACAGTCGGAACTCACACTATGTCGTATGGCTTTGACCCGCTGCCTACGACATGTGGTGCAACCCGCAATACTAACGCATATAAAAACTCGAACCGAACTTCGCAGACTGTAGACGGCGTCAAGACTACCTATTGCTACGATATCGCCGATAGGCTTATTTCGTCATCGGACGCGAACTATAACAATCCGGTTTACGACGACCGGGGCAACATTACCCAAATCGGTTCCACTGGCAAACCAGTCAAATTCGCGTACGACCAAGCAAATCGTGTCATCCGTATGGAGCAGCAAGATACAGCTGGCGCCGGCAACATTACTGAGTACAAGCGAGACGCTGGCGGCAGAATATTGGAGCGCAAAGAGACTAAGCTGGCGAACGGGACTTCGAGTGTTGTTTCGCAGGTAAAGTACGGCTATAGCACTGGGAGCGATTCTCCGGACATCATCACCGATATGGCAGGCGGTTCACTACGTAAGGTATATGGTTTGCCGGGCGGTATTACTATGGCGAGCAGCCCTACCGAAACCCAGCAGTCCAAACAGCGTACGTACTCAATACCGAACTTCCACGGCGATACCATGATTACTACAGATTATTCTGGCGTAAAAACTGGTGTATTCACTTATGATCCATTCGGTAGCCAGCTTGATTCTACGACGCCTCCGCAAAACAACTATACGCCGGGTACTGCCAAAGGTTATTTAGGTAAGTTCAACCGGCTTACTGAGGTCGATTACTCCATATCGATTATCAATATGGGTGATAGGGTATATTTGCCGGGCTTGGGTCGTTTTGTACAAACTGACCCAGTGGAGGGTGGCAACGCAAATGCGTATATCTATCCGGCCGATCCTATCAATGCTAGAGATGTAGACGGCAATTTTGCATTACTGGTGCCTATAGCGTTGTTTGTGGCGAGAATAGTAGTTACGGCCGTGATATTTTACGTCCTCTCTAAAGCTATCGATAAAGTCGTGCCGCCACCATATCGTGCACCAGCTCAAACTGCCCTGAATATAGCTAGTTTTGTTACCCCTGGTGGGGCTGGGCGGGGTGTTGCTGTGAAAGCGGTAAGGTACGTACCGAAAGCAGAAAAAGTAATTAATGATATATATGCGGCCAGTGTGGATTTTAAGAGTACTATATCTTTCGGCAAGCAACAGCATGCAGTGTTTAAGGAGGTGATGAGTGATCCAAAAAAGACCGTCTACATAGATTATGGCAACGGGAAGCACGGCTTTGCCGATGCAATTACCAAGACGGACGTTTTTGAGCTTAAGCCAGATAACTCATGGTCTCGGACGAGAGGTCTAAACCAGTTGCAGAAATACTCGGACGCTACCGGGTTAAATGGACAACTTTGGGTCTACCGAGATAAAATAGGTGAGTTCAAGTGTATCTATGGGTGCACTCCATAAGGCTTAGTGTATGAATGAAGGCTCACTGTATAAAGGCAGAAAAATTACCGGCTGGACAATAAAGAGGGTAGCAGAGGTTCTCTCTAGTGAATGGGAGCTGCTTGGCCCTGATTTAAAACCAGATGCCATGACAGCATACTCTCATAAGTCGACTCAAATTTCCTTTGAAGGTGCGGTCAAGGTTACTCTAGGATTTGTTAGGGATAAATACCCCCCAAGTGACTCCGTTGGGATTGCGGACACGTTAAGTTTCAGCCCGAATCCAAGCGACCTTAGTATGCATGTTTTGAATACTCTCAACCTGGGTATGTTTTTGGGGCTTTTCCCTGAGTTGACCGATAAGAAGCTATTTATAATCAAAAAAGAAGAACCGTGGGAAGGCTCGGTTATGCAAATTATCGCTCGCCGCGGGATGCCGCTCATAGAAACTATGTTAAAGTTTGAGTCGTGCTTTCATCTGCTGCTCGATGACGAGTACGAGATTGATGGCGTTAGACTTGATTCGAAAAGTCTGAGCCTGACGCATCACCTAAACCAGGTCAAAGCTTACCGGCTAGCAGAAATATACGGCCATCCCGAAAAGCTGGACGAAGCCATTGAAGCTATCAAAAAATTCGCAGAAATCGATGAACTATCCCGGCAGAGACTGGATAAGTTGTGTTCAACCAAATCGGCGGGCGGCATGGACTGGCTCTATACTCAAGAGATGATAGAAAGGTTGTGTAAGTAGAATATGGGTTTATTTCAAACTGATCAGCGTATTACCGTATTTAGTAACGAGGAAGACGATTTAAGTAGATTTGTTTCGCTGGTAAAGGCAGAGGGGCTAAATGATGCAAAAATATCTCCAGTTAGGCCTAGTGATGACGAATGGCAATGTACTATCCGTTGCAAAGACGCCGAGACACTATATTATAAGCAGGTATTATCTTTGTTGTATGCTTCGGCGGAAACTCAAGCGTTCAGAGTCGTAGTAGAGTTGGATGGCAAAAGCGAACCCGCCAGACGCTGCCCGAGAGAGGTTATGGCGTCATTCGATTTGAAATCACGGTATGCGTTTGGCGATGAGGCCGATTGCACTTTTCTGCGAAAACTGCGCAAAAACATCGTACAAGGAGCTTATGTGACACCGGCAACCGTCAGCTACTACATTGTAGGTGGTGGGTCCGTTACTATGAGCATACCTTGTCTTGACCCCTCGGGGATGGAAGAATCTCTTGAAGGTGAATTCAAGAGCTATGGTATAAAAAGGTTTATGGTGAATATCGTTGACCGCGAGCGTGCTTAAAGTTTATGGGCGCTATCCAGCCAGAATAATAAATAATCCAAACGAGGCATTTATATATGAAACAACTAATCGTAGCACTTGTGGTCGTAGCCATTGCAGCAGTCTGGACTTTCATAGATAGGAGGTTCCCCAGTTCTAGGGTACCCGGAATCTACAGGGAGAAACTTTGGCAGAACATACTTGTGAATCTTGCCTTGGTGACAATTATTTACGTCGTGGTCTTTTACCTTTTGCTGTAGTGCTGGCGGGTTATTTCGATTGGAGGATTTCGTCGAGGTAGGGCTGGACGGCTTCGGCGATGAGTTTGTGGCCGAGGCTGTTGGGGTGCAGGCCGTCGGAGTGGAGGTTGATGCCTTTTGCCATTTCGGTGCGGAATTTGTCGTAAATGGGGACGAACGGCACACCCACGCGCTCGGCGGATTGCTTTATGGTGTCTTCGAACAGGTCTATGCGGTTGTTGAGCCACTGCTCGTGGTCGCCGTATTTCCAGGGGTTGGTCAGGTCTGCATCGACCGCGGTCAGGCCGACGCACAACACTTTGTCAGTAAGTTTGAGCGCGGTTTCGATAAGCTTGTCGTACAGCTCCTGGAAGTCATGGTCTTCCATTTTGACCCGGTTGTTTATAAGTACGGCGTCGTTTATACCAGCGCTGAGCACAATTACCACCGGCTCTTGTTTCCACTGCCTGGCTTTGGTTTCGGGTTCTAGCCTGGCTAGAACGTCAGCAGTAAAATCGCCCGACACACCGAGGTTAAAGAACAATGTCCACTCGCCAGCCAAATCTTCTAGCTTGTGCGGAATGTACGCGCTCGCAAGGCGCGCCGCCCAGCCGCCCTTAGCATCCCAGAACCCCTGCGCAATACTCCCGCCGTAAATAAGTACTCTCATGTGCAGCTATTGTACCAAAGTTTCGTCGCTGCAAGTATGGAACAGTACAGACAAGGGAGAAATCGGTGGTAAAGTAGTCTGTAGACACTAACATTGGAGGGCTGGCCGTATGAGGAAAATCATCGTACTGGAATTTATGACGTTGGATGGGGTGATGCAAGCGCCGGGCGGGCCGGAGGAAGACCCGGAAGCGAAGTTTGAGTTCGGCGGGTGGCAGGCACCGTATGGTGACGACGATGTTATCGGCGAGGTGACGGAAAAGGAGCTGAAAGCGCCGGTCGAATACCTGCTGGGCCGCAAAACCTTCGAAATCTGGGCCGACTACTGGCCGAAGCATGCCGATTTCTGGCCGGGCATCAACGAGGGCATGAAGTATGTACTTTCTACGACCATGCGTGAAACGGACTGGCAGAACACCACGTTCATAACCGGCGTGGAAGATATAAAGCAGCTGCGGGAATCGGACGGCCCGGACTTGCAGGTGTGGGGCAGCAGCGAAGTGGTGCACTTGCTGCTGGAGCACGACCTGGTGGATGAAATCCGGCTTATGACGCACCCGGTCATTTTGGGCCAGGGCAAGAAAGTCTTCGCCGACGGTGCTGCACCCCGGGCATTCACCCTCGTGGGCAGCAAAGTCGGCCCCACCGGCGTCATCGTCGCCTGGTACACCCGCGCCGCCAAACCCACCACCGGCACCATGGGCGTGTAGCCAACTGACTATGCTTGCGTCGGTCAAGTATGAGCTTGAGCCCCAACCGGGTCCTTACTTTTTCGGCGAATAGTGCCAGTACAGAAAAGGCGCCTCGTTGAGGCGCCTTTGGGTCGATCTGTTAGCCTAACACTCGGGTAAGTCGTCGAGGTTATTTCGTTCCGTGTTATCACGGTCCGTGCGAAGGTATTTCCCAGTTGGACCATCCACTACACGAATCCATGTGTGTGGGTCATTCTTCCAGGGCACATAATATCTATGAGTACCTGATTCAATATCCCAAATAGCATCCGCTTTCATGCGGGGCGACCATGCCTCTCCCAAGTCGCCTATTGCCGTAACATCACCATCACTATCGTGCCTTGCTTGTCGTACTGCTCTATCTGCCATAACGGCATTCTCCTTATTGCTAGCTGGCTAGCGGTTAAAAGTTGTTGTGCTAGAATAAGGACGTACAAGGGTTCTCAATCTAAGTACGCCGACACCAGTTAACGCTGGTGTCTTTCTTATTTTCGCTTTGTTAAGTCCGGCGACCCTCCGGCGTCGAGCTTCAAATTTTGTTTGAATACTCTAATTTCAGACTAGCACCCTACAGGTCATTTTGCAAGTTTTACGCACAAACATGGCGTGTATAATTATCTATAGAAGCATGTATAGAGATATATACTTCAGTAGCTAGCTTTTTAATATAGTATATGATATACATGTAATCATGGAAGAAAATAAGGAAGATAAAGGCTATCAGCCAGACTTGTATACCCCAGAAGCCCGTAAGGCACGCTTTAAGCGCATTGCTGAAAAACGCACAAATCGAATACTTAACGACATACGGCTCCTCGGCAACACAGGCAACAAGACTCTATACCAGTATGAGCAGGCCGATGTAGACAAAATTTTCTCAATCATAGACACTAAACTGACCGAGACGAAAGCCAAATTTAGGACCAGTAAAAAAGAAAAGCCTTTCACGCTAGATTAGCTGCCGTTTGGAGATTTGAACGGAATAACGGACCTTCAGGGTCGTTTCGCTCCAGAGCAAGGACATTGTCCACAAAGGCTAAGATTCGTAGTACTCTTGGTATCGACAAATGCAAAATACAAACTTTGAGCCATCCTCAAACGGGCGGGTACAGGTTTTTATGGGTAATACTGGATTTTTCTCGACGAAATCTAGGCTGAATGTTTTGTCATGGAACTTTGTGCAAGCGTCGCAACAAGCATAAGACTGCACGGTTAAGCCTTCCACGCTTTCATCGAGCTTGGCGGTCTTCAATGAGTAGTCGTGGGCGGTTTTTAAATACGGAATCGGATTATGACCTCGTGCCGCCTGGTACTGCGCTGCGTCAATTGTGGTGTATTGGTGGTTGCGGAACATCTGGATAAGTGCCCATTTCTTATCGGTAGTCTTATCGATATTGCGTTGTAGCAGATGCGCATCGTTGTACATCGACCAGAGCACATCATAAGTATTAATGTTCGATGTATTCCATCGTTTTTGTAGAATCCTCTCGTGTTGCACATAATCACCCCTGGTCGCCATAAGGGTATTTTTAAGAGAAATATAGAAATCTACATTAGCGACCTGTTCTTTGGTAAGGGCGCTAATGGGGTACAGGTCTTGTGCTGTGCGTACGAAAATCACGCCTTTGCAGTCAGGGCAGATTTTCTTTCGACCAATCGGTTTAGGTTGTACTGCTCCGCAATAGGGGCAAACGGCACTAAAGGGTAGTTTTTGTATTGGCTGAGCTATTTCGGTTGCTTGAATAGATTCGAGCAGTGTCGGGTCATTATCACTAAACACATGCTTGTCCTGAAGAGGCTGATCCCCGTCACTAGTAGTGGTAATTATAATCCGGGAGGATTGTGGCTGGTCGCTGCCAAATAATTTTGAGAATAGGCCCATAATTAAATTATAAGCCACACAAGTCCCGGACTAAGAATTCATAACAATATCCTGTTTTAATGATGACTCTTTGAAAGGAGATTGTATAATTACAAGCAAGTAGCGTTGCTACTCATGACCTAAAGCCACCCGCAAGGGAAGGTATGGTTGTAAATCCATACAGAACAAACAGCTCGTCGTCAGAGCACTGTTCTGTATGGTCATAGCCCGAAAGGGTTATGGGTGGCCCTTAGGGTCATCGCTGGCGGCGGGCTTTTTGATTGCCGCCAAATACCAAACTAAATCCATACAGAGGAGAAACGGTAATGTCCAAGGAGAAAAAGGACGGCAACTGGTTCAAAAGACACAAAATATTAACGGGTATCGGCGTTATTATCATCATCGCCATCATTGCCGGAGCAGTAGGTGGTGATAAAAAAGACGGCACGACCACTACGGCCAATTCGAACAATACCTCATCTAGCAGCAGCTCCAAATCAGAGACTACCGTGGCCAAGCTCAACGAGCCAGCCCGCGACGGCAAGTTCGAGTTCACCGTTACGAGTATCAAATGCGCGGTACCGTCGGTGAGTGATGACAGCGGCTACCTTTCAAAGAGCGCTCAGGGCCAGTACTGCGAAATGGGCGTTACCGTTAAGAATATCGGCGACGAGGCGCAAATGTTCGACGGCAGCAATCAGTACTTATATAACGCGAGCAATCAGAAATACACGTACGACAGCACGGCTACGCTTTACGCCAATCCGAGCAACAGTACGTTCCTGAACAACATCAACCCCGGCAATACTGCCTCCGGCACTGTCGTTTTTGACTTGCCTCAAGGTGTTACGCCGACTACTGCCGAGTTGCACGATAGTTCGCTTTCCGGTGGTATCAAAGTCAATCTGCAATAGATAAGTACGAAGCCTCTCGGCACAACAAAACAGCACCGCCAAATGTCGCGGTGCTGTTTTCTTGGGGCGCGGTCAGCTCACTATAAGGACTGTTTCAGCGATTCATACTGCGCGGCGTCGAACCCGTGCAGCGGGTCGGTTTCGCGAATAGACACTGCGTTTGCAGGGCTGAAGGGCGGGGTGTTTATTACGGCCAGGACGAGGCCCCTAGTAGGAACTGTGAAATGTACAGTATCTACCGGTGTTACGCTTACATCGCCGGGCTTTAATTCGGTTGCTTCGCCACCTACGAATACTCTGCCTAGTCCTTCCAAAACTATGTAGATTTCTACTTCGCCGTTGGTATGATAGTGCGGCCCGGTAATCTTGATATCGCGCATATCTGCAATGGCGAAACTTTCATTCGGCCTGTCGATGGGGTTGGGGAGGTCGTATACAGGCCCGCAGTCTGTGTCTTTTGGAACCACGCCTTCGGTCAATGTCTGCCAATCCCGAACCGTGCCGGTGTATGCCTTCCAGACTGTCACTACCTCGTCAATTGTCTCTTGAGTAGCCATCTACTTATCCTTTGCCAAGTATTTATCTATAGATTCTACATCGGCCAAGTGTTTCGCACCACCCGATGCTAGCTTCCATTTGCGAACCTCTCCTAGCGAAGCGAATGGTACACCGTCAATCACGAGTGCTGTAGATAGTAGCTGCTTTAGTGTCGGGCTATATGGGCTGAAGTTCCAGTTATCATGGGCTTCGAACACGCCGCTCGTGTAGGGTTCGTCGCCCGGATCTTTATGAATCCGTTGCCAACCCTGCTGTTTTAAGGTTTCTAAAACCTCTGTCGTGACAAATAAATCGATGTCGTTTGCTTCACGGATACCCGCCGCTGCAAGCGGACAGCTACCGAATACCACGTAAGACCCCTGAGGCAGACTTAACGTTTTTACTGCGCTTACAATCTCTTGTGCTGTCATAAATCCCATCATAGCACTAAAACAGTTATTGCAGGATGACGCTATTTGGGATGGTAAAATAGGGGTATGGTTATGAAGACACTTGCAGGTGGGACGATACACAGTGAGCTACCGGCGGATATGCGGAAGGCGATTGCTGGCGACAAAAAGATGACAGAAATGTGGCAGAGTATAACCCCGCTGGCGCGGAACGAATGGATTTGCTGGACGATTACTTGTGCCAAACCAGAAACCCGTGCAAAGCACATCGTGGTCATGCGCGACAAAATGCACAAAGGCGAACGCCGCCCGTGCTGCTGGGTTGGCTGCATACATCGCACCGACAAAGCCATGAGCCCCGCCCAGAAATGGGTAACGTCTAGGAAGGCTAAGTAGAATGGCGGTTACAGGTATAGGCGCGTATTGATTAAGGCGAAAGACCCGGCGGCGCTCAACGCGTGGTACACGAAATGTTTCGGCGTGAACAATACGAATGTGAATTACGAGCCGTGGGTGCAGCAGCAAGGCCCGACCGTGTTCGGGTTCTTTCCGGCCGATAGCGATTACTTCCCTAGCGGGCAGCAGTTTATGCTTAACTTCCGTACCGATGACCTGGACGCCCTGGTAAACCAGCTCAAAGCCGACGGCGTGAAGATAGTAAAAGACATCGAAACCCAAGAAGGTGTCGGCCGTTTCGCCTCGGTCGAAGACCCCGAAGGCAACCGCATAGAACTCTGGGAGCCCTCGGAATAAGGCAGCCATGACTGCCGTTTAAGCAGCTTCTGCTACAATTAGGCGCATGCTGATAGACCCTCGATTGAACGATATCGATGATTGCCTGTATCGCGTTGCCATACGAGTGCTGATTATGCAGGACGATAAAGTATTGCTCGTCAAAGAAGGTGTAGATAAATGGTGGGCACTTCCGGGTGGCGGAGTGGATTACGGGGAAACGGTCGCATCTACACTGGTACGCGAAGTAGAAGAAGAGCTGGGTGTGCCCGCGGAAGATGTTTCGTCTGACCTTCAAATAGTACATTACAACATCGGGAATGTAGTGAACGGTGTGCCACGCATGAATTTATTCTTCAAGGCTTCCGTACCAGAGTCGTCACTCAGGCAAACCAATGACATAGCGGAGTGGCGGTGGCATACGAAGGATGAATTCCTGAAGTCGGATATGCATCCTTCTTATGACAAGGCCGAGTTAGCCACGGTGATTTTCGGTAACCGCTAGCGGCCATTGCTACATCTGTTATTTCGTGGTTAAATAGGGGTAACGTGGTCGTCCGCACTCAACCATGCGCTGCTCATTCGGCGAACAAATGGCAGGACACATAGGGCCACTGCATGAATGAGTAGGCCTGCGCTACCCGAACGGACATCGTCGAACCGGCAGCAGCAGTAGGCGCTCATCAAGTAACAAGAGGAACACGTATGCAACACCAAGGCAAAAGTGTCCAGGACTACCAGAAGGAATACAACTGGGACCACGAAACCAGCATGAAACACTGGCGCGCGTGGGGCAGCTGGTTCAGCTGGGGCAGTCCGGTCGGCCTCGGCCTGTTCTTTATCTCGCTAGCGTTCACGCTGTGGATTCTGAGCCAGGCCTTCGGCTGGAACTAACCTATTAGTTCCAGTTACCAAACAGCACCGTCTAATGTGACGGTGCTGTTTTTGAATCCGACGATACGGTCCATCCCAAGTTGCGTCTTGCCACTCGCTCATGTAGTGTTAGGGCTATAACATAAGGACTATGCGATGGGATTCTTCAGCAAACTAAGGGCGAACATGAACCACGGCGGTGTAAAGGTGCACGTGCAGGCACCGGCTTCCGTGCCCAGTAACCAGGTGATACCCGTGCAGGTCACGCTTACGGCGGACGGCGCGCAGACTGTTACGAGCGTCAAGGTCGAGCTGAGGGCGCAGATGCAGCAACAGGGAGTGTCGCTCAACGGTGGCGTCGGCATGCAGAAAAGCACTACTACCGCACAGCCGGTCGCTGTCGCCGAAAACCGCGAGCCGATCAGCTTAAGCCCCGGCCAGCCCCAGACGGTCGGTCTCCAATTGTTCCTGAGCGGCAATACGTCGGCTCCGGGCATGCTGACCGGTTTGGGGAACAGCAGCCCTGTGGACGGGGTCATGAACTCGGTGCTCTCCGCCACGCAGGCCTTCAACCACGTGAATTACACTTATACACTGCATGCTTCCGCCGATGTCGAAGGCATCACCCTAGACCCAAGCGACAAACTGCCCATACAGCTATTGCCGCCCACCGAAACACCCCAGCCGGGGGCTGCTGTTGCAGCTTCCACTGAGCAAGCTGCTTCGAACCCTGTGCCGACCGATCGGCAACCTCCCCAGTAGTAAACAACACCGTCACGGAGACGGTGCTGTTTTTAGCTATTCCAAAATTTCGGTAGCTGGTCAAGCGCTACTAAAGGCTTATGGGGTCGAACGATTTTTTGTACCAGAATTCCGCGCCGGACTGACCGCAGCCAATGCCTTGGTCTATGTAGTGGTTGTGGTCGCTGGTGTTGTACCATGCCGAGACATAATACTTACAATTACCGGTGGCGGTCATGCCGGGCGACCACCATGCTCCCCAGCCTTCTTTCTGTACCCAACTGCTTGCCCAAACAGCCTTGTTGCTTGCATCGTAAATGACCATGTTGGCGTCTGATTGCAGCTTGAAGAACTTGCCGCGGTTATAGGTGCCCGAAGCCCATTTCGCCACGCCGTTTATGTACCACACCAAGTTGCCGTCATCTTGCCAGACAAGCTCGCCGCCACGCCCGTCCTTTATGCAAAACGCGTTTGCCAGGCCATACTGGATGGTGGTCTGCCATTGTTTGTACGAAGGGCTCGTTGCCGAACATTTCGTGCGCGTAGCAGCACTGGCGCTCGGTGAACTAAAAACGCCGCCCACGAACGATAGTGCGAACAACAAGCTGAAAGCGTACGCTCCTAGCTTTACTTTTGATAAACGATTCCTCATGCATGAACTCCTTGTTAATACGAGGTGCATTATTGCATGTTGCCTGCAAATGTGTCAAAAAGATGTAAACCGGTAATGTTTAGTGATAAAAATCATGTGGATTGGCTGGAAAAATTGGAGTAAGGTCAGAAAAGAACGTAGCGCAGTAGTATCATAATTTTCTCGAGGAGGGGAAATACATGCACGCAGACATACCGAGCTGGTCCGAACCACATGATTTTGGGGGGAGGGCGTCGGTAATGCGTGTGTTCCGGCTCCTTGCCACGGCGTTACTTTTGTTCGCGTTAGTCTTTGCCAACACTGCGGCAATTATATACATAGCTTCGGGCACTGCCGCGGCGCACGGCGATGGTGACGACAGTGCCGAACACGCCGAAGAGGATCTGGTGGGTACGCCGATAAGTACAATCGAAACCAAGACCGCCGAAAACAAAGCCCGCATAACCCAGCAGACCGGGGTCGAACCGGGTGCTGCCCAACTGCCGAACTCGGCGGCAGGTGTGCAGGCGTTCGCGGCTGCCGCAGCGGCTGACCCGGGCGCGGTTGGTGCGTGGAGTGCGGTGTATGGTACCGAAGTGGTGCCGATTTTCCAGGCGGTGCTGCCGGACGGCAAAGTGCTGATGTGGGATTCGGTGGGCGACAACGCAGCCGAAACCTACCCCGACCAAACGTTTACGCGGGCCATGGTGTGGAACCCGGTGAACAATACGTATAAGCGGGTCGATGTGGTGGGCTACAACATTTTCTGCGCCGGGTTCGCGCACCTGCAGAACGGCAACATCCTGGTAGCAGGTGGCAACAAAGACCAGACGCTGGCGGGCATCGTCCAGACGCATATCTTCAACTGGCAGACCGAAACCTGGAGCCTGGGCAAGAATATGGCGGCCGGGCGGTGGTATCCCTCTGTCGCGGAAACGGCCAACGGCGAAATGACCATAGTCGGCGGCGGCCCGGCAACCGCCGAAGTGTACCAGACGAACGGTACCATACGGTCGCTCTCGGGCTTCACGAACGCCACGTACGGCGGCCGGTGGTATCCGTTTATGACTTCACGCCCCGACGCGCTGCTCGGCCTAGTCGGCCCCTATACTACAATCTATTCGCTGAATACTGCCGGAGCTGGCGTGGTGACCGGCACGGCTACGCGCGACGCTATCACCCGTGATTACGGCAGTTTCGCTACCTACGACATAGGCAAGACACTGGTGCTTGGTGGCGGCAACCTTACGGAGGGCGGAACCCCTAACGTTCCGACCAAAACTGCGGTAATTGTGAATAACAACGGACTGGCGCCGGTCACTACCACTACCGGTTCGATGGCAGTGAGCCGCCGCCAGCAGAACGCGACCATATTGGCCGACGGTTCGGTGCTGGTAACGGGCGGTATGTCTAGCGCGGCCACCAGCGGCAATGTCGACCTGGCGCACGGCGTGACGGCGGCCGAACGCTGGGACCCGGCGACGGGTACCTGGACGACGCTGGCCAGCGCCAGCCGCATCCGCGAATACCACTCCACCGCCACTTTGCTGCCCGACGGCCGGGTGCTGACGGGCGGCGGTGGCGTGTGCGGCGAGTGTATGGCTGCCGGGTACCTCGAAAAGAACATCGAATACTTCACCCCACCGTACTTATATAAGAAAGACGGCAGCGGCCAGCTGGCTGCCCGGCCGGTGATTTCGACAGCGCCGGCGACCGTTTCCATAAACACGAACTTCGCAGTCACTTCGGCACAGGCTGCCAGCATCAAGAAAGTCGGCCTGGTGGGTCTGAGCGACACCACGCATAGCATCAACCAGGGTCAGCGCTACGTGCCGCTCAAATTCACGGTTTCGGGCACGACCATCACTGCCACCGGTCCGCAATCTTCGGGCGTAACGCCTCCGGGGTACTACATGCTGTTCGTTACTGATTCGGCGGGAGTGCCGTCGGTGGCCAAAATCGTGCAGGTGGCCGCGGGGCCCAAACCGCTCATGAGCGCGGTCAAAAACACGGGTGCCGCCAAATGTATCGACGTACCGAACTCCAAACTCGCAATTACGACGTATGTCTGGACGTATAGCTGCAACAACACGAACGCCCAAGCATTGACGCGCTTCCCGGCCGACGGCTCACTGCGTGTGCTCGGCAACTGCCTGGACGTGCCGAATTCCAACTTTGTGACCGGCCAGAAAGTGTGGACGTATACCTGCAATGGCACCAACGCCCAGAAATGGACGTTC
>CAZEMC010000011.1:0-30248 GCA_964513385.1 uncultured Candidatus Saccharibacteria bacterium | reverse complement strand
GCCCTTCCCGATTCTTTTCGAAGTGAATTCGAAAAGAATCTCCCATCCCCTAAAGCTCGCCTGCCGGCTCGTTCGCTGCACTCAATAGTTTCAGGGAAGGGCTCGCCCTTCCCAGTCTGACTCGAACTGAATTCAAGTCAGACTTCCCATCCCCTAAAGTTCGGGCTTACGCCCTCGTTCGCTGCGCTCAATACGGAGGTGGGGGAGGTCTATTCTACAGTTACGGACTTTGCTAAGTTGCGGGGTTTGTCGACATCGTAGCCTTTTTCGACGGCGACGTGGTAGGCGAAGAGTTGCATGGCGATGGCGACCAGAATGGGGCTGGTTTGTTCCAGTGTTTTGGGGATGTAAATGACGTCGTCGGCGAGTTTGCCGATGGCTTTGTTGCCTTCGGTGGCGACGGCCAAAACCTTGCCTTTGCGGGCGCGGATTTCTTCGATGTTGCTGTAGGTTTTTTCGAGCAACGGCGAGTCGGTGGCGATAGCGAAAGTGGGGAAGTCGGGCTCTATCATCGCCAGCGGCCCGTGCTTCATCTCACCTGCCGCGAACCCTTCGGCATGTATGTAGCTGACTTCTTTCAGCTTAAGCGAGCCTTCGAGCGCACACGGGTAGCCGTAGCCGCGGCCGATGTACAGGAAGTCGCGGTACCCGGCATATTTCTTGGCTAGTTTTTTAATTGCTTCGTTCTGCTTCAAAATAGCTTCGGCTTTTTGCGGTAGCTCATCGAGCTCTTTGAGGAGCGGTTTGTACAACTCGCTCGAACCGTTGCTCAGGTGCAGCGCCATCAGTGCCAGCACAGTCACCTGGGCGATGAATGCTTTGGTGCTCGCCACAGCCTGTTCCGGCCCGGCGTGGCAGTACACACCGGCATCGGTCATGCGTGCAATCGTTGAACCGACAGCATTCACGACACCCAACCGCAGCACACCGTAGTTCTCAACTTTCTTCAGCGCGGCGATGGTGTCGGCGGTTTCGCCAGACTGCGAAATGGCCAGCAGTGCGGTCGAGCGCGAAAACGGCTCACTGCGGTATTTGAACTCACTGGCCTGCTGTACTTCCACCGGAATCCCGGCAATTTCTTCGAGCAAATATTCACCGACCAAGCCAGCGTAATACGAGGTTCCGCAGGCTACGATGACAATCCGGTCGATGAACCGTAATTGCTCCGCTACGTTTTCCAGGCCACCCAGCTTAACGGTGTTCGTCTCTGGCTTGGCACGACCTAAGATAGCTGAACGGATAGTCTGTGGCGCCTCGTAAATCTCCTTCTGCATGAAGTGCGCGTATGTGCCCTTGTCGGCGGCCGTGGCGTCGTACTCCAGTTCTTCGACGGCATGCTTCACTTCGCGGGCGTTCTTGAAATCGTGTATGTGGTAACTACCATCTGCTTCGGCCCGCACGAATTCATAGTCGTTCAGGTACACGACTTTTTTGGTATGTTCCAAGATGGCCGAAGCGTCCGACGCGACGATGCACTCTTTGTCGCCTACGCCCAAAACAAGCGGGCTGCTCAAGCGCGCTGCATACAGCACATCCGGCTCGTGCGTGGTTATGACACCGATGGCGTAGGCGCCGCGCAGCTGGTTCAGCGCCTCTTTGAGCGCTTGCGTGAAGTCTTTGCTGGTGCGCAAATAAAAATCTATGAGGTGCGGGATGACTTCGGTATCGGTCTCTGAAACGAATGCATAGCCCTGTCCCTGCAGGTGTTCGCGCAGTTCGGCGTAGTTTTCGATGATGCCGTTGTGTACGACGGCAATGGTGCGGTCGGCATTGTAGTGCGGGTGCGCATTCGTAACGGTCGGCGTGCCGTGTGTCGCCCACCGCGTGTGGCCGATGGCCAGCCGACTTTTCACGCCTTCGCCCAAACTTTCACGCAGCGCCTGCACTCGTCCTACCTGCTTATCGGCGGCGATTTTCTTGCCGTCCAGGTACGCCACTCCCGCCGAATCATACCCCCGATATTCCAGCCCCTGCAGCCCATCCAGCACCACGCTCACGCCCTTCGGCTGCTTGCCGATATACCCCACAACCCCACACATAGCTAGTAGGCCGCCTTGATGACGTTATTCCCGCCCGGGCGGTGAAGTGACCTGGAGCGGATACTCAGTCCACCTGCATTTGCAGATTGCAACCCGGCTGACTCATTACGGGACGAGTAGCTGCTACCGACCGCCCGTTGGTAGTCTGCGAACGGTACTGTGACAGCAAGGACGGTATTAGGGAAGCGCATGTCAGAGCCGACATTAGTGGATAGTTCGCCGGTAACGCGACCGAGCAGCTGGGCAATCATGCGATAATAATCATCTTGTTTGGGCGATTCGGCTCTACGACTCCCGGCAACGGCCAACCCGTCAATGCCTTCCTGTAGGGCGGGGATGGCGTCTACTACGTTTTGACTGGTGCCATGTGCCGCAAGTGATGACCCCTGGAGCCTGTAGTCGATACCGAGCAGGCCCAGACTCCCCAGGTATGCGCTTCCATAGGGCGAGTGTACGCTGGTGAGGTCTATGACATCTTCGGGGAAGTGCAGCATTGCGCCGGAACCCGGCAGTGGCTCGACGCGCAATTTTTCCGGGGTCAATGCTGTTTCGGATGGTAGATTCATGGGAAGCTCCTTTCAGTGGCAGCCCAATTAGTTAAGCGGTTGCCATACAAACACGCAACCCGAAATGGCAACAAAAAATTGACAAATTTGCGGAGGGTACTATGACTTGGGCGAGACTTGGGCTAACAGTTCTTGGTGGTTACGGCGGCTAGCCTCTATGGTTGCTGCTGTCTCTGGATGGGCCATAGCCTGGTCGACATGCCGTCTGACGGCCGCCATGAGCAAGTCACCGAAAGTGATATCGCCAGTAAACGTCCTATCATAAAATATTTCCCGCATAGTTTCCCTTGGAAAACTAACAGCGGCTTTCATGTAATCGGTGGTATCGGTCCGGTCTGTGTGTTCTGGTTCGGGGGCTTCAGGGTCTTTAAGAAAATCGTCCAGCGCAATTCGTATTTGCTCTGCGGGGTTCGTGTCTTTTGCGTGTGCCAGCCAGCGCAAGTTATCCCATACGTCATGTGTCAATTGTGCATTAACGGGGATGCGTTCGGCGGCGCGTCGGCCATCTCGGCCTATGAGCATCCCGCCGATATCTCGTACGTGGAAGGGGGCTATCGGAGAGCCATCGGCGTTGCGGGCCGGTTCGTTCTTGGCAATCCAGTGGGGCGTCCTGGCGTAGTATAGGGCACAACCGTCGTTATTCGTCAGGTTCGCGAACGGGTCAATCAGTACTCCGGCCGTCCGCATAAGTGTTGCATCTTCGGGCAGGGCGGGTAAGCTGCGCTGTACTAGTTCGCCCAGCGTTCGGCCTATGACATCGCGGGTCCATCCACTGGCGAGCTCACGTTGTGCCCCGTAGCGTGCAATCAGCCCGATGTGGCGCTGTAACTTAGGCAGGTTTTCTTGGACAATTGCGGTTGTACCTTTTATTTCCCAGCTGCCCGAACTTTGTCCACTAGGGACTTCTTGTATTTCCAGTCCCAAGTGTTCGGCTGTTTTGGTAAAAGCGAAACCGTACCAGGTGTCCGGATTTGTTAGAATCGCCGGAGAAGCTGTGGTGTCGACCTGCACGGTTTCGGCACCAGTTTCTTGTATGTAAACACTACTTCGCATGATATTCCTTTCTGGGTTAATGACAAAGCAGCACTAGTTATAGCAATCGGCAAATAGCATGTATATACACTTTGGCAACAAAAATTTGACAAATTGACAGATTGACGGTAACTTTTAAAACATGCAAGATGACAAGATGACGATTCAGGGTTTGTTGCTGGACATAGGGTTTTCGGAGGCGGATGCGGAGACGTATTGGGCGCTGCTGAACCTGGAAACGGTGTCGGTGCGCAAGGTGGCGGAGCGCTCCGGCATTAACCGAGGCACGACGTACGAAGCTATAAAGCGGCTGGTGGCGGCTGGCTTAGCGACGGCACGTAAAAAAGGCGAGCGTGAGTATTTCGCTGCCGAAAGTCCCGAAAAGATTTACGACCTCATACGCGACCGTCGCAAAGATTTGTGGCAAGTGCAGCAGCATGCGCAGAAAGTCATCCCCGAAGTACTGGCACGCAAAGCCCGGCCCAAAGGCCGCCCGCTGGTAAAGTATTACGAAGACGACGAGGGCGTGGTGGCTATACTTCGTGATGTGCTGCAGACGTGCGCGCAGTTGGACGCGCCGGAATACTATGTGTATTCGTCGCGGCCCATCCGCCAGTACATCTACCGCAAATTCCCGCAGTTTACCGAGCGCCGGCTGAAAGAAGGTATAGCAGTGAGAGTAATAGCCGTAGGCGAAGGTGGCGACCCGGTGGCGAACTCGGAGCGAAAATGGCTGCCGGAACCGACCGATGCGGGCATCTCCAGCTACACGCTCATTTATGGCGATAAAGTGGCGCAAATCTCCATTTCCAACGACTTTACACCCTACGGAGTTGTCGTCGAAGACGCCGGCTCGGCCGCCATGCAGCGCCTCCTTTTCGAACGCCTCTGGCAGACTCTTTAACCCGAACCCCCCACCCCTGGGGGCTTCGCCGACGCTCGCCTACCGCCTGACGGCGCTAATCGGGGTGCTTAGGTTGAGGTGGGGTTATTTAAGAATTCGGCTTTGCTATACCCTCGAGCTAAAGTAGCCAGTCCGCCCCAAAATATTCGAAATCTGTCCGGCCGGACCAAATCCGAAAATATTCTGCTGATGCGAAGGTGTACATCTACCCTGGCGAACATGAGGCGTAGCGGGTTGCCGGCGAGTTGTGAGCGAGTTGTGGAGTCTAGAGGCAGGAGCGGAGGAATTTCGTGATTTCTTCGCGGAAGGTTTCAGCGGAGAACTTTTGGGCGTGGACGGCGATGGCGGGTGCACTGTACTTGCTGGCGTCGAATTTCTTCAGTACTTCCTCCAGAGAGTCAGGCGTTTGGCGGCCGAAGAACATCCCCGTTCTGCCCGGTACTATGTAGTCCAGTGCGCCACCTGCTTGGTAAGCAATGACAGGTGTGCCGCTGGCCATGGCCTCTACGGGCGTGATGCCGAAATCGTCCAGGCCGGGGAAGATGAGTGCCTGTGCTGAGGCGAATTCTTCTTCGAGCACCTTGTCGGAGACTTTGCCCAGGAAGGTTATGCTTGGGCCGGCCATTTTACGTAAGCGTTTGTTGTCGGGGCCATCACCGACGACGCTGAGCGGGAAGTCTAGCCGCGTGCAAGCTTTGACTGCCAGGTCGAACCGTTTGTACGGCGTTTGGCGGCCGGATATAAGGAACCCTTTGCGCTGCAACTTTTGATTTTCGGGTTTCTGAAAGCGTTCCATGTAGACCGGAGGGAAAATGACTTCACTTTCACGGCCATAATACTGTTTGATTTCTTTCTGAATATGCGACGAGTTCGCAATTATGTAGTTCGGGCGCTGTGCGGCTTTGTAGTCCCATTTACGCAATGGTGCTATAAGTAGCTTCAGCCCAAAACGCCCCAACCAGTCGAGCGGGCCCAACCCTGGGTGTTCAAGGTATTCGTTGTAGCGACTCCAGTAGTAGTGCGTCGGTGCGTGGCAATAGTTTATGTGCACTGTCTTTTTCGGTACTTTTATGCCCTTTGCTTCGGCGCCGGAGCTGGAAATCACGAGGTCGTAGCCATCGAACTTCAGGTGTGTGTACCAGAGGATTCTGAGCGGACCGAGGAATTTGTGCAGCTTGTTGAGCGGCCACCAACCAAGATACCCGGTCACGACTTTGTTATCGAGCCGCTTGCGCCACTCCTTCGTCGCGAAGGTCGCGTAGATGGGTGCTTCCGGAAAAATCTTATGAATCTGTTCGACTACTAGCTCGGCACCCCCACCGTACAGCCAGTCGTGTACGATAGCTACCTTGAGCGGCCGTCCGTTGTTCATTTTGCTCCGGTACGTTCAAACACTACGCGGATAGTTTTGAGCAGAATCGTTATATCCAGCCAGAAACTCCAATTCTGCACATAGTAGACATCCAGCTTGCGCCGTTCTTCGTAGGGTATATCGCGCCGTCCGGAGACGACCGCCAGACCCGTCAGCCCGGATTTAACACTCAAAATGGTGTGGCGTTTTTCGTAACTGCCCAATTCTTCGGGGATAAGCGCCCGTGGACCTACCAGGCTTAAATCGCCCTTTATGATGTTGAGCAGCTGCGGTATTTCGTCTAAGCTTGTCTTGCGCAAGAATGCGCCCAGTTTGGTAATACGAGGGTCGTGCTCTAGGAAATCTCCGTTTTCGCGGTACTTTCTCGCAAGCTCCGGCTTGCCTATCATCTCGAATGCCTGTTCTGGGGTAGTGCCGTCGTATTTGGCATATTGTGTGCGGAATTTAAAAACACGGAAGGTGTTGTTGAACCGGGTCAGACGCTTTTGCCGGAAAAATACCGAACCACTGCCAGAAAGCAGTTCCGCAAGGGCGATGAGTATGAAAACCGGCGAGACTATGATGAGGAGTGCAAGAGCAACAGTAAGGTCGAACAGCCGTTTCACTATTCGTCCCCACCCGAACAACGGCGTCTGCCGCACGGCGATGACGGGGACAGAGTTGCGGAACAGTTCGACATCTATGTTCCCGACGAACAGCTCGGTGTTGCCTGGCACGAAACGGTAACTTATGTGGTGTTGCTGGGCGTAGTCTAGGACTTCCCGGTTCCTGTCTTCGTTTTTGTATAGCTCGGTCTGGACGAAGACGTGCGGGTCGGAGCCGCGGGTGGCTTCGAGGAAGCTGGCGAAATCGCGGTAGGTGGGTACGTGCCGGTAATCTTCGTGCGTTTCGTCCGTGACGACGCCCAGGACCTTGTAGCCAGACCGGCGGCTATCGGCGAGCGACCGGATGAGTTCGTGGGTGACAGGCGTATTGCCTATCAAGACCACCCCGGTAAGACCGACTTTGTAGGCAAAGAGGCCGGTGCGGATGAGCCGGGCGATGGTCCGGAAAAGCAACAGGAAAACAAAGGCTAGGCCGAAGGCATAAATCGGCACAAGCTTGGCCGGGAAAATCGGTTCTGGCGCCAAGAAGTTCCAGAACACTATGAACAGCAGGCCGATGAACGAACCGATGAACAACCGGCCGGCCTCGCGGAACCGTCGTTCGTAAATATTGCTGTTATACAGGCCGAGAAGGGCAAAAATAAGTATCCAAAACGGTATCAGCACCAGAAATGCCAGCACATAGCTCCGGCTCGACACCTGATGCTGGATGGCTTTGTCGCTCAGCGAAACGCGTAGCACATAGCCGCCCACGAAGGCGGCGACCAATGCCAACACATCTCCGACCACCAGGAAGAAGTTGTATAGCAACGAAGCATTGTTCTTCATTTATAATGATTGTAACACTTATGAAGTCCCATATCACCTCAGGCAGACTCGCGAACACACTGGTAGCGTCCGTGCTCGTAGTGGTGCCGTTCCACGCCTTTTTGACAGTTTGGGGTTCGCAAATAGTAGGTCACTATACTGCGCTGCGTTTGTGGAACGGTGTAGTGCTGTCGCTGCTTGTGAGTATCACGGTTTGGTGGCTGTCTAAAGATACGAAGGTACGTGCCTGGTTTATGGGCAGCCTGCTGGTGCGGCTCATTCTGGCGTATGCAGCACTGACACTTATGCTCGGTATCGTTTCGTGGTTCAGGGGTGATGTCTCGCCCGGCGCACTCGCATATGGTGTGTTTATAAACTTGCGGTTCCTGGCCTGGTTTTTGGCAGTCTTACTTACGGCACAGCGCTCACCGTGGTTGGCGGGCAAGTGGGTGCGGTTGGTGCTGGTGCCGGCAGCGGTCGTGGTGGCATTCGCGGTTTTGCAATACACCGTGCTGCCGCACAGTTTTCTGACGCATTTTGGGTACGGACCAAAGACTGTCGAAGCGATTGAAACCATAAATAACAACCCCGACTACATCCGCGTGCAGTCAACGCTTCGCGGCGCCAATCCGTTCGGTGCATACTTGGTGCTGATTCTCTCTGTTCTCGGCGGCTTGTTCATGGCTAGCCGGCGGCGCGTGGTTTGTGCGGTGTTCGGCGCCCTTGCGGCGTTTGCCTTGTTTGCGAGCGGGTCGCGGAGCGCGTGGGGGGCGACGGCGGTCAGCCTAGCGATTATCGTTTGGTTCTGGTTGCCCAAGGGCCGCTCGCGCCTGGTTTTTGCAGGGGTGGCAGGTGTGTTTGCGGTGGCGGCTATCGCGGGATTCTTTGCGCTCCGGCACCAGGCCGATTTGCAGAATGCCATTCTGCACACCCAAGACAGTTCGAATATAAGCGTGACTTCTAACGAAGCTCACGCCAGCGCGCTTCGCCAAGGCTTGCGAGATGTGGCCCAGCAACCGCTTGGTGCCGGGCCGGGCACCGCTGGGCCGGCGAGCGTGCACAACACAGTGGGCGGCCCGCGGATTGCCGAGAATTACTACGTGCAAATTGGGCAGGAGGTCGGATGGCTTGGGTTGGCGCTATTCCTGAGTATTATCGTGCTGGTCGGGTTGGAACTGTTCCAGGCTCGGGCGTCGCTGCTGGCGCTAGTGCTCTTTGCGAGCTTTGTCGGGTTGGCGCTCGTAAACTTCGTGTCGCATGCCTGGACTGATGACACGCTCGCCTACTTGTGGTGGGGCTTAGCCGGCATCGCTCTGGCACACCCCTTGCCGCCACAAAAGACCCCCAAACCGCACTCCCCACCGAAGTAATACTCGTCCCGTTGTAAAATTGTGAGGACTGTCCTCTCAATTCTCTCAATTCGTTTCCCGACTGGGCTTTCGGGTGGTGTACAATGGGTTTTATGAACGAAAACCAAACATCAGATACACAAAAAACATCCTCGGCACCTGTGGCTACGACTCCGGAAGAACCGACAGTGCGGCCGACGAAGAAGCAGAAAGAACTGCTGGGCTTCATCGAGGCATTCATCGCGGAACACGGGTATAGTCCAAGCTATCGCGAAATTATGAATGGACTTGAATACACTTCGGTCGCGACCGTGGCACTACACGTCGGTAATCTCATAAAACGCGGCCACTTGCGCAAGCGCGACCATAGTGCCCGCTCACTCGAAGTCGTGAATCCGGTGGGCGTGCAGCCGGAAGCGCCGCTCAAAACCAACGCTGTCAAAGACGGGCAAGAGAAGTGGCTGGTAGGGAAGGTGGAGCAGTTTTTCAAAGACGCCGAAAGCCAGCCGGTGCCCACGCCCGAACAGCTCGACGACATCCGCGTGCTGCTCGCAGCGCTCCGCGTACTCGAGCTGGAAGGCGCTGCGCAGAGCTTCATGGAGCGCTGGAACGCCCTCAAAGAAAAGCTCGCCGACACCGACAAAGCCGGCTAGGATGCCTCTAGCCCTGAAACCGATGCTCGATGATGTAGGGGGTTCTGCCCGTATAGTCTGAATATCGTAGCCATATCGGCACCACCTTGAACAGTTGCGCCCTGGGGTCGCGTAGGAAGACTTCGGTGCAGGGCGTATCTTTCTGCAGGAAATGCTTGATGTGTCTCTCGGCATCCCCTTCTGCGATGAGCTCAGCGACGCCCTCGTACTGGAGGGTTATGTGACGCCCTGTAGTCTGCCCCGCCACCAGTGACAGGTGTGGGTTATGCAGTAAGTTCTCGTACTTTCGTGCGGTATGAAATGTTTCAAAAACGATTTCAAAGGTATCGAACTCCGCAAATGCCACCATGGCCGATTCCGGGAATGGCGAGGTGCTGCTTATGGTTGCAACGCTTGCCAGCGGGCTACTGTGTAGGAACCGCAACACGGTGTTCTTTTCCTTGTCAGTCATGATTGCCTATTATGCCCCGTCGCAGGGTAAATTGTAATGCAGATTGTATACAAAAATACTATATCTAGCGTAGCGACGTCCTGCTACACTACTAGGCATTAACATCATCACGCTGGAATCCCGTGCAATTCGGGAACTGTGCCGCAACGGTAAATTGGGTCACCTCAAAAGTCCGATACAGCGCTAAAAGTCTTCCGAGCAGAAGCGCCTCTAAGAAATCCTTAGTTTTCTATAGAGACCCTTTTGCTCCAGACACCAAAAGGGATATATGGAAACACTGGCCGCGCAGCCACCGCAACAGGAACGCTTCAAAAGCTTCGATCCGCTTGCGAGCGTGCATTTGATGCGTTTCGACTTGCAGACTTGCGGCGAAGTGTTACCGGAAACACTCGAGCGTGTGCAGGACGAAGAACTGAGCTACCTTATGGAAGGGGTTGACCGGGCTGCATGCAGCAGTTTTGCGTTGCAGCGTCGAGGGAACGACTTCGTGTATTTCGACCGTGGAGAATGGAAGCCGTACGGCGGCATGCTGCTAACTGGTATTGAGGCGGCCAAAGCAGACGCGCGCCAGGATTTCCGCAAGCGATTTTTGGCAGAGAGGGCAGAGCAAGACTTCCAGATTTACGGCCAGGTACGCAAGCTAGTGCCGGGACAGAAATACGCATGGTATTCACCATACCCATACGCCGAAGCCGCTCAGTACGGCGACGATTTCATACGGAATTGCGGGTTCGTACCCGAAAGAAAAATGGGCTTCTTGTACATGGCGACGTGTGAGGCTAACGGCAATGTCGTACTCGAATCGCAAACCGTCGACCAAAGTGACGAGCGGGCGTTCAGGGCCGCCATGGGTGTGTTCGGAACGGAACCGACTACGGATATGGACGATATGGTGCGCGCGTACGACACGCGGCTGAGCCAAGAGCAGGGCGGTGTATTTTACGCGGGCAGGAGAGGCGAAGAGCAGCGTGCCAATGCGTACGAGACCATACTCGGGCAACGCGACCTTATCGAATACTTTATGGATGGCCTAAAGAACCTCGCAAACAACTGGAGCCTCAACGGCAAAGACTTGGAGTATGCCGTAAAGAAGCATACATACGGCATCTGGGCGGCGTTCAAAAAACGTATCGACGGGGAAACGACCAGTAAAGTACAGCGCACTCGTAATGGCGTGCCAATAGTGAATGCTCTTCTGCTCCAGCAGGAAGTAGGGCAGGCATTCAAGGAGTTCGCAAGCCAGGGCAGGGTGTTGGTCGGCTGCGGTGGAGCAATCAGTATGCTAAAGGGTGAGCAAGATATCCTGAACGCCAATTCTCAAGACGTATTCAACTCGGTTTTCGGGGGAAAAGACGAGGATAAATTCGGCCCCTTGGTATTCACGTGCAAAAATGGGCACATAAATCGCCGCCCTCGTGGAAAGTTGATTTCCGAGTGCCGCGTAAAGAGTTGCGCAAAAGGCAGCGTAGGCTGTGCGTAGCGTGCTATGACAAATTTCACAGTCGTTTAGCGGAAGCGGTTTATAATAAGAGGGTGAACACAGAAGATTTCGACCCATACGCAGAGTTGGTCAAAGAGCGCTCGCCGCTCCTGTTTTGTGACACCTGCATGTACTACCCTATCGAACCGGTCCACGGGCATTTTATGTGTCCGAGCTGTCGCAATATAACCAAGTGCTGCGAAGGCATGCCACTGGAATCAAGTGCAAAGGAGGTGCCCGATGCGATTGCGTAAGAACCACGCCAAAGAAGTCCGCTACGATTTCCCTCGTGGCACCGAACACCCGTCGCGTCCGGCCGACACGCAGAAAATCGGCATTTATGCCGCTAGCTTCGACCCGGTGCACGCCGGCCACATCGTCTTTGCGCTCAAGGCCCAGAAGTTGGCCGGGCTCGACACCGTGTGCTTCGTGCCGGAGCGCAAACCGCAGCATCACCCCGACCCGGAGCATGTCGTCCACCGCGCTGTTATGCTCAAGCGCGCGCTCAAGCCGCACCGCCAATTCGCCGTGCTGGACATGCCGGATGCGTGCCTGACCGCGACCAGTCTGGCACGGCTTCGCCAGGACCTGCCCGCGAACGCCGAAACCAGTCTGCTTACCACTGCCAGCGATTTCCTCTGGCACCAGGGCGAGCTGCCGCAAGTCTACGAAGCCGCACCGCTTATTATCGCCGTCACCTCGCACGCGCAGCTGGCCGAGGTGCTGGCCCGCGTGCACGACACCGGTCGCCACTTCCACAACATCAGTTTCGTCGACATCGGCAAGGACCACATATCGTCGTCCGCCATCCGGAGCGGGCTGCGCAAGAACCAGCGCGTCCGCGGCTTGCTACCTAGTGTTATACGCTACGCTCGCCAGCAGTGGCTCTATATCTCACCGAACCGTTAATCCATTTACCCTTCACCGTTCACCATGCGTTACCCATTCACCATTTACCGTGCGCGCGTTATTCTTCATGGTAAACGGGTTAAGGTGAATGTATGGTGAATGGAAAACGGTGAAGGGTGAACAGCCAACAGTGAAGGGGAAACTACTATCCCAAATACGCTGCTTTACGTAGGTCTTACGAACTTTCCCTAAAATCCCTTCCCTACCGAAGTTATATGTAGCTATAAACACAACAGTATAAGCATTGACGGTTTGACGAGCCGCTTGATACACTAAGAGTACTTTTTACGGTCCAAAATAAACCGGTAAAAGACAAAAACTTTTAAAAAATAAAATACCATGGACCTCTTCGTAGTACGTACTCTTTTCGGCGGTACGGCTGCTTTTGGAGTCCTCGGAGGTGTTATGTCCATACCAATCAAACTCGCACACGACCAGCCCACCGCTGTTCCTGTGCGGAATGTCCGCCGCCCAAGCTGGCAACAGTTCCTCGTTTACTAGGAGTAGTAACGAGCAAAAACCGACACAGAATCGTGTCGGTTTTTAGTTGGTGACGGTTTCATTGACCCATATTCACATTTTCAAAAACGGGCATCTCCCCTCTGTCATACTGAACTTGTTTCAGTATCCATGCGTTCTGTATGGGCGTCCGTGCTACCGTATGGATCCTGAAACAAGTTCAGGATGACAAAAGAGTGAGTGTGGGTCAGGCGGTTTCGTTTCCGCGAGCCAGTTTTTGTATAAGATGTACGAATTGCTGTACTTCGGCGTCAGAGAGCGGCGCGAGCACGGAATTGTCATTGCGCGAAAGCTCACTGACGAGCGCGTCCTGTACCCGTTGCCCGGCAGGTTCTAGATGAATCTGTTTTATACGGCGGTCGGCCGGGTTTTCGCGCCTGCTGACGAGTCCTTTTTGTTCCAAGCCGTCGATGATGCCGGTAACGTTCGAGGCGTCGCAGTTGAACATATGGCAGAAGCTGTTCATAGGACGCGGCTCGTCGGCCCGTGTCAGTAGCAGGGTCATCGCTTGCATGGGCGTTAGGTCGTGGTTGCTGCTGAGCGACAAAATGTAGTGTTTGGAATTCAACAGGAACTCCAGCAGTGATAAATAAAACGTATGAGGTATTTGTGCGTGCATGGTGTATTCCGAGCCCAAAATAGTTGACAGTGTCAATATTGTAGGACTACAATCATTAACAACATCAAGTATACTACAACTGCACAGAAACGGATACGCGTATGACCGATAAGCACAAATCTCACTGGTGGATATTGATTCTCCTGGCCCTTGCCCAGTTTATGGTCGTGCTGGACGTTTCCATCGTCAATGTGGCGCTGCCGTCCATAAAAGAAACGTTCAACATGTCGACGTCGAGTCTGCAGTGGGTCGTTACGGCGTACACGCTGGCGTTCGGCGGATTTCTGCTGCTCGGCGGGCGGGCCGCAGACCTCTATGGTCGCAAAAAACTGTTCATGATTGGTACGGCGCTGTTCGGCCTAGCATCGCTCGTCAACGGTTTTTCACATTCCGGTGAAATGCTCATCATCATGCGCGCACTCCAGGGGCTTTCGGCTGCCCTGATGTCGCCGGCGGCTCTCTCCATAGTGCTGGTCACCTACAAAGAAGGCCATGAACGTAACACCGCCCTGTCGGTCTGGGGTGCGGTGGCCAGCGGTGGTGCGGCGGCCGGTGTGTTGCTGGGCGGCATCATAACCCAGTATTGGGGGTGGCGCTGGAACTTCTTTATCAACGTGCCAGTGGCCATCGGCGTCATCATTGCCGCGTGGAAGCTGCTGCCGGCGCACGAAAGCGAAGAAACACACAACGAGCTCGACCTGCCCGGCGCTATTTCTATAACCGGTGCGCTGATGGCGCTCGTGTACGCGCTGGTCGAGGCGCCGAGCAAGGGCTGGACCTCGCAGAGCACGCTCATATACTTTGGCGTCTTTGTAGCGCTTATGGCATTCTTCATCTGGAATGAGCGGCGTGTGGCGCACCCGCTGGTGCCGTTCAAAATCTTCCGCATCCGCAACGTTACGGGCGCGAACATCGTCCAGCTGCCGATAGTCGCCGGCATGTTCAGCACGTTCTTCTTCGTTTCGCTGTATACGCAGCTAGTGCTCGGCTTCTCGCCGGTCAAGACGGGCTTGTGTTTTCTGGCGGTGCCGTTCGCCATCGCCCTTTCGGCGACGAATGTGCCGCGGCTAGTCAAGAAAATCGGATTCAAACCGATACTGATGGTGGCGCCCCTTATCGTAGCAGCCGGATTGTTTTACTTGTCTCGCCTGCGGGTCGAGGGTAACTACTGGCACGATTTGTTCCCGGGCCTGATTCTGCTGGGGCTTGGGATGGGCGGCAACTTCATCGCCATCACCATCGCGGCGACGAGCGGCGTGCATGGCAAAGAATCCGGCCTGGCCAGCGGTCTATTGAACACCTCGCAGCAGATTGGTGGGGCCATAGGCCTGGCGATTCTGACGGGCGTCGCGACATCTGCCGCTACGAATTACTTCAAGCACCTGACTACCGCACCGAACGCGCTGACACCGCTGTCGGCACAGGTGCAGGGCTATCACGACGCATTCATCATCGCTGCCTTCTTCATGATTGGTGCCGCGGTACTAGCGGCCATCTTGCTCAAGCAGCCAAAAATGACCGCTAAAGAACGAGCCGAAGAAACCGCCGCCATCGGCATGCACTAGGCTGATATACTTGGTGTATGTCAGAGGCAGCAAGCATACATTGGAACGATTCGATTCGGCTGGCACTTTCCGATGTCGATGAAACGATAGCAGAAGTGTATACGCCTGCCGAACCCGAGATGATTACGGAACTTACCGGCTTTTTGCGCGAAGGACGGAAACTGTTCATGGTCACGGGTGGAAGTCTGAAACGTGTCAGGAGCGGGATAACCGACCATATTCCAGCTGAACTACGGCGCGACATACTCGTCAGCCATTGTAGTGGAGCGGAAGTGTGGGGATTCGATGAGTCCGGCAATCTGCAGAGCGAACCTTTTTATAGCGTATACGAAGAAACGTTCGACGATGCGATGAAAACGACGTGGCGGCAGGTCGTCGACCAGCTCGTTGCGGAGTTCGGCCTGCGCCCGCACCCTGCTCAGCCCAAAGTCGATTTTTGGGCGCAAGTTGGACGCGACCCACAAGACATTATGCTGGACGACCGTGGCCCGCAGATAACCATGGAGGTGGTGAACGGTATTGAGCTGACTGGTGACCAGCTAGAGAATCTGCCGTATGCAGTACCTCCGACCCGCGGGAAGTATGATTTGCGGATTGCAATCATGCAGCGGGCAAATGAACTGCTGGAGGAGCATCATGTACCGGTCACACCGCGGCTGGGCGGTAATTTCGCACTGGATTTCGCGGTTGAAGGTGTTTCAAAAACCACTTCCATCCAAAAAGTCCTGGGCGATGAGCACGTGCTCGGTACTATTGGTTTAGGTGCCGATGATGTACGGAGTCCGCAGGAACTGGAAGTGTGGGGCGATAAGTTTTCGGTGGTGAACGGCGGTACCGACCGGCACATGAGCGAGGCTGTCTCGCCGCAGGTCCGTTCCATAGATTTCCGCGAAGAAGACCCGGCAGAATTGCCCGAAGGGTTTAGTATCGTGTTGTGGGATGGTAAACACCATCTGCATCATGGATTGCTCGAATATTTGCAATCACGTCATTAGAAGTAGGGGTGGGCTAATGGAGCTGCTGCGGAAGTTTGAAAAAACGAGGTCGTTTACCGATGCTGAGGCGTGGATGCTGTTCCGCATGGCGGCGTATGGCGAAGCTGCCGGCTGGACGCTGCTGATTGCTGGCATCGCACTTGAGCATGCCACCGGCAGCCACGCGTATGTGGCGGTGGCGGGCAGGATTCATGGCATGCTGTTCGTGGTGTATCTTATGGCCGTACTGGCATTTTACCCGAGTCTGGCTTGGTCGCGGTGGAAAGCACTATTTGCCCTGGCCTTCAGCGTACCGCCCTACGGCACCATCGTTTTCGAACAATGGGTCGCGCACAAGCGCCGCGCCCATGGCTTCAAAACCTACCGCCACTACTTGCTCTACAACGTGCTGGCTATCAGATTTACCTAGTTTTGGGAAACTGCAGCCAGGCGTTGGGCCCGAAGGGGGTTTTGATTTTTACGGTGAAGTTGTAAACTAGTTTTCATGCATTATTTTGTTGTCGGTGTAAACGGTAGCGGAAAATCAACACTGCTTAAGACTGTAAGCGAACAAACGGGTGTCGAGGTGGTGCACGGCACGCAAGTGCTGATGCGGCATCTCGGCATAGATGGAGATTACGATGCGCTGCGGGCGCTCGACCAGGCATACGTGCTGGAAAAATGGGCGGAAACGGCGGAAAACCTGGTGGAAGTTCACCGGGATAAATCATTCTTGCTCGATACGCACATATTGAACTTGACGAATGGGACGGTGGTCCGCAGAGATGGGCCGTGGATTGGGCGCTACGACGCGCTGGTGCTGGTGAAGGCCGAGCCAGGGACGATTTTGCAGCGAGTGACACAGGGCACTGCGAGGTACAGGGCTTTATTCCCTGATGGCATCGATGACAGCAAAAAATTGGCGATACTCTCCGAATACCAGCAGCGCACTGAAGCACTGTTCCATGAACTGGCCCGGGAATATGCACTGCCAAGCAGGGTTCTGTTTAACGATGGGCCTGAAGTTGAGCGGGCGGTCGCGGAGTTCGTCTTTTTCCACAAAGCCTGTGTCGCGGGGAATGGCGTGACATCGTAGGCCCTGACGATTTAGCTTCGATGCTAAGCCGGATTCTTTGCCGTGCATGCCGGCCAGGACGAATATCTCCTTCGTGAAGGCTACCTGACCCGGTACCTGGATTTTTTATAAGTTGCTCTTAGCTTGGTTGAAGGCGGCGATTGCCTGAGGGATGAAATCGAGCTGTGATTGCACGAGGTTTTCCGGTAGTTGCTCCGTGTCGTAGAACCTTCCGGCCTTCGGTGTGCCGGTAATTTCTGCCCAATAAATTTGCGAAGACTCCATGCCCCTGCCGGAGTGGTGCAAAATATTCTGTACGAAAACCGGATTAGGAGCGGCCGCAAGTTGCAGTTCACCCTGGAATATCCTGCTGAAAGCGTTGCTGTAGGAAATTTCGGTATCAGAAGCTTGTACGACAGTGCCGGGAACATGCAATTGGCCGGGCCAAACCGGGTCATCGGCATCCCGCTCCAGGAGGAGGATTTCTATTTGCCCCGCCGGGCTAAGCCGCAACGGCACTACTTCGACAATCGGTAGTACGCCCAAGCGAGCGAATTCATGAAAGATTGTGAACGGCAGACGGCCTGGCTGCAGCTTGCTCAAGATTTGCGTTACGGTCTCGATTTCGGCTTCGGTGATACCGTCGGGCATGGCTGGCTACTGGTTCTTGGCGAGGGCGGCGTCTATGACGGCGCTGAATTTTTCGAGACTGGGCTGCTGGCTACTGTCGAGCAGCTTGCTGTTTTCGACGTACACGCCGTTTAGGAAGAAGCTGGGGGTCGAAAGTTGTTCGCCGGTTTTGTTGAAGGCGGCCTGGTCGGCGATGATGCGTTTGTTTACGGTGTCGCTGGCGAAGTCTTTTTTGAACTGGTCGACGTTGAGCCCGAGCTGCTGGGCGTAGCCCCAGAAGTACGGCTTCGGGTCTTTGGTGGTGGCAGGTGACCACTGCGACCAGTTGTTCGAATCGTACAGCATATCGTGCATTTCCCAGAATTTGCCCTGCAGGTCGGCAGCTTCGGCGGCGCGGGCGCCGGCGAAGGCGTTGGGGTGGATTTGGGTTAGCGGAAGGTTACGGAACTGGAATTTGATTTTGTCGTTGTACTTTTCCTGGACGGCTTTCACGGTGGTGTAAAAGCTTTCACAGGCAGGGCATTCGTAATCGCCGTATTCCATTAGTGTGACGCTGCTGTCCAGTTTGCCTATGACGTGGTTGGTCGGCTGTGTGCTACTAGAACTGCTCCCCGAACTGTCTTTTTTATGGTTGCTGATAAACATAATGCCACCGAAAATAACCACGATGACACCTATGACCGCCCAAAAACGTTTGTCCATCCTAAACTATCGCTCCTACTGCTTTGTTACGACTTATCTCTTTATAATCTTACCATAAATTTGCTGGAAGTACTGCGGAAGTGTCGTTGTTTTACGGATACATTCAGCTAAGCTGCAGCCTTCGCGACGTGCGACAAGCATTTTGTCAAAATAGTACTACTTGAGCTAAGATAGTGGCATGATAGCGTTCTTGCTTTCTCTGGTCTTCGCCATCTTGGCACTGGTCTTCCGTGCACTCTACAAGACGTATGAGCACGTGCCGGCACGGGAGCTCAAGCGTATGGCACGTGGCGGCGATGATGTCGCGGTGCTGATGTATCGGCCGGTGGCATACGGGATGAGCCTGAAGCTGCTGCTTGGATTTTTCGTACTGGTTTTCGGAGCGGCTTCACTTGGTTTCATGGTACAGGCCGTGGGCGTGTGGTTGGCGGTGCTTGCCCTGTTGGCTATCTTGGTGCTGGGGGCCGTGGCCATAGTGCCCGGCGCGGAACTGACGCAGCGGAGCGTGTGGCTGGCACGGAAATTTGCGCCCGCTTTAGGCTGGGTGCTTGAGCGTGTCCAGCCGGTTTTCGATGCTGTGGCACGGTTCGTGCAGAAACATCGGCCAGTGCGCGTGCACACGGGATTATACGAAAAGGCTGACTTGGTAGAACTGCTGCGGCAGCAGAAAGGGCAGGCCGACAGCCGCATCAGCAACGGGGAAATCGATATGCTGGTGCATGCGCTGAGTTTCGGCGACCGGTATGTTTCGGAGATTTTAGTGCCGAAGCGGGTGGTAAAGTCGGTGGCCGTGAGCGAATCGGTGGGCCCGATACTCATGGCCGACTTGCACAAAAGCGGCCACAGCCGCTTCCCCGTGTACGACGGCACGCACGACAACATCGTCGGCATGCTGTATCTGCACGACTTGGTCGCGGCGAAGCAGGTCGGTACCGTGGCAGATATTATGAAGCGGAAGCTTATGTACGTGCACGAAGATTTTACGCTGTACGACACGCTGCAGGCGTTCCTGAAAACCAAGCATCATCTATTTCTGGTCGTCAATAGCTTTGAGGAATACGTTGGCATCATCACCATAGAGGACATACTGGAACAGATGATAGGTAAGCCCATCGTGGATGAATTCGACGCTTACGACGACTTGCGTGCTGTCGCCGCAAAGGCCGCACACAAGGAGCATCACGAGCGCAAAAAGACCGATGCCGAACCGGTCGCCGAAGAACCGGCTACCACTGAACCACCAGAGGTGGTAAAATAGCCACATATGATTGGCTACGGAAACGCAAATACGAATCCGCGGTCGGCAGCAACTAGCCGGCGCTAGTTCTGCGTACCCGACCGCTCAGCCGCTACTTACTACCTAAAACCTAGGAAACTACCATGAGAACATTTGCAAAAGATACTGCTGCTAAAACGGGCGAGACGGTCACCGTAAAAGGCTGGGTGAACTCGCGGCGGGACCACGGCGGACTTATCTTCATCGACGCGCGCGACCACACTGGTGTGGTGCAGCTGGTCATTATCCCCGAACAGAACGAAGCATTTAAAATCGCCGAGCAGTTGCGCGACGAATTCGTCATCGCCGCGACCGGCACCGTGCGCGAGCGGGCCGAGGAGCTCAAAAACCCGAACCTCGAAACCGGCGGCATAGAAATAAAAATCGACAGCCTGGAAATTTTGAACCGCAGCGAAGCATTACCGATTCAGATAGAAGGCAGCGCCCAGGCCAGCGAAGAACTGCGGCTGAAGTACCGTTACCTGGACTTGCGCCGTTCGAAGATGCAAAACATGCTCAAAAAGCGCGCGGAATATTACGCTGCGATGCGCAAATATGTCGAAGAGCGCGATTTTATAGAAGTTACGACGCCAATTTTAGCTAATAGCAGTCCGGAGGGTGCTCGCGACTTCCTCATTCCATCCCGTGTCCACCCCGGAAAGTTCTACGCCCTGCCCCAGGCCCCACAGCAGTTCAAGCAGCTGCTGATGGTCGGCGGCGTGCCGCGCTACTACCAACTAGCCGCTTGTTTCCGCGACGAAGACCCGCGGGCCGACCGCTTGTACGGCGAGTTTTACCAGCTTGACCTCGAAATGTCGTTCGTCGAAGACGGCGAAGAAGTACGCAGTACCATGGAGCCGCTCATCAAGCAGCTGGTCACAGACTTTGCCGGAAAGAAACTTTTGAGCGAAGATGTGCCGCGCATTCCTTACGCCGAAGCTATGGAAAAATACGGTTCAGACAAGCCGGATTTGCGTTTTGGCATGGAGCTTACGGAACTTTCCGAAGAGCTCAAGAACACTGAGTTTGGTGTGTTCAAAAACGCGGAGGTCGTGAAGGCCATTTGCGTCAAAGACGCCAGCGAACTCAGCCGCTCACAAATAGATAAGTTTACCGAAATCGCCAAGAGCGAAGGCGCCGGGGGCCTGGCTTACCTGACTTACAAAGACGGCGAAGTGCAGTCGCCCATTGCCAAATTCCTGAAGCCTGAAGAACTCGAAGCTATCAAACAAAAGCTTGGCGCTACAGACGGCGACATCGTGTTCTTCGGCGCCGACAAACGCTCTGTCGTGAACAAGGTACTTGGTCGGTTACGCAACGAATTCGCCGACCATTTTAAACTGAAAGACCCGAACGTCATCGCCCTGTGCTGGATAGTCGACTTCCCCTTCTACGAAACCGACGAGAAAACCGGCAAGCTGGATTTTGGTCACAACCCGTTCAGCATGCCGAAGGGCGGTTTGCAAGCGCTGGAAGCCGAAGACAAAACGAGCATCGTTGCCGACCAGTACGACATGGTTATGAACGGCTACGAAATCTGCAGCGGCGGCGTGCGCAACCACAACCCGGAAGTCATGTACAAAGTCTTCGGCATCCTTGGCTTCGACGAGCAGTATGTGAACGACCGTTTCGGTGCCATGATAGGCGCCTTTAAATACGGCGCGCCGCCACATGCCGGTTGCGCCTTCGGCATCGACCGCATGTTCATGGTGCTGATGGACGAAACCAACATCCGCGAAATCGTCGCCTTCCCGAAAAACGGTTCCGGCGTCGACGTCATGATGAACTCCCCCAACCTCCCACAACTCGAACAGCTCGACGAACTCAACCTCCGCATAATCGAACACTAATATGTCGGATATAAAACTCGTTCTCACCGATTTCGATGGCACGGTCGTGCAGCTTCACGAGCACGAGGTTTCGGAACGTGTCAGGGAAGCGGTCATTGCCTGCGAGAACAAAGGCGTGAAAGTTGTGTCGGTGACTGGTCGCTTCTTCGCGCATGCCCAGCCGGTGCTAGAGTTGCTAGGGTTCGATGGCCCGTGCATTTTCGATAACGGCGCGACGATTATGCACGCCCGCACCGGTGAGATACTGTGGTCGAAATGGCTGGATGCCGAAACGGTACGCCAGGTCGCAAGCGTAGTAGCGCCTATTTCCCTGCTGACCGATTACACGCCTGACCACGATGTACACGAACCAGCCGATAACGAACGCGAGCGCGTCCAGCAGGTTGACCGGGCCGCTTCGCATGTCTATGCCCGCATACTGACGAAAGACGTAGAATCGGTCGACCATCAGCTGAAGCAGATAAAAGACATAACCTACTACTTTGCTCCCAGTAGTGATGGCGACCCGAACCATACCGGGCTTCAGGTGAATCACATACAGGCCGACAAATTCCACGGGGTCGCTGCGTTGTGCGAAATGCTCGGTATAGATTCGCGGCACACTTTGGCTATCGGCGACGGCGTCAATGACTTGCCGTTGTTTCAGAGCGCCTCGGTTAAAGTCGCCATGGGCAATGCGGTCGGTGAGCTCAAAGCTGCGGCCGACTATACTGTCGCTACGGTCGATGACGATGGCTTCGCCGAAGCCATGGACCGCTTCGTCCTAAACTAATCTGTTACAATGGCTGCATGCAAGACATAGATTTACGTTTTACGACGCTTAAATATCCGTTACCTGATTTTGTTTACGAAGGTATTCAGCAGTACGTAAAATCCAGCAACGAGTATTTTTACCAGCCCGAGGAACTGCGCCGGAAGATTGCACAGAAGCATGGTGTTCCCGCCGATATGGTCTATCTTACGGCTGGCGCAGACCAGGCCATAAATCTGCTGGCACAGGTCTATGGCCAGCGGACACACGTGTTCACACCAACCTATGTGAGTTACTCCGACGCTAAGAATTTTGGGCATGAGTTCTATGAACATGACTCACTGCACGATGGTCAATACCGGGTTTCGACTGGCAAAATTAACGACGCCACTCTGATTTTCCTGGCAAACCCGAACAACCCCGCTGGCCTAACCTCGAAGCAGGAAGTGATATCACTCATCGAAAACAACGCTGACACGGTTCTGGCGATAGACGAAGTATATGCCGAAATGGCGGATGAGTCGGTCATCGACCAGGTTGCTAGTCACAAGAACCTGGTCATCATACGTAGTTTTTCCAAAAGTTATTCACTGGCCAGCTTCCGTATCGGCTACATAATTGCGCACCCAGAAATCATCAAATCACTTGTTTTTGAAACGACTTGGTTCAATGTCGCATATCCATCTGTCGGCGCAGCGATGACTGCTATGGACCACGAAGATTATTTTGCGGAGCTTCGCGAGGAAGTCGTGAACGAACGGGCTCAGACCGAAAATTTTTTGTCCGAAAAGGGCTATGCGGTCGTGCCATCCGCCATAAATGCCGTAATGATACATTTCGACGATGCTTCACCAGCCTCTGACTTTGTGGCCAACTTAAAGGCGAAGAACATACTGGTGAACCAGGGTAGTGGAGCGAGCAACATCGGCCTCGACGATTCCTTTGTCCGTATAAGCGTCGGTACACCCGAGCAAATGCAAACCCTCCGTGAGGTCATCGATTCGGCCCATTAGTTCTGCGGGAAGTTTTACTACCGTTGGTTCTCGAGGTCGGCGGCGAGGTGGTAGAGGGCTGCGCCATTGCGGTGGCCCAGGACGGCGCCGAGATGGGTTGTGGGGATGGAACGTATGGCGATATCGGCTTCCGAAAGTTGACGCAGGGCGGATTCACTTGGGTGGAAGAACGAATCTTGCTCGGCATAAATAATGCCCATAGGTAGCTTTTGCGCAAGAACTACCGCAGCACCGGTCGCCTCGGCTTCGAACTCACTTATTGCTTCGCTGCGTCCGGTCGGAGTGGGGAAGCGTACTGCCATGTCGCGCGCAATCATCAGGCCGCTAGTAAAGCCGCGGAATACGTTCGTGTGTAATGCTTCGTTGGCGGCGCTCAGGTATAAATCGTGCCATTTCGTGCCACCGATTTTTTGTTCCTGATGGCCGGTGGGCGTGTAGCCTTCCAGGGCCGCGACCAGCTCGGGTGAATCTTCTGCGATTGCCAGCACACCCGGCCAACTCCAGGAGTGCCCCACTAAGTGTACGGGCCGTTCAAGTTGCCCGGCGGTATGGCCGAGCACCCGTGCAAGTCGTTCGGTTCGATAGCTTTCTGCGTAATTACCTCGCCCAAACCACGGGTCGTGGTGCATAACTGCCGTGGCGTGAATCCCATCTTTGGCTGCGGCCTCAACGAAACGCTGCATTATATGTCCGAAAGTACGCGGTCCACCGAACGCGCCCTTCCCCACTACGGCTACGATTGACTTCTGTTCAGGACGTGCAGGGTCAGCCGGCTGATAGGTGACGGTGCGGATAGTTTCGCTGCCGGTGGTGATTGTATTTTTGCGACGTGTTATGTTTTTGTTCATAACTATTGCAATATTATACACCATTTGTCAAAAATATGCAAGAAAGGATAATCAGACTCTCAAAACCCTGTCACCCCGGGCTTGACCTGTCCGTCCCGTCGGAAAGACAGGCGGGCCCGGGGTCTACAGCCTAGATACGCCCACAAAGCTTTAGATTCCGGGTCAAGCCCGGAATGACAGGACTTACGAGGTTTTGAGAGTTGGGTAGGATAGTTCTAGCGGATGACGTCGGCGATGGCGGGGACGAGGTTTTCGTTGAAGACCGAGGGGATGATTTCGTCGGTGGTCGGTTCGTCGACCAGGCTGGCGATGACTTCGGCGGCGGCTATTTTATGTTCGTCTGTTATTTTTGTGACGTGGTTGTCGAGTGCGCCGCGGAAAATGCCGGGGAAGGCGATGGCGTTATTTACCTGGTTCGGAAAGTCGCTGCGGCCGGTGGCGATTATGGCTGCGCCGGCACCTTTGGCCTCTTCTGGCATGATTTCGGGGACGGGGTTTGCCAGCGCGAAGATGATGGGGTTCGGCGCCATAGTTTTGACCATGTTGGGCGTCAGCACGCCGGGGTGAGAAACGCCTATGAACACGTCCGCGCCGTGCAGGATGTCTTCTAGACTGCCCGAAATGTTTTCGGGGTTGGTGAATTCCAAGAGTAGCTTTTTGGATTCGTTCAGGTCGGTGCGGTCGCGGCTGAGGGCACCTTTGCTATCGATGGCTATCATTTGCGGAGATGCGTATTTTTGCAACAGTTTCGCAATTGCGACGCCTGCCGCACCGGCACCGACCAGTACTATTTTGCAATCTTTGAGTTCGCGGCCAGTAACCTTACAGGCGTTTATAAGCCCTGCAAGTGTAACGACTGCCGTGCCGTGCTGGTCGTCGTGGAACACCGGTATGTCGAGCTCGGCCTTCAAACGTTCCTCGACCTCGAAGCAGATTGGCGCAGCAATGTCCTCGAGGTTTATGGCGCCGAAACTACCGGCGATAGTTTTGACGGTCTTTACGATTTCGTCCGGGTCTTTGGTGTCTAAAACGATAGGGATGCTGTCTATGCCGGCGAAGTGTTTGAACAGCAGCGCCTTACCTTCCATAACCGGCATACTGGCTTTGGCGCCGATATCGCCCAGGCCCAGCACCGCGGTGCCGTTGCTGATGACCGCCACCAGGTTATTCGTCCAAGTGTACACCGGCAAAAGTGACGGGTCTTTCTGTATTTCCAGGCACGGTGCGGCCACGCCGGGCGAGTAGTATGCGCTTAGCTTCTGCCGGTCCAGCTCACTCGTGTCTCGCAGCGCAGTCGTTATTTTGCCTTTGTACTGTTTGTGTAGTTCCAGGGCTAGCTCGTTTATATCCATAGTCTTTCCAGTATATACCGAAAACTCCCGGCAGGGCCGGGAGTTTGGAGATTCGCGCACTCAGATTATTCAGCTTTTTTGGTGCGACGGGTAGCTACAAAGGCTGCGCCAGCGAGGGTGCCGGCGGCCAGGAAGCTTACCAGGCCGACAGGTGCGCCGGTGTTGACCAGCGTTGCCGGAGCCGGCGTAACAGCGGCTGCAGTTACTACGGCTGGGGTTTCAGGCGTGGTGCCACCACCCATGCCGCCGTTCGAAGGAGGCGTTACCGGAGGGGTAACAGGGGGAGTAACGGGCGGGGTAACCGGTGGCTTTGGTGGGCAATCATGCTTAGGTGGCTTCGGGCAGTCGTGCTTGACTGGTGGCTTCGGGCAATCTTTGTGCTTGACCGGTGGACACGGTTTTTTGTGCTCTTCGTGCTTGTCGCAGTTTTTCTTTGGCTGCTCCTGCTTTGGGCAGTCTTTTTTGTGCTCTTCTTGGTGTGTAGCGCAGGGCTTTTTCTGCTCTTCCTGCTGCTTCGGAGGACAATCTTTCTTGTCTTCCTTCTGCTCGTCTTGCTTCGGAGGGCACGGAGCTTTCTGCTCGTGGCTGTCCTGCTTTGGAGCGGGGGTCTGCTTTACATCCTTGCTATCGTCTTTTTTGTCATCGGACTTCTGGCTGTGCTTGTCGTCTGTGCCGCTATGGCTGCGGTCGTCTGACTTGTTCTGGTTGTCGCTGATGGTTGCGGGCAGAGACTTGCTGTCTTGCTTGACCTCTGGCTTGGTTTCTACCTGAGGTTTTTGACTGTCCTGCGAACCGCTCGGCTGGGAGACCGTAGGTGTTTCTACCGGCTTGCTGGTCTGTGCCGGGGTGCTGGTAGGGCCGGTCTGCTTGTCGTCTTTCTTGTCGTTTTTGTAGTTTTTGTCGTCGTGGTCGTTGTCGTGTGCGGAAGCGCTGCTACGACTCGTGTTTGAGTAGTTGGCGTATGCGTTGTTTATATGTTCCGCGCTGACCGGATTTGCCGGCCAGAAGATTGCGACTCCTAGCAAAACAGATGCGCCCACCACAAGCGTTTTGCCATGTGTATGTGCTACATGGCTCATGGTTAACTCCTGAACTCCTTCGTTCCGTTAATCAATTACCATTATACATACTTTTCACAAAATTGTCAATTATATTCTACAACAAGTTTTAGCATATGCGGTTTGGTGAAGAGATACTAAAAAACACCTCTCGGGAGGTGGTATGGCTGCGTGTATGGCGGTGCTAGGCTACTGCTTTTTGGCGCGGAAAGCCGCCTTGGCCTTTTCTATGTGGTCAAAAATGGCGGCCAGCTCTTTTTCGCCGCGGGCGTTGATTTCACGCAGGCGGCTACGGAGGCGCCTGGCGCGTCTGGAATCGTTGCTCTTCGCTATGGGCTTGTCCGGGACTTTGTTGCTTTTCATGTCTTCGCTCCCAGTTATACTGAACCGGGCGAGTAGTGATTTCGGGAATAGGTATTTTCTGGCGGCGTAGATGCTTCTCTAGAGCTCGCTCATACACAGTATAACAGGAGCGGACCGGTGTAGATAGGTGGTATTTGTCACACCCGACAGATACGAAAGCCTAGCCTAGCAATATTTCTCACCCCTCCGCAACCAGCAAAAATTCAGCAAAACATGCTCCGGAGTGTCGCATTCGGGCCGTAGTTTGGTATCATAAGCGTAATATGCCGAAAAATACTGCAAAACAACGTTCGCAAAAGAAGCCTGCCCGTAAGCCCGTCCGAACCGATGTTGTTCCCGGGGGTGACGCATGGACACTGAGCAAGAAACAGCGAAAAGTTGCTGTCTTTTTCGGGGTCGTGGTTGTTGCTGGGTTGCTTTGGTGGGGATTCAAGGCCGTACAGACCGAATTACAATTCCGCCAAGATAAGAAACAATACACTGCCACCGAAGCAAGCATGCAGAAGGTATATGACGAGATGGTTGCGGTTGCCGGCGTGCCCACTGAATCACACTTGAGCAAGACGTGCGGACATATCTCGCTCAAGTACGAGACGGGGCCACTTTTCTGTGACATCACGTATGATTTCTTTTATCCAATAGAGAGTGCAAACGAAGGGAAAATAATCACCGATAAGTTGGAACCCTCCTTGCGAAGCTATGCAAAGGATGGTGCGAGCCTCGAAAAGCGTAGCCAGCCGGAAGACCTTGTGAATCAAAGGCAAAACTATCGAGTAGCCGGGAAAGATGGCTTGCAATGCACCTTAGGATATGACTCAAAAGGAGCTGATTTGCACAATTTGGCAGCTACGACTCACGTCGGGCCTTTTACTAAGACCGTAGCCTCGCCACTGGTGGCAACTTTCGTGTTTGACTGCAGTTCATTTCCAGCGAAACCGGTGTATCGTGTTGTCGATAACTAATAATTGCAATATTCGCAACATAAGTGTAATATAACTTACAAAATAATAACGGAGGTACGGAGATGCGCTTACTGTGGCGGCGTCTTGTGCTATTTTTTATTACTCTCGTTACATTGCTGGCGCCCACGCTTGCATCTATGGCGCCCGCAAGCGCCGAGTCGGGCGGCTGGTTCGAAAACGCCGGGGCATCAGCAATCAAAGAAGGCGATATAAGTGCAAGCGACACGTTTGCCAACACCAAATGCACGAACGTCACTTTGCCAGTTGTAAGCTACTACACTGACTGGACAACCCACGTTACGAAATCCAACCAGGATATGTGCATGGTTTCGACACTGAACGGCTTGATTGACAAAAACGGGCGTGTCATACAGCCCTACGGTTTCGACGAGGCACACGCCATAGCAGATAACCTGCCAGGTCATGGAGTCATACAGCCTGTGCCGAACCAGGACAGTGTAGTGTACTTTTCGTCGTCATCATACACTGGTGCACTTTCGCTGAACCTGTATCGCAATTTTTACACCCATTTGCACTACAATCTGTTCCGGCAGTCGTTCGACCTGAGCGATGCGCCTGATTTCCCGGTGAAGTTCGCAGATGGCAAGCTGATGCCCGTAGACCCGCTGAGTCTGGCCACCTCACCAAACGGAAGGTATATAGTGGCGAACGTGGTCGGCACGGGTTACGTGCGTATAGATACAGCGACTTTGGAAGTGAAACCGTTTGCGGCAAGTAATGGCTACAACCAGTTCGGCACGCCGCTAGGCAGTAGTCTGGCCATAGACAACAGCGGGCGCTATGCGGCGCTGAGTTTTGCGCCGAGCGGTTCGCAGGATTCACTAAAAATCGTCGATATAGATTTATGTACGACCGCGGAGCTGCCGGCTGCAATCGGCGGCAAGGTGAATGTTTCGTGCCCCACCAGAGACATCTTGCCGGCTATTGTGGGCGGTATGACTGGCATGCGATTGATTCCATCTTTGCGCTTCACAAATGAGCATGTTCTGGAAGCGGATGTGCAGGATGGCGCGAACAATTACGCACGGTATGCGGTACTTGCGTCTGGTACGCAAAAAAGCAGCGCGAACTATTTGGCTATGGGCGATTCGTTTATGTCGGGCGAGGGCGCGTGGAGTTATCGCACCGGAACGGACACAGACCTTAACAAATGTCACCAGTCCATCCTTTCGTACCCGTACTTGCTTTCGGGCCGGTTCAATTCGTTTGCATCTGTGGCCTGCTCCGGTGCGAGAGCGGCTCACATAACTGGTACAACAGGCGTAAAAGGAACCTCCCAGCTTAAAGATGACCAAATACCTAGTGACCAGATGATTGAGGACGCCCAAAAATCTCATCTACCTGGATATCTCGCGCAGAGGGACTTCTTGAGTGACAACCCCGACGTAGTAACCCTCTCAATAGCTGGTAATGACATAGGCTTCAGCGACATCATTGTTCGCTGCACCGCACCGTTCGCAGGCGACATCACGCCGAACACCAACTGCTATGAATGGTACGAAGACCGGCTGGAACTGGTCAACACCATCAACGCGCAATTCAATAAACTCGTGAGTTTGTACTCAAGCATGAAGGCTGTTGGCAGGAAGGTGTATGTAGTCGGCTATCCGCAGCTAGTTTCTGTAACCGGTAGTTGTGCGCTGAACGTCCGGCTCGGCGACGACGAACGTCAGTTTGCCAACCAACTTATAAGCTACCTCGATTCGGTCATTCAGCGCGCTGCCGCCAAGGCTGGGGTGTATTACGTCGACACCCAACATGCATTTGATGGGCATAAGCTGTGCGAAGGTAAAGATACGGCGGTAAACGGGCTGACCAAGGGTGACGATGCGTTATACGTCATTGCGAATGAAAGCTACCACCCGAACCAGCGCGGGCAGGAGCTCCTTGCTGACGCTGTCGCCGCTGGAACGCATAACTTTACGGAGACTATGCCAGCTCCCGACCAGTCCGTACCGAATCCTACTGCAAGTGACGACTTGCCGATTTTGCAGGTGCCGAAGCAGCCGCGAGGGATAAATCAGACGCTGCAAGATAACGACGAGACGGTGAAGTTAATAACGCGCGGTGATTCAGCTGGCTTCGATGTCGATGGCTATGGCGGCTACTTGGCGCCGAATTCATCGGCGAACGTTACGCTGCACTCATCGCCGGTCAATCTGGGGTCTGTAGCGGTGGATGCGAACGGTGAAATCCATGCGCAACTGACCATACCCGCAGACACGGTGCCAGGTTTTCATACCCTGCATTTTTACGCACAGAATATCGCCGGCCAGCCGGTAGATATACAGAAAACTATTTATGTTGCTGCGTCGGCGGATGATTATGATGGCGATGGGGTGGTGAATGCTGACGATAGCTGCCGAGGAGTGCCAAACAGCGGGGTGGACGAGGACAAAGATGGCGTGGATGATGCTTGCGACCCTGAGCTGAAGGCTGCGACAATCCCTTCGGAGCCTTCGGAGCCTTCGGAGCCTTCGGAGCCTTCGGAGCCTTCGGAGCC
>CAZEMC010000010.1:51317-53639 GCA_964513385.1 uncultured Candidatus Saccharibacteria bacterium | reverse complement strand
TTTCATGCGGTGATTACTCCTAGTAGGTCTTTATAGCTTTGGTCGAAGGTTATTTGGCGGCTCCAGGTGTGGGCGGCGGTGCGGAGTTTTTCGTACATGGCCGGGCTGTCGAGCAGCTGGTATATGCCGTCGGCCAGTGCGGCCGGGTTGGCGGCGGTCACGACGCCGGTGCGGCCGTTCCGCACGCTGTCGCGCAAGCCCGCGACATCGTACACCACGGCGGGCGTGCCCTGGCCGTTGGCTTCGGTAACTATCAGCCCCCACCCTTCTTCTACAGAGGTGACGAGTATGGTATGGCTGCGCTGCATAAGCTCGGTTTTCTGGGCGTCGGTAGTCCGCCCCAGGTATGCTATATCGTCTTTGTAGGGCGATTCGGCGACATACTGCAGCACCTGCTGCCCGTATGGGCCCGAGGAGCTGCCCGAAATCTTCATCTGCAGCTCCGGCAGGTTACGCTTGGCGATTTCGAACGCCTGCACTTGTTCGAGCGTCCGCTTCATGGCCCGCATGCTCCCGTGGCTCAACACGGTCGGCTTGGCATATTTTTTCACACCCTTTAGCGTTGTCAGCGGCTCGTCGACCAGGCCTTCAGAAATGATGTGCGTCCGTTCCGGCGCAAAACCGTACTTGGCCAGTTCGTCCCGCGTGCTTTCCGAAACGGTTATGACCGGCGCGCGCGAACGGGCCAGCAGCCACGTGGCGACGGGCGCCAGCACGTAGTAGCCGAGGTAACTCAGCGGCTTCGGCACTTCGTACAGCCAGTTCACCCGCGCCAGCTGGTGGTACAGCACGAACGCTTTGGCACGGCCGCGGAAAAAGACCGTCCAGTACGGTGCGCAGCCCTGCACTTCTTCTATAACGACATCGTATTTATTGCGACAGTGTCGCAAGTAGTACCACGTCGCAGCCAGCGGATGGGTGTAGCGGTTGCTGCCGGCGCGCACGTAACGGATGCCGTCTATGGTCTCTTCGGCGCTACTGCCCGGGTAGCGCGCAGTCAGCACTGTCACGTCGTGGCCGTCGGCAGCCAAACGGGTTATGAGCTGGTACTGCACCACCTCGGCACCGCCGGCTTCGGGGTGCCGGAAATCTTTCCAGGTTATCCAGAGCAGCTTCATGCGGCTAGCGGGCTCCTTGGGCTTTGCTGGCGTGCGCTACCGAACCGCCCATACCCTGACGCTTGCGTCCAGTGGAGCGCTTTTCGGTCGGCGCGGTCGAACCAGCATCTTGCAGGACAGTCTTGGTTTTGACCTGCTTGCGGGTTATGTACAGCGGGCGGGCCAGCGATTCGGCCTGCATGCTGCCGATATACAGCGATATCAGCCCCAAGCACGCCAATATCAGCCCGACCAGGCCCAAGATGAGTATGGCCAGGAATGTCGGCGCGGTCAGGTTCCAGTGCCACGGGTTGCCGAAGACAAAGCGCAGCAGATACGCGCCGACGGCCAGCAGGAAGCTCAGCGCCATTATGGCCATGCCCAGGTAGCCCGCCAGCTTTAGCGGCACCAGGCTGTACGAAGTAAAGCTGTTTATAGCCAGCGAAATGAGGTCTTTGAACCGGTAGGTCGGCTTGCCATGCATGCGCGGCCGCTGTTTGAAGTGCACGTAGGCGCGGTCGAACCCGACCCAGTCTATGAGCCCGCGGGTTATGCGGTTGCGCTCGGTAAACTGGTTGAAGATGTCGACGACTTCGCGGTCCAGCAGGCGGAAATCGGTGGCATGCGGCGTGATTTTGACCTGCCGGTGGCCGATTTTATCCATAATGCCGTAGAACGCCTTGGCACCGGTACGACGCACGAACGCCATATCGCGCGAGGCAAAGACGCCTACCACGACTTCGGCGCCGCCTTCCCACTTCTGCAGGAATTTGCCGATAAGACTCGGCGGCATCTGCATGTCGGCGTCCATGACGATAGCCGCATCGCCCTTGGTGGCCTGCAGCCCGGCAGTAACGGCGGCTTCTTTGCCGAAATTGCGGGCAAACTGCACGATACGGATGTTGCTGAATTTGTCGGCCAGGCCGGCCAGCACGTTTATGGATTCGTCTTTGCTGCCATCGTCCACGAAAATGATTTCGAAGTCGTAGAGCAATTTCTCGGTCACCCGGTGGAGCTCGGTGTGCAGCGGGCCGAGATTGCCTGCTTCGTTATACACGGGGATGACTATGGAGATAAGTTTGGCATCGGGGTTCATTTGGCACCCCCTTCATACAAAGTATGGAGAGACAAATCATAAAAAGAGCCGGTCGGTTGCGGAACAGGTATCAGTTTTTGCGAGAGAGGGGTATACAGGGCGCTGATACGTTGCCTTGCCAGACTGGCT
>CAZEMC010000010.1:43404-51217 GCA_964513385.1 uncultured Candidatus Saccharibacteria bacterium | reverse complement strand
TTTTTGCGAGAGAGGGGTATACAGGGCGCTGATACGTTGCCTTGCCAGACTGGCTGTTAGTTGTATATGGGTTATAACTCCGGTTCTAAGAGACTGCTGCATGCGTCACCTTTCTGTTAGTTATTAGTAGTCGCCAAACAAAAACAGAAACGCCCATAGCGGCACAGGCCGCGATGAGGTTATTTATAACCGCCCGCAGGCTTCCGTGGTGCATGGCCATCAAAACTCCGACAAACAGCAGACCTGCTATCAGTATAATGCTTATGGCATAAATTCGCAAAGCTACGTAATATGTGACGATGACATTCAGCAGCGCGAAGCCGAGCATGGCCACCGAGAGCAGGCTCAGCAGTGAGGCATACGCGGTGTAGGCGCTGCCCATCAGCAGCCCCACTATCTGCTTCGGGAAGAGGCTGAAGAGCAAGAGTGCGACGCCGCCCAGCCCGGCGACAAGGCCGAACGAGCGCACCAGCAGCCGCCGGTTTTCGCGCCAGTGGCCTTTCATCTTTATGCTCGTGAACATTACCTGCGCCACCGACGCGGTAAAGAAGAAGATTATCTTCGCCACGGTGGATATGCCGGCGTATTCACCCGCCACCTGCGGGCTGAAGAAGTGGCGTACTACGAAGACGTCCAAACTGGAAAGCAGCGTTATGGCGCCGAAACTTACCAGCACCAGCAGCGCGTACCGGAGCTCCGGCAATACCAGGCGGAAGTTCGGCGGTGCAAGCAGTTTGGCGTGCGGGCGGCGGTAGCCGACCTTTTTCGCGGCGTAGGTAGCGTACGCCCAGGTCAGCAGCTGCGCGATAAAGATTGCCCACATGGCACCGCCGACTTTGAAGCCGGCGTACGTCAGCACCAGGCCGAAGGCCACCTTGCCATACGCACCGATAAGCTGCGCCACCGACGCGGCACCGAACTTCTGGTGCGCCCTCAGGAAAGCGTTCCGGAACGAGCCGGGCACGGTGACGACCAGCGCCAGCAGCAGCACCAGGAACGGCACGACCGATTCGAACTGCAGCGCGTTCTTCAGATGCGGGCTCAGTATGGCCAGCACCAGCGAAACACCGCTTATGAGCAGGAACGCCAGCTTTTCCAGCTCGAACAGCACTGCCTGCTTTTTCTGTTCGTCGGTGTAGTTGGCGATGACGTTCACGCTCACCTGACCCATCACGTTCAGCAGTATCGTCAGCTGCAAAAAGAGCGCGGCCAACGCCTGCACCTCACCGAAGGGCGACGGCGACAAAGAGTGCGACAAGGCCGGGTAGAACAAGTAGTTCCCGACGCCGACCAGCATAGAACCCACAAAGAAAACAGCATTGTGGCGTACGAAGTCACTAGCAAACAGAGTCCTTAGTTTTTGCACCTGTCTACACTAGCAAACAACGTGCATAACCACAATGAAATACCTTACGCTTCCATTTCCACCCCTGGCAAACCGTTGTAAATTCTCACCCAACTCACACGCGTTGTAATCTCAGAAGCATTCCTTTTGCGAAGCGGCTCTCCCCGAATCACCAAACTCCAACAGCGACACTGTTATTTCATAATGCATGGTAGATTCTTAATTGCTTTTTTTGCTTATTTGTAGTATAATATATCTAATGAGCCTAGAGATGTTGCCACCAGCCGACGAGGCATTGGCCACCTTGCACTACGATGTTGCGCGCAAGGGAGATCCTATCGACGCCCTGACGACGCTTCGCCACAACGTTGGGCTGGGTTTCACTGGTCTCGCAGGGATGACCACCGCAGCCTGGCTGACAACCACGGAAGCGTTGAATCTGATGTATGCGGTCGATGCACCGGTGTATGCGCTTGGCACTGCCGCAGTATTCGCATCCGTCGGCAGTTCCACCGTACGGAGACTGGCCACGCATCGCAGCGGCAACCGGGAAAGCCAGCAGGCCGAAGTACGGGACCTTCTAGGAGAATCGGTCGACGTATTCCGTACCGGCAAGCGCCGCAAAGACCGCAGCACGTTGCTCCGTTGGTACGGCGCAGACGGCTTCGACCGCGACGAGACACCCGATGCGCTCACGAACAGCCGCCTCATAGGCAGGCTCGGACGTCTGCTGGACAGCGTCGACGAAACACCTATCTCCCAAGTCGCTCTGGCGACAAACTGGATTACCAGCGAGGAGTCCTCACTCGAGCTGAAAGATTATGGCACCGTGCAGTCGAGCAAAGGTTTCGTACAGACGCTCGGCAAACGGCAGCGGCTCAGTATTACAGATAATCTCCCCGACGAGCCGCTGCTCGTAACTACCCCGGCGGCCTGCCGCAGATTACTGAGCGAACTCCAAGAAACCACGCTAGTCGACCTACGGCAGTACCTTGTCGGCCAGATTAGGCGAAACGACCCCGCTTCGGGCATACCCGAGCTCTACGAAGAATGGGTGCAGGCGGGCGGCGACAGGCTCCATGCGACGGCAGTAACGCGACGCATACAGACCGAGCTCGAAAGAACCCTCAGCATACACAACACTCCGGAAAACATACCCGAAAAAGATGAGTTCGGCGTCCGTTATCAGATACGCACCCATCCTTCCCTGACGATACGCGGCGACAACGTGGCCATGTTCGACGGCTACTATGACGAAGGCGTCGCCTCCACCAGGTACCAGGGCCAGAAATCCTTGCTTAACTATCTTCGTATACCAGACATCGACACGCTGCTTACAGAGATGGAGCAGTCTTCCGATGCAACAAAAGCCGGGCTGTATGCGAAAGTCGCCTTGCTTTTAAAGCTGCACGACACCGGCGAAGCGTTCGACAGCACAACAATCGCCGAACACACCACAGAAGACGGAACAGACGCCGACATGACACTGCTCGAACGCATCGCCGAAGAGTCTCCATACGGTCGGCACAGCAGAGAAAAAGCACTCAGAAAAACCGGCGATATACCATCCGTCGAGTACGCGCCGCGCCATAGCCGGCTCCGGCGCGCGCTCGGCGCGACAGCCCTGGTACTACTGCCGACCCTTGTCGGCAGTGCCGGCTATTTCGCCCACCAACAGGCCCGCGCTACATATTACCAAGGCCGGGCAGATTTCGAAGAAGCATACCATATACCCTGGTACAACGACAGCGCCAAAACACTCTTTCAGCAGTATATGGATAACCGGCCGTGGGCGACCCGGGCTTTCGAGGATACCGTGTTCGGACTTGGAGACCGACAGTACGATGCCGAAAATCAACTCGTGGTGGCCGGAGAGCAACTAGGCCTAGAAAACCTATTCAATACGCTGGGTGCCAATTCATTCGCCGGTCATAACTACAGCGTCCCCGCGCCAGAATTAGCTTATACGAAATCAAGTCCTGCCAATGTCGGGGACGTCGACCCGGACAGACCGAACACTCCCCTATACACCATTACGCCTTATAATGGCGCTTCTAGCGAAGGTTTTTGGGCGAGCGAGGTCGACGACCAACTCGATGTTAACGCCATGGTGAACTACCCGTTTGCCGACGTCGGCGTTTCGTTCAGCACGGGTGACAGCTTCCGAATATACCCCGATAGACTCGACCCTCAGCCGCTCACCTACCCCCAGATTCCACCGAACATGCAGGACGTACAGTTCGAGGTAGCCACATCGTTTGCTTCGACCGGTACGTACATGCCCATCCTCACCAAAGAGCACACCGCTCCGGTCGCAGTCCAGCTCAGCTACTTCGATAGTGATGGAAATCCGGTTACAGTTTCCCCGCAAGTTCTTTACGACAGTAAAACCAACACCTACATGACCTCCTATGTCGAGGCGCCGGCCCTGTCCGCACACGGACCAGTTACGCTCAAGTACTGGCTCGGCAAGAGCACTGAAACTATCAATGCCCGGGGCCCGCTCGCCATGCCTTTTGGCGCTACCATAGACATGGCGCAAGTACAGGCTGCCACCAAAGACGCTCTCGGCCTTGCACCGACCGCCAGTGACGATGCGGTTATTGCCGCCAACAAGGCAAAAGGCTACCGTCTCAATCCGTTCGCCAGCAGCAATGCACCGGCCGTTGTAACCGGCTATACCGGAAGCTACCCGACAGAAGCGACTGGCGCTGTCGCTACCGTCGGTGCAACACTTGCAGGTAACCCGACGGGCAACTGCAACACTGCCGCAGCCACCTATATGTTCGCCACCGATGGGATGCATCACGGCGAGAACGCAAATATTGCCACCGGGTTCCTGAACGAGGATGGCAACAACTTACTGAGCGTATCCGAGGCGCACGCCGTGGTAGTCGACGAATCCGGGAACATCATCGACAGCACGCCGACACAGGACACGCCCGCCACGCCACCGACAGCCGCGCCAACCGAGCCAGAGAGCTCCACTGCGTTCGGCGCTATCGCCGAAAAAGTCTGGCCGCTCCTGGCACTCGCGGGCATCGGCAGCCTTCTGTATAGGCGTAGGCGCGTCGTTTCCCGCGAGCTATTGCGGACTAGGGCGGAAATGGTCAGGAATGGCAGGCATACACCCCGTGCAATCAGCGCATTGCAGCACGCCGAGTGGCAGGACGACACAGCCGGGCCACGACACTTCGCCGCCGGCACGACCACTGGCGATACGTTGCAGGCCATGGAGTCGCACCCGGTCGCAGAGCGTGTACACTCACTCTCCGGGCTTACCTACAAAGCAGCAAAGCAACTGCTTGCGGCCAGAGATATCACCGTCAGCTGGCGCGTGCGCAAGGCCATGAAAGCCACGCTGCGGCACCAAGCGCGTATAGCTACCGAGACGACTGGCGCCGGTAGTCACGTCGAACTCACGCCGAAACCCGCTCCGATTGGAAGATAACCCGCCGGTTTAGTGCGCCTTGTGGGGGCGATGGCGGATAGCGAATTTGGTCAGTTTTATAGCTGTTTCGGCGGCTACATACAGCGCGACTAACTTGCGCAGCCGGTACATTACTTTGAAGATGGCGAGATTTGGCATGGTTAGTCCTCCTTTTTCGGAACTTTAGCCCCAGCCTCGCGGGCTTCGCTGAGACCGATGGCCACCGCTTGTTTGCGGCTGGTCACTGTGTGGCCGGACGAGCTTTTCAGCTTGCCCTGCTTGTATTCGTGCATGGTCTCTTCCACTTTCTGCTGGGCTTTCGGGCCGTATTTGGTCATGAAAGTATCCTCCGATTACCGATGGTATTGTAGCGTGGGCAGCCTAACCAGGCTGTAAAAAGTTTCACTCTGTCCCGATTGCCCTTCTTAGCCCCTGGCAAGTTACCCCTGCCGGCCACAATTTCACCAAAGGGAGTTTGCCAGGGGCTAAAGTCCAGCCATCGTGCTATAGTCATAAGTATCATGAAAAAATCCCTTACAACGTACCTCGTCATTTCATTCATCGGCGCCATACTCATCGGTGTGGCTATCGGTTACACGCTTGGCCGGACCACGTCAGGTGGCTCATCGCCGTCCGACCAGACGAGCGCCTCGCTCGCCAACGACTTGCCCGCTTCGACTGACGAGCCGGTCACCAAAGAAGGCACCTTCGGCTGCCTGAAGCCTAACGCCGACGGCCGGGAGACTATGGAATGCGCCATGGGCCTCACGACTCCGGACGGCACGCAGTACGGCCTTGGTTCTGACGACCCCGCGACCCTGGCCGGCATAACCACCGGCACGAGCATCCGTGTCACCGGCACCCTCGGCACCCCCGCCAGCCCTCGGTATACTACCGCCGGCACTATACAGGTCCAGACTGTCACAAAACTCTAATCTAACCTGAGCCCGACATAACTGCCGAGCTCATAAGGGGAGGGCTCGCCCTCCCCGTTAGGTATGCCGGAGTAAATCCGGCATACCTAACTTCCCACCCCTAAAGGCTTCGCTGGCGCTCGCCTACCGCCTAACGGCGCTAACTGGGATGTTTATATCGAGCTAGGGTTAATCTAGGTGACAGAAATAGGCCAGTTTTATCCCAACTCCTATCCTTACCCATAAACACAGGGTCACACAGCCAGACAATCACCTCAAGAAATAGCGTTTATTCTTCCAATTCGACCGGCTTGTGGGCAGGCTTTTTGCGCAAGTATTTACTTACGAGTAGATTTGCGAGCCACACACCTACACCCGCGAAGACAAAGCCGCCGATGACATCGATAAAGTGGTGCAGTCCGGCCGCCATACGCGACGCACCGATAAGCGCCGCCAACACCAACAACGTTATGCCCATCTTGCGACTGAACACCAGGGCCGCCCAACCGAGCGTGGCGGCGAGCAGCGTGTGGTCAGATGGAAAGCCATTGTCGTTATCGTGCGGTAACAGCGGCGTGAAGCCACCCTGTATAAACGGCCGCGGATTGTGATACAGTTGGCTGCCGATAAACGCCAGCAACCCGGCGATAGCTCCACCCAGAACCAACACCGCAATATACTGTTTGCGGCTGGCTGGCTTGAGCCGCAGCAACAACACCAGCGTCCCCACCAGCGACAACACTATGAAATACTTCGCGACAATTTTTACTACTTCATCCATACGTACTTATTGTAGCAGGACGGGGAACATAGCCCTCACAGAAACCGTAGGCCTAGCACACATTGAAACATCGACAGCATTGAGAGGACAGTCCTCACAATTTTACAACACTCGTAAAAACCTAATGAAAAAGCCCGACTGTAGATGTCGGGCACTTTCACTGGAGGAGCTGGCGGGTACTGCCCCCGCGTCCATCGGCGTTGTAGTCAGTCTTCTACAGGCTTAGTCTATTTTGCTGTCTTAGCGCGTGAGTATCGAAACAGACAAACATCTCACACGAGCAATCCTGGGCTTAGCGGTCGGAGTGGATAGTTCCGTCCGAGCGTTCAGAAATATGTAACGCTGACTAGCTATCTGAAGTCACTAGGGCATTGCTAAGGTGATTAAACCAAAGCTGGTTCGAAGACCGGCTGGAAGTTCAGCTTCTTTACAGAAGCGATGTTCTTCATACCGTCAACGAATTTCTTCGATACGTTTGCATCTAGAAAATGTTGCCTATGACGCTGACAAGCGACCTGCTGATCTGACTTTAACGTACCAATGTCGAGCTTAAAATTCAGCCCCGAACAATTTGTCGTAAGGGTATAATTTCCCTACAATTGCTTATTGTAGCATAAGTACAAGCGATTTGTCAAACGATTGTAGCCTGAGTCCCAAGGCCCCGGTATCGTCCAAACGAAAACGAGGCGGGCGCGGCGGTTATTTGGCGTTCCACTTGCGGGTTTTTAGCCGCAGGTTCGAAATATACTCTACGACCTTCAGGTTCGGATGTTCGCTCAGGTAGAGCAGGTGCTGGTCGGTAAACGACGGGCTGGTGACTTGTCCGTGGATATAAAATGGGCGCGTAGGGGTATTGTAGGCGTCGTCGTGAGTCATCTCTTCGAGCTGCTCTTTCGCCCACGCCGCGTCTTCGGAAGCAAGGAACTTCTGCCTGGTGACCGATGCGATGAAGCTCATATACGTTTCACTTTCGCTTGTTTCGGTTTTTTTACTTCTTTGCGGCCTTTGTCCTTTGACATGTGCTCTCCTCCTCTTCACGTTGTCGTATAGCCGAGCGACAATCTTTACCGTAGCCCCCTGCCGAGTATTGTCGCGGATGTCCTGGCCTGGCTTATACATATAAGTATAGCGCGTATTTTGACAGCAGACTAATCTCATATTAAAACATATACCGTACATGTCCTCTTCGTGCCCGGGATTTTCTCTTTTCAGGGGAGCTCTATTATACTTAACCCGAGCTCGACATACCTGTCGACCTCTTCAGGGAGGGGCTCGCCCCTCCCAACCTTGTCTCGAAATGAATTCGAGACAAGGTTTCCCTTCCCCTAAAGTTCGGGCTTACG
>CAZEMC010000010.1:0-43304 GCA_964513385.1 uncultured Candidatus Saccharibacteria bacterium | reverse complement strand
TGTCTCGAAATGAATTCGAGACAAGGTTTCCCTTCCCCTAAAGTTCGGGCTTACGCCCTCGTTCGCTGCGCTCATGTACGGAAGTGCATGTGGGGTGTTGCTTATGTCGAGCTGGGGTTATACTTATGGCTAAGATGGCACTGTTTCCGAAAACCTGTCCGGCGTGCGGGCAACCGAGCGTTCTGTACGATATAAACGGCGCGACGTGTACGAAGTGCGCGGTGTACAACAAAAAGCTGAACTACCTGCAGCACATGGTAGTGTGGGCGCGGGCGCACGGCACGGGGTTCGACTGGGTGTTCCGGCTGGTGGTGCTAGCCGGGTTCGGCTATCTGTTCTTCCAGGCTGCGTTTGGCACCACGCTCGAAGCGGTGCGCAACAACCCGCTGGGCGCGTTCGACCTGGGTATACACGAGCTCGGGCACATCATATTCACGCCGTTCGGCGAATTCATGACCATAGCTGGCGGGTCGGTTTTCCAGTGTCTGTTTCCCCTGCTTTGGTTCGGCACTTGCATATGGAAACGCTGGCATTTCGCCGCCAGCATGATGCTCGTGTGGTTCGCGTACAACTTGTTCGATGTCGCCGTGTATGCCGCCGATGCCCGCTCGCGGCTACTGCCGCTCGCCACGCTTTCGAACGATTATGACCGGGCGCACGATTGGTACCAGCTGCTCAGCCGCACCGGCAAGTTGCAGTACGACACCGCCATCGCGCACGGGCTGAAAACCGCCGGCATCGTCTGTGGCCTCGCCGGGTTGGCAGCTGGCGGCGCACTTATCTTAGTGATGTTCGGCACGTGGTTCAAGAAGCTCGGCAGCGAACCGGAGCAGCCTGCAGCCTAGCTTTGCAATCGCTGAAGCTTACTGTATAAATAAGCATAACCATGCCACAAAACGCATTTCACGCACCAACCCCACCAGACATCACAAACAGCTCGCTTTCACCCGACAGTCCGTTGGCTGGAAATATGCCGACCACACCACCATCCCCTGCCACGACCGACAGTACCGCCAAACCGAAAAACAGCTACGCCCCGGTGCTTATGGCGGTCGGCGGCACCATACTGGCAGAGCTGTTCGTTTCGGTACTGCCACCGAGCGATACGAGCACGTCCGTCGGTACCCCGCTCGGCTGGATTATCGCCGTCGGGCTACTTGCCGTGTGCGTGTACAGCCTGGTGGTCCAATGGCGATTGTTCGCGGCTAGCCGCCGGCTGCTACTGCGCTTGCAGGTCGTCCTGCTGGCCGTGACGGCAGCACTCATACCCCTGGCAGCACTCGCTGGCGACATTGCGGGCGGCATTACGTTCCATACGCCTTCTGAAATCTCAGTCGCTGGTTTGCTTATCTTGGCGGCAGTAAGCGCCTCTGTCGCGACTGTCATCCTTGCCATCGGCAACGCGCTGTACATCCTGACCCGCTTCCATGTGGTTATGAAAGTACTCGGTTACATAGCCTTCGTGTTGTGCTGGCTGGCAGTAGCTTTCGTAACTTACTGTGCGTATAACCTGGTCTATTCGATGCACGACCCAAGTTCCGAATAGGTATACTAGACCTATGCGCCTGCCTCGACTGAAAAACCGCAACGCCATGGAAACCGGCACGTATCTGCCGGTGCTCGTCGCTGCGGGACTTCTGGTGGCATGCGTAGTACTCCTGCTGGCACAACGGCTGAGCGGTTGGGAGCTGCGTGTACCGGGAGCAGTGCACTGGGTTCTGCTCGGCGGCGTGGTCCTCTGTAGCGTCTACACGCTTTTCAAACAATATCCGTATTTCCGCGAGGAACATCCCAGAATAGTCGTATTCGAAGCAGCGCTCCTGTTGGGCTGCACACTGCTGCCGGCCGGTGCGATGCTGCTCGGCGACTGGGCTGGCGCCAGCAATTATCTGGGCCACACCACGGTGCCTTTCGGTAATTTTATGCTGTGCGTCGCCATCGGCGCTGCCGTGGGGTTGGTCGCCACGGCGACGGCAAATGCGCTGCTTATCGTCAGCGGTTTTCACACTGTTGTCGATACTGTCTGCGAGATGGGGTATTGGGCGCTATGGCTTGCCGTACTGTTCGTTTCGTTCATCGTCTACAATTTCGAATACACCGCTCATGAACCGGGCCACGAGTAGCGCGCCGGAAACCGCACGGTTGCTGGTTGTCGCGACCCGGCCGCAAAATGTCGTCTTTTCCGGACTGCTCACCATAGCTGTCGCGACCGTGAATGGTTCACTGGCTGCGGGATTGCGGGTGTACGCACTACTGCTCTGCCTGTACGCCATCGCCGCGATATACAATAATCTTTCCGACATAGCCGTCGACAAGGCCAACAAACGCCGGGACAACCCGTTCGCGACCGGGCAGCTGACCCGGCGGGCCGGTTACGGCTGGATTGCCGGGAATATGCTGGTGGCGACGGTGCTCCAGGCGTTCTGTCCGCAACCGGTCACGCTGCTTTTGACACTGGCATATCTTGCCCTGCTCTACGCCTACTCGCAACCGCAGCTGAACCTCCAGGCCCGCGGGTTCGTAGCGCCGGTGGTGCTGAGTTTGTGCTATGCCAGCTTGCCGTATCTGTTCGGCGTAGCGCAGACCCGGCCGCTCCAGACGCAGGATTACCTGGTGGCGGGACTGACCGTGCTACTGTGCACACCACTGCTACTGGCAAAAGATTACAAAGACGTGGCAGGCGACAAAGCCCACGGCAAACGCACGCCGCTGGTGCGCTATGGCGCGCGGACCGTGAAGACAGTGAGCCTGGTTCTCGCGTTTTGTGGATGCTTGGCGACACTTGTTTACTGCAGTGCCAGCACTTCGCGCGAGCATGCAGCGTTATTTTTACTGAGCAGTATGTGCTTAACCGTGTATCTTTATAGCGTGTGGTATGTGCACGAAAAGCAGGTCCAAAGGTCGCGGTATTTTTTGCGGCTTCCACAAGCGGCGCTCGTCATCTTGGCCGGGTGCCTGGCTGCGATTAGCTAACGCGGGCAGTGCGTTTTTGCTGGAGATTTTTGAGGACAAGCAGGACGATGAGGCCGCCGCTAACGCCGATGGCAACAACCGGAGCAGAAGTCGTACCCATTATACCCACCGTCAAAAGCGCAGCTGTAAACGGTCGTTGCTGCACAGCCGTGACAAGTCCCCCGACAGCCGCTGGAACTGCCACAGCCAGCGACACACCGAACAGATGGTCAAATGCCAGGCCAAACGCCACGCCGGCAAAGATGGCCGGGAAAATTGGTCCGCCAAAGAAACCGCCGTCTATAAGAATGGTCGTGATGAGCATTTTTACGAGGGCAATGGCTATGAGGTACAGCGCCGTCAGCTGCGCGGTCTCGGCGATAAGATGCGGCACCGTGTCCTGGCCACTGAACATAGTCAAGGGGAAAGCATAGGCCGCAGCCGCCATAAGCAAGCCTGCCAAAACGGCTTTTACCACCGGATGCTGCAGCTTGCCAAACGTCGGCAGCACGACGAATTTGTGCACCAAAAAGACCAGCAACGCGCCCAGGGCCCCGACCAGACCGAACGCAAATGCCCAGAGCAAATCGCCTACATTGGCACCGGTAGTCGCTGGCACGCTCAAGTCTATGCTGAAAACCTTGCCCAGCACGACCACGAAGGCGCCGACACCGAACGCACTGGAAATCATACTGCAGATGAGCAGTGGGGATATGTCGAGAATCTTCTTTTGCAAACCTTCGGCTATCATGGCCGGAGTCAGGAACGGCGAGCCCAACATGCCGCCGAGCATACCGGACATGCCCGAAACCGTCATAGTGCGCGCGACTTCTGGGCTAGCTTTGGTTTTATCTGCCACGAACGATGCCACGCCGACGCTCACGACCGACGACGGCGCTTCGGGCCCAAGACTCGCACCGCTACCGAGTGAAATAAGACTCGTCAGTATGGCTTTCGGCAAGCTACGCCACTGTATGGTGCCTTTCATCAGCACCTCCTTCATAACTTCGTCCAGGCCACCGACCTTACCCGAGCGTTTTACGAGCAGGCCTACGATAACACCGGCGATAAGCATCACGGGCAGCACCATGACTGTCCGCTCCGGGGCATGCGGATTCATGCCGAAACCTTTGTCCCACACCAGATTTATCACGCCATTGAGCAGCGCAATCATACCGATGGTTATAAGCCCGCCCAACGCACCGAACACGGCACTCAGTACATATGCCTTCAAAGCAGTTTTGGTTGTCATGCTCACACTGTACACGCCCTAGCGCTGCGAGGCAACTTCGTACAGGGTCTAGCCGTAATGCTATTCAGCCCGTGTGAAATATGGTATGATGATACCCCCTACCCAGTACCGGTATCGGAGAACTGCCATGCATACGTTCCGTACTCATTCTGAAGCCGTTTCGTTTGTGACTCCCCAGGTAGATAGCCCTGTGTTGTGCCAGCATGAGCAGCTCACTGCCGCAGTCAGTCTGGAAACGAGTACGCAGAACTTGCCAGACGGCCGCTTCGTAAACATCTATGACCTTTCGTTCCAGCAGGAGCAGGCCACACCCTCGATTTTTATCCCTGACGAACCCCGTTCTGTCCGCGGGCACCTGAACCGCAAGCCGAAACTTACCGCCGCAAGTAGTGGCGGTTTTTTCTTTCTGGCCGACGGATACAGCCGCCGTCCGCGGGTTGCAGCCTTAAATCTCGCTGTCGCGAACGGCACTGTACGCAGCCTGCCCGTTACCGACAGAGAAGCCCTGGTGATAGAACGAGGTCTTGCTTCGGCTCGTCGCTTGCGCGCCCTAGGCGAATTGAGTGTGAATGGCCGCAGTCTGTCGTGGGCAGGCTCGAACACCGAACATGAGGCGGATTGCTACGTATTTGGCACTGGCAACAGTATTATCCAGCATGTCCAAGATGAAATCACTGGCAGCCGCAGAGTGCTCTACGAGCCGTCTAGCTACACGCCGCTGCTTGAACCGGAGAGCGACTGGATAGATGTTGGTTTCAACACGACCTCTGACAACCAGCTGACAGGCACGGCAGAGAGCGAGGAAGGTGGCCTCGATATATTTGCGCACACGCTGGTGCTACGGCTGCCGAAGTCATACGTTTCGCGTGACTACACCAACATGCTGCGCATCCATTCGGTCGACTCGTTCCGGACATTTAAGTCGAATTCGGCTATCAGCTCGGGTCCGCTACTGAGTGGCGGATACGAACAGCATCCAATTAACTCCGACATGTCACTCGGCAGTAAGCCACCCTTCACGAACCGGCCGATGGCCCGGCTAGCGATGTTCGGGACAGAACAAGGAACTGTCCACTTGCAACTTTTCGACGGCCGGCCTGGCAGCGTTACATTCTCTGGTGTCACGCCAGATGAAGCAGCTCAGACTATCCGCAATCGACACGGCAATGTCGTATGGGGCTGCTTCCTCGACCCGGGCCAGACAGCCAAGCTGGCAACACGCAACCAATACGATGAAAGCACAGACAGTTACGGCAATATGCACTACATACGCTGGCCCAAAAAACAGAGCGGCAAATACCGCTGGGTACCGCAAATCGGACGACCGGTAGCGAGCATCATTACGGTACAATAAAGCCATGAGATATACCGTACGCACCGACTTCCCCGCAGTAATGCCCCCGGCCAAGACCGGCTACTGCTGGCATTGCCACGCACCGGGGCCTATGAAACGAGGCATCCGGCACGTCCGATACGTCTGCGAAATTTGCGGGCGCACTTCGGGCCGGGTGCTTATTTACGACCCGAACATGGCGATGTCATTCGACGAGCAGGACCGGTTGGTCCACAAGAGCTGCGGAGTACTGGTAACGCGCCACGACGGTAAGCTACTCCTGTTTCAGCGGGCAAAATTCCCCTACCTGCTTACGCTCCCAGCCGGCCATGTCGAAGCAGGCGACCGCGATATGGAAGCACGTGCCCGCCTGGAGATGCAGGAAGAAATCGGGCTCGCCCCCGAACAGTTCTGGCCTGCTTTCCAGGGGCAGATAGTAGGCGATTCGTGCCTAGGAGGTGCGGATATTCATGACTGGTTCGCGTACGCAGCCACTGTGGCGGACGATTCGAGCCTAGCACTCGACGAAGAGGGTGTTGGCTGGGGCTGGTACGACGCGGCTACTTTACACAAATCGAACACTGTCCAGCCGCTTCTTTACATTCTGGACCAGCCAAGCGTCCAGACTACGTTATCACAAGCCCAAACAGCTTCAAAGATTTAAAGCCTACGCTATACTACTAAATAACAATCATGCGCGGCAACATAGCGAAGCTATATATCTCCAACCTGCTTACCGGGTTAGTTTTTTGGTACTCGGTCGAGAAGCTGTTCATGTATAGCATCGGCATCAACGCGTTTGGCGTTAGTATAAATGCAGTAGCCTTGGTAATCGTCACCACCCTGTTTGAAGTACCATCCGGGGTGTTGGCCGACCGTTGGAACCGTAAATACACCCTAGCATTAGGCGTAGCTGCGCTTGGGGTAAGCTCGCTGATACTCGGAGCGAGTCATGGCCTGGCCTTGTACCTTTTTGGCACCATCATATATGGGCTCTACCTGTGCTTGACCAACGGCACTTATCAGGCATTGACTTACGATAGTCTGCAAGAAGAAGGCAAAACAGCTTCGTACGCAAAACACCAAGGTACGAGTTATGGACTGTTTATGCTCGGCATAGCAGTCGCGTCGCCGCTTGGCGGATACGTTGCCGACCGTTTTGGCTACCCACTTACGTACTACCTGAGCGCGGTGCTTTGTATAGCAAACCTGTTGGTTGTGCTAAGCATGCACGAACCGGCATTTCACAAACTTTCGGCCGATTCAAAGTTGCGGCAGCATATCGGGAGCTCGTGGCGGGCGCTCGTACACAACCCCACCCTGCTCTATTTGAGCGTTCTTTTACTTGTTGCTGGAATGCTGCGTAGTTCTTTGAATGAGTACGCGGGGTTGTATTTCATCGCCATCGGCTTTGGAGCAATCGGAAGCGGCTGGGCGAATGGTGGTAAGTGGCTATTCGGTGCGCTCGGGCAATTCCTATCTGCCCGCCTGGCGCGGTTATTGCCGGTAATGATAGTTGTATTTTTTGTAGCTTTTGCGGTCATGAGCAGCTGGCGCACGCCGCTCGGACTTATTTTCTTCTACCTCGCTACGTTTACCTACGGCGTCATACAGAACGAATCCCAGGCGATGATTCAAGACAGAATTTCGAGTGGCCTCAGAGCTACGGCACTATCCCTCATCAACTTCGGTACCAGCAGCCTGATGATACCACTTGGCCTGCTGTTCGGTTGGGTCGCCCAGCATTACGATGTCTTCCGCGCCTACCAAGTATTTGCGTTTGTCGGCTTGTTTTACCTGGTTATCTGGGCATTTTGGTGGCGTCGTGTCGACACAAAACCATCCGCAACTGCGCCAACAGAAGAAGTACACCTTACGTAGGTCGCGAGAAGGCTTCGTACAGGGCGTACCAGTCTTCGAGAGAGAGGGCTTGGGCGCGTTGATTGATGGGGATGTCGGCGGCTTCGAGGAGGGCGCGCGCTTCGTCTTTGGAGATGGCGAGGCCGCCGCTAAGCGAGTTCGAGAGGGTTTTGCGCTTTTGGCTGAACCCGGCTTTTACTATGCGAAAGAACTGCTTGGTGTCGATGCCTTCGAACAGTGGTTCTGCGCGGCGCCTCAAAACCAACACTTGACTGTCGACTTTCGGTGGTGGCGTAAACAGTTCTTTGCCAACGAATACGCCCAAAGACGCTTCGCAGTAGTACTGCGCGCTGACACTGAGTAGCGACATTTGCCCAGGTTTGGCCACGACGCGTTCGGCGACTTCTTTCTGGATGAGTATGGCGGCTATGCTGAACGGGTTCGGACTTTCGCACAAAACACGGATGAGATTGCTCGTAAGATAGTACGGAATGTTCGCCACCACTTTGTAGCCGGGCGGCAGCATGGTGAGGTCGAATTTCAGAATGTCTTCGTGGACGACTTCGAGCACGTGGTCTTCGATGGTCGTCGGCAAGGCGTCGGCCAGTTCCTGGTCGAACTCCACCGCCACAACATGCTCCGCCCGCTGCACGAGCTGTTTGGTGAGTGTGCCGAGACCCGGGCCGACTTCGAGCACGGTGTCGGCAGCGCCAACCTCGGCGCTATCGCAAATAGCCCGCAGAACCGACTCATCATACAACCAGTGCTGCCCCAGACTTTTCTTCGGTATTGCTTCTGCCATCACCTTAGATACTACCACGAAAAGAACGAAGAACGGAGAATGACGAACGACGAGTGACTGCACCTCTTCTGCATTCTACGTTCTTCGTTCTTCTTTCTACTACTACCAATAGCCGTGGGCGAGCCAGTAGCTATACGCGCCGGCCCAGCTGCCAAAACGGCCGACGGCATAGCCATTGCACCATTTGAGCTGCGTAACCGGGTTAGTCGCCCAGTCGGCGCCGGCGCTGGCCATTTTGCTGCCGGGCAGAGCCTGACAGATGCCGTATGCACCGCTGCCGCCACGGTTGGACTTCGTCGCGCCGCCCCAGCCGCCTTCGTGGCTGACGATGTAGTCGACATAGCCGTAGTCGCTCGGGCTGATACCCACCGCTTGCATAATGGCAACTTTATCGGCCGGCACATCGACATGTTTACCGATAGCCGTTATCTGCGCCACCGGCGCGACGGTGATGACCGTCTGGATGGGCGTACGGCTGATTTCTTTGCCAGTCTTGGAGTCGACCGTGACCTGGTACGTTACCAGCTGTTTGCCGGGGCTGCCCACCTGGCGGACGGCCTTGGCACCGAGCGTCAGGTTGTTGTCGTCGACGTTCTGTACGGGCATGGGGATGACTTCTTCGGCAGAGGCTATCCGCACGCCCTTGTTCAGGACGAACAGCTGCATGTTGCTCGTCACAGGCGTTGGGCCGACCGGGTTCAGCGTGGCGCCATCCACCAGCTTGATGTGTTTTTCGGTCACCAGGCCGCTGACGGTCGTCGCCTGTGTGCGCACCAGCGTCTGTGTGCCATACAGATTCAGATTCACGGGTGTGGCGCGCCGTACCGTCACCACCTTGCCGAGGCTGGAATCTTTGAGCAGGTTCGTCGAGTACACCGACTGCACCTCATCTTCCCCGTACAGTGTCATGCCGGTCTGGGCGACAATACTACGCGGTGTCGCGCCAGCGCTGAGCACACGCGTCGAAACACCGTTGTCGACGATGGTCACCGGCACGGCACGGTAGACGTTCACGAGGAAGTTGTCTTGCAGGATTTTGGTGCTCGGCGACGGCTCGACCCGGTCGCCCGTCGCCAGTTTTATGTGCAACCGAGTGAGCAGCTGCGCCACCGTGACCGCCTTGGTTGGTACGGTCTGAGTGGCGTGGTCGTGGGATACGATAACAATGTGCGTGTCGGTGGTATCGCTGTCTGTGTGCAGCCGATTGAACACAAGCAGTCCTATGACCGAGACGAATACCAAACCCAAAAAGACCCAGATTGGCCACGCGAATGGATGCTGGTTGAACTGCCGTAAGCGTTCGCGATGCTTGTGGGCGTGATGTTTTATGTGGTGTACTGCCGGCTTCATATGTACGAATGCAAAGCGTTTCGCGTTCAGCAGGCCACCCCGAAACTGCTTTGTCTTCCCCACAGTATAGCAAAATCAGGCTTAGCTATAAAGCCGTGGCTAGCGAAATGACCAAGCCGCAAGCACCAATACAGACCAGAATGACCAAGCACCAAATCACAATGACCAATCAATGACTGAATTCACGAATGTTTAAATGCCCGAGGTCATTCAGGCATTCAGTCATTTGTGAATTGCTTGGTTATTGGTGCTTGTGGCTTGGTTATTCCGTTTTCTCGAGGGGAGCGAAGGCGATGTTGAGCTTTTTCGCGCCTTTGCCCTGGAAATAGATGGTGGCGTTGTCGCCATCGAGTTCGACGATGGTGCCATTGCCGAACAGCTGGTGGCGCACGCCGTCACCGATTTCAAGGTCAGGCACATAGCGCGGCCCGTCATCTGCCGGCTTCGGCGCAGCCGGCGCAACATAGGTGCTGTCGTCATAACTCCGGTTGCTGAAGCCGCTGTCAAAACCACTGCCGTACGCACTGCCAAAACTGATTGCCATGGCGGTTTCCTCTACGAACTGGCTGTCGATTTCGCTCAGGAACCGGCTGGGTGGGTTGTGTTGCATGCCGCCGTACAGCAGACGGCCAGCGGCGTAGAGCATGTAGAGTTCTTCGCGGGCGCGGGTCATACCGACGTAGCACAGGCGGCGTTCCTCTTCCATTTCGCTTTGGTCGTAGAGGGCGCGGGAATGCGGGAAAATCGTCTCTTCCATACCCGTCATGAATACCACCGGGAATTCCAAGCCTTTGGCAGCGTGCAGGGTCATGAGCGTGACGGCGTTGCCGTCGAAGTTCGCCGTGTCGAGGTCGGAAATAAGCGCGATTTCCTCCAGAAAACCGCTCAACCCAAGGTCGTGATACCCTTGCGCGACACCCATCAGTTCTTTGACGTTTTCTTGGCGGCTTTCGGCTTGCGGCGTCCCGTCGTCGAGGTATTCGAGGTAGCGGATTCGGCGCACTAGTGAGTCGATGAGCGCGGCTGGCGGCACTTCCTCGCTGAGTTCGCGCAGATGCGTCAGTATGTCACCAAGCTCGGCCAAGCCTTTTTTCGCTTTACCGGTTACCGTGCCGCAGTTGCCTGCCTGCTTTAGTGCCTCTTCCAGGTTCAACCCCAAGCTTTGCTGCCAGATGTAGAAATTCTCGACGCTTTTGGCGCCCACGCCGCGGCCCGGCACATTTACGATGCGCTCGAAGCTGACGCGGTCCTCCGGCTGGAAAATGATGCGCAAGTACGCCACCAGGTCTTTGATTTCTTTGCGGTCGTAAAAACGTACGCCGCCGACAATGCGGTACGGCACGCCGTACTGGATGAACATCTCCTCCAGCGAGCGGCTCTGGGCGTTGGTGCGGTACAGCACAGCGTAATCGCGGAAACGGCGCTGGCCGCCGTCGACACCTTGCTTGACCCGGCGGATGATGGCTTCGGCCTCGGCACGCTCACTCCCGACCTGCAGCAGCTGCACCGGCAAACCATCCCCAGCATCAGTCCAGAGTTTCTTATCGCTCCGCTGCTGATTCTTGGTAATGACACCGTGTGCCGCATTCAAGATATGCGCGGTACTTCGGTAGTTTTGTTCCAGCTTAATAATAGTGCAGTTGGTGTAATCACGTTCAAAGCGTAAAATATTGCGAAAATCCGCACCCCTCCACCCATACACCGATTGCCAGTCGTCACCACAGACTGCAATATTTTTATCGCTATTTGTCAATAATTTGACGAGTTTGTACTGGGCGGCGTTGGTGTCCTGATACTCGTCGAGCATGACGTAGCGGAACTGCTGCTGCCATTTTTTCTGCAGTTCCGGCTGGCTTTGCAGCAGGTGCACCGTGCGGTTTATAAGGTCGTCAAAGTCGAGTGCCGAGGCTTCGCGCAGAGCTTTTTCGTACAGCGGATAGACTTCGGCCGTGACGCGTGCCGCCGGGCTGCGGGCAGCCGAGGCGTATTCGTCGGGCCCGATAAGCTCGTTTTTGGCGCTGCTGATAAGACTGGCGATAGTCCGGGGCGGAAACGCCTTTTCGTCGACATGCAGTTCACGGCTAACGCGTTTTACCGCTGACAAACGGTCGGCTTCGTCGAAAATGACGTACGAGCGCGGGATGCCGATATGCTCGCCATCCATCCGCAGCAGCCGCACGCATATGCTGTGGAACGTGCCCATGTACGGCATAAAACTGCGGTTGTCGGCGTTCTGTCCGAGCAGTTTCGCGACCCGTTCGCGCATTTCTTTCGCCGCCTTGTTCGTAAAAGTGACGGCCAGAATAGTATATGGCGTCGCTTTGCCGGTCGCGATAAGGTAAGCAATCCGGTGCGTCAGCGTCTTGGTTTTGCCGCTCCCCGCCCCGGCCTGAATCAGCAACGGCCCGTCGGTCGTTTCGACTGCCCGCTTTTGCTCCGGATTCAACCCATTCAGTAACTCTTGCACGTCCCTCTATTTTACCAGCCAGAATGAAATGACCAAGCACCAAATCCCAATAACCAATCAATGTCTGAATTCACGAATGACGGAATGACTCAACGGACGTGGTCATTTGGTCATTTAAGCATTTGTGAATTGCTTGGGTATTGGTGCTTGCGGCTTGGTTATTATGGCTTCCAGTTTTGTGGTTTGGTGCTTGGTCATTAGCCGTCAAGGCTATTTAGGTGAGGCTGAAGAAGTGAGTGTGCGGGATGCCTTGGACATTCAGTATCCCGACATCGAGCAGCGCATCGGCTAGTACGACCGCAAGCAGCAGTGTCAGCACAACCAGCCAGATGGTAATTATGAGCGTACGGCGTTTGCCGCTGGCGTCGATAGGCACGGCGTACTTGCCGCTGGCGATGATTGCTTCGAGTTCGGCGGCACGCTTCCGGTCGGCTTCGGACAGTTTGACAGCTTCGGGATTGGTCTGCTTGTCATCGCCGTCCGCTTCGTCGGTCTCTATAGTATCGGGAACGGCTGGTTGCGGTTCGGGTTCATCCTTTTTGTCCAGTTTGGGTTCGGCGGTTTTTTCGGGCTCCGTTTCGGTAGCAACCGCTTCCGCATCCGCTTCAGGAGCCGTCTCGGCCGCCGCGGGTGCTTTCTCTGCGGTCTGCTCCGGCAAATCAGCCGCCGCTTCGGCCTGCTCTGCCACCTCGGTTTCAATCGGCTTGATAATTTTTTCCGCATGTGGCGTCAGGGGCTGCGCGTCTTCTGTGGCGTCGTCTTTCGCTTCCATGGGAGCTTCGGGCTCGGATTTGCCGCTCAGTACGGTTGCCATCATCGGGTCCTGCATGAGCGGACGGTTCGAAACGATAACCGGCCGGGAAGTCGAATCGGCTGGCGTCTGGCTCGGCCGGGACACGTCCATGACCTTTTTGTCGGAAGATTTCTCGGCCGCCACCCTATTGCCCCTACACCTGTGTCCTGAGTTTATGCGCGGCCGCGACGATGGCGCTGAACTGGTGATAGTTCAGGCTGGCGGCACCGACCAGCGCACCGTCGACGCCGGGTACCAGCAAGTAGCTGGTCACGTCGTGTTCGTTCACGCTACCGCCGTACAGCACCCGCATCTCCTGTGCGACGGCGTGGCCATACAGCTCCTCGACTTGCTGGCGGATGTACGCTACGGCCTGCTCGATATCGCTCGGCCGCGCGACTTCTCCGTCGAATGTGCTGATAGCCCAAACCGGTTCGTAGGCGATGACGACATCGGCAATCTCTTTGCTAGTCAGGTTCTGCAGCGCAGTTGTGACCTGGTCGTGCAAGACCTGCTTCGTTTCGCCCGCACGGCGCTCTTCCTTCGTTTCGCCCACGCAGATAATCGGTACGATACCATTGCGCACGGCTGCCTGCACCTTGTCGCGAACCAGCTCCAGCGTCTCACCGAAGTAAATCCGGCGGGCCGAATGGCCGATTATGGCGTAGTGCACCAGGTCGCTCAGCATCTGGAAGCTGACCTCGCCGGTAAATGCTCCTTCGTCTTTATAATACGCATCCTGCGCGCACAGACGGAATTTACGGTGGTCTACCTCGACGCTCAGCGGTTGCAGCGCGAGCATACTGGGCGCCAGCACCACTTCCACTTGGCGGTGGATGGCGATGTGCTGGCTTAGCCGGTGCACGAGTAGGCTGGACTGATGCACGTTGAGGTGCATTTTCCAGTTACCGACGATTAACGTTTTCTTGTCTAGGGTCATAACGGTTGTGCTTTTAACTTTAGTCTATCACGAAATACCGTTCATTCCATACACTGTAGCTCTGCTTCGTATAAATGACCGAACACCAAACCACAAAACTGGAAGCCATAACGACCAAGCCGCAAGCACCAATGACCAAGCAATTCACAAATGACTGAATGCCTGAATGACTTGAGGCCATTCGGTCATTCGTGAATTCGGTCATTACTTGGTCACCCGCCTGTCTGGCCGACAGGACGGACAGGTTGGGATTTGGTACTTGGTCATTGCAATGCTTGGATTTGTGGCTGGATGATTATTTGTTTTGCAGGGATTCGACCCCGGGAAGCTTGCGCCCGCTCATCAGCTCGAGCGACGCGCCCCCACCGGTCGAAACGTGGTTAAAGCTGCCGAGCATGTTCCGGCTCTCGATGTACCCCACGGTATCACCACCGCCGACCAGGCTGAACGGCCTGTTGCCGAACTGACCCGTCATCGCCTCGGTCAGCAGTTCGGTGCCATGTGCAAACGGACCGACAGGCCCCTGCAGGCTTTCAGTCTCAGTCACACCAAGCGCTCCGTTCCAAACGACCGTCCCGGCCAACTGTACGGTGCCCGCTATGAACGCGCCGCTGAACGGACCGATGTCCAGAATCATTTCGTCATCCTCTATGCGGCCGGTTTCGGGCGCCGGGCGTTTGGGGTAGTTTTCGATATCGGCCACAACGTGCGTGCTCCAATCGACGATTCTGGTACGTGCCTTTTCGTCGACTTTAGTGGCCACCACGCCGTCTTGCGGCAGGTAGAACACGAACCGCCCCTGTTTGGACCGCGCTTTGGCCTTTTCGATAATCTGTTTGGCCAGCGGCAGGTCGTCGGCGGCAGTCATACTTTTGGCTATCGGCACACCGGTCGCCTGCAGGAACGTATTCGCCATAGCGCCGCCCACCGCTACCACGTCGGCGATATCTATGAAACGCTGCAATATTTCAATCTTGTCGGCGATTTTGGCACCGCCGATAACCGCCACCAGCGGCCGGGCCGGATTTTCCATGACATTCGTTATGGTATCGACCTCTTTCTCTAGCAGCAGGCCGGCTACGCTGGGCAAGTGGCGGGTGACGGCGTCCGTGCTGGCATGCGCACGATGCACCACCCCGAAACCGTCCTGCACGAACACGTCGGCAAGCTTCGCAAGCTGCTGCGCAAAGCCGTCATCGTCTGCTTCTTCTTCGGCATGGAACCGCAGGTTTTCGAGCAGCAGCACCTGCCCTTGCGGCAATTTACTGGCCGGCTTTTCGGCCGCTTCGCCGACACAATCTTGGGCGAATTCCACGCCTTGGCCGAGCAGCTGCGTCAAGCGCTTCGCCACCGGGAACAGGCTGTATTTCGGGTTCGGTTGGCCATCCGGCCGCCCCAGGTGCGAGCATATGATGACCGCGGCGCCATGTTCCAGCAGGAACTTCACCGTCGGAACACTTTGCTGCAAGCGGTAATCGTCGGTTATCTCGCCCTTGTCGTTCAGCGGCACATTGTAGTCGGCTCGCAGCAGCACCTTTTTGCCCTGCAGGTCTATGTCGTGTACGGTTTTTTTATAAAAGCTCATATTCCCACCCTTTTCCGGTTATTCGATGTCAGATATTACTTATGCTTTTTATTCTATAATCGAAAATCAAAAATCCATAATCCAAATGAGCGAAGCGAACGAGGCGACAGCCGAGCTTTAGGGGATGGGAGAGGTATTCCGAATTCATTTCGGAATACCCCGGGAAGGGCGAGCCCTTCCCTAGTCTAACTGGCGGACTTTGATGGTATCGGTCGTACCGACAACGCCGGGGTACTTGCCGCTGGCAGTGACAACGATGTCGCCCTTTTTAAACACATTGGTCTCACGCAGGAAATCGGTCAGTTTCGTTGCTGCCAGTTTGCTGACTGGACGCACATAGCTCTTTACATCGTACACGATGGCCAGTTGCTGCGCTGTCCGCGGGTCGTCGGTGACCGCGATGAGTGGTATGTTCGGCCGCTCGCTGGAAACCTGCAGCGCCGTCGCGCCCGATTTGGTTTCGGCCACGATGGCGACAGCATGGATACTGGCCGCAAGGCTTATAAGCCCGCGGCTGATGGCCGCCTGTCGCGTATCGTCGACCTCATGGTCTATAAAACTGGCCGCAACTGGCGAATGCGCTTCGGTGTAGAGAATGATGCGCTTCATAACACTGGCTGCCTCCAGCGGATACCGGCCACTGGCGGTTTCGTCGCTCAGCATCACACAGTCGGCGCCGAGCAATACGGCCGTTGCGACATCGGAAACTTCGGCGCGGGTTGGTTCCGGCAGGTCGGTCATGCTGGCGAGCATCTGCGTGGCAACGATGGTTGGTTTGCCACACTTTAGTCCGAGACCGATAATCTGCCGCTGAACCATCGGCACGCTTTCGGCCGGCGTTTCTACCGCCAGGTCACCGCGGGCGACCATTACCGCATCGGCTGCCCGGATGATATCCTCGATGTTTTCGACCGCTAGCTTGGTTTCTATTTTGGCAATCACTTTACGGGGGCTGCCGAGATTTTTTACGAGCCGCTTGATGCGTTCGATATCACCGGCCGATTGCACGAAGCTCATCGCGACATAGTCGATGTCCTTGGTACTGCCATAGGCTAGGTCGCTCTTGTCTTTTTCGGTTATGACATCGCCGCCGAAGTCGGTGTCGGGCAAGTTCATGCCCTTTTTCTTCAGCAATATGCCGTCGTTTTCGGCTTTGGCGTACACCACGCCGTCTTTCACGCTTGTAACCGTCGTGCGGACCTTGCCGTCGTAGAGGTACAGCCGTTCGCCCCGCTTGATTTTGGTGCTTAGGTCATACTGAGTCGGAATGATACCGCTCTTGACCCAGTTGGTGTTATACCCGAACCGTAATGTTTCGCCGGTCTGTACGGTAATGATGTCGTCGAACTCACCGAGACGGATTTTTGGCCCTTGCAGGTCCTGGATGATTGCGACCGGCTTGCCCAGCTCTTTGCTGGCCTTGCGAATCCAGGCTATCTGCTCGTCACGTTCGGGGTTGGTGCCATGGCTAAAATTCAGCCTGAGCCCGTTGGCACCGTTGGCTATCAGCGCTTTTACCGCTTCGTAGCTGTGGGTACTTGGCCCCACCGTGGTTATCATTTTTGTCCGCTTATAGTCTTGCAGCGGAACAACACGCTGTTTTGTATTCTTGACGCTCATATTTCGCCCTCTAGTGTACCCGCTTATGGCGACGCTAGCAAGCCAAGCCCTACAGAACTAATCTAAAGCGCACCTTGCGGCTCAATGAGCGCAGCGAACGAGGCGATAGCCGAGCTTTAGGGGATAGGAGATTCTTTTCGAATTCACTTCGAAAGGAATCGGGAGGGGCAAGCCCCTCCCTTATTTACCATATGGGTTGCTGCCGTAGCCTTTGCCCGGCTTGCCGTGAACCACCGCTTGCTGCTTGCCCATAGCCAGCCTTAACAGCGAGCCAAAGCCCAGTACCGAACCGGCGGCCAGCAGCGAGAGCTTCAGGAACTCCTGCCGGCTCAGCTGGGTTTGTAATAAAGTCTGTACACGAGGTTGTGGCATGGCGGACACTCCGTTTACGTTGTCTCTCGCCCACCACTTTGTACTACCATAGTACCATAAGCGTCTTGGCCCACAAATGGCCTGACCCACTCGTACTTTTCTGACGCCAGGGGTGCTTCGCCAGTCTGATCTACAGGTAGGACTTACGCAAAATGGTGCAGTCTGGGATGAAAACCGAGTACCGGAATGGAGACGTATTAGAAATACGGCGGAATGAGGAACGGAAGTTTTTTCACCCCACAAAACAAGTTTTGTGGGGACCCCGGTTTTCGCCTGGAATGTGCCGTTCTGCGTAAGCCCTAACAAGAAAAGACAGGGGCACTGCCAAGAGTGCCCCTGTCTTTGTGATATTCCAGTTTACTGCGGGAACAGTTCGCGGACCTTCGGCGCCAGCTCGTTGGCCCAAATCTGGTAGCCATTGGCATTCGGGTGGGTCAGGTCGGTGGTGTTGGCGTCGGTGCCGACCGTTTCGGCAAATGGGACGAAGCGGATAGGCTTGCCTTGTGCCTGCAGGCCTTCTACATATGCTTTATTCATAGCCTCCAGCTCGGGGTGCCATTGGGCTTGACCGCTGACGATGATTTTGACGTTCGGTTTGGTCTGCCACACCAGCTGAATCCATTGCTCCAGGTAGCTTTCGACGTTCTGGTCAGTCACGCCAGATTTGGAGTAGTCATTGCCACCACCCTGCATAATGACTAGGTCAGGATTGTACGTGTTGAGCCAACCAGCGGTAAGCGGGTACATAGTGTGACCGCCACAAGGGCTCACCATGATACAAGCGCCGCTTTCACCAGCCAAGTCCTGGTCAGAGAGCGAGCTATCGCCGAGTTGGTATGGGCCAACGTAGTTGATGGTGTAGTCGCTCAGCAGATTCCAGAGGTTCAAACGGTAGCCGTTGATAGTAGCCGGGTTGAGGCCGCTGGTACCACCGACGCCGCCTTGAGTCAGGGAATCACCCAGTGGCATGATTTTGAGCGGATTGGGGACGCCACCACCAGTAGTGTTATTCACGGTGACCGTTACCGCTGCGCTGACAGTCATGTTGCCGGCGTTGTCGGTAGCGACGGCGCTCAGCTGGTGCGACCCGTTAGCTACGCTCGTGGTGTTCCACTGGTACGAGTATGGCGACGAGGTGTCGTCGTTTACGGCCGTGCCGTCAACGTAGAACTGCACGTCGTGCACGCCGCTGCCGCTATCGCTGGCGTTGGCCGAGAAGGCTATGGTACCCGAAACGGTGGCACCGTTGGTCGGCGCAGATACCGAGACAGTGGGGCCGGTAGTGTCTGGCGCAGTAGTGGTTGCCTGAGCGGCAGTAGACTGGGCCGATTCGTTGCCAGCGGCATCGACTGCGCTAACTGTGTAGCTGTAGCTTGTGCCAGCGGTCAAGCCAGTGTTCTGGTACGAAGTCGCGGCAGGGGTCGCAAGCAGGCTGCCGCCGCGGTAAATCTTGTAGCCGGTTACACCCACGTTGTCCGTGCTGGCGGTCCAGCTAAGGTTGACTTGGGTCGAAGAAACGGCCGTTGCGCTCAGGTTAGTCGGAACACTTGGTGCGGTCGTGTCGGCCAACGTGCTGACGGCAACAGCGCTCGTCTGTGCCGAGTTGTTGCCGGCTGCGTCGTAGGCACTCACGGTGTAGTTATAGCTGGCGCCCGCAGCCAGACCGCTGTCGGCGTACGAAGCGGTGGCAGTGGTGCCGACTTGGGTACCGTTGCGATATACTTTGTAACCAGTTACACCCACGTTGTCCGTGCTGGCGGTCCAGTTGAGGCTGGTCTGGGAGAGAGAAGTACCAGTGCCATTCAGGCCAGTCGGAACTGATGGAGCAGTCGTGTCAGATGCAGCCGGAGTGGTCGCAGTAGCGGTCGGGGAGTAGGCACCGAGGTTGCCAGCTGCGTCAGTGGCCCGGACGCGGTAGCTGTATGAGGTCGACGCGCTCAGGCCGGTGTCACTGTAGGTAGTGGCGCCGGTGGTTGTGCCGACTTGGGTAAAGCTGGAACAGCCTGCACCCTGGCAGCGTTCGACCTGATAGCCGGTAACGCCGATGTTATCAGTCGCGGTGGGCCACGAAAGGTTAGCCTGCGTCGGAGAAGCGGCAGCCGCGGTCAGCGTAGCCGGTGCGGTCGGTGCCGTAGTGTCGGCAGTCGTGCCGGTGTCGGCTTTGAACGCCACCATCTGCATCACCCAGCGATTACCAGTAGCGCTGGTCGAAAAGCTGTACGTGCCGGCGCTGGTAGCGACTTTGTCGTACGTACGGTTGCCAGAGGTGTTCAGGCGAGCCGTCCATCCAGTGGGAGCAGCGCCGAGCGTACCGTAGGCGCCACCGCCAGCAACCAGCAGGTCGTTACTGCCGGCAACGGTCAGGTTGCCGCTACTCGCAGTCGCGGTAGTACCCGCAGCGCCGACGGCGCCGTCAAGCGGGTTCGTCTTGTCAACGCCAGTGTACTCGTGCGCCTGGACAATGGCGAAGTCACTCAGAGCCGTACCGAACGTGGCGGTCACAGTCGTAGTGCCACCGACGACATTCTTGGCATAGAAGGTCTGAGCGCCCCATGTGGTGCCCCACGTAGTGCGAGTAGTCGCGGCAGCGAAAGAATCGCCCCGACTATCGGTAATCGTCACACTACCAGTATTGCTCCACAGCACCTGCACCACTATCAGATCACCGGCCGTGGCGGCACTCGTAAGCGCCACATTCGCGGTCGTGCCGGTGTTCACTTCCACCGCCTTCGACTGTTTGAAGCCCGGTGTCGCCGCCGATGCCATTTGTGTTAGCAACCCTGCCATCAGCAGCGAAACCGCTGCGACGGCCAAACCTATTCTCCGTACGAATCTACTCTTCACAGGTACTCCTCTTTTATAGGGCCTATTAAATGCGAGCGCAGCGCCTGGGTCAAGCAAAGAATCAGCGCTGCGAAGCATTTGCGTAGACGGCCCTGTGAACAACTTCCAGAATCGAAGCAGCAAACACAAGCAGATACACATCTGGCCAGAACCATCAAAGCACCCGAAAAGTCATCGCCTTTTCCGCACCGTCATAAGTTGAGTAAATTACAATACGTTGAACGAACGCACAGGCACCCCCATCCGGCAAAAGACTCAGCAAGACAAGTCCAATCTTCCTGTGCAGTGTACTCAACGTACACCTTAGTAATTCTGCGAATCCAACACCCGAGATATAGCCAAAATAAAAACGCCACCACTGGTGACGTTCTTATTTTGGTGACCCAGGTTAGCAAAACATGGAAACCTTTGCTTGAGAGTTTAGAACGGGTTGACGTCGCGTTCGACGAGCTAGGAATCGGCGAGGAATAATATGTCGCGTTACTCTCAGACACAGACTGACCACGTATGGTTTCCGGTAACTATCCTTATTGGAGCCGCCCTTTGGACGCACCGGACACATCTAATATATCTAGCGTGTGTAGCGGTTGCCGTAATAGGCTGCCTAATCTTAGTGAAACTGCTCTGGAAAAATCGTTCTTTCCGATTACAGGACGTTGACTCAATGGACGGGCTGGCCTTTGAACGATATGTCGCAATGCTGTTGCAGGCTAACGGCTTTCGCAAAGTCCGCCTGACCGAAAGGTTTGACTACGGCGTCGATATCATAGCCGAAAAGAATGGCACGCGCTGGGGCATCCAGGTAAAGCGCCGCTATGGGCCGGTAAAAGCTGACGCTATCCGCCAGGTGGTGACTGGCCTGAAAATATATGGCTGCGACAAGGCGATGGTCGTCACGAACAGTAGCTACAGTACCGTGGCTCGGCGGTTAGCATATGCGAACGACTGCACACTGGTTGACCGCGCAGGGCTGAAAGGTTTAACCAAACAGAGGAGTATACTATGAATATGTCTGGCTATATACCTACTGATGAAGATGTTGCGGCAATGGTTCGCGACCTCAAACAGAACGACCCCGAAAACGCCAACCCCGAATACGCGCGGCAAATGCTCATCAAAATGAAGTTAATGTACCGCGAACTCGGCCGTATCGACGAAGAGTTACTTCGTATGGAAATGAAATCATTCCAAACTGGGGATGACGAAAATGGACACTAAGTCACATTCTGTCCTGCATTGCTGCTATAGCAGCCTCTTTCCTGAATTATAATTAAGAGCATGGGAAATATAAAACGGGTCGACACAGCCTACTTTGACGGATTTGAATCCGAGCTTAATGGTAAGTTTAGGCGATTACGTCATCTTATTAAAAACAACCAGGCAGATGGCAACTATCACGAAGAGATAATGAGAGTCGTCTTGCGAAATTTTTTGACAAAGCGATTCTCCGTTAAAACTGGATTCATTTTTCGAGACGATGAAAACGTGAGTAAACAGATAGATATTCTCATTATCGATGAGAGCTCTCCTGCGGCCTACGTTTTCCAAGAGGGTGAATTTGCGGTAGTTATGCCAGAGGCAGTGGTTGCATTCGCCGAAATCAAAACAACTCTGAACATCGGCGAGCATAACAAGGCTCTACAAAACATAGCATCTGCGAAAAAGCTTTTTGAGTTTCCTGTCGCGCATCCAGGAATCATTTTTGGCTATCAGTCACATGATCAAAACAAGATGTCAGATTCTAAGGCCAGCAACTGGCTTAAAACAAAAGAATCTCAAGGACTACAGGATGGAAGCAAATTTTACGGGCCCGACGCAATGATATGGCTAAACGACAATTACTCGCTGCTCCACTATAACTCCGCAACCAAGACGATAGGTGATGGCCTTACGTACAGTAGCTTCAGAAGCCCTGATAGGAAGACTGGCTGGCAGCTATCAGTTCTTCTGTCAATAATTGTAGGCGCATGTGAACATGCTGATTTCAACCGAACGCACACATTCGGGAACAATCTGGCTCAACGGCTTCTAGGCATGAATCTCATGGAAGTCAGTGACATAAGTTTTGAGTTAGGCAAAGGAAAAATCCTATAGCCAGTGTATTTAGCCCAAAAGTCACCGACTATGCACTACGGACGACCATTAAAATCCAACGATGTCGGTGGCCGTCACATTCAGAGCTTCGGCTAGCTTGTGGATGGTTTTGAGGGACGGGACGCCGTCGCCACGTTCGACTTTGGCATAATAGTTGGGGTTTAGCCCGGCTTTGGCGGCGATTTGCTTTTGCGTGTAGCGCTGCTGTTTCCGGATTGCAGAAAGATTATCCGGGATTTTACTGGCAAAGTCATCTGTTTTCACCCCTCCATCGTATCAGATGAGGAAGGTTTCTGCATGTTAGGCCATATATTTTCGATGTTCACACGGCCAACGTCCCGAGTAAGTTTAAACAGGCTGGCTAGTATGGTTCGTTTGCCCGCCTTTGACTCAGCGGCGTATAAACCGTATACCGTACGGGCGGTAATGGGGCTCCGTCCCGTTTTCCTTTCGGCCGCCTCAAGCCTTTCCAGTCTATCCTGCAACTGCGCCAATCGTGTGTCGATGTCTCCCAATTTCTTCGCATAGGCGGCGTCAGTCAACAAGCCCGCTAACTTATCTTCGTATAAGTTGTCCTTCATGATTTCGCTACGATGTACCTGCTTGGTGATGAGTTGCATCACGCTTTGCCGGTGCTGCCCTACATACGGCTGGTGCAGGTCAGCCAGTTTCTGCTTAAGATCTGCGAAAAGCGTGCGCGTTCTGTCCGTATCATCGACCTTGCGCAGCGCGGCAAGCACCTGCTCTTCGACTCGGTCTTCCCGAACGAACGCCCCTCGTGTGCAATCTACCTTACGCCGATTACATGCACCATAGTAACGTCCGCCCTGCAGCTGCCACGTCACCATACCATTACAACCCATGCAGGTTATCAGACCCCGGAACAATACGTCGTGTCTCCTGATGGCGCTATGCGACCGCCCACCCAGCTTAGTTTGGACCGCGTTGAAAAGCGGCATATCCAAAAGCGGCTCGTGTGCGCCCGGATAATCACGGCCGTCAAAGCGGATAACGCCGACATAGAACGGATTGCGTAGCATTTTATGCACGGCACTCGACGTGAGCGGACGCCCCTTCTTGGTCGTTATACCACAGGCGGTGAGCTCTGCCTTCACGGTCTTTACGGTCTGCCCGGGCTCCAGATAGAACCTGAACATCCGTTGTATTACCGGCGCTTTCTCCTCATCAATGATGTGAATCTTTTTGGCATTCTCTGCCACCGTTTTGTAGCCATGCGGCGGCAGAGCGGGCATCCAGCCTTGCGTGAGTTTTTCCGCCCAGCCCTTCATAGCTTCTTCCCGCAAGTTATCGACCTGTTTCCTGGCAAAGGCCAAGTAGATATTCCACATGAGTCGCTCATCCGACCTAGCACGCTTGTGCACGACAAGACCCTCTTTTACCATATGCAACCGGCGCTTTTCATCAGCCTCCAGCCAGTCGTCGACCACAACCGCATCACGCATGTTGCGGGTCAGCCGGTCTGTCTTTTCGACTACCAGATGTGCCGCATTATGCTTGTTAGCAGAAGTAAGCATCTCGCGGAACACCTTCCGCTGCTCATGCTTCGACGCCGTTTCGGATATCCTGAACTCCGCAACTACGTTCAGGCCGCTAACCTTGCAGTACTTATGGATAAGTTTAAGCTGCGCGTCCAGCGAATAACCTTCGTCTTCTTGCGCCTTGCTCGACACACGCGCGAACGCGACGGTCTTATTGTTATTTGACATACCATACCTCCTCTTTAACGCTTTCCAGTATGGTCTGGCCATAACCTCTTTGCGACTGTGGATAACTCAGTTATAGTAGTGGCAGCCAGGCGGAGCATTAGGCTCGAGGTTTAAGCTATGCAATTTTCGATATCATCATACAGTCATATTCTCGGAGACAGTCCCGCGGAAGTGGTTATTTCGAGTGCGCTCATCGTCTTTGTCTTCTATTGGCTCTGGCGGATTATGATTCGGCCGCTTATAGATGTCGCAGCCAACCTGAAGACTTTTTACGGTGGCAAAGACCTCGGAGTGCTCGAGATTATTCCTCCGCTTAGAAATGAGTCGGACCCACTAAGTACCGAAAGCCTTATCGCGGCCCTGCGTGCCCTGCTTGGCAGGCACGAAGTCGTGTCGCTTGAAATCGCTGGCACGAAGAAGACCGGTATCCGTTACCGGGTAGTCGCAGCAAAAAAGAACCTTCCGGTTATCCAGAAACTCTTCGCCTCATACATACCAGAGCTGAAGTTCAAGCAAATTACACCTGATACTGAACTGCCTGGTGACGTGGCACTTCTTAAAATCAAGCAGTCGCGCCATTTCGCATTTCCCCTCAAGCCGCACGAAGATTTGGCGAAGGCCGACCCGGTGGCGTTCATCGCCGGATCGCTGACGCAACTTGGCGACGAAGAAGAGCTTGTGCTCCAAATGGCCCTAGGACGTTATTCATCCAAAACCGCCTCCCGCCTATACCGTCGGCTCATGAGCAAAGGCAGTGTGGTTCTGGACGGTAAGCTTCGCTATTATCTGCTTTCCTATGCGTGGATATGGGTGCCCGCACTGCTTGTCGGCCTCCTGGCACGCAGCTGGCAATTCGCGGCAGCTACCGCCCTTGTCTTTTGGATTACAAGCTTGTTTGCAGAACGGAAGGAAGTAGAGCTTACGAGCCTAGAAGAGAAACTGTATGCCGAAATCGCGGCCAAGCTTGACCAGCCATTGCTCCGGGCCGACTTGCGGTTCAGCGTCCGTTCGCCAGAGCGCGCCGGTATGCTCGCAGAAGGTTTCGCCTCATCGCTGGCACCACTCAATACGGCTAATTTTCAGCAACTTGTCTCGGAGGACTATCCAGACGGGCTACGGAAACGACATTTTCACAGACTGTTTAGTCGTCGCGCGCTATCTATATTGCCACTCAACTCATCCGTTTTAGGTGTCAATGAGCTGGCAACTCTATTTCACTTTCCGCACGGCCTTATCGAAACCGAAGGCATGGTACGTTCGCATAGCCGGACGTTACCCGCACCGCTCAGTCTCAAGAACGACCCGGAACTTGATGTCGTCATCGGCATGAATAAACACCACGGTACCGAAACGCCCATTGGCCTGACCGAAGCCGAGCGTGAACGGCATATGTTCGTAGTTGGCGGCACCGGCAGTGGTAAGACGACTATGCTTAAGTACCAGCTGGTGCAGGATATCCGGAACGGCAAAGGGCTGGCTGTCATAGACCCGCATGGTGACCTTGCGGAAGAGTTGCTCGAATACATACCGGAGGAACGGAAGAAAGACCTCATATACCTAAACCCTGATGACTTGGAACACCCGCTCGGTGTGAACTTGCTCAAGCTACCAGCAGGCCTGACGGGCAATGATTTGCTGCGCGAGAAAGACCGTGTGACCGAGTCGGTGATTTCCATCATGCGCAAAGTGTTTTCGGAAGACGATAGCGGCGGCCACCGTATCGAGTACGTCCTGCGCAATGCCACACAGACCGCACTCACACTCGAAAAGCCGACGCTCTTTACTATTTTCCAGCTACTGAACGATGGGAAGTTTGCCAAGGACGCCATAAAGAATCTGGAAGACGAAAACCTGAAGCTGTTCTGGAAGGACGAGCTCGGTAAGGCAGGGAGCATGCAGAAGGTTAAGATGACTGCCGGCATTACTGCCAAAATCGGCCGCTTCCTGTTTTCGGCAAGTGCCCGCGCTATGTTAGAACAAGAGAAGTCGATGATTGATTTCGACGAAGTGTTGGACGGCAAGATTCTTATCTGCAACTTCTCGAAGGGTAAGCTTGGCGAAGACACCTCCATGCTGTTCGGTGTCACCGTCCTGGCCAAGCTCCAGCTGGCGGCACTCAAACGAGCCGAACGCAAGCAGAAAGACCGCAAACGGTTCTACATTTACGTCGATGAATTCCAGAACTTCGCCACACTGTCATTTACGCAGATGCTCAGCGAAGCCAGGAAGTACCGGGTGTTCCTGACCATGGCTGAACAGAGTACACAGCAGCAGGACGACCAGAAGATGGTGGATATAATCCTGGCGAACGTCGGCACGGTCGTCGTTTTCCGCACTGGTAGTCCTAAGGATGAAGAGTACCTATTGCCGCTTTTCTTACCCTACGTACAGCAAGGCGAGATATCTAACCTGCCAGCCTACAACTTCTACTGCCACATTGCGGGCCTTACACCCGAGGAGCCGATGAGCGGTGAAACGGTCGTTGTGAATGACGAGACTGTTAGTATAGACTGAAGATAGCCAATGAAAAATTTCATTTACCTTCTGTTCCTCATCACCTTGGTCGTATCTTCGGTGTTCCTGATATATTTGTTCAGAGTCAAGCTCAGTAGCCCTAAACAAAAGGCGTTGCTTAAAAAGCACAAAGGGAACGATCCGGGTCACACCTTTTACCGCTATCTTTATAGCGCACAGGGCCTAAATGACTATCTGTTGTTTTGCGGCGCTTTTGTATTGGGCAGTTTTGGACAAATCATCAAGCCCCTGTCAGCTGTGGTTGGCACCATACTCTTGGCAGTTTCCTTTGTTGCACTACTAGTCTCTGCGCATATGATTGCAAAACACAGACCGAAACTGGCCGTTGTAGCAAAACCACGCAAGCGACAACCCAAGTCTACCGACTGGAGTAATCTGTCTTAGCCCGAGATAGCTTAATAGTTCCTTTCCCTGTGAACCAGACTAGTTTGAGCCCATAAAGTTTTGATATAAAGTTATCGTATGGCAACAAAACATGGTGACAGAATTCTACTAGTTCTCAAAAAGATTGAAGCCAGTGGCATCCAAATACAGAAAGGCCGCCACGGTAGTGAAGACAAATACACTTTCGGCGATGACCGATACGAAATCTTAATCGAAATTGACCCAGAACATTATCTAGGCGCTACATTCACGTTGCGAGAATGCGGCATATACATGGTAAATACTGACCTTTACCCTTTGGACGCAGACCTGCAATTTACACAGGGGATAGAAGATGACATCGTAGCGATGCTTGATAGTCTCCGTAATGACAAACTTTTAATCGCCCACGATGACGGTAAACATGGCACAGCACGACTAGTAATACCCCTCCATAGCCATGTTGCCCTTATTCGGAAAGGATGGTGGATTTTCGGTTCGTCCGAGCGCCTCGGCACTATCCAAGAAGTTAAAAACATCGAAAACTTTGAACCGTTCCCGTTCAAATCTAAGAAATAAGTTGCCGTACACAAAGCCTAGCCCCATGGACATTCAGGGCTGTTCGATATGCTTAACTTCCGCTAGAACAGGTATTACGCGTTTCCCTTGACGAATCCGCGCGGTTAGGCGCACCCTTGAAGTGCGAAGCACTGAAAGGGGGTGTACTATGGCACAGCAACAAAAGTGCAGTTTGGAATTGTACCGGGACTTTCTCATTGCGAACAGCAACCGGTATTCCGGCGTCGAACTGCCGAAGGTCGAGCCGTCGGAGCAGATGGCCCATGACAGCGTCACCCGCTGGCTCATGCGCGCCGACTTCACGCCGAGCGATGTCTGGCGGTATGCCAAGCCATTGGCCGACATTAGCACCGGCTACCTCATCGTCGATGACACGGTGGCTGGCAAGCCGTTCGCTACCAACATCGACCTGGCCCGACGGCAGTACTCCGGCCGGGAGCATCAGGTCGTCAATGGCATCGACATTGTCAACTTCGTGTGGACCGACGGTACGTCGTACGTTCCGGTAGATTACCGGGTATACGCGCCCATGCACGACGGCCGTGGCAAGAACGACCATTTCCGGGACATGCTGGACAAGGCTGGCCAGCGGGGCTTCGCCCCACGCTACGTCCTTCTGGATAGCTGGTATAGCGGCCTGGACAATCTGAAGGCTATCCGTCGCCATGGCTGGCACTGGATAACTAACCTCAAGAGTAACCGCTTAGTCTCACCGATTCGCGGCACCCACCTGGCCGTCAGCGACCTCGACCTTGACGAAGGCACCGTCAAGCCCGTCTGGCTGAAAGGCTATGGTGAGGTGGTAGTAGCGAAGCTGGACATCGGGCACGGTGTCATCCGCTACCTGGCGAGCGACGACACGAGCTTCTTGGCAGGCGGCTTCGCCGCCCTCAAGGAACACTGGAACGAGCGCTGGAAGATCGAGGAGTTCCATGAAGGGCTGAAACAGACCACTGGTGTGGCCAACTGCAGCGCACAGCGGGCGCACGCCCAACGGATACACATTTTTAGCAGTATGGTAGCTTTCTTAAAGCTGGAAGCCATACGGCAGAGGACCAAGACGACATGGTACGAACAGAAAGCGGCGCTGACACGGCCCGCTACGCGGGCTTACTTGCGGGCAAACGCGTAATACCTGTAGAATAAAGACCAAGTATGTCATTCTTCACCAAGATTCCTGACTGGGTAAAGAACTACCCTGCAGAGCCTGACCGCTTAGCGCTGACACAGCTTGCCAAGGCGAGCAAGGGTAGCTTTGAAAAGCCCCGTGAAATGAACTTCAGACTCTATAACCTCCAAAAAGGCTCTGAGCTGGAAGCAATACAAGCAAGGGTGTTGGAGCGCGGCTGGGAGTGCACAGTCGCACCCGATGAGGCGATACAAGGAACGTCAATTCTGACCGCCACGAAAAAGGATTATGTCATGAGCCATGAATCATACGGCGAAGACTCGCTGTTCTTCATGCGCCTGGCTGAGCAGTATAGCATCGGATACGATGGTTGGTTCGCGTCGAACTGAGCATCATTACACATACCGACACTTGGTAAATTGTACGTAGGCATGTTCTGAAAACGCATTTCGTACAGCTTGGTTTCGGCAATAAACGAGTAACTCGAATTGTTAGAGTTTTGGATACGGCAGTAAAGATTGAACTCGCTTCCCTTGCGGATTTTAACGTTTTGTAGTTGCACTCGATTACCTGCCCGACCCGGCTACAATTTCTGCTGCCGTATCGCGGGCCTTACGCCCGAGGAACCGATGAGCGGCGAGACTATCCGGCTAGATTCGTAAGACATAATCTGTCGCCACCCAGACCCAGAAACACTGTTCTGACTAATCTGATATTCCAGGTAAATTGAAGGAATCGGCGGCTGGCATGTGTATAATCGAATTACCATCAACCCTAATGAACTCCAACTCGTCTAGGGCTTGGCCTTTGCTGTAAAGCAACGCAGATATTTTAACACCATCTGAATCCACCGCATCAAGGTCCTGACCCACACTCACTTTTTGTCATGCTGAATTCAGTTCAGCATCCATGCGTTCAATATGAGCGTCCGTACTACCGTATGGATCCTGAAACGAGTTCAGGATGACAGGGAGAGAATGGCCGTCTTTGAAAAAGTGAGTGTGGGTCAGATCAAGGTCGCCTTCCAATTTAGAGAGCGTTTTAAGTTTATTAACATTCTTGGGGATTAACTCAATACTCCCGTAATTGTCCGGGTGAGGAAGTGCCTCCACTTGAATGCCATCAACTTGACCACCAAAAGTGTCTGTTAAATGATGGGTTTTTAGAATTTTTTGAATGATGCCAATTTCAAATTCAGTAGGCTGTCTCATATCTTTAACCTCATTATTTCGGGTACCGAGTACCTACATTAATAGTACCATCAGGCAGGGCATGAATGCTTAACCTTTGGTTTACTATTAGAGCCTGCGGCATATGCAATAATCCCTACTTCCGAAGATTATGAGACATTCCACAGTTTATTCCTCATCGTCAACAGTGCGTAGTTCCGCCCTGATTCTGCCGACCTCTTGATTCAAGTCAGTAATGTACTCCGTAAAAACGTCCGCTAATAGTCCACTACCTATTGACTCGTCTATTTCTAGCGCTTGCAGGGTTACGTCAGAGTCCATTGCGAGCTTTGTAATTTTATTAAATGCTGACTTTAAACCTACAGTGTCATTAGGGTTATTTATATTAACCCGCTTGACCTCATCGTCAAAAATAAACTCCAAGTAATCGATGCCACTATCTTTTAGCAAATTAGTTCTAATAGTAATCATACAGACGGCCTCCCAGCTTCATATATATCACCGCGGTCGCTAAATGCATCCTCGCCACCCTCCAGCACTCGCATGCTTACTTCTTTCCAGTCTAGCGTATCAGATGATTCGTTGATATTAACCAACTTGTTCGTAAAGGGATTGCCTAAATACGTCTTATAGCCGGACTTATCATGATATCTATATATCGTGTTATACGGCAGAGTTCGCACGGCAATATTTGCGTTATGGGTTGCTATAAAAACCACTTTCCCGGCCTTCCCGAGTTTCGAAATTTTTGGTCGGATTGTTTTATCAATGTAGGTTCCACCTAGGCTCAGCTCCGGTTCATCCAATAAGTATACATCCTTATCTCTATCTAGGGCGCGTTGGATCATTACAATAGCTCTCTCGCCATTTGATGGACTATATTCATTGAAATTATCATCAACTATGTATTTACTGACACCCACGAAGACGCCAATACATGTAATTCCGTTATCGTCATAGCTTTCCCGGAACGAACTAAGATAATTTTCTGGGTCATCCGAGAACGCGTTCTTTTTAACATTTTTTATATTAGCGAGACTTTCTTTAAGTGAGGTTATATTGACGCTACCCGAATATTCTGGATGTCGAGAATCCGCGTCATAAACTTTCCACCTGCTCTCAATAAAGAGGTTTCCTTTGTCACCTATGTCACCCAAGGCTTCACGCTCTTTATGTGACTTCGGAATAAGATTTTGTAATATATTGCCGGCAGCAGTATGTAGTGATACACGATTTTTTGCATACTCATAAAATCCTGTGGTGGTAGGTTTGGCCACAGTACCCGTTTTTGCTGCTATAATTGCCCGCACCCGTTGAGTAGTGTAAATCATTAACCGGCAGCTGTTTTTCTTTATAAGTTCTTCGGTTTTCCGTTGGCTAACTGCCGCGCGCAAATTGGCGAGGTTTTTTTGTAATGCCTCAGTCTCACGCTCTTCTAGGTAATCACCCTCAATATTCCCGACATCTTCGACAGCATGTTTTATGTGCAAAAGGTCGCTTTCGACACCCTGCAGTATATTCTCGTCGTAAGGCAACGTTTGTTGCTCGGTAAACTTAATTCTATCTTTGTTAGCGTTCATGCTCTTCGTCTCGCCATAACGGATGAAAGTTTGTAGTGACTCAATGCTGGTATCGCCCCAGTTACTTATCGCATTAAAATCCTCCTCACATTCGTCCAGCCCGACTTTTTCAGCAGAGCGTTCCATCCCGGAGACATCAATCAAGTCCTTTATGTCTTCATCTTTCTTACTGCTTATATACGACGAAACGGAAAGGCCGTCGGAATCCATTTTCTTGCGAACACTTTCAATTATTTGACTTTTTCCCGTTCCTTTATCTCCGAAGATAATGTTCACTTCGCTGAATAGGGGGATGTTCACCGTAACGGCTTCGTCTTCTTTGCATGGTTTGCCGATGTAATTTTTTGGATGGCTTTTATCTAGAAGTGTTTTAATAACATTAGGGTCTCTATCCAAAAAGAGGCAAAAATGCTCGAATGTATCAACTGGGATGCGCAGTTCAGATATGTCGGCATTTTGGTAAACATTCCAATCTTTGACGTCACTGCCGGTTATCATTCTCATACCGTGATTAGTGAGAATGGTTACCGAGCGGCTATTTGAGTCTTCTAGTATCACCCGGTTTTGGTTCGGCACCTTACTGTGCAGATCGTGTAGTTTTTCCTCCGAGATGCCGGGCGTTTTGTTGCCAAAATGAGGCAGATATAGTACCTCGAGGCCGTTAAATGCGGCAATAACAGCATCGAGCTGCACATCAAAATTGCCTGATTTTCCAGTGGTAGCGACTCTCACTGCAACATCAAACTCGTTGAGATTATTCGGACTCGCAATAACAGTCATGTGGTACTTCGCTTCACCATGCTCAATGTTGAACTCAATTCCTGGCCACAATGTGCAAACCCCTTCAACTTCTTGCTGCAGTTCATCAAATTGTGCTCTGTCGAACAGATCGTGATTGGTTATCGCAATGATCTTGACGTTTGCCTCAACTACTTTACTCGCAAACGCCTCTTTCGTTACATTGCGGGTTGCGAGTTCGCCCGTGCGCACTGCTTTTGTATGGCAATGAAGGTCAATTTTCATCAACTGACTCACTCTTGAACACTAGTTTAGGTAAACTATTTACGATATCTACAGTTTGGACGCTGACGTTAATAACACTTAGTAGTAGGTCAAGTATGTAGCGTGGTTTGCCGGTTTCTTTTGCCCAGTCGTTCGGGTCGTTTACGATGCCACTGACTTTGTCGGTTCTAATCTGACGGCAATTCATAGCACTCTACGGAACTTTCACGCGCACGAAGAGCATTTCATGCTGTTCGTCCGAGGTATTCTCTATCATGTGTTGCGTGTCTGCCGGGAAAACGAATACATCGCCAGGCTCATACACGTACGTGCCGTCTTCGTCCGAGACTTCACCCGTACCTTTTAGGACAATCATTACTTCTTCTGTATTAGGATGGTCATGCCAATCGAATTTATTGCTAGCAGGCAGATAGCCATGGGTTACCATTTCAAAATGAGAACTCGTTAAATGGTCAGGTGAAGCGTACACTTTTCGAGAGCCGTTACCACCATGAGCTTCTTCTAAAGGAATATCGCTATGACTACGTTTAATTATCTTCATAATACTACTGTATCAGATTGAAAAGATTACGAGAATTAACAAGTCATATGAAGTTCAGTATTGATTATATCTCGCTATGTCAATCTCTGTATAATCGTCGTTTTTGGAGCTTAAGCCATATGTTATTAAATGTTCTAATATCTTGCTTGGAGAACCCCAGGTTTTTCCCTAGGATTTGCTCGTCAGTATAAGCTAGTATTTTTTCCATCTCTACTCTAGATCTTAAAGATTTTTCGATGTATGACAGCAGCCCAGAGTTACTTAAGTCATATGGCACTAAGATATCTTCCGCTTCGCTCGGCATCAATTCCAAGACTCCGCCGCCATGACTTCGTCCAGTTATTTCGCTAAACGCCAAGGACAATGAATTATAGTAGCTTGCAGTTAGGGCTTGAAGATTAATGCCATCTCTAGGCGTGACACGATGCATCGTATCAGTCGTATACGCATCTGCTTCATTAATGACCAATTTAGGGTAAAGGTTATTCCGACGAATGAAAAGTGCGCTTGACTTTCTTAGCGAAGGAATCATCTGCCATTCGGCTCGAATGCTAGTCTTATAGCCTTTATTGATTTTTAAATCCTCCCCGTGCTTTATATAGGTCAATGCGCCCTTATGATTGCGTAATTCCTCTTTTGCAGGGAAGTCGAGTATGTAGGCTCTCGCTTCCTTCTCGATATTGTCCTCCCAGTCACGTACTGTAAAGACGGGACCTGGGACTTGAACGCTGCGCCCAACCAGTGGCTTTGCGAAATTCTCTAGATTGTATTGTTCAACTATCGAGCGTGGAATCGTAAAGAAACTGTTTGAACCTGTAGTGATTCCGACCTCTACATTCGCATAATCACCAAGCCTACCAACAAGACCTTCATCCTGAACTCTCTCGATAAGATCAATCTCATCTTGATCTAGAAAATAGAATGTCCACTTGTTAGCCTTGAAATCAATTCTCTTTTTAGGCCTATTGAGCCTTTTCAGATCGAGGCTGAGAAGATCACTTGCATCGTGCAGCTCTAGATGTTCAATGCTGTGCTCATTCGTTGCATCTTTTTCGCAAAACAATAAAACAACCTCTTGTTGAATATGCGGGAAAACAAGTTTTTCAAAAGATATGATATTAATCTTATTGTAATAGTGCGAGAGAAACTCCCTTAGCTGTTTGGCATAAGAAACCTGTAGAATTTCTGCGGGCAATACAAAAGCAATCTTTCCATTCGGAGCAAGCATCATGCTCGAACCTACGACGAACGAAACCCAAGCGTTTGTTAGTTTATTGTATCTTAGCCCGGCCTCATTAAATATGATTGATGCCGCATGTTTCTGCTGACTGTTGAAAAACTGATACCGAATGTACGGAGGGTTGCCTACGATTACATCAAATTTCTTATCCTTTGAATAAAACGTGTAAAAATCTTCGCACACGACCTTTGAGTTAGCGGGCTTTATTTTATTTGCTTTCAAGGCCTCGACTTTGTCTAGCTCAAGTCCTAGCATAGACTTATACTTAAACTCCCCCTTGCCGAGGACATCAAGAAACACGCCGTCACCACAGCTAGGTTCAAAAATGCTAGCATTTTCTTTACCATATAACGCCCACTTAAGTATAAACTCAGCTATGTTCTCAGGTGTGTAGAACCCACCGCGCAATTTTTCGCTTGATACCTCGTTAATTAGACGCATATGTTTTTTTAATCAAGGGTATTAACGCGCTATCTGAGCCAAGGTCATATAGATCGTCGATTAATTTATCGAGGCCTTCTTTAATCCGATTAAATTTTCTCTCAGCCAAAGCCAACTCTCTTGGATTGGCTGCGTATTTATCTATTTCGGACTGTGCGTGAATTAGCCTCTGCTGCATGTTTGAAACAGAATCATGGACACTTCTCTCATTATCTAAATCAAAGTTTATTATCTTTATGGGTAATCTTTTCAAAACTTTTGTACCGCGAGCAATATACCCACCCCTAAATACCTCACCTACCAAAGATGCATACCATTCTGTGTACTTTGAGTTGAGAATTGCTTGAAGGTAATATATAGAATACGGGGAGTCATCTGGTAGTGTGATCATGCAATACCCGGCAGTACCGCCGGACGATATCAGAGTGTGGCTAACGTCTACAGCATACTTGTCACCCTGAGAGAGAATGCCGACAACAATTTTTTGGTCAACATCACATTTTTCCAAACTTTGATGGCGACCATAACGATACCACTCGTCAGCGGTCTCTGGGCTAGGCTTAATGTCTCGTTTAGGATCACTCAATACCGACCTGTAGTTACTCAGGAACTCAAAAGTATAGGGATATTTACTCTTCAAATCACTTAACTTAACAAGTCTCAGGCCGTCCTCATCTTTAATATATGGGTATACGACGAAGGAATTAGGCTTCAACATCCTATAACTACTAATCGCCCCGTCGTCGGACGCGGTTTTGAAGTACGGCCGAGTTAATTCTTTTTCAATTCTCCATTCTTTAGAATCGTATGAAAAATAAACATAATCAGCATCTTCATGATCAATACTGTGTATATAAATGTTATTTGCACTTGTTTGTATGCCGTTGTATATACCATCCGAGCCTACTAGTCCTTCCAGTGTCAGAGTGTTTTGCTGTAGTTTATATCGGGCGTTGCGTAGGTTATCGGGAGCCATTATCCACACATCATCATCAAGTTCGCTCAGTAAAATCGTCGATGTGTCTGTTGATTTTTCTTTTTGTGTTAAAGCGTTCCACTCGGGGAGACTGGAGACCTCCTTGTACGTAAATGTTTCCCGTTTTTGCTTCTGGAGAATAAGAACACACGTGTACGTGGTTTTATCTTTGAACACTTGATTGGCACCGAAGGACACAATCTCCTCAAGCGCATTGTTTTTCGAGAGGTACTCGCGAAGTTTTAGTCCCGCACCAACTTTCATGAATTTACTAGGAACGATATATCCAAGTCGGCCACCTTCTGATAAGAGTTCGAAGCCCCTTTCAATAAACAAGAAGTACTTATCGAATTGTTTATACGACGCATCATATTTTTTCTTATAAATCGGTAGCTCCTGGGGAGTAAATCGTTTCATATCCTCAGTGGACATATACGGAGGGTTTCCGATTATAACATCGTATTTGTGAGTTGAGTTTTGTAGCGGATTAATGGTGCTGTTCTCTCCACCCATTATATCGTCGGAATCAATTAGGCTATTCCCAAATTCAATATTGTTGTTAAGGGTGGGCAATGCGGGGGTTGAAATACTCCCATTGTCCTCGTCCTCAAGCAATTTGAGTAGTAGCCCAAATTTACACGCCTCAACTGCACTGTAGTCTTTATCTATACCATGTATGCATCTTTCGAGCACATCTCTCTTGAGAGCAAAAGGAAGTTTGTAATTTGCAATGCTGATTTGTGTGAGTGTTTTGGGGTCATTCGCAAGATACCAATCGATTAAGTAATCATTAATTGCCTGAAACGCCTCGAGGAGGAAAGCGCCCGAGCCACAAGCTATATCAGCTAAACGTATTTTTAGCACCTCGTCAGCGCTTTTCGACTCTAGCTGTTTGACCAGTGAAGCATTTAATATGTCTCTAATGACAGGGGTAGGGGTGGTTACGATATCGCGGTCTACACGTTCTGGCTTTTTATCAAGAGACAACGCTCCATTAGAGATAACTAGTTCCTCCCCCAGATAAACTTCATAAATTCTACCTAATATATCCGACGAGATTACACTGAATGAATAAGAAGTGTGCGGAAAATACAACTCCTGAATAATGTTCCAGAATGAAGAGGCATTATTCTTGATAATTTGCTCATTCATCTTATGGTTGAACAAACCCGAGTTATATTTACGGTCAGCTTTTTGAAATTTAACAACCAACTTGCTGAAGTCGCCTTCGGATGCAACGTTATGTAACGACTTATACTCTTCGAGGTTTCGATCTTCGCATACCCTCAGGAAGATAATACTGTTTAAGTAGCTCTGTACTAAGTCATTTAGCTCGCGTTGAGAAATCAAGCTGTTATGCGATAAAATCTGTTGTCCGAGTATGATTCTCCAACGATTTATCTGTGCCAAAAACAGGTCATCAATACTGAACAGTTGTAACTGGTCTTCAATTGCAGACCAAGCCTTATCAAATTCCCCCGAGTAAACGCTACTTTTACTTAACAAGCCCTGTATCTCATTAAATTTCTCGGCATACTCAGTGTAGTGATATAGCTTGATTCTAGATTCGGCACTACTATCGCCTACACATACGACGCGAGAACAATCGTATATAGCTAAATACTCGAAATTGGAAAGTACGGATATCTTCATCTTTGCTGTAAAGCCGTACCTTCGTGTCTGTGCAGCTGGTTCGGGATCTACGCTGATGTTTACGCTGGGTTTCTTAGCCTCTAGAAAGAATTTTCTTTCAGAGAAAAGCCGAAAGGCGTAATCAGGCTTTTTGGTCGTAGCACCTACGCTAGCTTTGAGGGGTGTTTCGACCACCACTTCGCGTTCCGCCGTAGTTTTAGCCTGCTTATTTTGTATGTCCCAGCCGAGTAACTCGAACAAAGGGTCTAAGAAGTCGGCCCTAAGTTGTGCTTCGTTATAGGCATCAGTAATATAATGCGCTCTGTCGTTCTGGTACTTGTTAACTAAATCGTCAATCATTTATATCAAGTATAACTTCTTACGTTCTTTTTAAGAACTCGAAAACCACTCAGTCTTATCTGCAAATAATGGAAGATAACCTTCCCTCCGTCTCTTCATTGTACGGGTAAAACAGAACGCCTCAAGGTCGTTCAGCTACGGGTGTAGGTGCTCCACCTTGATGCGTTCCATTTTACCCTGTGCCTTTCTGACAGAGCGGGAAGGTATCCGTTCATAACGAAAGGAGTTTCCAATGGGAACACAAGTCTCAAGCGTAGCAACACTAAATGACAAGTTCCGTCGCAATGGGTTCGACATCGTGTTTACACGAGGGGTACGGGCGTTACATGCAGATGAAGCGGTACTGGTGGCACTGCGAGGCTACGACGACTTCACTGCAGACAACGACCCGTACGGCGAGCATGACTTTGGTAGTTTCGAACTGTGTGGTAAGAAGCTGTTCTGGAAGATGGACTACTACAACCGAGGGCTGACTGAGTTCTGTGACCCAACTGACCCGAAGTGCCGCCGTTTCATAACCGTCATGCTGGCGGAGGAGTACTAAGATGCAGACGTCATACAACGGCTGGAGCAACTACGAGACGTGGCTGGCAAGCCTGTGGCTCAACGAGAATGAGCAGACGCAGCGTTTCCTACATTCTGCCAAGGACGTTGACAACGACGTCTCCAAGCAGGCGGCCTGGCTGCACGACCAGATGGCGTTGCAGCTGGAAAGCGAGATAGATACACCGTGTCTGGGGCATGACCTGCTGCATGCGGCTTTTGCGCAGATTAACTGGACGGAGGTTGTTGAGAGTATATAGCTAGAGCGTCCTGAGTATGACGAGAAACTGCTCTGGTAAGTAAGGACAGCTGGCACACCATGCCACCAGCTAAAGCTGGCCGCATCATGCGCCAAAATCAACCCAGGGGACTACATGTCACATACTTATGCCTCCGCAAGCTGCGGCACAAAAATGTGACATGTCAGGGCCTCTTCGAATCATAAGGAATGGTCTGATAATGGGCACACTAGCTAGCGCATACCCTTCGGGAATGTACTAGCTACCATGCCCAACCCCAAACACAGGCATCGATATTCCAACGAACGTGACCATTGCAAGCCTGCTTGCGCACTCTCGCAATCGTCACGCCGCATTAGCAAGCCTAGTGGTGATTGTACGTCGGCGTCGATAAACCTTAGGGAACAGACTTGTACCCCGATTATGCAACTTTATTTCCAGTTATGCTTGCAACCAAGAACACCACCAAAGAGAATAGCTGACATGAGCAATCAACGATCAATCCAAATCCGCGTACGAACAGCAACACACCGCAAACTCAAAGGCATTGCATATGAGAGCGATATGACAATTGCAGAGTTTATACTGCAAGCACTTGCCGACCAGGACCATCCAGAACTAACCAAGCTAATACGAGCTGAGATTAAGCATCGGCCCAAACCAGGAGCACCCCACTCACGCAGAGTGTATCTGAAACTATTCTTAAAACGTCTGCCACCAAGGTTCAGGAGCGCATAGCATTGCCTAGAGTAGAAGTGAGACCACTATGACCACCTCGAACCATGACAAAGCCGATGGACGCACCAGATGGATACAGGAGCTCATGGCAGAAAAGCAGAGGTTAGCGGATGAAGCTGGCATGCACGTACTCCTGTATATGGCGCAAGAGCATGACGGAGCCCTGAAGGATGTCGTATTCAAGTTGCTAAAACATGCTCAGGCCCACCCGCGCGAATGCCCTGATGACTGCACATTCCAGAAACTATTTAACAGCTAACTTGAGGAACTTATTCGTGCGACACTACCGACAACAAAGAATTTGAAATCATCATCGTCCAAGTAACCATCTTCCATCTTTTCGGTAATATACGCTCTGAGCTTGGAGCGCTCGGGAGCAGAAGCTCGCACGAAATAAACATCAGGATAGTCTTCCCATTCCCAGTCGTTAGAATCGTAGTGCGTGATGTACTGCCGTACCCGCTTCTTAGCTATGAACAGGTGCTGGCCGTCGGTCAGTTCGACGAAGCAGCGTTTGCCGGATGACAGCTTCACGAACAGGCTTGGTAACGGCCGTATGACGTCTTGTGATGGGCGCAGGTCGAACGGTACGTGCATGGCGGCGTCTTTGCCGAACAAGTGCGTCAGCTCGTTATAGGCGGCATGTATTGCGACCTGTTGGTCGACAAAGTCTGGTGAACGGTTCACGTCATGTTTGTAGCTGTTCCAGACTGCGTTTGGTAGCTGCAGTTTGGCTTCTTCGCGTAAGTACTCGATAGCTTGCGTGGTCAGGCAGTAGCGTGCCGATTTATTAAGCAGGTGATAGCTTTTCTGATAAATCTTTCCCACGTACCCGTTAGCGGTAAGGATTTGTAAGGTGCTGTATGCTGAGTTTTGCGTTATACCGCGGAAGCTAGCGAGATTGTCTGTCGTGACATATCTGAATTTGAGTATGGTAGTGAGGGTGAGGATTTGTTTAGGGTTTAGTTGCCGACTCATGATTGGATACATAGTATAAAAGAGAGTTACAAAAAGCAACACGCTAACAGATACGAAGTAAGTATAAAGTTCTAATTTCGAAAATAGAAGTAAAATACTTGTAATTATCCTTATTAGTGCACTATAATTATCCCTATAAGGTAAGCTTTATGAGGGTATATATGAGCCGACCGACAGGATCAAAAAACGAAGAAAGGCCGCCACAAATACTACAGGCGGGGGAATCAGAGCGGTTAGAATACTTAGCCGCCCTGCTGCTTGAGATTGCCGAAGAAGAACTACGGAACAGTGAGGTCGCGCCATGCAGTCAGAGCTAAGCGGCAGAAACGCAGTCGCGGCCATACGCGTTTCCACTACCAAGCAAGGTACGGACGGCGACTCGCCCGAGGCGCAGAAAGAACAAATCGAACGCTTCGCTGCCAACAAAGGCATCACGATTAAAAAGATTTTCGTCTTTATGGAATCGGCCAGCAAAGAGCAGCAGCCGATGCAGGAAGCGGTAGATTACTGCAAAGACGCCAAGAACGGCATCGACCTGTTTATCATCAAATCGATAGACCGTTTCACGCGTGGCGGCTCGCTCAGCTACGACATGCTCAAGTCGCAGCTGGAGCTAAGCAGCGTGCAGCTCATAGATATTTACGGCGTCATCAGCGCGCAGCAAGTGAACACGCTCGACCACCTCGGCTTTGAATATCGGTGGAGTATCTACAGCCCTAGCAAGAAATCAGAGATACTCGAAGCGGAACGTTCCAAGGACGAACTGCGCGACATCATGAGCCGCATGATTGGCGCGGAGATACGCTACACTCAGAACGGCTACTGGATGCGGCAGCCGCCGTATGGCTACCAGAGCGAAAAGGTCGACACCAACCAGGGGAAACGCACCATCCTGAAACCGCGCGAGGACGAAGCGGTATATATACGCAAGATGTTCGAACTACGCGCCGAAGGCCTGCTAACCGACCAGGAAATTGTCGACAAACTGAACGACACCGGCTACCACACCCGAACGCATTACGTGCGCAACAAGGACGACCTGAGCCAAGTAATTGCGAAGCGAGGTGGCAAGCCGCTGACTGTCAAAAGCATGCAGCGCATTATCACCAACACAATTTATGCGGGTATCAATGTCGAGAAATGGACGAACTATTCGCCGACCAAATGCGCGTTTGCCGGACTTGTTTCGACAGACCTATACAACCGGGCGAACCGGGGGAAGAAATACATTGCTTTCAACGAAGCCGACGGCGAGTACGAAATCCAGCGGCAAGCCCTCAAAAAGCACCTCGTCGAAAAAGTTATGAATAATCCGGAGTTCCCATACAAGAAGTTCGTCCTCTGCCCCGAATGTCGGGGTTCACTCCTGGGCAGTGCCAGCCGGGGCAAGACCGGTAAATATTACCCGGCGTATCACTGCAGCAACAAGGGGCATTATTTCCGTATACCGAAAGACCAGATGGATGAGAGGATTATCCAGTTCATAAGCCGTATCAAAGTCAACCAGGACCAGATAGACTTGTTAATCGATACTGTACGCAAAGAATTTGAGCGCCGCCAAGCGTTGTCTGGCGAGGACGAACAGTCACTGGAGAGGCACATACAGACGCTTAAGGGCGAAGCAGAAGCCGTACTCAGTAAGATTATGCTGTTGTCGAACCCCACAGCCATCGCATACCTAGAGACTCAGATTGAACAAATCCACCAGAAGATTAATAAGTTAGAAAAGGAGAAGCAGCAAATGAAGGGCAAAAAACCGATAGATATAGACCGTATACTGGCGCGGGTGCGCTTTTTCCTGGAACACCTCGATTTACTCCTGTTAAAGCAGCAGAATCCGCACAAAAAGGCACAGCTGTTCGGCGTTCTGTTCGACCAGTTGCCAACCTATGCAGATTTAGATTATGGAACACAAAAAATACCCCTTTTTACAGGGGTGAATTCCGTTTTCCGGCTTGCGCCGCTTGAAAAATCTCATATGGTGATCCCGCGGAGAATCGAACTCCGGTTGCCAGGATGAAAACCTGGTGTCCTAACCGTTAGACGACGGGACCGAGTCGCTGTGCTCCAATTTTCAATTAGCAATTATCTATTTACAATTGATGAACGCACGAAAACAACTGCAAAATTATAGCATAACAGATACGAAAAAGGAAGACCTGTTTGCAGGCAGTTACTACTTATTCAGTTTTTGTTTTTGGAGCGGTCAGTCACGATTACTCTAGAAACTATGTGTAACATAGCATAATTCCGTCCATAAAGCTAGCGCTTATACACAGGAAGAGTCGTATTTAGTAGTACGTATAACGTATTTCGTATGGAAGAAGAACCCTGTCCTTGCTGCCCATACGTTATACGTTATACGAACTACGCTATACCCCCCTTAGAACATTCGGCGGCGGCGGAATGTGCTGTGGTGCCGGCGCGGATGCGGGTCGAGCGGCGTGCCTGCCAGCGGCGCCTGCTCATCGAGCGGCTGGCCGAGCGGTAGGGGCGACGTACCCATTTCTGCCGCGCGGAAGGCCGCCTTATGTTTCCTGAAAAGAATCTGACGATAGACAATAAACCCAACGACCGCTATCCCACCGAATATAGCAATCGTATTGCCCGCCCCGGTGTTCGGCAACGTGGTGGCCGCGGGCGCGATACAATCCGGCGACGTGGAAGAGACCGTGCTGTCGTATGGGCACGGCGAACAGCGCACATCGCCGACCGGCACACCGGGCTTACACTCCGGCGTCGGCGGCGTCGTAGGCGTGACTCCCGCCCGGCACGCCGTGGCAGTCACATCTTTCCCGTTCAGCGAAAAGTGAAGTGTGGCCACGACACTATATTTGCCGGGGTTTTTGTATGCATAATCCGTCGTCACTTGGCTGGGCGTGGCAGCTGCGGGTTTGATGCCGGTCAGTTTGGTACCGTCGCCCATATCGAAGTCGGCCGATGCCAGCTGCGCACCGCCGCCCGATTTGGCCTGCGCCACGAACCGGTACTTGTACTTCGAGGCGTCCAAAATAGCCCCTGTCAGCTGCAGGCACTGGTAGAACGGCAGCGTGACATCGATAACCTTCTGGCACCCGCCGCTGCTGACCGTCGTCTGCTGACTGCCCGGCAGGTTCACATACACGGTCACCTTGGCGGTATATTTGCCGGATTTGGCGTACGTATGGCGCACTTTGGTCTGCGGGTTGGCCTCGGTCGCCGTTTTGCCATCGCCGAAATCGTACAC
>CAZEMC010000009.1:0-105475 GCA_964513385.1 uncultured Candidatus Saccharibacteria bacterium | reverse complement strand
CGACGGATTTTGGCCATACTCATAGGATTAGGACTTATCATACTGACGATAGTCCTGATTGTGCGTGGTTTCAGTGGTGGCGGCTCGTCGAACGCTCCAGAGAGCCAGAAAGACCTTTCCAGCTATGCCACGACCAGCGCCTCTGTTTCTGTTACCTCCGACGGCCCCGTTGTGGCCGACCAGGACTACCGCTCTACGGTTATCAAAGTCAGTAACACCGATGTTACCATCGACGTCATACAGGGCTACCAGGGCAATGTCATCCAGCACCAGACATTCGCCAACAACGTGAATTCCTACACCGTGTTCCTGAAATCGCTGCAAGGCCTCGGCTTTACCAAGGGCGATTCCGACCCGGCAAAGGGCGATGGCGTCGGGGTTTGTCCGACGGGCCACCGCTATATATACCAGCTTTCAGGTGCCGGCGAAGAGTCGTTTAGCTTCTGGTCGGTTTCGTGTAGCGGTGGTGCCGGTACGTTCCAGGGCAACCCTGCGCAGGTGCGCGACTTGTTCAGGCGGCAGGTACCAACCTCGGCTCCCGCAAGCCTATTGAACAGCTACTAGGAAAGAGCCGCGTAGAACGGCACATTCCGGGCGAAAACCGGGGTCCCCGCAAAACTCTGTTTTGTGGGGCAAAGCCACTCCGCTCCTCACTCCGCCGTATTGCTAATACGTCTCCGTTCCGGTGCTCTCGGTTCATCCCAGACTGCACCATTCTACGCGGCTCTCGCGCTCGTCTCTAGGGGAGGCTGTGTCATAATGAAATAGATGAGCGAAATAACAGTACGGGCAATTATTTTTGATTTGTACGGCGTGCTGGCGCACAACGGCTGGCAGGCGTTCAAGGCCAAGCATTTCGCCACTCGCGAAGGTGTTTGGACCGAAGTGTTCAAACTCGGCCGCCGGGTTGATGCCGGCCAGGCCGACTACGCCGAACTCATCCGTTTTACCGCCGAGCAGACGGGCGAAACCGAGGCGACCGTCCGCTACCAGCTGGAACATACCGTGGCGAACGATGAGCTGTTCGCCTACATTGCTGCCACGCTGAAGCCTCGCTACAAACTCGGGGTGCTTAGTAACGCAAGCAGTACGAAAGTATTCGACGAAGTGTTCACGCCCGAGCAGGCCGCACTGTTCGATGTCGTGACGCTTTCGCACCACACCGGCCTGACCAAACCAGATGGTGCCGCGTACGAAACCATAGCCGCTCGGCTGGGCGTCGAGCCCGGCGAATGTCTGTTCGTGGACGACCAGGAGCGTCACGTCGCCGGAGCGCGCGCCGTGGGTATGCGGGCGCTCGTATATACCGATGTCGCCAGCCTGGAAGAGGAAATCGCAGCCGTATGGTAAAAGCTGTCATTTTCGACTGCTTCGGTGTGCTGGTAACCGACGCCCTGCAAGCCATTTGCGACGATTTACGTGTCCGTGACCCGGCTGCCGCCGATCAGGTCCGAAGCCTGGTGCAGCTTGCGAACCGCGGCCTCGCTGACCCCGAGGCTTCTTCCCGGCAGGTCGCTGCCATACTCGGCACGACGTACGAGGCGTATCGTGACCAGATTCGCGACGGCGAAGTCAGGAATACGCAGCTGTTGGAATACGTCGGCAAGCTGCGGGAAACTCACAAAACCGCGCTGCTGAGCAACATCGGTGAAGGCAGCTTGCTGCGCCGTTTTACCGAAGACGAATTGTCGCAGTACTTTGACACCGTAGTGGCTTCCGGCGAAGTCGGCTTTGCCAAACCGGAACCGGAAATTTACGAAATCTGTGCCGGCCGGCTCGGCGTGCGTTACGACGAATGTGTGTTTACCGACGACCGCGAAGAGTTTTGCGAGGCTGCCCGTGCCGTCGGCATGCAAACCATCGTATACAAAGATTTCGCCCAATTCCGCACCGACCTCGAGAAGCTGCTCAGCTCACTCTAAAAATGATGCGCTTGTCGGTTCCGCTCGCGTCTTGCAGCTTCGGCAGGTTCATGCGCAGGGAACCGATAAGCCCGGCGCTTTTCGAGGAAACTACGATAGTGTGGGGTTGTACGGTCACATTTACCTCGGTGTCGTAATATCGCCGTACATATTCCTTTATGGCCCGCACTTCCGGCGGCATATCGAAATCCCGGTTCGCCAGTATGTCGCTCAAAGAATTCGCCATCGTCCATACAGTATCGCAAATCTGCAGACGAGCGTAAACCGCAAGGCATGAATTTTTACACAGCATCGTTGTTAAAATTCCGCAATGTACGGTACATATTCATAAAAATTACAGCGTTATATGATACGATAATTACCATATGAGGTATAAAAGTAATAAAAATTCTACCTTATTTACAAAATAATAATTAGAGTATATAATTATAAATAATCATGATAGTCCATCCGCCCACTCCCGATCCAGAGGTCGTAGCTCTCGACGTTCAGTTCAACAGTCTTTGGGCTGGTGACGAGACTGAAACACGCGTCGTGCCTACAATCGCTTCGAAGGCGGCGGGTGTCACCGCGCTCGAACACACCGCTGTTTTTGTGGGTGCAGACGACGGTCTTCCAGAGAACTTTAGTGAGCTTGTCTTGGAGGCAAGCGATCAAATTATGGCCAACGGCAGATATCCGGCAGGCGAAAGCGAGCCAGAAGAGCCCGAACCGGAGCGCACACAGCCGGCCGTACCTACGTGGACCAAGCGTGTCCGGATAGAAAATCTTGACGAGCTGAATACACTGCATGTAGGTGCAAGCCTTTTGGGCATGAATGCTCTTGCCAGGAGAATAGCTGCTATCGACACGGCAGTAGCAGAAACTCAAAGTCCTGAAGTCGCCCTAGAAGGTCAAATGCTCACTGGCCAGCTGGCGGAAGACGCTTGGAATGTCGCAAGGAGTGTCGAAGGGATTCCGGTACGGGTTAAAACCGATGAAGCACTAGACGAGCTGCCCCTGGAAGGTAGACCATACAGCATCTCTTCGGAGCTCACGGTGACGGATGCGCTTCGGGCAAGGCTCGAAGAGATTTCTCGCGGTACATTCCAGGGCTTTACTGACGAAGATTTACACAACCAGGGAAGGGTTCCTGACATGTTTACCGATTTCTTTGCGTATCCTGTAGGGGACTCTCAACCGCTCTCACGCAGAGTGAAGCGGGGCTTTAGGCGAATCCTTCCAAAATCACGGCGCGCTGCCTGATTTTGTGACAAATGTCATATTGCATATGCTTAGGCGGGCGTATGCTATCTGCAGAGGGGACCGGCATGCTCGCACCAGAAGCAAACATATCCTTCACGCCTCGCAATACAGAACAAGCGTATCTGACGCTCCGGCTTGCCCAGGTTTACGTGCGTGACGAAGATTTGGAAGCGAAGACACTTCGACTGGTCGCGAATGCAAGAGAAAACGGTGTTACCGACACCGATTGGTCAGAGTTTACGCCGGACGACACACGGCTGCTTCTGCTGGCCTTGTCGGCAATCGTGCGTTACCGGACGGAACCGGAAGTAGCCAGTGCGGCTGCCGCCATGCTTGAGGAGCAGCTGCACCCCGAAATGGTAGCGGTGCACGATACGGTGCAATGTCTGGCTGTCCAGCAGGTTATGCGCGAGCAAGAAGAACATCCGGAAACTGTACCGTTGAGCGTCAAGGTCTTATTTCTCGGAATCGGTGTGCTCGTAGATGCCAGCCCGGTTCACACGGAGGCCGGACTTCACCTGGCGCCTCATGCGGCCTGACCACGGAATGGGGGGATTTCTTGCCGGGGTAATTTATACTAGAAGGTATGCCAGAGTTACCAGAGGTCGAGACGGTTCGTGCGGGGCTAAACAAGCTTATCGTCGGCAAAATGTTCAAGACCGTTTCGCACGACAACCAGAAATCTTTTCCAAACGCGCCGGCGGATGTGAACGCATTTCTTTTGGGCGCTACGGTCACCGCCGTGAAGCGCCGTGCCAAGGTGCTGCTGGTAGAGCTTTCCAGCGGTTACTCGCTTGTTATTCATTTGAAGATGACTGGTCAGCTCGTGTTTATCGGCTTTGCCGACAAGCAGAATGAAGAAGGTGGAATGAAGAATAAAGGGAAAAACCTATCTTCTACCTTCGATATTCCATATTCCAAAGATGACGAAGTCAGATTCGGGGCAGGGCATCCGAACGACAGTCTGGTGAATGCATTGCCGGATAAGTCGACGCGGGTGGAGTTTACGTTCACCGACGGTAGCAAGCTGTTCTTTAACGACCAGCGCAAGTTCGGTTGGGTCAAACTTATTCCCACGGCCGAGGTGCCGAATATCGATTTTATGCGGAAGGTCGGGCCGGAACCGCTCGATGCCAGTTTTACCGCGCAACAGTTCATAGAACGGCTGCAGCGACGCAAGAATACGAATATCAAAGCGGCACTACTCGACCAGACGGTCATCGCAGGGGTCGGGAACATCTACGCCGACGAGTCGCTCTGGGGCGCCAAAATCCACCCCAGCACACTGGTAAAAAATGTGAGTACACAAAAATTATCCACACTCTTTACCGAGTTGCAGTATGTGCTGAATCTGAGTATAGAAAAGGGCGGGTCATCGGACAAAAACTATGTGAACGCCGAAGGCAAACGGGGCAGTTACCTTAGTTTTGCCCGCGTCTTCCGCCGCGAAGGCCAGGCGTGCCCGCGCTGCGGCACGACCATCGTCAAACTCCGCGTCGCCGGCCGCGGCACCCACATCTGCCCCGAATGTCAGGTACAGAAAAAGGCATGACTAAGAATCAAACCCTACTACTCACTGCCGGTGTCTGTGCGTTCGTAGTGGCCAGTGTCTGTGGGTACTTTTTGTTGCCGTACCACAAGCCTGCGCCCCAGACGCGACAGCCTGCCGCTAACCGGCCCAACGCGCCAGCGTCTCGTTCGGCCAAGCCTGACCCTGCGGCCATCGACAACCGCCGTCGTACCGCCGCTAGCGCTACGCTTGCCATGCTGCAGGGCTATGCTACTGACAATGCCGGCTTGTATCCTACGACCGCCGTGGCACTCCGCCAAGCCGTGGACACATACGGTAAAACCATAGCTTCCAGCACTATCGTGGCCTACAAACAGTCGTACGATCCGGCGGATGTGCCCAAGGCAACGGACATGTTTTATTACCCCGGGTACACCTGCACGGGCACCGGACCTACGCTGTCATCCTCGCGGAGTGTCGCAGTACGCTACCTGCTCAGCGACGGCACATACGCTTGCACCTCCAGCTAAACTCTGGCGATTTTCAATGTTCATTGGGCGCTGAATATTGAAAATTGCTAGAGTTTGCCGAGGAGGCTTAGCACTTCGTCGACACCTTTTACCCGCAACCCAGCCTTGGTCGGTCCGTGCCCGACTTTTATGCTGTATGCCTCCGGCGGCAGGACAGCGAATGTGTCCTCATCGGTCACATCATCGCCGATACAGAGTATGAAATCGTGGTCGTGGATGAGCCACTCCTGTGCCACACGGCCCTTGCCGATAACCGCAGGGTGCACCTCGAACACTTTGTTGCCCTCTTTTATGACCAGGTCGTACTGGGCGGCGACCGGTTTCAGCAAGCGACGCAATGCTACCAGGTGCTTCTGCGCATAGTACGGTTTGGCGGCGCGGTAATGCCATACCAGCGACCATTCCTTGCGTTCTACGAGCGCGCCAGGAGTCAGCTCGGCATAGTACTCCAGTATGGGCAACACTTCGCTCCGCCATGTTCTGTCGTGCAGCCCAGCGGTCTTGTGCCAGTTCTTGCCGCCTTTGCGGCGGAAGAAAGCACCGTGTTCGGCGGCAAGCGCTACCGGCAGGGTACCGAACCAGCTCTGGAGTTCGATCTTGGAGCGGCCGCTTATGAGTACGACCTCGTTGCGCGGCTCGCTACCCAGACGCTTCAGGAGCTTCAGGACCTGCAGGCTTGGTCGGGCTTCGGCCGGGTTCTTTACGAAGGGCCGCAGCACGCCGTCGTAATCGAGCAGTATCAGCCGCTTTTGCGCCTGGTGGTACGCGAAGACGATTTCTTGGGTACGGGCGGTGTTCAAACCTTTTGTCAGTAGTGGCCTTGAGGTGACAGGTTTTTGCAGGTTGTTCATAAAGCTGTCTGCCCAGGCCTGTACGGTGAACTCTTCCAGGTGGCGCTGCATGGTCCGGGTGCGGCGTTTCAGCTCTCCCCGGGGCATGCTCAGTGCCTGCTGCAGGCCGTTCACCAGGGTAGCTGGCTGGGCAGGGTTGACCAGCACGGCATCCTTCAGCTCTTCGGCGGCCCCGGCGGTTTCGCTCAATATCAGTACGCCGTCGTGCTTCGGACGGCTGGCGATGTACTCTTTGGCGACCAGGTTCATACCGTCGCGCAGCGGGGCGATGAACGCGACGTCGGCCCGCTGGTACAGCGCGGTCAGGCGCTCGAACGGCCAGCTTTCGTAGTGGTAGTCTACCGGCAGCCAACCAGGGGTACCGAACTTCTTATTTATACGCGCGACCAGCTTGTCGACCCGCTCCTTCAGTTCTTTGTACTCCAGAATGTCGGACCGGGTCGGTACGGCCACCATGACCAGCACTACTTTTTTGTGCAGTGCGGGGTTGCGGGCCAGGAATTTCTCGTATGCCTCCAGCCGCCCGGCCAAGCCCTTCGTCGGGTCAAGCCGGTCGACGGTTATGATAACTTTCTTACCGCGGTACTTCCATGCCAGCTTACGGCGTTCGCGCCGTACGGCCCGCTGCTTGGTGGCTTTCGAGAACTTGGCGTAGTCGATGCTGATAGGGAAGTTCGTCACCCGCACGACACGGTCGGGCAGGGCGACTTTGCGCGGCTCCACTATGCCGAGCCCCAGTTGCCGGCAGTCTTCCAGAAAGGCTTCTGCGTAGCTGGTGGTGTGAAAACCGACGAGGTCGGCTCCCAGCATGCCTTGCGCCAGTTCGCTGGCGTGTCTGAGCGGGGTGAACAGTTCCGGCCCCGGGAAGGGGATGTGCAGGAAAAACCCGATGTGGTCAGTGGGTCGCTCTAGACGTAATAGTCCCGGAAGTAGCAATAGGTGGTAGTCGTGCACCCATATGGTGCTGCCGGGTTGGCTGAGCGCAATAATCTCTTCGGCGAACAGGGTGTTGACTTCCTGGTACGCTTTCCAGCTTGCGGCAGTGTTTCCGTGACGCACTTCCATGTTGTGGAACAGCGGCCATATAACGCTGTTGCTGTAATCGTTATAGTACAGTTCGAGCTGTTTCTGCGTGAGATGCACAGGGTAGCATTTGTACTTTTTCAGTTCCCGCGCAATGAGCTTTTTGTCTTGCTCGCTCAGGTCGTCGGCGGCAATCCCGGACCAGCCAATCCACTTGCTGTTGCCCTTGGCTGCATACGACGACAAGCCAGTCGCGAGCCCGCCGACGGTAGGAAAGAATTCGAGCTTGCCGTCCACCCGCTTCACACCGACGGGCAGCCGGTTGCTCACAATTATCAAGTTTCCCATATTGGTACTCCAGTTGTACCACAAAACAGAGGCAAAAGAAATAAACTCCCTCACTCATGTGAGAGGATAATCCTCTCACACCCCGCCCCCTGTGCCAGGTCCGACCGACCGTACTTCGCGTGGCGTAGGGCTCTCCGGTATACTGGGCTATATGATAACCACGCTGACGGGAGAGAATGATGTGCTGCGGCAGCAGGAGCTGCGGCGGATTGTGGATGGATTCGTGGCGGAGCACACCGATATGGCGCTGGAGCGGCTGGACGGCGAAGAGGCCAGCTACGAACGCATGCACGAAGCGGTGCAGGGCATACCGTTTTTATCCAGCAAGAAGCTTGTGGTGCTCCGCCGGCCCAGTGCGAACAAAGAATTTATCGAAAACTTCGAAAAACTGCTCGAAGACGTGGCCGAAACCAACGATGTCGTGCTAGTGGAGCCCAAACTAGACAAGCGCTTGGCATACTATAAACAGCTCAAAAAGGACACTGAGTTCAAAGAGTTCGCGGTGCTCGACGCAAACGGTCTGGCGCGATTCGCGAGCGAGTATGCAAAACAGCAGGGCGGCAGTCTAAGCACGGGCGACGCCCGGCTGCTCGTCGACCGCGTCGGCCTGAACCAGCTTATTGTCCAGCATGAGGTAGACAAACTGCTCGCTTACAGTCCAACTATCGACCGTAAGACCATAGAGCTACTCACCGAGCGGACGCCGCAGAGCAGTATTTTCGAACTGCTGGACGCTGCCTTCGCCGGCAATACCAAGCGTGCCATGGCGCTGTACGAAGAGCAGCGTGCCCTGCGGGTCGAACCGCAGCAGATTCTGGCCATGCTGGTCTGGCAGCTGCACATCCTGGCAATTGTGAAAGCAGCAGGGGATAAAAGTGGTGACGCCGTTGCGAAAGAGGCGAAGATAAGTCCATTTACCGTCCGCAAAACCCAAGGCCTGGCCCGCAATATTTCCGTCACGCAACTCAAAAAACTCATCGCCGAACTGCGCGAGTTCGATGTCCGTCTGAAGCGCGAAGCCCTCAGCGCCGACGAAGTCGTCCGCTACTACTTACTCAGCTTGGCGGAGTAAGTAGTGAACAAAGAACAATGAGCAATGAACGGCCTGCATGCACGTAAGCCTGGGCTCGCATCTGGGCACTCAGGCTTATGGGCGCCGTTCATTGTTCTTTGCTCATTGTTCATTTGGGTCACTCAGTGACCGTGACCGTGCCGGTCATGTCCGGATGGATGGCGCAGTGGTACTTGAACGTTCCGGCGGTGTCGTAAGTAAAGCTGTAGGCCTTGCCCTGGGCCAAGTTGCCGCTGTCCGGGCCTTTCTGACTGTCGGTTTCGGTCACCGTGTGGGTGGCGCTGTCTTTGTTGGTCCAGGTCACAGTCGTGCCTTTTTTGACCGTAATGTTAGCGGGGCTGAAGGCAAAATTCTCTATGGTCACGCCCGTGGCGTTCGGTGTTTCGGTCGCCAGGCTCTTGGACGATTCGCTCATATCGTGGCTGCTCGTCGTACTGCTGGTGCTCGAGGTCGTCGTGCTAGTTGTGCTATTCGTATCATTCGATTTGTTATGTAGGAGCAGCAAGGCGCCACCGCCCAATACTACTACCGCTACAATGATGCCGATTGCAACAGGCTTATTCATAACCCCTCCTTTGCTTATGCTAATTCCAGTGTACTCTTTTCTTACTACCCAACACAGCGAATCATCAGCAACGCATTTCACTGAACCTTGCGAATTTAGCAAAATTATGCTAATGTTTATACTAGGAACCCAAAACAAACATGCCCGAACAATTCCCATCAGTTCCACCTCCAGACGCAGAGCACCGAGAGCCGCTTGCGCAGGCTCGCTATAAGTTTATTTATTCATGGCATACCCCTGAAAACATGGGTGAGATAAGTGACCATCTGGAGGACGTCGATGTCATAGCATTCGAACCATTCCATGCCGACGATGAAGCAGAGCGTACGGCCATAGAGGACGTTATGAATAGGGCATTTGCTAGCGATGCTACCGACACTGATAAGCAGGCCGCTTTTGACACATTAACGGATCATGAAAATGGCTTTTTACCTATAATGTTATTGGAAAGGTTTGCTGGTAGCGGTAAGCGCTTTGCGCTCATAGACATAACGACAGCCTATCCGACATATGAATCTTTGACCGCTGTATATTATGAAACCTATGAAGATATTAGGAGAAGCATTAAGGCAAACCGAACAAACGAGGCTATCAAGCACATGATCGGTAGACACGTGCAAGCCGCCTCAGATTATATACGTACGCGCGAGGATATAATGACAGACAGGTTGCAGCGATTGGGACAGGAGTCTCCAGGAGAAGATATTGGCGTAGTGGTAGGAGCTATACATACACCAGTGGGAGACGCTATTGGTCAAAACGCAAGTGTATCTGCCGTATGGGCGGCGGGGCATGCTAACCCGCGTCTAACGTACGAAGATGAGGCTGTCCGGGCGATGGTAGCCAACCCAAGTATAAAACCAGACTCTCAAGCGCTCGATAAAATACTGTTTCAAGAATACTTTTCTCATTTCGGGGTGCCTAAGAATTTAGGAGTGCAGTTCGCAAACTCTATCGATACTCGCTCAATCCAAAGCGACCTTATTGACGCGATGAGTACTGAAGAAATAACAGCTGTACTTGCAGATTTAGAGGCTATACGTCTTGAGTACGACTGGCAAGCGCTGAAGGTAGATTCTACGCGTGACGAACTACATGACAAGCTAAACGTTCATCTTAATCAGCTGCTACAAGAACACTTGCCTCCAACATAAAAACCGCCTGACGGGCAGGCGGTTTTAGCTAGTCGACGGAGAAGCTATTTCTTCTTGGCGGCTGGTTTTTTAGCTGCAGGCTTCTTTGCAGGAGCTTTTTTAGCAACTGGCTTTTTAGCTGGAGCGGCCTTTTTAATAGTTGGCTTCTTGGCGACAGTTTTCTTCGCTGGTGAAGCTTTGGTTACGCCGGCTGCTTTCTTGGCAGACTTAGCGAGCTGAGACTTCTTGCGAGCGGCTTTGTTCTTGTGAACGACACCTTTTTTAGCGGCCTTGTCGAGTTCGCTCTTGGCTTTGTCCAGAGCTTTTACTGCGGTCTTTTTGTCCTTAGCACCCAGTGCCTTGCCGAAAGACTTGATAGCGCTCTTCAAAGAACGCTTGGTTTTGGCGTTGCGGACCGTCGCTTTGCGAGTGGTCTTGACGCGCTTTTTTGCTGATTTGATGATGGGCATAGAACGTTTTGTCCTTTTAGTTAATTACAGCGTAAACTATAGCGCTTATAACAACACTTGTCAAAGAAGATTAGTAACTGGCGGGCGTATTGGCAAGGCAAGCTTGGCGGTAGCTGCGCTAGGCTTTATATGTTCGCAGAGCGGCTAGTTGCCAATTCCCAGTTGCTAGCTACCAAACGCTTATGCTATTATGCCAACAAATAATAAAATACAAATATGCCAGAATCACAAAAACAGCTAGTAGAACGGATTAAACAAGCACAGAACGTGCTGGTTACGGTCAGCAAAAACCCCAGCGTCGACCAGCTGGCTGCGGCTATCGGTTTGACGTTGGCGCTGAACCACTTGGGCAAGCACGCGACGGCGGTATTCAGCGGCGAGGTGCCGAGCACGCTCGAGTTTCTAAAACCCGAAGAAACGCTCGAAAAAAACACCGACAGTCTGCGTGACTTCATAATCGCGCTCGACAAAAGCAAGGCCGACAAACTCCGCTACAAAGTCGAAGACAACGTGGTGCGCATATTCATCACGCCGTACCGTACCTCCATTTCCGACAAAGACCTCCAGTTCAGCCAGGGCGACTTCAACGTCGAGGTGGTAGTAGCGTTGGGCGTCGGTAACCAGCAGGATCTGGACGAAGCCATAACGCAGCACGGCCGTATATTGCACGACGCGACGGTGGCGACCATAGCCACCCAGCAGGGCGGAGACCTGGGCAGTATAAACTGGTTCGAAGAACAGTCGAGCAGCCTGTCCGAAATGGTCGTGAACCTTATAGACGCGCTGGACAAAAAGGCCATGGACAACCAAATGGCTACGGCACTGCTGACCGGTATCGTCGCGGCGACCGAACGGTTCCGTAACGAAAAGACCACACCGAAGACCATGAGCGCCAGCGCCGAACTGATGGCTGCTGGCGCCAACCAACAGTTGGTCGCGACCCAGCTCGAAACGCCGGCCGAACCTCCCGTGTCCGAACCATCATCGTCGGAAGGCGGTCAGAATGGGGACGGCTCGCAACCACCCGAGGAGGTGAATAACGACCCCGGTATGCTTGCCATCGACCACCAGTCCGACCCAAGCGACCAACCGGCACCGCCCGAAAAAGAGGAGTCTGAACCTGAAGAGGAAGAGCCGGAATCGCCCATCGATACGACGCTGACGCCTGAGCCGGAAGTTTTCGAAGAGTCGTCCGGGCCGCAGGTCCATGTCGACGAAAACGGTCGCCTGAGTACCGAACCGGCAACAGAAAGCGGCTTGCCGCACATCGGTCCGGTACATGGTACCGCCTCGGAAGGTATTTCGGAGCCCGACCTGGAAGCCGAGCTGCCCGAAATGAATTTCGAAGACCCGGAGCGGACCGAGCAGGTAGGTCTGACTGCCAACACCATGCCAGAACCACTGGACCCGTCTACGGAAACCCTGGCGCAACCGAATTTGGATACGCCGGTACTGACGCATGACCAGCCCGCTGTGATGGCGGACTCGGATGCGCCGGCGACGTTACCCACCGAAATCGTCGAACCCACGGTCCCGCCTCCCGCATCTCCGCCGGCCCCATTTTCGCCGCCGCCAGCACCGGCCCCGGTGGTGGTGTCGAACGACCAGCCGGTTTCATCTGACCCTTCGGGCATACCAGCTGCACCGCTTGCCGTCGACCCGCCGGCGCAACCACCGTTGCCGGTGGTCACGTCCGATGAGACGCTCGACGAAATCGAAGCGGCTGTCGGCAGCAAATATCACGACCTGGAGCAGCCGGCTGCCGATGTGGCCAGTGCCCGTGATGCCGTTGAAGCGGCTCTGAGCGGCGCCGGTGGCCAGGACGCAGCCCTAGAGCCCATCACTGCTTTGAATGCGCAGCCGTTCGGTACGGTCGACCATGCTGCGCAGCCGGCCACCCCCGCGCAGCCGCCGCTGCCCAACGCCGGCTTCAATGAACCGACGCCCGGTACGTCCCCGGCCGACAGCACGCTTGACATGCCGCTGCCGAGCTTCGGCGGTGCCGCGCCTGCAGCGAATCCGCTGATACCTATACCCAGTGCTCCGCAGCCCGCTGTGTCTGACTCCGGCACGCCACCACCGCCTCCGGTTCCCCCACCACCAATCCTCCCCCCACTACAGTAGGATAACCTGAGTCTCAAAACCTCGTGAGTCCCGTCACCCCGGGCTTGACCCGGAATCTAAAGCTTTGTAGGCGTATCTGGGCTGTAGACCCCGGGTCACGCCCAGGGTGACAGGGGTTTTGAGATTCAGATTAGGGTAGATTTGACCTTTTTAACCGTATGCGGTATAATATAGTTTATGAATCCCTCACGCCTCAAAGGTAAAGGCCTTTCACTGGCCGACCCAGACCGTACCGCTCCTGCGGAAGGGGCTTCCCGTTTACGCGGTGATTTGCTGAAGCTAGTGGGAGATGCTGCTATGCATGAAGAGCCTGAAGTCCCTGCGCGATACGTCCAACGTGACTCCGGCAAGGTGTTTACCCTAGAAGCAATCGTGCCTAAGTCAGACGGGGACAGCTTAGTCCGCTTAGTTGATGCCGATGGTACTACGATGAACCTGCGAAGTTCGTTATTCGAAGCGAGGCTCGCAGAAGAAAATGGCGCGTGGTCTCCATACGTACCGCCAGAGGCGGACCGCTAGTTGCAAGGTATTCTTTTAGTAGACAAACCCAAAGACTGGACCAGCTTCGACGTGGTGAATTATGTGCGGAGAATGGTCGCGACAGCCGAGGGCAAAAAGCCCAAGAACTGCAAAGTGGGTCACACCGGGACGCTGGACCCTTTGGCGACCGGTCTTCTGGTGTTGCTCGTGGGCAAAGAATACACCCGCAAAGCGACCGAGCTGACGAAACTCGACAAAACCTACGAGGTCACCATGAAGCTGGGTTTTACCAGCACCACCGGTGACGAAGAGGGTGAAAAGACAGCCGTATCGGATATTGCTCCGACCCAGGAGCAGGTCCTAGAGGCTCTAGAAAGCTTCCAGGGGCAGAGTATGCAGGTTCCACCCGCTTTCAGTGCAATGAAAGTGAATGGTCAGCGGGCGTACGACCTGGCGCGGCAGGGCAAAGCAGTGACTCTGGAGGCCCGCCCGGTCATGATTTATAAAAACACGCTAACCTCTTATGACTACCCGTTCGTGCAGTTCACCAGCGAAGTCGGCAGCGGCACCTACATCCGCTCTCTGGTCGAAGACCTCGGCAAACTCCTCGGCACCGGCGCCTACATGTCCGACCTCCGCCGCACCCACGTCGGCCAATTCAACCTAATGGACGCCCAGAAAATTCCGGACATAGACCTTACGAAACACCTACAAACATTGCCCGAAGCATAACCGTTCCGGTATAGTTTTGGTATGAGCAGCCCAGAAGGTAACGACGAAGCATTGCCACTTGAGGTGGATGCGGCGCGTACGAAGATAGGCAAAGATGGCGCGGCCATCCAATATGCCACATTGCCTTCAATTATTGAATCGCTGGAAGCAAGTCAGATTGGTGTATTGGCTGACAGTGATGCGGTGTGGGGTGAGCATACGGGTCCGCTAGCAGAGTTGCTTGCAGATTGCCCGCTACATCATCTGCAGCAACTGGGTAGGACCGGTCTGATGCAGTACGGCATGGCGGCAGTTGCGGCGGCGCAAGCGGGATTCGAGGAGTAGATACGTATGGCGCCGGGTGGACCAGGAGGTGAGATTCTGGAGGTGGCATGCTTCGATGAGGAGGTTAGTGTACGCCCCGAAGGTCTCGATACTACTCCTGTATCGCAAGCAGAGCAGTCTGTTGCGGTATCATTTGAGGCCGAAAGCACACTTCCATCTAGCCACCCAAAGGTAGACAGTATTGAACAATTCGATGAAGCGGTTCGTAGCGGTGTTTGTTCGGGACTGAGGAATATGGGCAAAACCGCCCTCCAGGCCATGCGACAAGAGGTTGCTAGTAGCTTATCTCTCAGCCAGACCGAGCAGGCGGAGCGTATAAAGCAGCTTGCAGTGAACGGTAAAAAGATGCAGGCCGCCAAAGCAGCGAAGCAGGAACCGGCAAAAGAGAGTTTGCCGGAAAAACCCGGCAAAGAAGTAAGCGCCGATAACCGCGAGGTTCGCGACCGATCCGCAGAACGGGCTGTGGTACAGGCGGCCGCCACCACCGAGGAGAAGATCAGGGTAGCAGAGAGAACAGAGCAGGCTTCAAAAAAACAACCTGCTGAGGTGGTGTCGTCGCAGAAGATAGCATTGCGGCCGGAAAATGTAGAGGTGTCCAAAGTGAAACCCGCGGCGGCAACGACTGTAAAGGCCGTGCCAAAGACCGCAGGGGCCGCACGGGAGTTATCACAGCCGAAGTCAGAAGCGACGGCGGCTACACGATATGCTCCAGAGCCCCAGCTGGCATCAGGGAAAACAGTTCCTGCTGCTGGACAACACGATACGTTGCCTTCGCTAAAAGCTGCCGAAGGTACGCCCGATAAAGACGCGGCTACAGATTCGACCAGTACGATTATTGTTCATGAGCGGCCGGATGAGCCCATGGAACTGATAGTCAAAAGACAGGAGATAGCTGACGACACGCTGGCTGGATACGATGATACGGTTACTGATTCCGGGGAGGGCCACAGAGCCTACCTTGGTTTTGAACAGGTGCAAGCCGAATCTGCGGCTGCGGATATAGCCGGCGCGTCCGTTCGGGCGGTTTCTGAGAGTGAAGTGCCAGCCGCAGCAGACGGTGGTGCCGATGCTGACGAGGCGGGCGTATTCGTAGAGAGTGCCAGCACGGGCCTGTCTGACGTGGCTAGGGGTATTTCTCCCGAACTACATGAGCACACGAGTAATTTCGCCGAAACCGAAGCCGATATCTCTGGGACGGATATGGATGAGACGTTGGTGGTTCAGAGCGGGGAGCCGATTGCGTCATCCGTGCCGGTAACTCAAGAGCGGCCATGGGCGTCGCCGCTTGCCATGGGCCGAACAGACCGGAGCGCACCGGAAGGATTTGCGGCGGACATGTCCGAAGAGCTTGCAGGACGGCCGGCTTTCGGGCGGTATTTTGCCGAAGTGACAGCCGGGCTAGTGCCCGGGTCTGGGGCGGGAAGAACGGACGAAGTTATACCAGCTACGGAAAGAGGTGCGGTGGCTGCTGAAACCTTGCCGCGCCCCGAATCTATCGACGCAGCCATCCCCGTCGAAACCGAAGCCGCACCAGTTACCTTTCTCGGTGTTGTCGAGGCCTATGCCACCCGGTACGTGGCTCCCGAGCAGTATCCGCAACTTACTGAACGGCTTCGGGAATTCTACAACCTAGTCGCACTTGTAAAGCTGCAGCCGCCTGCTGCAGCGGTCTCAGAGCTAGCGGCCGTGAGCCCGGAGAAAATGCTGTCCGAGCAGGTGGAGGCAGCTGCACGGGCTTTGCTGGCGGAGTTAGGGAGCGAGAACGCCGAAGAAGCGCTGGTGCAGGCTAGTATCGCCATGGCAGAAACGGATATAGCGCATATGGCAGCACAGGGCATAGATGTTCCATTATGGCTGGACGATAGCCTCCACGAATGGAAGACCGCCCTGAGTGTGCCGGATGAGGCCACGGAAGACATGGTACACAGGCTGTTGCGTCATTTGGGTAAGCTAGGTATCTTGCGTCATAGTATCCCCACGACGGCCCAGGGCTATGCCCTGGCCGCGTAACGTCTCGGCCTGTTGCCACTTTCGCTGTCCTTCTGCTATCTCAGCGAAGCAAAATCACTCTTGACTTATCAGAATTCCGGGCCATTATGTATGCATAAGGAAGTTGACGCATCGTGAGGCCGCAGCACTTCCGTAACCAATAGCGCCGAACCGATGCGTGCACCCGCAGTCCATGGCCAGCCATCCTATACCGCAAGACACAGACCCGTTCTACGAGATGATGGCTGCTGCGGGCCTGGGTGAGTACTCGGGGATGGAGACGAGACTATTGGTCGACGGCGAAACTGTCACGGTCGATCCGTTTTCGGGCGAAGATTTCAGAGACGAGGTATTCGGAGCCACCGAAGCCGAAGGGCTGCCTTGCGCTGACGAAGTATCGCTGTCGCTTCCTTTCCGCGAACTTGCCACCGAATTGCTACGAGAGTGTCTGGAGGAGCCGGGTGCGCAAGTGCAGCGAGGCGGCTGGCTAGCTCTGAAGGGAAGCGGCTTCGTCGGTATGTGTGACAGCGGAAGGCACTGGATTCTCCCGCTTGACGATACTATGCATGCCGTCGGGCGGTTGCGAAGCGGTGGCTACGCTCAGTATCTCGCGCAGCCTGCGCTCAACCAGCGGTTTGTAAACGAGCAAGGTGACTGGAGCGCAGGCTCTGCGGCCGGTCTGGCACTGCTGCTGGAGGAAGTCGCCGTCTGTGAATCAAAGCCGTGCGGACAGATTATCCACCGGCCCCAGCGGCTGGTATTGCCGCTTGCCTTACGCCAGGTACGTCTGTACCCGGTGTGCTCTGAAATCACTTTGCCACCGGTGTAGGTTGATTTTGGTTGACAAATGTGATATAATGTGGGAATGAAACGTTCAGAGATTTCTGTATCTCGAAACCGAGCCCCAGTACGACGTCGGGTGGTAGCGGGTGCGCTCGGTGTGCTTATGCTGACTAGCTGTGGAGCGGAGAGAGATGTCGCCGGTGTGGCCGTGCGGGCACCACAAGCCACTACGGTGCAAGAGCTACCGGAGACGTCGCTTCCTTCTACAATTGCTCCTGCGGCTCCTGAGACGCCGGTGACTTCCGCACCACGGTCATCGGAGACGCAGCCGTCGCCAGCGCCGACCGTAGAGGCAGCAGCCCAGTCGCCCGAAGTAGCCAAAGATATTACCGATGGCCTGGAAACAGTCATCCGTCGCATGCAGTACATACCTGGCGCCGAACCGGCAGTGGAAGGCGGCCACATGTATGTTACGGCGACTGTTGTGGCCCCGACAGGCTCTCAGCTTGCGTCGTCGGTAGCAGGCGGGCACGCAAGTGCATATCGGTTGCGCATCGACTCCTCCGTTGCCGACACTGTCATACCGGTCAGCGCGACTATAGGCGCTTACTACAACACGAATGCCGATGGGTCGCATGCGGACGAGGAGCATGCAGCATTTGAAGTCGTCGCTACTCAAACTGGTAGCGCCTGGGAGATGTCCGCCCGTTTCGAAGGAGGCACCGACCCGCTGACTCTCAGTGGCTCCGAGGCTCTCGACGATAGGGACTCGCTTCTTGCTCTGGCAGCGCACGTAGCAGATGCCGCTACTACCGCTAGGCCGATAAATGCTTACAACGAATAAGAACGCGAACATTCACGTAAAACACGGCAATCGTAGTAATTCAATCACCCATCTTTAGTATTAGAAGGCAATTATGACCCAGCATATAGAAACGACAACCGCAGGCTATAGCCCCGATACAACCCCCACGCGACGACCTGGAAAGGGCGGGCGGCTCGTTGCGGCTGCTCTTCTGGGGACCACGCTTGCTGCGGGTTTTGCGGTGCAAGGGGCTCTAAAGCCTGAACCAGGCAGGGCGGTGGCGAGCGCAGAGGCGCTGCCTGCTATGACGGAACGGTACAAAATGAATCAGATTGTTAGGGGCCTGGCCGATGAAATCGGTGAACTATACATGCAGGCTGAGGCTAGCGGCGGCAGTAAAATGGCAGGCACGTCACAAAACGCGGCAGGAAAAACAACCAGCTACATCTACGGGTATAGCGGAACGGCGCCTGTCGAAGCCAGCACCGCTGCTGAAATCTCTATGACCAAGGGCGAAGGGGACTATGACCTGTCGGTTTCATATATGCCTATCACCGTGGGCGGCGTTGCATCTACTACTATCGTAGGGGTGGATATCCTGACCGGGGTTCGCGGGAGGCCTACCGTAGATTACAGCCAGACCTACTCGCTCCATATCAGCCGTGACCCAACGGACCAAAGCCAATGGTCGTTCTCCGCATGGTCTGGTAATAGGCAGAGTACGGTGAACCCGGGTTGGTATGCAAACTTCAGCCTTGACCCGGAAGAGGCTAGGCTTGCCCCGAACACGGTACAATCTGCCGACGACTTGACGCCCTATGTCGAGCAGGCCCGGCAAATCATACAGAACGCTCCGCACGGGGACGCGGTCGGGTATCTGCCTGACCCTACGAGGTAAAGATATCACACTCTGAAATGCCACTAAGATAAGCTAGCCAATTCCGTTCTAGGGTAGTCTTCTCAGGAGGAAGCATATCGGGTATATGGTGACGAGTGAAAGGCTGGCCTAGGGCGGAAGTGGTAGGTTAGCTGGGGGCAGGTTAGAATGTGATGTCTTTGGTTGCAATAACACCTTGCGCTAGGGGTCATGAGCTGGTATAATGACGCGTAACGCCATCAGTAGTAATCTCTAAAGTAGTACGTGGAGTACAGAAAGTAGTAGACAAGCGTGATTTCAAGCGAAAAGAAGACGAAGATTGTCAAAGACCTGCAGGCTAGCAAGACTGACACCGGTAGTGCTGCTGTACAGGTTGGTATTTTTACCGAACGGATTAAGGAGCTTACCGAGCACCTTAAGAAAAACAAGCACGATTTCGCAGCCCGCCGCGGCCTGCTGCAGCTTGTCGGCAAGCGCAAGCGCCTGCTGCAGTACATCGCTGCAGAAGATGGCCAGGCGTACCTGGACCTTATCGCAAAACTCGGCATCCGCCGCTAAGAATTTGACTTTGGCAGTGTGGCTGACCACGGTGAGCCACACCAACTAGAACCAAAATTCTAGCATTTTACTAAAGAGGGCTTGGGATTGGTAGCGGTCTGCTTTTTTGTCATCCTGAACTTGCTTCAGGATCCATACGGTAGCACTGACGTCCGAATCAACGCATGGATGCTGAAACAAGTTCAGCATGACACCGTGAGTGAGGGCGTATCCGGTCATCGAGTCGTAAGCTGTTTCGGGGTGGGACACAGGTCTCCTTGTACGTAAGGAAACTTGAATCTTACTCCGAACAGAGACGAACAGAAAGAGGCTAAAGAATGAGCCAGAACCAGAACAACAAGACCATAAACCCTTATGGCAAAGACGTCATAACCGTAGAGACTGAGTTTTGTGGCCGTCCACTGACGCTCGAAGTTAACCGCGTCGGCTTCCGCACCACCGCCAGCGTGCTGGTGCGCTACGGCGAAACGGTTGTGCTCGGCACGGCTATGCTCGGCAAGCCTATCCAGGGCATGGATTATTTCCCGCTGAGCATAGACTACGAAGAAAAGTTCTATGCTGCCGGCAAGATTTCTGGGAGCCGTTTTATAAAGCGCGAAGCCAAGCCGTCTGACGACGCCGTGCTCATCGGCCGGCTTATAGACCGCCCCATCCGTCCGCTGTGGCCGAAGGGCTACCGCAACGAAGTACAGGGCGTCGCATCTGTTTTGAGTATGGACCCGAGCTTCCGCCCCGACATGGTCGCGATGATAGCTATGTCCGCCGCTTTTATGCTTACCGGCGCACCATTTGACGGTCCGGTTGCCGGTGTTCGTGTCGGCATGGACGAAAACGGCAAATACAAGGCATTCATGAGCTACGAAGAGCTCGAAAATAATAAACTCGACCTCGTCGTTGCTGGTACGCACGACGCCATAATGATGGTCGAAGCCGGTGCCAACGAAGCCACCGAAGAAGAAGTCGTCGCTGCACTCGAGTTCGCTCAAGCAGCCATTCAGCCGGCCATCCAACTCCAGAAGCAGCTGGTCGAGAAGGTGGGTGTAACCAAGCAAGAATACGAACTGGCCCTGCCGGACGAGAAGTTCCAGCAGGAAGTCGACGCTTGGGTCGAAGGCAAGCTCGGCGAAGACCTGCGCGCCCCATACCCAGAGCGTAACGAACTAGTCGCAACCCTAAAACAGCAGATGCACGACGAATTCGCCGCCAAGATTGGTGAAGAAGCGTACAAAGAGCTGCGCGGCGAATACGACGAAGCGTTGCAGCTGGCTATCCACAAAGACGTCCGTAAGGGGATTGTCGAGCACGGCATCCGTCCAGACGGCCGCAAGCTCGAAGAAATCCGCCCGCTGAGCACCGAAGTTGGCTTCCTGCCACGCGCCCACGGCTCCAGCTTGTTCACCCGCGGTATGACGCAAGGCATGAACATCGTCACCCTGGCACCGCTTTCCTATGCACAGCTGGTCGACACCATGGAGCGTGAAGGCGAGCGCCGCTACATGCACCACTACAACGCCCCAGGCTACACCGTCGGTGAAGTCCGTCGACTAGGTAGCCCAGGTCGCCGCGAAATCGGCCACGGTTATCTGGCAGAGCGTGCGCTTTCGGCAGTATTGCCATCTGAGGCTGAATTTCCGTACACCGTTCGCAGCGTCACCGAAATTATGAGCCAGAACGGTTCGACCTCTATGGCCGCAACCTGCAGCAGCTGTCTCGCGCTGATGGACGCTGGTGTACCACTTAAAGCCCCAGTCTCCGGCATCGCCATGGGCCTGATGGTCGATGGCAAAGATTTCTACGTGCTGAGCGACATCGCCGACGCCGAAGATTTCGCCGGCGACATGGACTTCAAGGTCGCCGGTACCAAAAACGGCATTACTGCGCTGCAGATGGATATGAAGGTCCACGGCCTGCCGGTTTCGACGCTTAAAAAAGCACTGGAACAGGGAAAGAAGGGTCGCGCCGAGATTCTCGAGCACATGCTCGGGACGCTGGCAGAACCACGCGCCGACCTGAGCCCGTACGCACCACGGGTCATCAGCATTACCATCAACCCAGACAAGATTCGCGAAGTTATCGGTAAGGGCGGCGAAACAATCCAGAAGATTACCGCCGAAACCGAGACTGAAATCGACATCAAAGACGACGGCACGGTGATGATTGCCAGCCCGGACAAGGCACATATAGACGCCGCAATCCAGTGGATAAAGAGCATAACCGAAGACCCGGAAGTCGGCGCTATATACGTCGACAAGCCAGTCGTCAGCGTGCTGGACTTCGGTGCGTTCGTGCAGATTCTGCCGGGCAAAGACGGTCTGGTGCACGTTTCGGAAATTTCGGAGGAGCGGACCGAGAAGCCGAGTGATAAACTGAAGGAAGGCGATAAGGTTACGGTAAAACTCGTAGCCATCGACGACCGTGGTAGATTGCAGCTTAGCATGAAAGCAGCGGCTCGTGAACTAAAGGATAAAAAAGCTAAATAAGGGGTCAAACACTATGGCAACTAAAAAAGCAAAAGCAGCCACACAGAAGATGAAGCTAACCAGCGGCATAGAGGTGCCGGCGTTGCTCGCCCTGGCACTGTTGCTCGGGCTGCTGTGTATCTTGCCGTGGCTCAGCCAGCAGGATGGCACGCAGTCGTTCCAGGCTTTGCAGGTAAGCATTGCGCTACTGCTCGCGCTGGGCGGCGGCGTGTGCTTGGGCTACCAGTTCGCCCGCGACAAGAAGAAGTAGCATATGGATATCGCCACGCTCGAAAAATGGCACAAGACCCGCCTCGGACACCTGGTGTTCGGCCTGGTCGAGCTGGGGTTGGCGTACATATTCGGTTCGCTGGCCATAAACAGCGGCAGCTTGTGGCAGTGGGCACTGGCGTTCGTTTTCACCGTCGGGTTCTTTCAAAATTTAGTCAGAATGATATTGAGCAAGTAGCGTATGTTGGACAGTAAAAATCTAGCACCAAGTGAAGAGCAGAATCGACAGCAGTTCGCGGAAGCATTACCCATGGAAGGCTTTCGGGACATATTCCTGCGAGCGGACAATATGGGAGACGTTGCTGAAATAGCCAGTATAGTGACTCCGGAGCTTGCCATCTATCAGCCATGGCTCAAGGACTCTGAGAGCATCACCAAAGGGGTTCGGGGCAGTTGCGAAGAGATGGAGCAAGGGGCCGGGTTGCAGTACAGGATTGTGAGGCAAAAAGAAGACGGTGTACACATCATAGGTTCGGTGAGTGTTTACCCAAGCGAGCGCGAGCCAAGACATTTTTTAGGTTACTGGCTTGTGGAGTCTGAGCGAGGCCAAGGAATAGCAACTGCCGCGGCGAGAACCGCACTCGAATACGCAAAACAAGTATTTGGTACTACGGAAGTCGGCCTTCAAATACTTGACTCAAACATTGGTAGTCGTAAGCTTGCACAAGGTTTGGGGGCGGTCGAGATTGAAACGGGGCTTGAGACGGTAGATTTTGCTGACGAACCACAGCCGTATCATATATGGAGACTGCAGCTATGAACCGAGATGACAAACAACAGCAGCTCGATGACCTGAAAATGGCGATTGAGGCGGCCGACCCGATGCCAGAGCTGCGTAAGCAGGCGACACAATTGGTATTCGGAGATGGAAACCCGGATGCAAAGATTGTGTTCATAGGTGAAGCGCCAGGGAAGAACGAAGACCTGCAGGGAATCCCATTCGTTGGTGCGGCAGGCAAGTTCCTGAACGAGATGCTTGAGATGATAAACCTGAAACGAGAGGACATTTACATTACCAACATCGTGAAGTACCGGCCGCCAAACAACCGCGACCCACTTCCAGAAGAAAAGAAGGCTTTTCTGACATACTTGCAGAGCCAGCTAGAAATAATTCAGCCGTTAGTTGTGGCAACACTCGGACGGCACAGCATGAATTGTTTCTTGCCGGACCTGCAAATCAGCAAAGTCCACGGGGAACCCAAACGCATCCGTATCGCCATGAAGTCGCATGCCGACGATACACTGCAATTGGTCATATTACCGCTGTTTCACCCGGCAGCAGCACTTTATAACGGGTCTATGCGCCAAACCCTTATCGACGATTTCGCGCTGATACCCGACATTTTACAAAAGATTACGAAGTAATTAACGTTGTCATTCCCGCGAAGGCGGGAATCCAGGAAGAAAATGGATCCCCGCCTTCGCGGGGATGGCAGAAACAAGGAGAAATAATGGATAAACCAACCAATAACAGAGAAGGTGGCAAACCTCCCAGGCAGAACCGTGGCAGTGGTGGCCGCGGTGGTCGCCAGTCTGGCCGTCCACAGGGGCAGTCGGGTCAGAACGGTAGCAGTGCATCGAAAGATAATGGTGGCAAGCCTACGGTCAGCCGTGGCGCGGCCGTACGCGCGCAGAAGCGTACGCAGATGGACGCCCAGCGTGTCGCCAACCAATACTTGCCGGCCAGCGAAGACAAAGGTCGCGCTAACTTCATCGATGACAGTCCTCGTTTGAAGATTATCGGCCTCGGCGGTATGGACGGCGGTGGTAGCAAAAACACCATCCTCGTCGAATATATGAACGACGCTGTTATCATCGACGCTGGTAACGACCTGAGTGTCGACCTGCCGGGCATAAACTACGGTATAGCCGACATGACATACCTGGAAAGCATCAAGCACAAACTGCGCGCCTACGTCATCACGCACGGACACCTCGACCACATCGGCGGTCTGCCGCACATCGTACCGAAGTTTCCGGCACCGATTTACGGTTCTAAGTTCACCATCGGTCGCGTCGAGGAAATTTTCGAAAACTTCGGCCTGCCCATGCCCGATGGCTTCGAGCTACAGACGGTAACGATGAACGAGAATACCCACGAACGTTTGAAGGTCGGTGAGTTCTTCGTGGAGCTGGTGCGCATAACGCACTCCATCCCAGGTTCGACCTGTGTCGTCGTAGACACGCCGGCCGGCCGGATAATCAACACCGGTGACTTCCGCTTCGACCCGAACCCGCTCGACCACGAGCGCAGCGACTACGAGCGGCTCGAAGAGCTTGGCAAGGAAGGCGTACTGGCGCTACTGAGCGAAAGCACCACTGTCGAGCGCATGGGTCGCACCCCTAGTGAAAGCACCATCGAGCAGAGCTTCATCGACATCATGAACCAAGCGCCGGGGCGGATTTTTGTCGGCTTGTTCTCGACGAACATGAACCGCGTGCAAATGATAGTGAACGCCGCCGTGCACCACAACAAGAAAGTCGCCATGGACGGTCGCAGCATGGTTTCGACCCTGGAAATGGCTGTCCGCAACGGCTTCATGAAGATTCCGAAGGGTACGTTCGTGCCTATCGCCAATGTCGCAAGCATGAAGGACGAAGAGGTCGTCGTGGTCGCCACCGGTAGCCAGGGCGAACCGAGCAGCGCGCTGCAGCGGATGGCCAACGGCGAACACCGCCACGTAAAGCTCAAAGAGCAAGACACAGTCATCCTTTCCAGCACCCCAATTCCGGAGTCTGGCAACGACAGTCTTATCGGCCAGATGGTCGACAATATGACCAAAATGGGCGTGCATGTGTTCGAAGCCCGCCTGCATGACCTGGACGGCGTCGGTCCGCTGCACGTTTCCGGCCACGCTTCCCGCGACGAATACGCCGACATGATAAACATGACCAAACCGAAGTTCTTCATCCCCATCTACGGTGCCTACCGCGTCAAGCAGCGCCATATAGACCTGGCGGTGGAGCAGGGCATTCCACGTGCCAACACTGTGAATGCCATGAACGGCGATGTCATAGCCCTGACGCAGGATAAAATGGAAATCATCGGCCAGGTGCCGAACGGTACCATACTGGTCGACCAGACCGGCGCCATAGTCAGCAACGTGGTGGTCAAAGACCGCGTGCTGCTGGCCGAAGAAGGTCTGGTAGCAGTCGTAATTACCGTCGATAAAAAGAACGGCAACCTGCTGACCAGCCCAGACATCATTTCCCGCGGGTTCATTTACATGCGCGAGCAAGAAGAGCTCATGAACGGCCTCCGCGCCGAAGTCCGCCGGGCAGTTGGGCAGCGCTTCAAGCGCGTCGACCTCGACCGGTTCAAGGTAGAACTGAAGGACCACATGACCCACTACCTGTTTGAGCAGACGCAGCGCAGCCCTATCGTCATCCCGGTCGTGAACGTCATCGGCGGCAAGACCGAAAGTGCTAAGACGGTGCACCAGACCAAAACCAAGACAGCCGAAGAAATCGCGGCCGAGCAGCAGGAACGTTTCCAGAAGATGCGTGAACGCCTCCTGACCCAAGACGCCCGCGTCGACTAGGGGTTACTGATTTACGAATACGTAAAATATGGTATAATTTGTAAATTATGCCTGCTTACGAATCCGTGACTGTTCCACCCGGACCGCCACAATACAGAGGTGAAGACGGCCTATATTATTCGGATGATGCCAGCCGGCGCATACCGGATATTTCGCAGGCTTCTTGGAACGTGTATTTTGAGGACTGGGTCAGTAATGCGTGGGTAACACCGTTTGAATCGCTTGAATCGGCGGTCCGTTTAGGTGACAAACTTCGCGAAGAGACAGCGGAGTGTCTCGATGCTTACGCTAAATACGAAACAGCTCCGACCGCAGAGAAGAGGCAACAGTTCCTAGAAGAGGCTGGCGATGTCTTATGGGTCAGCTATGCGAGCTCCTGTAATCTGGGCGGAGTGCATTACGCCGAGCTAGAGCTTATGGACCAGTTGCGGCCGTTGCTTTTTATCCCCGACCCCCAGCCGGGACTCTACGAATCCTTTCCGCGATATGATAACCTGGGTGCCCTGTGGCAGGCTGGATACAGGGTCTCTCCGGCAGCCTTGGTGGAGCAATATTCGTTCTTTGCACCAGAAGCTGTTTTGGCGGTGCCACGCGACGGTAAAGACCGTATGCGTACTGATGCCGAAGTCGTGGCACGGGCGGCCGAGTACATCTGGCGCAGGGCAAAAGATACGATTAGTAGAGATATGCTGCACCGGTTTTCTATGGTATTCGTTACGCCAGTTGTCACGGACATACTGCTTGAAGTGGGTGCACTGGTAAGGACTGCGGGCGCTTCACACGAGGATGTTCTCGAGATACTGATACCGAAAATCGAAGCGCGCATCGCTGCGGGCACGGTCGACAAATCCAGCGCAGATCGGGAATAGATATTTCTCGAGCCGACAAAGCGCGTAGCCCTAAGTAGTAGTGGAATAGTTACGTATGCTTGACTTTTAAGTTACTTTAAGGTAATTTTAAAGTTATGAACAAGACGATTTCTATGCAGGAATTACGCAAGGATGTGCCCGGCTTTCTGGAGCGCATCGCCGCGGGTGACACCATAACGGTTATTTACCACTCTAGGCCGTTGGTTACAGTGCAAAAGCGAGCCGAAGTTGCAGAAGACCCTCGTGAACAGGTAAAACGGATTCTGGCGGCCTCTGAGAAGGCGCGTGCATCTGCCAAGGGTACGCTGGACCCGAATAAGACTATCAAGCAGCTCTATGCCGAAACCGCTGGCGAAAAATATGGTATTCGCCGACGCTAACATACCACTGGAGCTATCATTGCCAGACCGCCGCCATCGGCCGGATGTTGAATCTGTACTGGGGAGTATCACTGAACCTGTGGCCGTTTCTACTCTGACCGCGCACCTTATGTGGTATTTTGGCCGCAAAGATGCCATACCGGACGAAGATATCCGCACTAGCGTCGCGGCGTATAAATTGCTGGACTTTGTAGCTGAAGACTATATATGGGCGGTGGCGAACGAGCAGGGCAAGGATTTCGAAGACGCGCTGCAGGTGGCTATAGCGCTGCGCAGCGGTTGCAGCAGTTTTATGACGCTCGACAAGCGGCTGGCCGACGCGTACGCCCAGGTGCCACTCAAGTTCATCGTGCCAGGATATTAAACATAAGCTTATTGACTTATGTAGTAATTTTTGCTATAATATGACTATGGAACGCAACCCCGATATAGCTCCTGATACGGCTGAAATGGTACCTCCAATGCCTGAAGATATTCTTGAGAGGGAGTTTAGCCGTGAGTCGGGCAAAGACCCGCTCTTTGCAGGAGCTGCACGGTGGGTGGTGGGCGACACGGGGAATTTTGGAGCTGCACAATACGGTAAAGTTAGGGCGGTGTATCAAGAACTCTGTCGGGCATGAGATGCCATGGAATGGCAGCATGAAACATATGGCGACCAAGCGAATGGCATGTACCCGTTGACCGCAGAGTATTTTGAAAAAAGAATCCGGCTTATAGTAGATGAGCCGAAAGAGTAGACCAGGACACATTTAGAGGGTATAATCAAAACAGTTATGGCAAAAAAGAAAAAAGCAGGGAAAAAGAAGAAGGTAGTCGAAGAAGCGGTCGTGCATGAGCGGTCGCCGTTCTGGGGCTATAGCGCTGCAGTGCTGCTTATACTGGTAGCGATATTTATGCTGATAGGCGGCTTCGGTACCGGTGGCAACCTGCCGGTGGGGCTATTCCATGGCGCATACTGGGCGTTCGGGTTTGCCGCCTGGTTGGTACCGGTGGCGTTCATTTACTGGGGTGTGTACAAGTTTATCTCCGAAGACCACCGGGTGCCGCTGAGCAAATTTTTCGGTATGCTGCTGCTCCTGCTGTTCGCCGCGGGTTTTTTCCACGCGGCCTTCGCGACCAAAAGTGATGGCGGCACGGTAACGGGCGGACACGGCGGTGGCGTCGGTGCGGTGCTGGGTAACGCCGTATTTACGGCGCTCGACAAGTTCCCGGCCAGTCTGCTGTTCTTTTTCCTGACCATGTTCGCCGTGTTCTTTGCTTTCGGCATCTCGCCGAAGGTGCTGCTCAAGCCGTTCCAGCGTGAGCCGCGCGAAGAAGATGAAGAAGTAGATGGCCTGGAAGCACTGAAAGCCAAGACCGGCTTCCAGATGAACGAAGGTGTACCGGTAGAGCACCACGGCAAGGCGCAGCCCGCGCCGCGCCTCAGTAGTCTGAAAAACAGCGCCGCCAAACTGACGATAAACGAAAATCACGAAGCTCTGACCGCGGCCAGTGACCCAGACTGGAAATTCCCCGGAGTAGAGTTGCTTGACCAAAAGCAAGACAAAGCCGACGCCGGCAATGTAGAGGCCAACGCTAAATCTATCAAAGAGACATTTGAGCACTTCAACATAGAAGTCGAAATGGAAGGCGCCAACATCGGTCCGCGTGTGACGCAGTACACCATGCGGCCGCCGACGGGCGTGAAGCTGACCAAGATTACCGCGCTCGAAAACAACCTGGCACTCGACTTAGCCGCCACTAGTATCCGCATGGAAGCACCCATCCCCGGCAAGCGCGCGGTAGGTATAGAAGTGCCGAACATCAAGGGCGCGACCGTGCGCCTGGCTTCGATACTGCAATCGCGTGACTGGGTAGACGAAAAGGGTGCTTTGGCGTTCGCCATCGGTAAAGACATCGCCGGCAAGCCGGTGGTGGCCGACTTGGCGAAGATGCCACACCTTTTGGTCGCTGGTCAGACTGGTTCCGGTAAGTCCGTTATGATAAACGATATCCTGACGAGCATGCTGTACCGCAACTCGCCGTCCGACCTCAAACTCATCCTGGTCGACCCGAAGACGGTCGAACTTACGCCATACAACGACATTCCGCACCTTCTGACCCCAGTCATTACCGAGCCCGAGAAGTGTATTTCGGCGCTCAAATGGTCGGTGGCTGAAATGGAGCGCCGCTACCGGACGCTGGCCGAGCACAAAAAACGCAACATCGGTGAGTACAACGCGCTGAAGGATACCGACAGTATGCCGTACATCGTCATTGTCATCGACGAGCTGGCCGACCTGATGATGATGGCGGCGCGCGACGTGGAAGCGCTGATAGTCCGCATAGCCCAGAAAGCCCGCGCCGTGGGCATCCACCTTATTCTCGCGACGCAGCGCCCATCTGTCGATGTTATCACCGGGCTCATCAAGGCCAACGTGCCGGCCCGCATCGCCTTCACGACTGCCTCTCAGGTGGATTCACGGACTATCATCGACCAGATAGGCTCAGAGAAACTCCTAGGTCGTGGCGACATGCTATTGCTGACCAGCGATATGCCGAAGCCGAAGCGTGTCCAGGCAGCGTTCATTAGCGACGAAGAAACCGTAAAGGTCACGCACTTCATAACCGAGCAGCGCGCGCCCGACTATAACATGGAAGTCGTCAGCCAGCCGGTAACCATCGGTAAGGGCGGTGTAGTGGCAGATGCCGGTCCTGGCGGTAGTAGCGACGCCGACGACGATATGTTCCGTGACGCAGTTCGTGTGGTCATCGAAAACAAGAAAGCCAGTACTAGCTTGTTGCAGCGCCGTCTGCGCATCGGCTACGGCCGTGCTGCCCGCTTAATCGAAGAAATGGAAGAGCAGGGCATAATCGGTGCGGCAGACGGTTCCAGGCCTCGAGAAGTGCTCGTAAGCAGCCTGGACCAGGTCTTCGGTGGTAGTGACGCTGGCGACGATGAAGATGCTACGCAACCGGCCACAAAAGATAACCAATTCGTCTAGCCTGCTTGCCAACGGCGGAACGTGAGTATAAACTGGCTACGTTATGTAAACGAATGGGAGCGGTAGGCAGTGGGTCGGAAAAGCAAACACTTTTTGACGTTTTTGCAACACCTTCCTCTCGCACACTCCATTCTTACTCGTAAAACGGTGCAGATAGCCGGCGTTGTCGTATTCGCTGTCGTGGGGTTGGCACTGGTCATGAGTACTAGGGCGCTCACGCCGGCGGCAAGCTTCGAGGCGGAAAGCGGTACAAAAACCGGTTCCGCCCAAACAGTTGCCGACGGTTCTGCTTCGGGCGGCCAAGCGGTTAAGTTCGGCGCCGCGGCCAGCGGGTTCGTGACGCGTTCAGGCCAGAAACTGATGCTGAATGGCCATGACTACCGGTTCACGGGTGTCAACATCTATAACGCCAACTCGGTCAATAACTACTGGTATACGCTCGGGACAGGGAATGGCTTGGACCAGGCCTTTACCGACATCGATGCTGGCACGGGCGGCAATGCGAAAGTCATGCGGGCGTGGTTCGGCCAGTGGCTGCTGAAGCCTACGAACAATACGGTCGATTGGTCGGTCTTCGACCACACCATAAACACCGCGAAGGCGCACGGCTACCGCGTGGTGGTCGTCTTTGCCGACCAAGACGGCACCTGGGACGACGGCATACACAAGACGCTGGATTCGCAGTGGTACCAGAGCGGCTACAAGACGGCCGTGAGCTCTGCCGTGAGCTCGTGGGGTGCGGTGAACCAGTGGACCTACAAAGACTACGTGGGGCAGGTGGTGAACCGCTACAAAAACGACCCGACGGTGCTGATGTGGCAGCTGACCAACGAGGCCGAGCCCAAAGCAGCCGACGGGTCGTGCTCGGACGTTGTCAGCGATGCGGGCGCGGCAGCGCTCCACGACTTCGGCGACGACATGGGCGGTTACATAAAAGGCCTCGACCCGAACCATCTGGTGAGCCTGGGGAGTATTGGTACCGGGCAGTGCGGTACTTCGGGTGACCGCTACAAAACCGTCCACAACACACCGAATATCGACCTCTGTGAAATGCATGACTACGTGGCGAGTCAGGACATCATCGGCGACCAGTGGAACGGTATGGCGCTGCGGTTCCAGCAGTGTGCGGAACTGAACAAGCCATTGTTCGTGGGCGAAATGGGCATCGACCCGAACCAGGTCGGCGGCCTGCAGGCCAGGGCGGACCGCATTCGGTCGAAGCTGACTGCCCAATTCAATGCCGGCAGCGTGGGGGCGCTGCTGTGGGAGTGGCGCAACTCCGGCCAGAACGGCGGCGACACCTACGTCTTCGGCCCCGGCGACCCGCTGCTGGGCGCGCTGAATATGTCGAACTACTAAAGCTTCGACTGAGTCTTCGTTGGCGGATGCTAGCGATGAAGCGTACCCCGAAGCTTTTCAATCCGTCTTCGATAGCGTGCTCACTTAGCGGCTAGTTAGTCATATTGACATTTTGTAAAACTTATGCTAATATTCATAAGTATGTCAGGCGAAACACAAACACAACCACCACGAGATATCATTGAACAGTTTGACCCGGAACGGTTCGCAAATACGTTGCCCGCCGGCCCGGAAGACTTTGCTGGACTGGCAGCGCAGATAGAAGCAGTTACTAGTCGTTTTCCCGCTGAGCATCCGAACCCGGGAACGCAGAAAAGCCGGTACGTCCGCCCGGCTGACCAGGGCGACAACGATCCGCGCTTCAGGGTCGTCAATGACCCTAACGGCGTGTCGCTGAACGGAGGCAGTAACTTTGCGGGCAGACCGGCGGTACGTGTAACGATGGAGCGTGGGCGTCATGGTAACCTCAAACCGGCCAGTAAAGAGAAAGCGGGTGAGGCAGTCGATTTAAGCTTGACCATGGTAGGTGACCAAGTGCTTATAACCGGACACGTCGCGCACAGAGGTCCGAAGGTGGTGGCAGGCGGGGGAGTCAATACCAAAGGCGCTACTGTTGGGTTGCTACACGAGATATCGGTATCGCTCGGTAGTCCCGAGGGGCTCAAAGACGCGCCAACCCGTGCTGAGCGTATGCTTGGCCGATTTGGGCTAGCTGGCCACGCAATGCGTTAATAGTCTCTTGCGGTTTCATCCGGGGCAATTGAGCGATAGTATCATACAGTAGACATTGAGTATATACAGTGGTATAGTAAATTTACTATGTCATTTGTGGTGAGTAATATCAAGGCGCGGGATGTGCATGCCAGCAAGCAGAGTTTCGTGGTGCGCCCTTCGCTGGAGGGTAAACGGCCGATTGGAAAACATCTGGCGAGCATACACGTGGTACCGCTGCATCTTACCAAAAATAACGCGGTCGAAGTGCTGCTGACGCGCTTTCCCTCGACACACGAACATTGGCCGGATATGTGGCATGTGCCAGGCTACAAAATAAACAGCTCCGAAGACCCCGAAGACCTGGAGGCGGTATTCGACCGGGTGTTTGGCGGTATGGTGCGTGGCTTGGCAGTGACCATTCCGCCGGTTAAGACTGAGGTCGCTTTGCACTACACGGCCCGGGGCAAGGAAGTGGGGCATGTGCACTACGCCGAGGTGTTCGGTATGCCGAGCACGGGAAAGTTTTTCGATATGCGGGAGTTGCCGAGCGATATTCCGGAACATCATTTGACGCTCATCAAGCGCGCCGCCAGTGCCTACCGGGTACTTTATAGTTAAGATTACAACGTCGGCGCGACAGGGGTGACTGCAGCAAAAATGGTGTGGAAAAATACAAGTCTAAGGTGTTCGTTTGAACACAAAATTTATAAACACGCTTGCGCTTTTTCTGTAAGCGTTCTAACATATTGGTAAAACAAACAGCCGAAATGGAGGGAGCGCGTGTGCTCGGGGTTTGTTACTTTGAGAGACGGTAACAAGCTCTGACACCCGCTCTCACCAGGTTAAACTGGACATTTTGGATGCACGGAAGCTCTTGCTGGACATAGCAGGGGCTTTTTGGTTTGCAACGGAACTACGCGCTTGACCAACAGGGGTGAATAAGGTACAATTACATCTGTACTATCAACTCAGCTTACATCCCTAGTGAATGTGGGCCGAAGCCCTCCGAAGCTTTATGCGGAGGACGGGTTAACCAAAGGAGTTTTGATGCAATACGAAATTGCTATCCTTTATGACCCAGATTTAGAAGTAGATCTGGAAAAGGCGACTACTCGTGTCGAGAAAATCTTGACCGACAATGGCGCCAAAATCGTCAACACCGATAACTGGGGCAAGCGCAAGCTGGCTTACAGTATCAAGAAGCACGACATGGCTATCTACGTGTTCTACACCGTAGAAATGCCTGGCGCGAACGTTCAGAAGCTGGAAAGCGTGCTGAACATTACCGACGAAGTCATTCGCTTCCTCATCACTCGCCCAGACCTGAAGGCCATAGCCAAGGCAGAAGCTGCCAAGGCCCTGAAGGCCGAGCAGGCTGCCAAGCGCGGTGACCGTTCGGATGACGACGACTCGGAAGAGTAGTAACTATGACAGAAGCCTGCGACATAAATAATTTTCCACCTTGTGGTGATATGTGCCCACGTGTGAAGTACGACGGAGTGCCATCGACGGAACTGGTGGAGATAGCAGGCCAGTACGCGACTTTTTTTGCTGCCGACGCGGTCGGTGACATCGAAGGTGAAAGAGTACACCGCATGACCGACAAACAGTTTGGGGTGGCAACGAGTTACGAAAACCGCAAATATATGGGTGGCGTATCTCTATGTTCGGGGCGTATAAGCCTGGATAGATGCACCTCGTACATATACGATAACGGTGCGCACGCTATTGTCTCTCGTCGGTCCGGTGAGGCGCTTGACGCTGTACAGTCTGCGGAGTAACGTAAAAGTACTAAATAAACGAAGACATAGTTTCTTCGAGGAGGGATTTGCCATATGGCACGTAGTTTCAACCAAGTAATTCTAATGGGGAACCTAACCCGAGACCCAGAGCTTCGGCAGACGCCGAACGGGCAGAACGTATGTTCTTTCTCGCTCGCGCTGAATCGCAGCTACAAAGGTGCCGACGGCACCTGGCAGGAAGCGACCGATTACATCGACGTCGTTGCTTGGGGCCCACTGGGCGAGCGTGTGGCGCAGTACCTTTCAAAAGGTCGCCCATGCCTCGTAAACGGTCGCCTGCAGAGCCGGAGCTGGGAAAGCGACGGCCAGAAGCGCTCCAAAGTCGAAGTGAATGCACAAGATGTGACGTTCCTCGGCGGTGGCGGTGGTGATGGTGGCTCGAATGGCGCCGGATACCAAGGTAGCTCTAGCTCGAACGGCGGCAGTAGCCGACCGACCCCGAGCAAAAAGAAAGATGACGTGGTTATCGAGGATATCGGTAACGACCCAATTAATTTAGATGATATTCCGTTCTAAGGAGAACAATAATGGCTAAAATATTTAAGCACCGCACAGATGTCGCGTACTTCGACTACAAGGATTTTAAGACCTTGCAGCGGTACGTGAACCAATACGGACAGATAGAAACCCGCAAGAAGACCGGTTTGACCGAGTCTCAGCAGCGCCGTCTGAGCACCGCTATCAAGCGCGCAAGGCACATCGCCTTACTGCCATTCGTCGCTAAGGCGTAGCGGAATGACAGAAATACTCGACTGGGGTGATGTGTCGGAAGGCGTTCGACCTTGGTATGTCGACCCGGAGACGGGTAGGTCTACGGTGACGATTGTTGATGCGGTAGTTGTGTACCAAACGCCGGAAGAGCTAACCCGAGCGCTTGCTGGCCAGAAATATCCAGCGGCCGAGTAAGCTTCGTGAGACAATAAGGGGATGGAGAATACGTCGCCGTTTTTGGCTATGCAAAGGGTAGAGGGGCAACTGAAGAGCTTGCTCCGGCAAGTCGACACCGACCTGCTGAATACCGAGGAAAAACGTTTGCTGGCGAGCTTGAAGCGGCTGGCGATAGATGCGCGGCTCGACATCCGCGACTACGAGCTGAGCGAAACGCGCGAAGAGCAGCTGGGGGAGGCGAAAGACGCCAAGAAGCTGCTGGTAAAGCTAGAAAAGGCAATTCTAGCGGCCGGACCGGTGTTTGGTCCGGCAGACGTGGCACAGCTGAGTGCTACAATAGAGCACATAAACGGGAGGCTGGTATGACGAAAGACGAGGCTATAGAACTTTTGCTGGCTCGGATAAATAGTATGCGAGCTCCTGGTGGTATGTTATTCGGCGCTACGGAGGGTACGTCTGGGAATATCAACATCCTAATCAGAGATACCAACAAGGCTGTAAGCCAATGGCGCGAGACCGGTGACACCGGGGGCCTACAGCAAATGGCAGGTACACTGTTGGCCATGGGTAGTTTGAAGGGCGAAGACTATGACCGCGTTGCCCAAGCTCTCGAATCTGACAAGTAACAAACCACTTCTCGCGTTGTCATCCTGAACTTGTTTCAGGACCCAAAAAGATATGAAGAGCTATTACGTCTACATACTAGCATCAAAGGCTAACGGTACGTTGTACATCGGCATTACGAATGACCTCGCTCGTAGAAGTTTCGAGCATGTGACCGGCCAGCAGGGTAGCTTTACGCAAAAATATAACGTCAAACGTCTCGTGTATTTTGAAGAGTTCAGCGATAGCAAAGCTGCAATCGCGCGCGAAAAGCAGCTTAAGAACTGGCACAGGCAGTGGAAAATAAACCTCATTGAGTCTGCGAACCCGATGTGGCAAGATTTAAGTAAGAAATACCGTATGGGTGCTGAAACAAGTTCAGCATGACAGCGGGAAAGGAGAGCTTTATTTATGGCGTTAAGCATAACGAATTTGAAGAAGGGCGTGCTGTTCCAGATGGACGGCGTGCCATACCGTGTGGTCGACTACAACCAGAAGGTTATGGGCCGCGGCGGTTCTATAGTGAACGTACGCATCAAATCTGTTTTGGACGGCAAAGTGCTGGACAAGACGTTCAAGGGCAACGAAAGTGTCGAAAGCGCGACGGTGACGAACGAAAGTGCGCAGTACTTGTACAGCGATGGCGACACCTTCTACTTTATGAACCCCGACACGTTCGAACAGTTCGAAATCCCGGCCGACCTGGTTGGTGACGGTGCTGGCTACATGAAAGAAAGCGACATGGTTTCGCTGCAGTTTTTCGAAGGCCGCCCCATAAACGTGGAGCTGCCGAAGAACGTGCCACTCCTCGTAACTTACGCCGAAGACGTCGTAAAGGGCGACACGACCAGTAGTGTACAGAAAGACGCCACGCTTGAAACGGGTATCACCATCAAGGTTCCGGCATTCATAAAGCAAGGCGATGTAATCTCGGTCGATACATCGACTGGTGCTTACCGCGAACGTGTAAAAGAGTAGCTATGTCAGAAAAAGACCTGTATATTCGTAACGCCGATGTGGTAGATCCTACCCACCCTGATTTCCGAGCCCTCGAAGACGTGCGCCTCCTGGGCTATCTGGAGTGTAATGTGCTCCCTGCTATCGATCCCAGTGTCGTGGCCACTCAAGGCTTTTCGGCAGCGGCGCGTCTGGCACTGGATGCGAAGTTGCCATTGCCGACGGCAGAACAGATATACGGTACGCGGCCTGGCGACGGGACGGCTTCAAGGGGTTAGATGTGAAACAGCGGCTTGATCAGTTTATGGCGGCAAAGGGCTTGGTTGCTTCGCGGTCGCAGGCGGAGAGCTATGTGCGGCTGGGGCAGGTGAAGGTGAATGGGCGGGTAGCGACTAAGGCCGGGCAGATGGTGGACGAGCGCGACGACATACAACTGTCGGCGGCAGAACAGTATGTGAGCCGGGCGGCGCTAAAGCTGCAGAGCGCCGCAGAAGTGTTCGGGCTGGATTTCACGGGTAAGACGGTGCTTGATGTGGGCTCTTCGACGGGTGGGTTTACGCAGTATGCTCTGAACCACGGTGCCGTGAAAGTATTTGCTGTAGATGTCGGTACCGACCAGCTGCACCCGAGTTTGCACGGTGACGAACGTATAGAGCTGCACGAAAAGACCGATATTCGCGACTTCCGTACCAAAGAACACATCGACACAGTGGTCGGGGACGTCTCGTTCATATCGTTGCGAGAGATTCTGCCGCATGTGGCGACATTGGTCGACGGCAAAGCCGAGATTGTCGCGATGGTAAAGCCGCAATTCGAAGCGGGGCAGAGCAACCTGAAGCACAAAGGTGTTATAAAGAACGACAAGATGCGTCGCGAGATTCTGAAGGATTTCGAAACGTGGGCGCTCCAGTACTTCAAAATTATCCAAAAGGCCGACAGCCAGGTGCCGGGCAGCAAGGGCAATGTCGAACGCTTCTACTTGCTCCGCAGGTTAACAGGTTGACTTTAGTAGAAAATTTCCCTGAATTCACTTCAGGGAAATTTTTACAATATCCCGCAGGAAAGAGCAGCCGGACAAAATGTAACATTTTGCCCGTGCGATGAGAGAACCTATCTCGGTTCTCTCATGTACAATAAGCTTATGTATTATTTTCCGAGCCGGCAGGCTGCAGGTGACCTGCTCGCCAAGGAACTGGTGCCGAAGTACCGCTTTGAAGATACGGCCGTGATAGCGCTGGGTGATGGAGCGGTGGTGGTCGCCGCGCAGATAGCTATGCGGCTGCACTGCGTGGTCACCATGCTTCTGACGAGCTCTATTCGGCTGCCCAACGAAATGGACGTACTGGCGGAAATGAACCAGGAGGGGCGCCTGACGTATAACAATATGTATTCGGTGGGCGAGCTCGAGGAAATCCGTTCGGAGTACTTTACGTACATCGAGCAGCAACGGTTACAGAAGATTTTCGACATAAACCGGCTGCTCGGCGCCGGAGGAATTATAGACGACAAGCTTATCCGCGGGCGCAATATAATCGTCGTTTCCGATGGCCTGAACAGCGGTCTGTCGCTGGATGCGGCGGCCGACTACCTGAAGATGATTCACATAAAGCGGCTGGTGGTGGCGACGCCGTTCGCAACGGTGCGAGCGGTGGACCGCATGCACATACTGGCAGACGAAATCGTCTGTTTCAACGTGCTCGAAGAGCTGATTTCGATAAACCACTACTACGACGACAACACCATGCCGTCGCACGAAACCATCATCCGCATTCTCGAAGACATCATTTTACATTGGCAATAGTAGTGGTGTTGGTGAACGGATTGCTGGTCGCCAATGATTTGATAGAAAATATTTTCGGATTTATTCCGAGAATATTTTTGTAACTTCCCGCAGGAAAGAGCAGCCCGAGGTCGCCGCGGCGACCCCGGCGCAATGAGAGAACCTATCTCGGTTCTCTCATTACAGAAATGCGCGGAGGGCGGGCTCGTCGATGATGGTTATGTAAGACTGCTCGCTGGTTATGAGGCCTTTGCGTTCCAGCTCGGCCAGGGCGCGCGAAGCGGTTTCGCGGGTGGCGTTTATGGAACTGGCGATGTCCTGTTGCTTGAGGGGTACGTCCAAGCGTAGGTGGCCGCCGGATTTCTTGCCGAAGCGCCGGGCGGTGGTTATAAGGAAGGAGACGAGGCGCTCGCGCACGGAGCGGTACTCGAGCGTCATAATCCGCTCGCTATGGACGCGGTACATATCGGTTATCATATCGACCACCGGCAGGGCGGCGATGGGGTGGGCGCGCAGGAACGTCTGGAAGGTTTCGCGGGTTATAAGCCAAACGGTGCTCGGTGCCAGGGCTGCATAAATAATGTGCCGGTCTTCGCCGGTCACCGCCCAAGTAAGCCCCAGTACTTCGCCGGTTTTGCGTATAATGAGTAGGTTTTCCTCGCCGTACTTGGTGATGTCGTACGATTTTACGAGGCCACTTTCAATATAGTACACGCCAGGTGGTGATTCTCCCGGCCTGATGATAAATTCGCCCTTGCCATAGGTCAGCTTGGTGCCGGTCTTGAACAAGGCGACAAGCTCACTGGTCTCCACTTCGTTTGCCAGCATATGTACAGTATTCCATATCTGTAGGGTCTGCGTCTAGTGCCGAGACACCACAAGTGGGGTGTTTCCGCAAAACGGCACGTTTTGAGGAATCATTAGCCAGTAGCAATTTACGAGTAGCCATGCATTAGCGATTAACGATTAGCCATTAGGCGACGCTCGCACGGTAAACAGTAAATGGGTAACGTATGGTGAACGGTGAAGAGTAAAAAGTGAACGGGTTGTGGAGGCTGTGATAAAAATCTCACATAGTGTGTGATGAAGATAACTGCTATTGGGAGCAGAAGGCTTCCATACTGTAAGTACAACCTAAAAAAGCGCTTGGGGTAGCGATAAGGAGGGCTGCATGGTAAGTTCAAAAACAGTGGATGAGCAGCTAAAACGGGTCGGCTGCAACTTTACGTTCTGGGGCCGTTCCGAAATAAATGAACTTAGCAATATTCTTATGCCCGATGAAGTCATAGCTCAGGCGGCAAACGGTACCTACGAAGGCGGCTTCGCGCTCATATGCGTGACGCAGTACCGGGTGCTGCTGGTCGACCGGAAGCCGATGCTGCTGACGGTGGAGGATTTGCGCTACGACATGATAGCCGAGGTGGATCTGCACAATCGGCTCCTGATGTCGACCGTGCGGATTCTGACGCCGATGCGCAATCTGGTGTTCAGTAGTTGGAGCCAAGTGCGCCTGCGCAAGTGCGTCAACTACATGCAGCAGCGGGTGATGGAAATACGTCAGCACGGCATGGGCGCGAATGTCGGCCAGGACCGGTTCCAGTCGTACACGCCGGAGGGCGTGCCGGTTACGCGGCCGCAGCAGGCGAACTTGGGGCAGGGCGGACAGCGGCCGCCGATGAATCCGTATACCAAAGTGCCGATGCTTTCGCGGCGGCGCCGGTTCCCGTCGTTTTACTAGTGAGTAATGAGAGAGCCGAGATAGGTTCTCTCATTGCGACGGGGTCGCCGCGGCGACCTCGGGCTGCTCTTTCCTGCGGGAAACTGAAAAAATATCCTCGGAGTGAATCCGAGGATATTTTTGATAGTTTATGGGCTTTTAGTCCTTCATTCTCCATTCGTCATCCTTCGTTCTATTTTGAGACGTTGAATTTGAATTCGACGATGTCGCCTTCGCGCATCGTGTAGGTTTTGCCGACAGTGGCGAGTTTGCCCGCGGCCTTGGCAGCTTGCAGGGAGCCGGCAGTCATGAGGTCGTCGTAGTTCACGATGTCGGCAGCTATGAAACCGCGCTCGAAGTCGCCGTGTATGACGCCGGCGGCTTGTGGTGCGGTAGCGCCCTGTGGAATTGTCCAGGCTCGGACTTCTTTGTCGCCCGCAGTCAGGTAACTCTGCAGGCCGAGCGTCTTGTACGCGGCGTGGATAAGCTGGTTCAGCCCACTTTCGGTCACGCCGTAGCTTTCGAGCATCTCGGTGCGGTCAGCGTCGTCGAGCCCACGGAGTTCGTCCTCTAGCTTGGCGCAGACGAACAATGCTTGCGAAGGTGCGACCAGGACACTCAGTTTTTGCTGCAGGGCGGTGTCACCCAGGCCCTCTTCGTCGACATTGAACAAATAAATGACCGGTTTGAGCGTTAGGAGCTGCAGCTCCTTTTGCAGCCATTCTCTTGACTCTTGACTCATACCTCTTGACTCTGCCCATAAGGGCTTGCCGGCGTCCAACGTCTGACGGACCTCCTCTAACGTATCGGCGAACGGTTTGAGTTTAGGGTTCGCTTTGGCTTCCTTTTGCGTCACGGGCAGGCGTTTCGTTACGGTCTGCAAGTCTGCCAAAACCAGCTCGGTGTTGATGATGTCGATGTCGGTGGCCGGGTCATGAGTGCCGGTAGCTTCGTCGGTCAGAACTGCGTCATCGTGGAAGGCGCGCACGACTTGGACGATGGCGTTGGTGGTGCGGATGTGGCTGAGGAACTGGTTGCCCAGGCCTTCGCCCTCGCTGGCACCTTTGACCAGCCCGGCGACATCTACGAACGTAACAGTGGCGGGTTTGATGGGCGCGTTGTGGTACAGTGCACTCAATTTGTTCAGGCGCGGGTCGGGAACCGGCACGATACCGGTATTCGGTTCGATGGTCGCGAACGGATAGTTGGCCGCCAAGATGTTGCTGTCGGTCAGGGCGTTGAACAGGGTACTCTTGCCGACATTCGGCAACCCCACGATAGCTATGGAAAGTGAACTCATGCCACCATTATAACAGAGGTCAGACAGATTATGAACCGCACAGCAAATGTAGCCGCGTCCGATATGCGGGGAGTAGCCGTGGCGGGTGCACATAAAACTGTGGTAGTCATGCTTATGCTTTGGTATACTCAACAGTAACGATGAGTGCCAATAAAAGGTCGGAAGCAAGCTCGGTTGTTGTAGGTGGCGGGACAAAGAAGAACCGTGTTGGGCCTCGGGTGCGTCTGACCGTCCTGGCGGCAAGCTGCCTGGTGTTGCTTGTGGCACTTGGCTTTGGTGGATATGCCGTCTACAAACACGAGACGCATAAAAAGAGCAGTACCTCCGGGGCTAAGACCCAGACGCAAAAGCCGAACTATACGTCGAAAAACATAGCACCCCCGACCAGTACGAATTATTCGGCTGACCAGGCGGCGCTAGACAAAGATATACAGAGCGCACCGGATGATGCGGCTAAAGCCACTCTGTATCTTCGGAAGGCAGATGTAGCACTGGTAAACAAAGGCTTTACCGACGAAGCGCTTGGCTACGCCCAGAAAGCAGAGGAGCTTTCGCCGTCCATACAGAGCGCTTTCGAGCTGGCGACCATATACCAGGGTATGAACAAGAAAACCGAAGCCATAAAATACTACACGCTCTACTTGTCGCGCATGACGCCAGAGTATAAACAAGCGCACCCGGGTGACTATGAACACTATCAGCAGGTATTGCAGGAGCTGCAAAAGCAATGAGCAGGACAAAACTGAAGCTATTTTTGACAGTGTTGGCAGTGGCGACTGCCGGTTCGTTCATGTTCGCAAAGCCGGCCTCGGCACTCAACCCCAACGACATACCGGGCGGTATGCGTGGCGATATAAGCAATTACGATTCGGGCTGTCCGGGCGTACCAGAAAAATATGCGTTGTACACCTGGATATCGCCCAGTGGTCAACCGACGCAGACGAGTCTGACCGTACCATATGGCACACAAGACGTGAACTTGGACCTGAACCAGCTAGTCTTTGTGTGCCGACAGTATGTCAGTACGAATGGCGCTTCATACCCCGGCCTGCCGCAAGACGGTACTGTGTCGCCTACGGCGTATAACGGAAGTATTTCAAAGGCAACGAGCGGATTTAGTGCGACGAACGGTAGCCTGCAGAATATCGGTGGGCTTTTAGGGCAGTCTACAATTTATAGAAACAATGGCACCAGATATTGGTTCTCAAATCCGGTACAGTTCACATATCACGCCAATAGTCCTATGACTTCCTCGCAAGTAGTCATAGTGTCCTTTAACCAGAAATTCGCGAACATATTCGGGGGAAGTATAGCCTGTGCGGTTCCTCCTGGTCCTGGCGGCTACGTCGGAAGCCTGGACAACTGTAACGAGGGGGCGGTTGCCTTTGCTATAACCATCAACGTCAATGCACCACAGTGGAGCCTGAGCTCAAACACGACCGCAAACAAAGCCTCGATGTTCCCGGGTGATACCGTAACCTTCAATTACCGCCTGCACAACAACGGTCCTGACGCGGCAAACTTCCAGTATGTCACTCGTGTCCAGGAGTACATAAACGGTGTGGCGCAGCCCATCAACCCGGTTTCACGGCCGAATGGTGACGGTTCCTGGCCGGTACCGAATGCGGTCGAAGCAAGCCTGCCCGCAGGGGCCAATGAGCCGAGCTATTCGGTGCGCGGCTATACGGCGCTCTACAACCCCAACCTGACCAGGGTGTGTTCATGGATAGAGTATGCCGGGCAGGCCAGCTGGAATGGTAGCCCTGGTGCAAGCAATCACTACTGCGTAAACATCACCCAGCCAGTGCCGACATGTGTCCCGCTCACTATCAATCCTCTTGCCATAGAACCGGGTACACCGTTTACGGCGTATGCTTCGGTGACGTACCAGAGCCAGCCGGCGGCTTACTGGACATATCAGTCGGGCGGGCGGTCGTTCATAAAAATAACTGGGCCAGGTGGATACAATCAGGACCTGACCTTTAATGGTCCGAGCCCTACCGCGGCAAATATATCGAATACTTTCTCTTTGCCGGCGCCGACCGCTACGGGCATATATTCGGTGACATATGGTGTACGTAATGGTACTATTGGCCAGATAACCTGCCCTGGGGCAACGCCACAGACCTTCAAAGTCGCCTACAGCCCCTACCTCCGAGCCCAAGGCGGCAATGTTCTGGCCGGTGTCGGCTTTGGCACGGCGTGTACGACAACGCCCGGCAAGATAACCTCCTGGAACAAATACACCGGCTCCACTACGCCATACTACGGGGCTGGCACTGACCTCGCGGCTATAGCGCTGGGCCAGATAACTGGTTTCGTAAGCGGCAACAACCAGGATGGTACTATGGCGACCAATGGGACGCAAGCGCCGGGCAGCCTGACGTTTGCTAACACTACAGCCAATGTTGCCGCTGGCATTTATGGCGGCGGGTATGGTGTCACGAACTGGTGTATGCCGGACTATGCGGGTGACGCTGCGACTGCTCCGGGCGTGGCCGCCGGAACGACGGTCGCCGCTGCGATTGCCGGTGCGAACGGCACCTACACGCTTACCGGAAACCAGACGCTTGCTGCCACGTCACTCTCTGGAGGAAAGCGCATAACCATCGTCATAACCGGTGGCGACCTGACTATTACCGGCGACGTGACCTATAGCTACGGCTCACTCGTAGATATTCCGCGGCTGCAAATTTTCGTGAAGGGCGGCAACATAAACATTGCTCCGGGGGTTCATAACCTCTCGGGTGTCTATGGTGCACAGAAATCTACCGCAGGCGTTGGAGGTCAGATAAATACCTGTACCGGTGCGTTTACGTACGCCAACTGCAATAGCACGCTGACATTTTATGGCGTTGTCTATGCCGACCAGATTCTCCTGAGGCGCATGAGTGGTACGGCCAGCAGTCCGACTACGGCTGCCGAGCAGTTCGTCTATGGTCCCGAAACCTGGCTGGGTAGGAACTTCGCCGTGCCGGATACTGCCTGGGAATCGGCTACGAGCTTGTCGCCGATATTGTAGGGCTTAGTCCTGGCGGGCCGGGTGTGGTTTTACAGAGAGGTCTGTACAAGCACAAGAGTAGTGACATTGACAAAAGGTGTATAATGGTTTAAAATCTTACGAGTTAACCATAGCTGGTGGGTTTTCTCCAGGCAAGCGACCGTTTTTGTATGCGCTTCTGACCTGTCGAGGTTACAACCGGTGGAGTGTTAGCACCTTAACATGTCAGATTGCAACGTTTCTAGGACTTGCGTAGAACGGCACATTCCGGGCGAAAACTTCCGTTCCTCATTGCGGCGTATTTCTAATACGCCTCCATTGCGGTACTCACTTTTCATCCCGAACTGCACCATTCTACGCAAGTCCTAGCTTGTGCCCACTTGTAGGCGGACACTGAATCAAAGTTTTAGACTTTTTGAATCTTTAGTTCAGTGTCTTCCAAAAGAGAGGAGTCACACAGAAAAAGAAAGGCATTTCCAGCTTTACAGCTATACCGCAGTACCCGGAGGCGCATCCGCGCTAACGGTTTTCCTTCAACCCCCGGCCTGAAAAACCGGAGAAGGAGAAGTCATCATGGCCCACAGAAGGCCAACCCGTAGGACCCGTATGGCCCTAGCGTGGGCGACGGTGTCAGCAACCGCACTCAGCGGTGGTGTCATCGTAGCCCCGACCGCGCTCGGTGCGTCGCAGAGCGAACTGTGCACGCAGAACGTCACGGTGGAAGGTACGGACTCGGTCGCAAATGCGCACCGTGGCCTGCACATCGCCGGCAAGTTCTACGTCGTCAGCACCTCGGGTGACGGCAGCTTCACGCAGTCGGTCTCTTTCGACACGGATCCGACATCGACCGAGGAACCGTGGTGGACCGGCAGCGAGAACACCGATCAACCGGGCGTGACGGGCCAAGGGTCAGTTTACTTCGACCCGTGTGGCGGTTCCGAACCGACTCCGACCCAGGAGCCGGAACCCAGCCCGTCGCCCAGTCCCGAGCCAAGCCCGAGCCCGGAGCCGAGTCCCTCACCGGAACCCAGCCCCAGCCCGTCGCCCAGCCCGGAACCCTCGCCGAGCCCGGAGCCAAGCCCGTCGCCGTCGCCCAGCCCCAGCCCGTCGCCCAGTCCCGAGCCAAGCCCGAGCCCGGAGCCGAGTCCCTCACCGGAACCCAGCCCCAGCCCGTCGCCCAGCCCGGAACCCTCGCCGAGCCCGGAGCCAAGCCCGTCGCCGTCGCCCAGCCCCGCACCTGCACCCAACCCGGGACCTGCCAGCTCATCCGGTTCCGGTGGCCAAGCTTCGGCGGTGGACTGCCCATCGCAGGACAACTCCGCGCCGGTGCAGGTCGCGCCCGTCGCATCTGTCGCGGACGACTCGTGGTACGGAGTGGGCGGCTCGGACGTCGACGGCTGAAGTTCGGCCGTCGGCCCACCTGTCCGGAGGGGCGAGAACGCGTGGCTTCGGCTGCGAATACTCGCTCCTCCGGAAGAGGGTGGAGGGGAACATGTCACGTGCGTAAGCACACCGCGCTAACGCGCACGTTGCAATCGACATGTTTTCCCAAGTAATTTTTAAATCATAGTATGGAACAACCATTACGAAACGCTCAGCTCGAATCGCCTCAGCCGTCTGAACTACAAGGTGTAGCACCTGTAGGGCAGGCGAATGAGGCTATGTTAGGTGGGCGCTGGTTCGGTGTAAAAAGACTGGCCGGAGCCGTAGCTTTAGTTGCGACGGTTACTTTGCTAAGTGGCTGCGCTGCCGCTTCCGCATCGTCTTCAGAATCTGACCAGGCACCTACGAGTACGGCAGCGGAAAGTACTTCTGCCGCAACCACGCCTTTTGAATTTTCTTTGCACCCTGCGCCTGCTACAACGGCAAGCACCACTCCGTCTCACGTTAAAACTGAGCAACCGGTACCTGTCTCGCCCCTGCAGCCCGTTCCGGCTCCGCAAACTCTGGCGCCATTTACCGTGACTCTGAACACACATCTTATACCACCCATGACGACGGTAATGTACCCGAAGCATGTAGAACCTGGCACTTTCTTCGAGCTAGACGAACCGCCTGGCTGTACATGGCAGACTACCGACGATATGGAGCAGGATATAGCAGCCGGCACTATTCCGGCTGGCTGTGACTGGAGCGCCACCTCTGCGTGGAAAGACAGTTCACCGTACCCGGAGAGCCCTAGCAAGGGCAGGGTAGATGTCGCTGGGCATAACTGTATCCACCATGAGGGTTGCGGTTTTACTGGTGTAGCGCGCGAGGAGGACGGTGACGCTGACCCGACCAACGATACGTTCAACGTTACAAGAGATGACACGATAACAGAAACTACTTCTACCGGGCAGATAACGCTCCAGGTGTGTGGTGTCGGTCCTTCGAAGAAACACCTAGGCCCAGGCGAAAAGTCTACGTTGCCTACTTGCGTAATGAAGGACACATCAGGTGCCGACGTCGTGGTTGACCCAGATATAATGATTGGAACCTGCGAGAACGAAAAAGACCCGGCAACAGGTAAGGATATCAGCGACACAAACATATTTATCGCCGGAAAAATCATCGCTTCGCAACCGGTTGCCGCGCAATAGCTTTTGCCGACGCATTATATTTCGGATAGTTGTGAGTAAATTGTTGGTAGTTACGGTTGTGCTTTGGTATAGTTAAGGTAATTATGAGCGCCAAGAAAGGGTCGGAAGTAAGCTCGGTCGTGGTGGGCGGTGCGAAAAAGAACCGCGTAGGACCACGAACGCGTCTGGCAGCTCTGGTGGCTGCGGGGCTGGTGCTGGTGGCGGTTATCGGCGTTGGCGGCTGGCTTGTGTATCAGAAGCAGTCGGGCAGCGACTCGAAAACCGTGAAAACGAGCAAGATTCCTGAATCGGCCCAGAAGGTGAAGGAGGTAAACGGCAAGCCGGTTACCCAGACGCAGCGGTCGCAGCAGGCGATTTACTACGGCGAATACGACCAGGGCCAACAGCTTCTGAAGGACCAGCTTGGGTCTGCCAAGACCGACAACGACAAAATAAGCCTGTACATGCAGTTGGCTACAAACGCCCTGAATGCCAAAAAATACGACGAAGCAAACACGTATGCACAGGAAGTGCTAAAGATAAAGAAGTTCGCCGGAGCATATTCACTGCTGGCGAGCATAGCGGCGGCACAGGGCAACAAGGCAAAAGCAATCGAGTACGCTAACGAACAGAAAAAACTGCTCGACCCAAAGTCACCGTCATATGAGATGCGGGTAGAAGAAATAAATACGTTCATAAAGGGACAGCAATAATATGAAGTGGGCTAAAACTGGCACGAGACACCTGAAGATAACCGGCTTTTTCAGTGTCTTATTGCTGTCGCTCCTCACTCTGGCCACGATTTTTCACCCCTTCGCATCGGCGGCATATTTGGGTGACAGGCCCCTAGAGTATGGCTATTTCTACAATAACTACCTTGGCGGCAGGGCCTGGCACAATGTTATGCCGGGCGGTATACCGAACACTGCCGACAAAGGAACGTTCATCAACTACATAACCGATAGGTACTACAACGGCTCGCAGCAGGAAAAGACCGGTGCGGCGTTTATAATCAACTTGCAGCTAGGGAATAGCGGCTCGGGCTCAAACAGGGGACTGGCCGCCAGCGATATAAACGGGTGGTCGATACGACTCCAGCAGCCGCAGGTTTCGTTCAGCATGGAAAACTACGCCTTTACGTACAACTCGGCATACGACAATTCGGATGACGACCTGTTCTACTTTGAGCCAGATGTACGGTTGGCGCTGGTTATTCGCTATAACGGCGTAGTCGTCTCTGTAATCAAGCAAGACTGTGCCAACCCGCTCGACGGCAACTCGGGGATTCCGCAGTATGTTCCGTCGTGGAGTCTTAGCGCGACCGCAACTGCAAATAAAGCAAGTATGTTCCCGGGTGATACTACGACATTTAACTATAATCTGCACAATAACGGTCCGGATACGGCAAGTTTTCAATACGTCACGCGAGTGCAAGAGTACATAAACGGTGTGCCGCAGCCCATAAACGCGGTTTCGCGACCGAACGGTGACGGTTCCTGGCCGGTACCAAACGCAGTCGAAGGAGGGCTGCCGGGTGGTGCCTCGGAGCCGAGTTATTCCGTGCGAGGTTACACGGCGCTCTACAACCCCAGCCTGACAAAAGTGTGTTCGTGGATAGAATACGCCGGACGGAGTAGTACCGACGGCACTCCTGCGGCAAGTAACCAAGCCTGCGTTACCATAAACCAGCCGGTGCCGACGTGCGCTCCGCTTACGATTACACCTTCTGCCATAGAACCAGGCACACCTTTTACGGCGTATGCTTCGGTGACGTACCAGAGCCAACAAGCGGCGTACTGGACGTACCAATCCGGAGGCCGGTCGTTTATAAAGATAACCGGCCCAGGTGGGTACAACCAAGACCTGACATTTAGTACGGGTTCGAGCCCTACGACAGCAGACATATCGAATACTTTCTCTTTGCCGGCGCCGACCGCTACAGGAGTATATTCAGTAATGTATGGCGTACGTGGCGGTACGATAGGGCAGATAACCTGCCCTGGGGCAACACCCGGGAGTATCAAAGTGGCGTATAGTCCTTACTTCCGTGCGCAGGGTGGTGATGTGTTAGCGGTCGTCGGCTTTGGTACGGCGTGTACGACCACAACGGCAAAGATTACGTCGTGGAACCAGTACACTGGCTCTGCTACGCCGTACTACGGGGCCGGCACCGACCTGGCCGCCATCGCACTTGGTCAGATAACCCGCTTCGTAAGCGGTAATAATCAGGATGGTACTGCGGCGACCAATGGGACGCAGGCGCCGAACGGTCTGACGTTCGCCAACACTACGGCCAATGTCACCGCAGGCATGTACGGCGGCACGTACGGCGTGACGAACTGGTGCATGCCGGACTATGCGGGTGATGCTGCGACTGCTCCGGGCGTGGCCGCCGGAACGACGGTCGCCGCTGCGATTGCCGGTGCGAATGGCACCTACACGCTTACGGGCAACCAGACGCTTAGCGGCGCTACGCTCTCGGCAGGGAAGCGCATAACTATCGTCATAACCGGTGGTGATTTGACTATTACTGGTGACGTGACCTACAGTTACGCCTCGCTGGCCGAAATCCCACAGTTACAGATATTCGTAAAAGGTGGCAATATAAATATCCAAAAGACCGTCCATAATCTCTCGGGCGTCTATGGTGCGCAGAAATCGTCGGCCGGCGTCGGTGGGCAGATTGACACCTGTGCTGAAACCCCGTGGAACTTCGCGAACTGCAACAGCTCGCTGACGTTCTATGGTGCCATCTTTGCCGACAAAATATTGCTGAAGCGTATGGCAGGTACGGTAAGCAGCCCGACAACTTCGGCCGAAATCTTTGTCTACGGTCCCGAAACCTGGCTGGGCAGGAACTTCGCCGTGCCGGATACTGCCTGGGAATCGGCTACCAGCTTATCGCCGATATTATAGTCTCAGGGAAGGGCTCGCCCTTCCCAATCTACCTCGAAATGAATTCGAGGTAGATTTCCCATCCCCTAAAGTACGGGCTTACGCCCTCGTTCGCTTCGCTCAATAGTCTGAGGGAGGGGCTCGCCCCTCCCAACTTGTTCCGAAGTGAATTCGGAACAAGTCTCCCTCCCCCTGAAGTACGGCTATCGCCTTGTTCGCTGCGCTCATGGGGGGTGGGGGCTTGCAGGAATGTGCGCGGGGGTCGGGGTTGCCTCTGCACGAGAGAAGATGTGAAAGTAACGGTAAAAAGCTTGCATATTTCGATAATGCTCATGCTATAATCAGAACCATACAGGCTGCATTGTCGATACACACGATGGTGGAGCGAAAGGGTGCAGACCAAAGCCGCAATGAATATACACAACATAAAACAATCGGAACTATAGCGACATGGGCATACTGAGTGGGGTATCCTCTTTCTTCGGTCTCGACATAGGTACTACGGCCATCCGCCTGGTCGAGCTGCGCGGTACCGGGCCGACCCGGACGCTGGTAAAGTACGCCTATGTACCGCTCGAAGGCAAGCTTGCACAGAGCGACAGCAAGGCAGACCAGCAGAAACTGGCACAGATTGTCGGCAACCTGGTTACCGAAGCCAAGCTGTACACCAAGAACGTCGTCGTCGGTATCCCGAGCAGCCGCGTGTTCACGACGGTTGCCGACATGGACCGGCTGCCGAGTTCGGAGCTTGGCAAAGCCATTATGTACCAGGCGGATTCGCTCATACCGACACCACCGGCCGAAAGTAAGATAGACTGGGCGCTGCTCGGCGATTCTCCCAAAGATAAGACGAAAGTCGAAATACTGCTCAGCAGCGTACCGAACGCGTATATTGAGCAGCGTCTGGACCTGATAGAATCTGTCGGCCTGAACGTCATCGCGCTGGAGCCGGACAACCTGGCGCTGGCACGTGCCATAGTGCCGACCGGAGCTACGGCGCCACAACTTATCCTGGATATGGGTCAGTTCAGTACCGACCTGGTTATAACCATGGGTGATGCGCCGCGGCTGAGCCGCTCCATACCGACCGGTATAGAAGCGGTGCTGCGTTCTGCCTCACAAAACCTGAATGTCGACGACAAGCAGGCGCAGCAGTTCGTGTTCAAATTCGGCGTGAGCAAAGAGAAGCTGGAGAGTCAGGTGTTCCAGGCTATCATCGGTACCATAGACCTGTTGGTCGCCGAAGTCGACAAGTCTATAAAGTTTTTCCAGACACGGTATCCCGAGGACAAACTGGAGCGTATCGTCGTGACCGGCGGTGCGGCAAGCATACCAGAGCTGCCGCTATATATCGCGAACAAGTTTGGCGTGAATGTCGAAATCGGCAACGCCTGGCGCAACGTGGCTTTCAGTGCCGACAGGCAGAATGAGCTGCTGGCGGTTTCGAATCAGTTCAGCGTGGCCGTCGGCCTGGCGGAGAGGGACGAGTAATGATTCAGTTCAACCTGCTCCCGGACGTCAAGATCCAGTACATAAAAGCCCGGCGCATGAAGCACCTCATGACGCTGGCTTCCATCATCGTCATAGGCGTTTCGGTATTCGTGTTCCTGCTGATGATGACAACGGTCAATGTGGTGCAGAAGAAGTCGTTGCGTGACCTGAACGACGACATCCAGAAATACAGTACTGAACTGAAATCCACCAAGGACCTCGACAAAATCCTGACGGTACAGAACCAGCTTGGGACACTGACCGGGCTGCACGACGCCAAGCCTGTCACGTCGCGGCTGTTCACCTACTTGGCACAGATGACGCAACCGGATGTCAGCCTGAGTGACGTCAAGCTCGACCTAGACCAGAACACCATCACCGTAACAGGGAAAGCGCCTTCGCAGGCTGCTACCACCCAGTTTACGAATACTATCAAGGTGGCGATGTATAGTACCGCCGGCAGCTCGTCGGGTGACCAGCACGCCTTCAAAGATGTAGTGCTCAGTTCGTTTGGCCGCGATGCTTCCGGTTCCAACTTCTCTATCACTGCAAGCTTCGACCCGGCCATCTTTAGCAACGATGGGCAGGTTACGCTGAAGGTTCCGAACGAGGTAACGACTGACCCGGCAACACTATTTTCGGGGGACAACTAACCATGGCAAAAGAATTCCTAACCAAACGCGCGCTGATAGACCAGGCGAACACAACGGTCGTCATACTGACCAGTGTGGCTGCCTTTGTATTCGTGTTCTGCGCTGTCGCCACGAAAACGCTGGCAAGCCAGGCCGCATACCAGAACAAGATAATTTCGGGTAAGCGTACGGCTGTAAAGCAGTTGAAGACCGACCTTGGTGCGGTAGACACCCTCAAAACATCGTACAAAGCGTTCACGAACACCAGCCAGAATGTTATAGGCGGCAACACCAATGGTACGGGCGCACAAGACTGTAGCGGCAAGGGTCAGGATGGTAACAATGCTAAGATTGTGCTCGATGCGTTGCCGAGCAGTTATGACTTCCCGGCGCTGACGGCCAGCCTGGAGAAGCTCATGGCGTGCCAGCAGGTCTCGATTACGAACATAACCGGTACCGACGAGGCAGCCTCACAGGCAAGTAACACGTCGAGTGCGAGTCCAAAGGCCATACCCATGACTTTTTCAGTGAGTGCCGAAGGGTCGTACGATAAGCTGCAGGGCTTGGTGTCTGCTTTCGAGCACTCAATCCGGCCCGTTAAGGTCACAACGCTGGGTCTGACGGGCAATAAGGATAAGCTGACGCTGACGGTCAGCGCCGAGACGTATTTCCAGCCCGCGAAATCGCTGAATATATCGACGAAGGTGGTCAAATGATGAAAAACGTTGTTTTTCAACAGAGTAAAGTAAATAGGGCAAAGGGCAAAGTTCGCACCTTTGCCAGACTTAGCCCTTTGCCCTTAGCCCTTTGCCCTCAGTTCCAGGAGGAACGCTTGTGAAACAGAAAGACATCGCGCTCATAATCGTGATAGCAGCCGTGAGCGCTATCATCTCATTCGTCGTGTCGGGCAAGATTTTCGTGACCCCCGAGAATCGCAGCCAAAAGGTCGAGATAGTAGACAAAATCAGTACTGAATTCACGCCGCCAAATGACAAGTATTTCAACAGCAACAGCATCGATCCGGTCCAGCCGATACAGGTGGGCGAGAGTAACAACCAAAGTCCATTTAACGGCTCCGACCAGTAGGGTGGCACCGGCATGAGTGTTCTCTCTGCGACTACCCAGACTCAGGTAGAAGAAACGCTTGTTACCGATAAGGTGCTGACGCGCCAGGAGCTGAAGGAGCTGAAGGACCAGGCGGATAAGGCCAAGACGCCGCTGTTCAACCTGCTGGTCACCTCTGGCAAGGTCAGTAACGAACAGTTGACCAAAACCATCGCGCACGTTACCAAAATGCCATACGTGAACCTGAGCGAGGCGAAAATCGACCCCAAGGTACTCCAGCTGCTGCCGGAAGATATTGCCGAGCGCTATATGGCCGTGCCGCTGGGCGAAATGCAGCACCGGCTGGTGGTGGCAATGCTCGATGCCGACAACGTGCAGGCAGTAGACTTCCTGAGCAACCGTATCGGCCGGCCGGTCAAGGTGTATGCCGCGTCCGAAGAGGGCATACGCCAGGTGTTGCACCAGTATCAGACGAATATCTCCGACGCTGTCGTCGACCAGATTGGGAGCATCGGTACTCCTGAGGAGTTGGCGAAGGAAGGCGAGCGGAAGGCTGATGGCAAGGGCGCCGACAAGGCGTCTGACAACAACATCAAAACTATCGTCCAGGATTCGCCGATAAGCAAAGCGCTGAACACCATCCTGGAGTACGCCGCCAAGAACCGGGCGAGCGATATCCACATCGAACCGCTAAAGGACGGGCTCAAGATACGGTGCCGTATAGATGGCATTTTGCGCGAGATTATGAAGCTGCCCAAAAGTACCGAGCCGCCGCTGATTTCCCGTATCAAAATCCTGTCGAACCTGAAAATCGACGAACACCGTATACCGCAGGACGGTGAATTCACCATAAACGTCGCAGGGCATGACATAGACCTGCGTATTTCGGTGAGCCCGGTGGTGTGGGGCGAGCAGGTGGTTATCCGTCTGCTCGACAAAACCGGTACCAGCCTGAAGCTCGAGGATATGGGCTACTACGGCCGGGCGCTGCGCACTATCCGTTCAGGCTTGGAGCGGACGAACGGCATGGTTCTGACCTCTGGGCCGACCGGTTCCGGTAAGTCGACAAGCCTCTACGCCTTGCTTTCGGAAGTGAAGAGCGATGGCGTGAACATCGTGACGCTGGAAGACCCGGTTGAATACAAGATGGACGGCATAAACCAGATTCAGGTGAACACCGAGGTCGGGCTGACGTTTGCGAGTGGCCTGCGCTCTATACTCCGCCAAGACCCCGACATCGTGATGGTGGGAGAAATCCGTGACAAAGAGACCGCCGAGTTGGCGGTGCAGGCCAGCCTGACGGGGCACTTGGTGTTCAGCACGCTGCACACCAACTCGGCTGCGGGCATCTTGCCGCGTCTGCTCGATATGGGCATAGAGCCGTTCCTTATCGCCAGCACGGTGCATACCGTCATCGGCCAGCGGCTGGTGCGGCGCATCGGCAAGCGTACCGAAACGTACTCGTCGGACAAAGTGGAAACTGCGGCGATAAAAGAGACGCTGGGCGGGTTGCTGCCAGATTCCAAGGAGAAAATGGCTGCGGTCGCCAAAGACCTGGGCTACGAAAGCTTGCCATTAGGCACCGATACCGCTTATACTTTAACCAAGGGCAAAGATAGTCCTGACGCACCTGGCGGTTACAAGGGTCGAATGGGTGTCTACGAGGTCTTCGACATTAGCGAGACTATCCAGGAACTCATCCTGAAACGGGCTACCAGCACGGAAATCCAGGCCCAGGCCGAAAAAGAAGGCATGGTCACCATGCGCCAAGATGGGTACCTAAAGGCACTGGCAGGGATAACCACCCTCAAGGAAGTCAACCGGGTAGCGTCAGCCAATAGCGCGTAGCTAGAGTCAAGAGTCATGAGCTAAGAGTCAAGGAATGAAAGCAGAAAGGGTGGAAACAGAAATGAACAATCGTAGAAGAAGGCAAGCTGACCAGCGTGGTTTCTTGTCTCTTGACTCTTGTCTCTTGACTCTGCGACCGAAGGGAGCTCTGTAATGGCGCAGGGACAACCACGCATCGAAATATTGCTTGAAGAGGTCGTCAAGAAAAAGGCCTCCGACCTTCACTTGCAGGTCGGCTTGCCACCGATGTTGCGGGTGGACGGCTCGCTCTTGCCGGTCAGCGGCGCCGATGCGCTGACGGAAGAAAGTATCGAGACGCTCATCTTCGCCATTCTGGACGAAGACCAGAAGCAGATTCTGTTGAAGGACAAGGAATTCGACTTCAGTTTCGCTTTTGGCGACCTGGGACGCTTCCGTGTGAACGCCTTCCACGAACGGGGCAACCTGGCGGCGGCGCTGCGTCTTATCCCGAACGAAATGTTGACTATCGAGCAGTTGGGCTTGCCGCAGATTGTTACCAAGTTCGCAGAGTTCCCCCGTGGCCTGGTGCTGGTAACAGGCCCGACCGGTTCCGGTAAGTCTACCTCGCTGGCAGCGCTTATCCATAAAATAAACCTCGAGCAGGGCAGGCATATCATAACCATCGAAGACCCTATCGAGTACACGCACAAATCGAAGAAGTCATTAATCGTCCAGCGCGAAGTCCACTACGACACGTACTCCTTCAGCGCGGCGCTCCGCTCGGCGCTTCGCGAAGACCCCGACGTCGTGCTTATCGGTGAGATGCGCGACCTCGAAACTATCGCTTCGGCCATAACCATTGCCGAAACAGGGCACTTGGTGTTCGCGACGCTGCACACCAACTCCGCCGCTCAAAGTATCGACCGTATGATTGACGTGTTCCCGCCGCACCAGCAGCCGCAAATCCGTGCGCAGTTGTCGAACATCCTCATGGCTATCTGTTCGCAGCGACTTGTTCCGGCCATAGGTGGCGGCCGTATCGCTGCCGCCGAAATTCTGGTGGCGACGCCAGCCGTGCGCAACATTATCCGCGAAGGCAAAACCCACCAGCTCGACGCGGTTATCCAGACCGGTGCGGAGTTCGGCATGCAGAGCATGGACAAGACGCTCGTCAGCCTTATACATGCCGGTACCATCAGCTACGACGAGGCCCGCAACGTTGCGGTCGACCTCGATGAACTCGATAGGCTTATGCGAGACTAGTAATAAGTAAAAGGTAAAAAGTAATATGGGTAAAACACAGATAAGACAATGTAAGGGCAGAACCCTTATTACCTGTTACTTATTACCTATTACCCATGCTGAACGGAGTTCAGCATGCTGACGTATCATTACACCGCGCGCAACCCCGCGACAGGCAAGCAAGTCAAAGCGGATGTACAGGCGGACAGCGAGGCGGCAGCCGCGAAACTGATTACGAAAGAAGGGCTGGTCCCTATCAATATCACCCTCGGCGAAAAGGGTCTGATGAGCTTCGGCGGCAAGATAAAGGGGCGCGTCAAGGCGGCCGACCGCGTGCTGTTCAGTCGCCAACTCAGTACGCTCATAAATGCCGGTTTGCCGCTGATGCAGGCGCTACGCAGCGTGAACCAGCAGACCGAAAGCAAGACGCTGAAGGCTATCATCGCCCTGGTCATTGGAGATATAGAAGGTGGTGCGACCTTTTCGGCGGCACTGGCTAAACATCCCCAGGTGTTCAATCAGATTTACGTCAGTCTGGTTGCGGCCGGCGAAACCTCCGGTACGCTCGATGCTGCTCTGGAACGCCTGGCTATACAACAGGAAAAAGAGGCCGACCTGAACGCCAAGATTCGTGGCGCCATGACGTACCCTGTCATCGTGCTGCTGGTGATGGGCGCTGTCGTCGGCTTTATGGTGGTGAAGGTGCTGCCGCAGGTGAAAGAGATTTACGCTAGTTTGCCAGGCGCCTCGCTGCCACTGATAACGAGGATACTGCTGGCGATTTCGGACTTTATTATACATTTCTGGTGGATTGTACTGATTGTGCTTGCGGTGCTGGTCTTTGTGACGACCCGCTGGGCGCGGACTGGCCCGGGCAAGCATGTCATAGATGCCTTCAAGATGAAAGGCTGGCCTATCGGACCGCTGTTCATGAAGGTCTATATGGCGCGGTTCGCCCGCACTGGCGCAACGCTGGTCGCCAGCGGTGTGCCGCTGCTGCAGATGCTTGACATTACCGCCAACGCCGTCAATAACGTTCACATCGCTGGCGCCATTCACCGGGCTATCGAGAAAGTGAAGGGCGGCAAAAGCTTGGCCGACAGCATAGAAAACGATCCGAACTTCTTGCCGCTGGTGCCGAACATGCTGCGTATCGGTGAGCAGTCCGGCGCCATAGAGCAGATGATGGCCAAGCTGGCCGACTACTACGAGAAAGAAGTCGACAACGAAGTCGCGACCATCTCGAGCATTATCGAGCCGGTTATGATGGTGTTACTGGGTGTGGTTGCGTTTACTATCGTTGCTGCCGTGCTACTGCCCATATATAGCCTGGCAGGCCAGAGCGGCTTCGGCGGCTGAGGCTTTCGTAAAGCGGCACATCGCGGGCAAAAAACTCCGCGCTTCACTCCGTCGTATTTCTAATACGACTACGTTCCAGTGCTCGTTTTTTATCCCACGCTGCACCGCTTTACGAAAGCCTCGCATCACTACACTAATCCTAGCCCGACATAAGCACCACAGTTGGCGCCGTTAGGCGCAAGCGAGCGTCAGCGAAGCCTTTAGGGGTGGGGAGCTAGTTATGCCGGATTCACTCCGGCATAACTAGCGGGGAGGGCAAGCCCTCCCCTTTAATTAGGAGCGCGTTTACTCCGGTGGTCTTCTACGCATGTGATATATGTCACGACCTGTGGATAAAAAGCTTGTGTTTTGGCAACCGGAAGGCTACTATTGAGCTACAGGTGTTAAAATTAAATTAATGCAAAGGGGGCATTTGCAAAATGCTTAAACCACAAACAAAACTAAAGGACCAAAAGGGTTTCACCATTATCGAAGTCCTTATCGTGCTGGCTATCGCCGGTTTGATCCTGCTTATCGTGTTCCTGGCGGTGCCTGCACTGCAGCGTAACAGCCGTAACACAACTATCAAGAACGACGCTTCAGCTTTCGCTGGCGGCTTCTCTGAGTTCTCGTCGAACAACGATGGTACGCAGGCAAGTACCGTGAGCCAGAGCGGTGCCGTGGTCACTATCACTGGTGCTGCTGGTTCGAACGAAGCTCAGGCTAAGGTCAACGCTAGCACCACAGTCACCGAGGCGCAGGTCACTACTCCTCCGACCACCTACACTCCAGCTACATTGTACTGGCAGAAGGGTGTAACCTGTACTGGTGCGACTAGCGCTCGTGCTATCGTAGTGTACTACTGGACCGAAACCACTGGTTCCAGCCACACCGTATCGTGTGTCGACGCTAACTAAATAGCGCCTGACAGGCACAGAACAGGTTCCGGAAACGGAACCTGTTTCTTTTTGTGCTACCATAGTGGTAATGATTATGATTGCACTTATTTGCGGCCTGTTCGGGGTGATATTTGGCAGTTTCGTGAATGCGTTCGTCTGGCGCCTACGCGAGAAGGAAGTTCTCAGTTCTCAGTTCTCGGTTCTCGGAAAGAAAAAGCGAGCCAGTGAAAAAAAACTTGCAGAACTAAGAACTAAGAACCAAGAACTATCCGTCTTGACCGGCAGGTCAATGTGTCCGGAGTGTCATCATACCTTGGCGGCCAAAGACTTGGTGCCGGTACTGAGCTGGCTGAGCCTGCAGGGCAAATGCCGGTACTGCCGCAAGCCTATTTCGTGGCAGTACCCGGTGGTGGAGCTGCTGACCGGCATCCTGTTCGCGGTCTCGTATCTTACCTGGCCGCACGGGTTCAGCGGCGTTGGGCTGTACCAGCTCGTGTTCTGGCTGTTCTACGTCGTCGTGTTCGTCATCCTGGCTGTATATGACCTCAAGTGGTTCCTACTGCCCGATAAAGTTGTCTTTCCGCTCTTCGGCGTGGCGCTCGTAGAGGTTATAACGGTAGCGGTGTGGCACCATAGCTTTGCGGCGCTGTGGCAGCCAGTGGCGGGCGCGGCCATCATATTCGGCTTGTTTTACCTCCTCTTCCAGGTTTCGAAGGGCGCTTGGATAGGGGGCGGTGATGTAAAGCTGGCGCTGGCGCTCGGGCTCATAGCCGGTTCGCCGCTGCAGGCCTTCCTGGTCATTTTCTGCGCTTCGTTGCTGGGAACGCTTGCTAGCGTACCGCTCCTGCTGCAGGGCAAAAAAGGGCTCAAAATGCACATCCCATTCGGGCCGTATCTGCTACTTGCGACGTTCCTGGTCGGTCTGTATGGGGAGCGGGTGGTCACCTGGTACACGCACCTCTTTATCCCCGGTCTGTAAAACATTTAGCAGAGAGCAGGTAGCAGATGACAGGTAACAGACTCGGCTGCGGCCCATCTGCTACCTGTCATCTGTTCTCTGCTAAATGTCCCGGAGATTTATCCACAGGGTAAAGAGTAGTAAGTCTATAAGTCGCTTATGCTATACTTGAGATTATGAAACAGGGTGGCGACCGTACAACAGCCGAACTGGGCTTTACCATTGTAGAGACCATCATAGTGCTGGCTGTGACGAGCACGTTATTGCTGAGCGCGATGGTGCTTATAAATGGCCGGCAGAGCCGGACAGAGTTCAGGACGGGCATCAACGATATGCAACAACGGCTGCAGCAGCTCGTGAACCAGACCGAAAGCGGCTACTACCCGAACGAAGGCAATTTTTCGTGTAGCCAGTTTACAGATACCGACGGGAAGCTCAAGCCCAAGATAACGACCGGTGCCGGGGCGGCACAGGGAACAAACGGCGACTGTGTGTTCTTGGGTAACGCGGTGGTGGCGGATGCGGCCGATAACAGCCGTCTGGGCATACTGACGCTTGTCGCAAACCGGCTCAATGCGGCTAAACAGGAAGCGGGTTCATTTAGCGAGGCCTTTCCGGTGGCGTTGACACCGGACGGGGGGTATACACGGGTAGAACGGCTGCCAAGTGGTCTCACGTTCGTAGGAAAGGGCCGGGTCGTCATCGCCAACGGTGTGGTACGTACCTTGAATGCGGGTCAGGCCCAGTACTTTGCGCTCGCTTCATCATTTAGTTCGTACGACAGCGTTGGGCAGGACTTGAACTCGGGTTCCCGGCAACTCGGCCTCTACGGCTACTGTACTGCTGCGGTGACATCAGGCGTGGCCGCCGACAGCATAGCTGCTATAAACGGCGCTTCAGGTGGGAGCTGTAGTACCACGGTATCGCCGGACCCTGTCGCGTATGCAGGTTATTTTCCGCTCAAAAGTTTCGAGCTGTGTTTCGCGAGCGGCGGCACCAACCAGTCCGGCCTGATTACCATCGGGAGCGGGGCGGGCGGCCTGTCGGTATCCACGCAAATAAAGACGGGTAAGACATGCGGATATTAAAACTCTCCAAGCTGAAAGAAGCGGGCGATACCATCATCGAGGTGCTGATATCACTGTCTATCATCAGCCTCGTCCTCGTGGGGGCGTACGCTTCGGTCCGTCACAATACGACCGAGACGCAAACGACCCAGGAGCGTACGTCGGCGCTCCAGCTCGCACAAGGGCAGGTGGAGTTTCTGCGGGCGGCCAAAGGTTTGCCATCCGGTAAGACGTGCTTTGACCAGTCCGGCGTCGCAACTTCTGGAACGGGCTGTACCGTGTCGCTCGCCGGCGGCGCGGCGTATACACTGACAATTTCTCTCAGCTCGCCTGGGAATGTGTATACGGTGAAGGCGGTCTGGACGACGCTATCCGCTCATGCGAACAACGATGCCAGTGTAACGTTATATTATAAATCGGTGCAGTAGACATGAAGATACAAATACATATGACAACCCGACATGACCAGACTGCTACGGAGCAGGGATTCACTATCATCGAGCTGATGATTGCGACACTGGTGTTCTCGGTCATACTGGTGGTCATAACAGTAGGGGTGCTGAGTTTTACGAATTCTTATTACCGGGGTGTCAATAGTTCTAGCACACAGACGGCCGCTCGGTCGATAGCCGATACCATAACGCAGGCCATCCAGTTCAGCAAGCCAACCCAAGTAGTATCGACGCCGACGCCGGCTGCCAGCCTACAGACGTTCTGTGCGGGGACTAAGCAATTCCTGTACCAGCTTGGCACGCAGGTCAGCTCCTCTACCTACGGGTTGTATGTCCTGCCATATGACATATCGCAGCCATGTACGACGGCTACCGGAACGACCGCGAAGGCTACCCTGGAGGCTGCAAAGAAGCCGGCCGGCGTGGAGTTGCTGGGCAAATCTATGCGCCTGGCGGCTATCAACGTCTCCGCTGCCACGACACCAGGCACGTACAAGGTAAGCGTGCGAGTCGCTTATGGTGACGCCGACCTGCTGTGCAACAGTACCATATCGCCCTCGACCAACACTGGCGGGTGCGCGCCTTCAGCCCCAGGCTATGCACTGACGACTCCTGTCCTAGGTACAGATGTTAATTGTAAATCGACGAAGGGCAGACAGTTCTGCTCGGTTTCGGCGCTGGCGACGGCCGCCCAATCGCGCATGGAGGGGAATTAGTATGGTACGATATAAGCATATGCGGCGTACGCAGAATCTTGGTGAATCGGGACTTGTTTCGTTCATGGTGACGATGATTATGATGCTGGTCATCACACTCATCGTGCTTGGTTTTGCTACGGTCTCCCGTCGAAACGGCCGTGAGGCGCTGGACAGGCAGCTCGGCGTAGCGGCATACTATGCGGCCGAGAGCGGTATCAACGACGCGCTAACATATCTCACGAACCCAGCGAATAGCAGCTATTTCGCAACTGCCGACGCGCTGAACGCCACTAAGTGTAACGGCTCGGGCAGTTTTGTGCAGACCGCCGGCTTGACGACTGCCCAGAGTCTGGACGGCACCAATGTGCAGTATACCTGTCTCCTGGTAAATAGCCACCCGAAGGTACTCCGTCTCGATAACTTTGCGACGAACGAAGACAATGTCTGGAAACTGCAAGAGTACGGTACGACCACCGACCCCATAAAAACCCTTACTGTATCGTTCAAAAAAGACAGTGGGTCGACTGCCACGGCTACCTGCAGTGAAACAGCTGCAGGGCAATATCGGGCCGCATCGGCGCGGTGTAACTTCGGTGTTCTGCAGATGGATATACTGAACTGGGATGGTACCGGTGCTTCTGGCGGTGCCGGCTTCTTCGTCAACAAGACGAAGTCAATCTTCTTGCAACCAGGGTCTGCCGGCTCACCCGCGCAGACTATAGACTTTAGCAACACGGCTCAACATAGCTATCGGGTCCGTTGTCTGCCGACTAGCGGCGATTGCAAGGCTACCCTCACGCTCAGCCCGACGGCGAATATGTTCTTTGTCCGGATGAACATGTTGTACCTCGGTACCGACCAGCTGACGCTTACGGGCAAGACACAGTCCGGTGCGGACGTGCAGTTTGCGGGCGGCCAGACAGTCATAGATTCCACCGGCCGCGCGCAGGATGAGATACGCCGCCTGCAAGTTCGTGTCTCGCCGAACGGCCGGGATAGCCTACCGTTTAACGCACTCGAAACCACGCAAGATATTTGTAAGCACTTCCAGGCTGCCACGGGGATAGACCCGGCCAGCACCTGCGAACCATAGGGACTTACGCGAGAAACGGCACATTCCGCAGAACAGTCCAGTAGACTGTTTCTGTAGGCGCGAGGGAACCGTCGTTGCCCTTGCGCTTGGTTCGAGCGACGTAATCCGCGGTGCTACCTGGTCAGGTCGTAGAGACTAGCATCATCCCAGACTGCACCATTCTGCGTAAGCCCTGTGCGGTGTTCGGTGACAAAGTTCGAGAGCGGTTTATAGATGGTGGAATTTTTCGTGGACTTCTTTGAGGTGGGGGTCGGTGACGTGGGTGTAAATTTGCGTGGTCGATATGTTGCTGTGGCCGAGCATGGCCTGCACGGAGCGGAGGTCGGCGCCGTTCATCAGCAGGTTGGTGGCGAATGAGTGCCGCAGTGTGTGCGGGCTGACGTGCTTGGTTATGCCGGCCAGTAGGGCATAGTGCGCGACCAGGCGCTGGACGCTGCGGGCGGTCAGGCGGTGATAGTTGCCCGAAAGGTCGACTTTTTTGTTGCCGCCGTAGCGTATAAAGAGCGGTTTGGTGTTGTCTTTGCGCGTGTCCAGGTACTGCTGAAGCCAGTCGGCCGCCGTCTGGCTTATAAATATCGGCCGGTCTTTCTGGCCTTTGCCGCGAACCATGAACTCGCGCCGTTTTAGGTTTACGTGTTCACGGTCGAGCCCTACCAGTTCACTGACACGCAAGCCTGAGCTAAACAGTAGTTCGAGCAGCGCCCGGTCGCGTAGTCCCGCCGGTTTTGCAATATCTGGTTGTTCAAAAACCCGTTCCAGTTCGTCTTCGTTCAGGAATGTGACCTGTTTGCGTTTGGTGCGGGCGAGCTCTATTTTGTCTGGTGCGAGCGTGCGGATACCGCGTTTGCCGCAGAATTTCAGGAAGCTGCGCAGGGCTATCAGGTGATAGTTGGTGGTCGTAGCGCTCAACTCGTCGCTGGTGTTCGTGCCGAGCCGGTTGAGCCAAAGCCGCCATTTGCGCACGAGTTCCGTGTCTATGTTTTCGACCTCTAACTCGCCGGCGTAATCGAGCAGGCGGGTCAGGTAGTGGTCGTAATTCGCAATCGTCTTCTGTGACCGGTTCTGTTCGATTTCCAGGTACTCTAGAAAATCGGTCTTGGCTTTTACAAACTGCATATGCCTATTGTCTACTGCGCACTGTTCAAGTGTCAATGGACAATGAATGTTCAATGGAAGAATCTGCGTAATAATTACGGTGGCAGTGCATTCATTGAGCATTGTTCATTGTCAATTGAGCATTACCTCCATCTCTGTTATAATGCGCGGTAGTAAACAAGGATTTCCAAATGGAACGAACACTAATTATTTTCAAACCCGACGCAGTCATGCGCGGCATCGTGGGCGAAATTCTGCTGCGCTTTGAGCGCGTGGGCCTGAAGATTGTCGGCGCCAAAATGCTGGCTCCCGACTACGAACATTACTTCAAGCATTATGAGGGAATCGGTACGCTCAAGACTCGCAAGGGCGAGGAGATTTTCGAAAGCCAAATGTCATCCATGCTGCACGGTCCGGTCATCGCTATGGTACTCGAGGGTGTCGACGCGGTCGAGACGGTACGCAAAATGGTCGGCCCCACGGAACCGAAGAGCGCACAGCCCGGCACTATCCGCGGCGATTATGCACACGTCAGCTACGGACAGGCAAACGCCAGCGGCAGGAGTGTCTCAAATGTTATTCACGCTTCGGCCGACAGCAAAGAGGCCGCAGAGGAAATCCCGCACTGGTTCAGCGACAGCGAACTCTACGACTACGAAGCTGTCCACGAGTTCTTTACCCAGCCCAAAAAGAAGTAACAACAGATACAGAATTGAGTACAAAATGTACTCAATAGTCCAACTGTCATGCTGAATTCAGTTCAGCATCCATACGTTCTATGAAGACTTACTACGTATACATCCTAACTAATCAGGCTCGCGGCACGTTGTATGTAGGTGTTTCAAATAGCATTGAGCGACGGTATTTTGAGCACCTGATGAAGGTTAACCAGCAAAGCTTTGTCAGCAAATACAACCTGGACCGTTTGGTGTATTTTGAGGAAACAAATGAAGTGGTGGCAGCTATCGCCAGAGAAAAACAGTTGAAAAACTGGCGCAGACAGTGGAAAATTAACCTAATAGAGTCTAAGAACCCTGAGTGGCAGAATCTAAGCCGGTTGTACCGCATGGATCCTGAAACGAGTTCAGGATGACAAACTCCAGAACCTTACAGAGTGTTTCAATAAGCCTGCGTAGTTCAATGGATAAAACAACTCCGTCCTAAGGAGAAGCTCTAGGTTCGAATCCTGGCGCGGGCACCACGTTCGCCTTGGCGAGCAAGTAACAAGTATCATGTGACAAGTTTCAAGGTATTCAAAAGCAAGCAGCGAAAGAACAAATGGCCTTCGTAACTACCCAACCATTTATTATCGTAACTGCCGTCATCGAGCGCGACGGCAAGTACTTGCTGATTCAAGAAAACCACCTGCCGGACAAAGGCAAATGGAATCTTCCTGGCGGCAAGCTAGACATGGGTGAGGACCCGTGCGAGGCTGTAGTGCGCGAAGTCCGTGAGGAAGCGGGCCTGGCCTTCGAGCCGACCTTCGTCGTGGGCATTCATTCCGTGCGGCGTTTCGACGTTCCGGGCAACGAAGCAGGTGTGCATGTACTGCGCATAGCGTTCGGCGGAAAGGCGGACGGCGACGTCTCGCTCGGAGTGGGCGATGGGACCGAGGATGTACCCGAAATAGCCAATCACCAATGGCTCACGCTCGAGGAACTACAGGCTCTGGATGTCGCAACCATTCGTTACCACGACAGTATCCAGTTCATCGCCGACCACGCGGCTGGCGTGACCTATCCACTCGCATTACTCAGTCATATGACGCAGGGCTAGATTGAGACAATGCAGCCTGAACGAGACTGTTTGCTACAATTGATTTACGAGTTATGGCCAGGAGGCGACTATGACATACGGTGCTTTTATTGAACAATCCCTAGGGCGAGCCTCGGAGCTCGCACGGCAGTACTTCGGCACGGTGACCGGCAGTGTTAAAACGGGCGATAACAACCAGGTACTTACCGAAGCCGACTTAGCTATAGGCAAGCTGCTCGTCGACGCAGTGCAGCAGGCGTACCCGGAGCATAACATCATAGATGAAGAAGCTGGAATCATCGATAAAGGCTCGACATTTACGTGGGTAATCGACCCGGTAGACGGCACGAGCAACTTCGCGAATGGGTCGCCGCTCTACGGTGTCATGGTCGGTCTGCTGGACGGAGCTACACCTATTGCTGGCGGCGTTGCATTGCCGAGTCTCGGTGAAACGTATGTAGCCCAAAAAGGCGAGGGAGCGTTCTGCAACGGAGTGCCAGCGCATGTCAGCTCTGAGACGAAGCTTCTGAACAGCCTAGTGGCATATGGTATCGACGGCCACCAAGAGAACCCGCAGCAGACCCGTGACGAAGCCGCGCTGCTGGCCGAGATTGTGCTCGGTATCCGCAACCTGCGAAGCAGCAATAGTGTGTTCGATGTTGCTCAGGTAGCCAAGGGTGTGTATGGTGCATGTCTGAACCGTACGAGCAAGATTTGGGATAATGTCGCGCCGCATATAATCATCGAAGAGGCCGGCGGAGTGTATACGGATTTCTTCGGCCAGCCTATGGATTATTCGGACCCGCTTACCAGAGTGAACCGGAATTTTACTTGCTGTGCCGCACCCGCGGTTCTGCACGCTGAGCTGCAGGCTATCGTCAAGGCCTAGTCGACTCAGTTCTGGTACAATACGCTCATGGCAAAAGAACAAAAAGACGAAGCAAAAGCCGGGAAGGTCAAATACTTCCCAGACCAGTTCGACAACGAGGAAGTGCTGTTCGTGTTCCGCAAGCATCCGGTCGTTATGCGCAAAGGGCTGGTCATCGGTTCCATAGGCTTGCTGGCCGGTCCGCTCTATACGCTTATCCTGACGTATGTGCGGCCAGATAACCCGCCGTCCATGACATTTTTCTACCTGAGCTTCCTGGCGAGCATGGCGCTCTCTGCTATTTTGTTCTTCCCGTCGTGGATGAGCTGGCACTTCAGCGTGTTCGTGGTTACGGACCAGCGGTTCATACAGATTACCCAGAAGGGCATGTTCCACCGCAGCGTGGTCGATATGGCGCTGCCGCAGATACAAATGGTGAACTACGAGGTCGCCGGGCTGCAGGAAACGCTGCTCGGGTATGGTACAATAATGATGCAGACATTCGTGGGGGACTTGGTAATTCACTACATCCACCATCCGGCAAAGATACAGAAGAAGTTGCTGGAAATTTTGCGCGCCGAAGGCGTCAATGCTGGCGACGCGCCGATGACTGCACAGTAAATTATGAAAAAGAAGTTCAAGAAACCACGGGTGGGTGTCCCGAAGCCGAAGCTGCCGAAACGGCTCAGGCGCAAGGACAGGGAACAGCGGACGCAGGAAGCTATAAGCTCGCTGCCGAAGATTACCAACGAGACCGTTGCCGAGCACCGCGAAGAGGTGCTGCGCGGCGCCCGCAAATACATTTACCCGCTCGAACACTCCAAGCACCGTATCGTCAAGATATCGGTTTCATTGCTTATCGTCGCGGTCGTCGGCTTTTTCGTCTACCTAGGGCTGGCACTGTACAAGTTCCAGTCGAGTTCCGCGTTCGTCTACCGGGTGACGCAGGTCATACCGTTCCCGGTCGCCAAAGCTGGGTCACGGTTCGTGGCATACGAAAATTATTTGTTCGAACTCCGTCGCTACATCCACTACTACCAAACCCAGCAGCATGTTAATTTCAATGACAAGAACGGCAAGAAGCAGCTCGAACGGTACCGGCCGCTTGCCATGCAGGAGGTCGTCGACGCGGCCTACGTGAAGGTGCTGGCGAGTGAACACAATGTCAGCGTTTCGAGCAAGGAAGTCGATGCTGCGCTCGATTCGCTGCGTGCTCAGAATAAGCTCGGCAGCTCCAACCAAGAACTGGCCGATGTTACCAAAGAGTTCTTCGGCTGGTCGGTCGACGACCTGCGGCGTGAGCTGGCCCAGGAGCTGCTCGCACAGAAGGTCGCGGCTACGCTCGATACTGGCGCGCAGAAGCGCGCAGAGGTGGCGTATGCGCAGCTGCAGGGTGGCACAGACTTCGCAACCCTCGCGAAGCAGGTTTCGGAAGACACTGCTACCAAGGCGAACGGCGGCCAGTACACCGACACGGCCATTACGCTGGCCAGTACCGATGTCCCGCCGGCAGTCGTGCAACAGCTGTTGAAGATGAAGGTCGGCGATGTTTCGCCCGTTATCGCGACCGGCAACAGCCTGGAAATCATCAAGCTTACCGGTAGTTCTGAGGGCAAGATGCAGGCTGCGCACATTTCGTTCAACCTCAAAGATATCTCCGAGTTCATAGCGCCGCTGCAAAAACAGAAGCCGACTCACTACTACATCTCTGTCGGTAAAGTCCAAGCGCAGTAAGAAATAAGGGAGGGGCTCGCCACATCCTGCGGCCCCGCGACTGCGCGTGAACAAGCATAGCTTGTTCCGGCAGGTCGCCTTGCAGCGAGCCACTGGCTCGCTTCACCCTCCCAACTTGTTCCGAAGTGAATTCGGGATAAGTTTCCCTTTCCCTAAAGTTCGGCTTTCGCCTCGTTCGCTGCGCTCATTGCAGCAAGAATGCGAAAAGCAATCTCCCATCTCCTGAAGTTCGGGCTTACGCCCTCGTTCGCTGCGCTCATCGAGACAGAGGTGATACACCACCGACGAACCAACATCGTAACGCGCGGTTAGCGAGTTTCTCACTGACTCTCGGTCTGCAGACCGGAAGGGTGCTGGCTGCTTACACGTTCATGCCGTAGGCGAAGTGCACGTCTTTGTTCTTGGCTGCGGCTTTCATAAGCCGGCGCCGGTATTCGCCGGCGACTGTCCATTGGCTGGCGGGCTCTACCAAGCCGCCTGCTCGGATGACAACACCGGTGTCCGTAAAGTTTTCGACCCGGACGAAACAGATAGGGCTACTGAAATAGCCTTGCCAGGCTTCGTCGGCGTTCATCTCGGCACCCACGGTGTTTATAAGTTTCTTGGCGGCGTCGACATCCGTTTTGTAGGTAAACTTTAGGTCCAGGATGATGCCGGAAGCAGAGGTCGTTTGGTTGAAGGTGACAGTCGGTTCACCGTTGCGGACGGTTATGAGCTTGCCGCTTTCGTCGCGCAGCTTGGTTATACGCAGTGTGATTTCGATGACCGTCCCGGTTACGCCGGTCGGCCCGAACGCTCCTAACGTGCCCCCGGAAAGCGTCACTATGTCACCCACACGATATTGTTTTTCGATAAGTATGAACATACCGGCCAGGATGTCTTTGACGGTGTTCTGCGCGCTCAGGCCGACGAATACGCCTATGAACCCGGCGCCGGTTAGCAGCGCGGCGACGTTAACGCCCAAGATGGTAAAGACGGCGCATAGGGCAACAAACCACAACAGGAAAACCGCAGTCGCGCGGATGATGGCGATGATGGTGTCTTCGCGCTTCTTTTCATCGAGCTTCGTTTCGCCCTTGGCATGTTTTACTAGGCGACGGACAATGATGGCGGTGAAGTGGTAAATCAAGAACTGCAAAAACAGCGTTATCAGCACCGCCGCCACGACCTGCACCACCTTGCTCCCGAAATTCACATGCCAATCCATAACCATAAGCTTACTTGAATGCGCTCATTGGTTCAATCGCTGAAGTGAATCAAATAAAAGCGCCAGACAGCCTGGCGTTTTTAATTTGGTGGGCTGCAGCCTTGAACGTCGGGGGTTATGTCTCAAAATGAGTGGCGCACTCCTGGGCGTACGCAGTCCTCATCTTTTCAGTCTGGAAAGCTTTGCCTACCATGTCTTTTACGTCCTCGTCGGTAGGGTGCCAAGGGTCTATTTTGCCGGCATCGATATCGTAGATGTATAACGGGAACTCAAGTCCGGTCGTGCTTTTTAGACGCTTTTGCAGAAGCCACGCCGAGACTCTGGCGCTTGGTCTTTTTGCATCGACGGCAAAGATGCCTTTAAGGTCGCTACCCTGGAATGTCGCATTGACCTCGTTCATGACAGGCGCTTCATCGTTTACGGTTGCTGCGAGCTCTGCAAGTGATGAAAGTTCGGTTTTAGCAGCCACGAAATCCTCGCCTTGGCCACCGCTGCCGCTGTCTTTCTCGTGTATATGGTGCAGCTCTGCAGTCTGTCCATTGAACATGAAGCCATAGCCTTTATAAGTGGGAATGCGTCTTTCGGGGAGCAGTAAAGTGGATGATGCATACCAAAGCCCATGCTCGTCACCTCTGCCAAAAAGGTCATCTGTTTCGCGGTCTATGACATCATACTGTAAGCTAAAATCGTTTGCTCTATCTCGACGTATAGCTGGCGGGTCAAGGGCGCGGACTAATAGGTTGCCCGATTGAAATAGTTGCTCCACTTCATCTGGGGCTGATTCGGCAGAAAAACCGTCACGAACCGCTACGCCACCCAAGATACTAGTGTGCTCTGGTGGGAGACTGCTATTTTCTGGGTGGAGGGCGGTGGTTTTGTTATCTTCGGACATTTTAGTTTTGGGGTATATAAAAATACTATCACAAAAACGAGTATATGTCAATTTTCTTGGCAGGGTAATTGAGTAGCTGGCTTAAGTCGTCTTTTCACGCACAATAAACCCGGTTAGCGGGCTTTTGCGGGTCTGTTGCCGGGTTGTCTGGCGGTAGGGGTACAGAGATGTTTGAGAGGCTATCTGGCGGGCCCGACCGGATTCGAACCGGCGATCTCCTCCGTGACAGGGAGGCGTGATAGGCCGACTTCACTACGAGCCCATCAGATAGAACCTCAAATACTACACTACTAGCCCTTACTTGGCGCCCGGCAAAGCCAAAACGAAAGTAACAGGGGTAATTTTAGCAAGAGTGAACAAAAAAAGCAATATGCTTGGTCAAAGTCAGCTCAGAAGAGATGACTTTGCATACTCGGAAGGGGATACCCATCTACGTAATTAAATTGACTAAACATAAAAATTATGCTAGTATGCAATAAGTTACTCCACCAACGAACATCTCAAAAAATCCCAAAACGAAACCATGACCGAAACACTTCACAACCCAGGACACCAGCCTGTAGTTCAGCCCGCAGATACGATAGAGCGTAGCGCTCAGCTGCCGGAGCGTGCAGCGGCGGGGTTGCCAGAAGGCTACTGGTTTGAGCACAACGACGCTGCCGTACCTACCGAAGAACTAGCGGCACTTATGCGACAGGTAGAAGTAGGGCACGATATTACGGCTGCTCAGCTGGATGCCGTAACCGAAAGGGACACCTCATTCGGCTATACGACTATCGGTGTGGGTGTTCGAGACGAGGTGGGTAGTCTGGTGGGCTATGGCGGTATGCGGTGTCGAGGTGGAATCGCCGATTTCGGTGACCTTGTTGTCAGCCCCGAGCACCAGAGCAAGGGAATAGGTAAAGCACTCGTCGACGAACGTATCCGGTTGGCCGATGAAATGGATGTGAATGCTATCGAAATTGATTTGCTTGAACCGACGAATACGCTTAGGTCGTACTATTTTGAACGGGGCTTCCATGACGATGGGTATGGTGGGCTGGTGCGCAAGCGAGTACATTCCAAGGAGCTCGGTAAGATGGTTTTGCGCGAACCAAAACAGCCGTCCATACAGCAATGGTATTTTTAGACCACCAAAGCACTGGAGTCCGCAGCCTACACTAGTTTAGGCGTATACTGCGGGTATGACCAAGCAACAAAAACTGGTGCTGGTGGTGAGTATAGCGGCATCGGTGGTTGCGGCCATAGACGGGTTTATCGTGAATGTGGCGCTGCCAGCGATAAGCAAGGATTTGGGCGGCGGACTGGTGGTGCAGCAGTGGGTGGTGGACGCGTATGCGCTGACGCTCGGCGCGCTGATACTCATCGCCGGGTCGCTTTCCGACCTCTTCGGCCGCAAACGCATACTGTGGTGGGGGCTGGTGGGCTTCGGAGTGACTTCGCTGCTGTGTGCTGTTGCCCCGAACGGTGCATTCCTGGTGGTATCGCGCGGGCTGCAAGGCGCTGCGGGCGCGTTGCTGGTGCCGAGTTCGCTGGCGCTCATCATCGCTACGTTCTCGGACTCAGCGCAAGGCAAAGCTATCGGTACCTGGACCGCCTGGTTCAGTGTGGCGGCAGTGGTCGGACCGTTGCTGGGCGGAATCATCCTGGCGGTGACCAGCTGGCGCTGGATATTCGCGGTCAATCTGCTGCCGCTGGCGCTCACGTTGTGGTTGCTGGCGCGGCTGGAGGAACCGGAAAAACCCAAATCGGGTACGCCTATAGACACGCTTGGTGCGCTGTTGTGTGCGGTCGGTCTGGGTGCTTCGGCCTTTGCCCTTATCGAGCAGCCGAATTACGGGTGGGGCAGTCCGTTTATATGGGTGTCGTTTGCCGGTGGGCTGGCGGTGCTGGCACTCTTCGTGTGGTACGAACACCGCAACCCGGCACCCATGCTACCACTTTCTTTGTTCAAAATACGCAACTTCGCCTGGGGCAATGTAGCGACGCTTGCTATCTACGCTGCATTACCGCTGATGACGTTCGTGCTCGCTATTACACTGCAGCAAGTGAGTGGATACACGCCGTTGCAGGCCGGTCTGGCGCTGTTGCCGGTAACGGTGGTGATGTTCCTGCTTTCCGGCCGTTTCGGGGCGCTGGCAGGCAGGTTCGGGCCACGCTTGTTCATGGCAGTGGGCCCGCTCGTGGCAGCTGCTGGATTTTTGCTCATGCTTTTTGTGCGGTCGGATGTACGGTATGTGACACAGTTGCTGCCGGGCGTGCTGGTTTTCGCGCTGGGTCTGGCTATGACGGTCGCGCCGCTGACCTCGGCGGTCTTGGGTGATGTCGGCCGCGTCCATGCCGGGGTCGCTTCGGCGGTGAACAATGCGGGTGCACGCATAGCGGGGCTTATCGCCATAGCGGCGGCAGGGGTCATAACCGGTCCGTCGCTGAGTATCGACGGCTTGCATCGGGTGCTTATCGTCTCGGCGGCGCTGATGGTCGCAGGCGGCCTCGTCAGTGCTCTCGGTATTGCGAACCACCGGAAATCTGTAGATTAACCGCAAAAACTGTTGTAAAAGTGCTTACGCTAATGCTACTATTCATTTCAGGTGTAAGTAATAACAAATTACTAAACAAAGAATAAGGGTATGAAAGAAAAAACTTCACAACAAAAGACCCCCAAAGGTGTGGGTCGGTTTTTGGCGTTCGCACGCCAGAATGTTTTAGGCCTGTCGTTCGTCGTGCTGTTCGCGGCGGTCGGCATTTACGCGTTAGTGCATTCTTCGGCGGCAGTCGGGAACGACCTGGTCGTGACTTCTGTCAGCATGAGTCCGACGAGTCCTGGCGTGGGGCAGGCGGCGACCTTCAGCGCTGTCGTAAAGAACCAGGGTTCTACCGCTGTTCCGGCTGGGACGGTGGTCGGTGTCGGTTTCCAGGTAGACGGTACGCGTGTGACCTGGAACGTTTCGAACACGGCCGGCTTGGCCGCTGGCGCCAGTGTGACACTGACAGCGAATGCCGGTACGAACGGCGCGACCTGGACGGTGACCGCCGGTCCGCATACGCTGACGGCAACGGCAGACGACACCAACGCCATACCCGACGAGCTGGACGAAGGTAACAACTCGCTGAACACGACATTTACCGTCGGTAGCACTGGTAGTTTGTACATATCTCCGACCACGAGTAATGTGCTTATAAACAACAACTTCGATGTCACGGTGCGCCTGACTCCTGGCACGACGGTCGATGGCGTGCAGCTGAGCATCGCGTACGACACCACCAAACTGCAATTCGTCAGCATAGATTCGACCGGTTCGCCGTTCGATTCGACACTGCAGCAGACTGGGGGCAGCGGCACGGTCTCTATAGCCCAGGGTAACCTGAGCGGCGGCGTAACGACCGATGCGTTGGTTGCCAAGGTGACTTTCAAAGCCCTGGCCGGTACCGGTAGCGGCACGCTGACCCTGACTGGTAACGCGACGAAGACTGGTGCTTACACCAACCCGACGGTCGCGAACGCAACGGTCAACTTCGCCACTCCGGACACGACGGCTCCGACGACTTCCATAACATCGCCCGCGAACAATGCGAACGCCTGGGGTACTGTTACGGTCAACTCCAACGCCACGGATAATGTCGGTGTGACAAAGGTGGAATTGTATGTGAACGGCCAGCTAAAGGGCACTGATACCAGCTCGCCGTACAGTTTCTCTATCGACACCAAGACGCTCGCCAACGGCGCGAACAGCTTCCAGACCAAAGCTTACGACGCAGCCGGTAACGTGGGCAGTAGTACGGCCGTGACGCTGAACGTCCGGAACTGGGCGGAAGATATAAACCAGGACGGCACGGTGAGTATCCTTGACTTCAGTATCCTGGCTTCTAACTTCGGCAAGACCGGCGCTGCCATAACCAACGCTCGGGCCGATGTGAACGGCGACGGCAGTGTTACCATTCTCGACTTCAGCCTCTTGGCTGCCAAGTTCGGGCAGTAGTAATTAGGGAGGGGCTCGCCCCTCCCACTTTCTTTTGAAGTGAATTCAAAAGAAAGCTCCCATCCCCTGAAGTTCGGCTATCGCCTCGTTCGCTGCGCTCATTGGGGCCCCAAACAAAACCTCGCTGGAAACGGCGGGGTTTGTTTTGTCTGTCGAAATCTTCCAGGTGGTTTAGAGTATCAGGCCTGCGCGCAGCATACGAGGGCGTAAGCCCGAGCTTCAGGGGGAGGGAAGAAGACTTCGAATTTACTTCGAAGTCTTCTTGGAGGGTGAAGCTAGCCAGTGACTAGCTGCAAGGCGACCTGCCGGAGCAAGCTATGCTTGCTGGCGCGCAGTCGCGGGACCGCAGGATGTGGTGAGCCCCTCCTTTACTTTCTTGCAGTTTTGTTTGGTGCACTTCTGGCTGTGCAGAATTTGCAGCGGCTGGCGGCGGCGGGGATGGCGCTCAAGCACTCGGGGCATTCGCGCTCGGCCGGTTTTTCGACATCGTCGCTCGGCTTCAGGTGAGACATCAATTTGTTCAGCGGTTGGACCACGAGGAAGAAGATGACCGTGGCGATGAGCAGGAACGAAATGACCGCGTTCAAGAAGTGGCCGTATTTGAACTCGCTGCCGTTTATCGTGAAGACTAGTCCTGAAAAGTCCGGCTGCCCGCCGATAGCGGCTATCGCTGGGGTAACGAGGTCGCTTACCAGTGCAGTCACTATGGCGCCGAATGCTGCACCGATTACTACGGCTACGGCCAAATCGACCACGTTGCCGCGCAAAATGAATTTCCTAAAATCTTTTAACACCGCAAGACTCCTAATTAGCTGGCCTTATTTTACACCACAGACATATCTGTTTGAAAGAAGGGGCAGGGAGCTTGTATAATGGTGCGGACGGTAAGACGTGGCTGGCGCCCAGAAGTTGTTACCGATTTATGACAGGACACTTTGTTCGCGGCTACAAAACGTGCCACTGGCACCTTTTGCCACCTTAGCTCAGTTGGTAGAGCATCTCATTCGTAACGAGAAGGTCGCCGGTTCGATCCCGGCAGGTGGCTCCATCTTTGCCTACGGCAAAGCAATTACCAATTAGCAATTTACAATTTTCAATGTCTGACAAAAGCCTTCAGCTTTTGAGTATTTATTCAGCGAAGCTGGCAGCCATTGCTACATGATAAATGCTATATGCTAATTGCTCGCCTCGGCGAGCGAGCGGGTGTCGTATAACGGCCATTATATGACCTTCCCAAGGTTGAGACAGGAGTTCGACTCTCCTCACCCGCACCAGTATATTGAAGGAGGGGCTCGCCCCTCCGGTGTCGTTTTGAAGTGAATTCAAAACACCACCTCCTCCCCCTAAAGCTCGGCTACCGCCTCGTTGGTCGTCAATGGAATAAGGAATTCAGAGTATGCCAAAGAGAATTATACTCGCAAGTCAGTCACCTCGACGCAAAGATTTACTAGAACGTATGGGGATTATTTTTGAAATCGAACCTAGCGGCTACGCGGAGATACTTGATGAAGCACGTGACGCGCGGGTGGTTGCGCAAGAATTGGCCCTCGGTAAGGCGCTCGATGTGGCACGGCGGCACATGCAGGGTGACAAACCCGAAGACGTATTCGTTGTTGGTTCGGACACCATAGTGGCAATTAACGGCCGTCAAATGGAAAAGCCGAAAAATCGTGCAGATGCCGAAGAAATGCTGGTTGCCCTTACTAAAGGCGCTAGTTCGGTGAGCACTGGTCTTGCGGTGGTTAATTTGGCAAGAGGCATACAGCTTGTCGGCGAAGATACGACAGTAGTCAACTTCAAGCCGGATGGACCTGAAATGACAAGTCCCAGGAAAGACTATCTAGATAGTGGTGACTGGAAAGATAAGGCCGGTGGGTATGGTATTCAGAGCGGTGCCGCGCCACTTATAGAAAGTATATCGGGCCACTATGATACGGTTGTCGGCTTGCCGACTAGTCTTCTGGAGGAGTATTTGGGCCGGGTAGGCATCGAGGCGCATGCGGTTTACGAAAAGCCGCCGGTTCGTGAGCTTAAAGCCGCGTAGTCTATCTGCTACAATAAGTACTGAGTTTATGACTTCTCAGAAACATTTTTTTCAGGATAGGACAGCGCTGCTGCTGGTAAGCGGCAACACTTTTTTGACGCTGGCGGCTACGACGGTCGTGCTGCTGAACATCGGTTCAGCGCAGGGCTCCGGTAGCTTTATAGTCTGGTACCGTCCGTCGCTCGGTATCAACGCATACAAAACAGGCACTACCCGTGATATTGTCAGCTTCATAGTCTTTGCGCTGATGGTATTTACCATAAGCATGGTACTCAGCTACCGTACCTACCGGCTCAAACGTGAGCTTTCGCTGGCTGTCCTGGGTCTGACGATGACACTGCTGCTGTTTTTGATAGTAGTCGCCAACGCGTTGCATCTCCTGCGGTAAAACCATGAAGAACATAGAGATTCCCCACGAAAAAGACCGCCACGGCCGTTACCGCTTCTTTGAAATCCTGCCTGGTAGCATCAGCTGGTTCATGCTGGCACTGCCGTTCATACTGGCGTTCATAAACGTGACGCTGGCGGCCGTGTTCGTGCTGGTGTATTTGCTAATCAACTTCGCGCGTGGTGCCGCCGGGGCGGTCCGCGCCATGCAGGGCTACTACACCATGCGGGCGCACCAGAAAATGCCGTGGGGCCAGATGGTGCAGGAACTGGAAACGGGTGAGGTCAGCCCGCACGCCAAGCGCCCCAAGTGGCACACCGACGCCGTACGGCGGAACCATACCGTCCAGCCGCCCATTGTGCAGCCGAGCGAAGTCCTCCATGCCATTATCGTAGCAACGTACAAAGAAACCCGGGAAGTGCTGCAGCCGACCATCGAGTCGATACTGGCGAGCGACTTCAACACGAAGCAGGTTATCTTCGTGTTGGCCTACGAGGGTCGGGCTGGTGCCGAAACAGAGGAGCGGGCAGAATCGCTAGTCAGCGAATACAAAGGCCGGTTCATGGATGCCTTCGCTGTCAAACATCCGCCAGACATCCCGGGCGAGCTGATAGGCAAAGGCGGCAACGTGACCTATGCCGGCCGAAAGCTGCAGACGTACCTCGAGCAAAAGGGTATAGACCCGAAACGCGTGCTTGTGACGACCCTGGACGCCGACAACCGCCCGGACAAGCAGTACCTCAGCGTGCTCAGCTACACCTACTGTGCTGCACCTGACCCGGTGCATGCCAGCTACCAGCCGGTGTCGCTGTACACCAACAACATCTGGGATGCTCCGGCGCCGATGCGCGTGCTGGCGACCGGTAACTCGCTGTTCAACCTGGTTATTTCGCTGCGCCACCATGCGCTGCGCAACTTCTCGTCGCACGCTCAGCCGATGGCGGCGCTTATAGAAACTGACTTCTGGAGCGTGCGTACGGTGGTGGAGGACGGCCATCAGTTCTGGCGCTCGTACTTCGCCTTCGATGGCCGGTACCGGGTGCTGCCGCTGTATGTGCCTATCTGTCAGGATGCCGTGCTGAGTGAAACGTACCGCAAAACGCTCAAGGCACAGTTCGTGCAGCTGAGCCGCTGGACGTATGGCGCCTCCGACGTCGCCTATGTGGTCGACAAAGGTTTCTTCCATAAGAACAAAGTGCCGAAGCTCGACTTGTTCGCCAAGGCATGGCGTTTGCTAGAAGGGCACGTCACTTGGGCGGTCGGACCGCTGCTGATACTGTTCGGGGGGTTTATACCGGCGTTGTTCCATCCGCAGAGCTATGCGGCGAACGAATTGCCTATAGTGGTCAGCAACATTCAGCGGGTGGCGCTGGTCGCGGCCTGTGCCACGCTGTTTCTGTCGCTAAAGACACTGCCGCCCAAGCCGGCGCGCTACAAGCACCACCGTACTTTGTGGATGGTGCTGCAGTGGGTGTACCTGCCGGTGACTACCATCGTGTATAACTCGTTTGCGGCACTTTACTCGCAGACGCGTCTTATTTTTAGGCGTTACAACTCCAGTTTTGCGGTGACTGCCAAAGCCGTCGTCAGCGACACCGGCAAGAAGAGTGTTTAACTATTTAAAAGGGAAGGGCTCGCTGTAGTTTTAGGGAAGGGCTCGCCCTTCCCAATCTATTCCCGAAGTGAATTCGGAAATAGACTTCCCATCCCCTAAAGCTCGCCTACCGGCTCGTGCGCTGGCGCGCAATCAGTGAGTCACCAACGTTGGTCGTAGGTTTCGTCCCGGGCGAGCGAATAGCTCGCCTCTCACTGACCCCCGGTCTGCAGTCCGGAAAGGTAGGTCGCCGTGGCGACCGTAGGGAAACCCTTCAGGGTTTCCCTACGGTCAGACCATAAGACGCCTACGTGGGAAGTCACCACCGATACTGAACCGTCCTTAGGACTTCACACTCATCCCTGTGCACAGACACTCAGTCCCGAGACAGGCCAAAACCGTCCGGGCGTACACCGACCACAGATTCCAGCTTCTGCTGGAATCTCAACACAAAAGCCCTCAGAACTCAGAACTATCCGACTAAGAACTAACCGGGTGGTAGGCTTTGTACTGGATGGCGGCGGCGCTGTCGAACCGAGCGAGGGTCTCGTGGGCAACTATGACGATTTCCTGGGGTGTTATAGCCGCGTTCGTGGCCGAAAGCAGTAGTTTTGCTATAACGGTCGCGGTAAGCGCTCCTGCGTCCGCTACGGCCGTCTGACGGTGCCCGAGGGCGCTCAGTAGGCTGGCGAACAACTTGTCGCGGCTAAAGGGCTGTACGTGCTTACTGTCGTTTTGGACTACGATGCTACCACCAAGGTCTACAGCTTCTTCTGTCGTGAAGATGGCGCGACATTGCGTACATTCCCGTCGCCGCCACACCCGGTTCAGTCGCTTCTGCAGCCGGGAATTATTTACTTTCGTGTCACTTCCACAATAAATGCACTGCATGCTACATCTCCACCGGGCGAACTTTGCCCTTTGCCCTAATTCCTGCCTCCTGTTCATAAACCATGTCTACATATTGACATAACGCTGGTAAAAAACCTAGTGGAAAAGCCTAGGAAAAGTGTGGGTAAATAAAAAACCGTACCTTTTCAGGGGTACGGTTTTAAATGCCAAAGTAAAATGTATTGTTTTATGCGACCCGAATCCGGCGAATGCGCTGTACGCGTTTGCTCGGCGGAAGTTCCTCATAAAACAACTGGAAGCTCTGTAAAGAGCCTGGTTGTTCGGTACTCACCAAAACACCTCGTTTAACGGAACAATGTTACCAGTAGAAAGAAGTCGTGTCAAGGCACTAGCTTACAATTAGCTGAAGCTAACAGGGGTGAGGCAGTGCATGAACCCTTGTGTTGGAAAACAAAAAAGACCCGGAATCCAGGTCTTTTTCTTGGTGGGCGATAAAGGATTCGAACCTTTCACCTTCGCAACGTCAATGCGACGCTCTAGCCAAATGAGCTAATCACCCTCACATCGTAATTATATTGTGAGCCAACTAAAGGTTTTTTGTCATTTGGCTAGAGCGCTGACGCAGTTATTAACGCTGAAGGCTCTCCAAATGAGCTAATCACCCTGTTATTGACTCCAAGTACTATACCGCAACAGGGGTAGAAATGCAAGACGTTGGCTGTGTCGCTGTCATTTCGACCCAGAGCAGTCCGGTGGACTGCTTCTGTAGGCGCGAGGGAACCGTCGTCCCACAAATCACTCCGGCTATCCAATAGTTATTCCTGTGGAAAAATCCCCTGGCTTTTTTGGAAGATTTCTCCACTACGGTCGCCGCGGCGACCTCCAGTCGAGATGACAGCTCAGCCTTGCAGTATTTTGCGACACACTGACATAGGGCGCGGTTGGGGCAGAAGATTGTGCAGGCTGTACTAAACGGCTATAGCGTAAGGGGTGTGCAAAACGTATACCAAATACGGTATAAAACTAGCAAAAGGGACTTATACACAGTATCCACAGGTGGGGACAACTAAAATGCAAAAATGTACTAGCCAAATACTGCTAGGTTGGATATACTAGCTTTGTGAGATGAGGTTTTGCCGAGAGGTTTTAAACCAAACACGTAAGAACGGTTGAATGAATTTGCGAGATCATTCAACCGTTTTTTGTTTGTGATAGAATCCGATTATGGAGCTATACGGACAGGGAGTGCTAGAAAGGCCGATAATCGTTCCGGTCTGTGAAGCGGATGTTGCCGCTTTGGAGGCAGTGGCTGAGGAGCACGACCGCAAGGCGCTCCAGTGCTTTACCGGCAATGTGCAGACGGATAGGGAAAACGCGGCGTTCTTCTGGGAGACTTCGGCCTTTGCTCGAAATTTAGGGCGGAAGGTATGTGAGCTTGCCATACCAGTGGCGGATGAGTGTAGCACTCCAGTAAGATTCATTGCGCTGAGCGTATGGGAAAAAGCTTTTTTGTCCTTGAGCGTACGCAAACCCCAGGTTAGGCGTATAGAAAAAAATTCGCCCAAAGTGGTATACTAACTGCAAGCAGTGACGTGGACTCACCAACCACAGAGCTTCGCCGGTGTGGCAACGACGGGCGGAAAACGAAGTTGCAAGAGTAAATGCTTAGGTGGAACCTTCCGCTGAACTCATCGGAACCCAAGCACGCTAAAGATACGTATGTATCGGCAGCGTGTTTTTTTAATAACTAAATACTGTTATGTTGTCATCCTGAACTCGTTTCAGGATCCATACTATTGAGTGGCGTCCGAGGAGCCGCATGGATGCTGAAACAAGTTCAGCATGACAGGAGAAGGGAATTACTTTTATTATGTCCGACCAAAAACAATCAGACCAGTTACACGCCATGCGGCACAGCTTGGCCCATATAATGGCGAGTGCTATTCAGCACTTGTGGCCGGATGTGAAGCTCGGCGTAGGGCCGGTGGTCGAAAACGGGTTTTATTACGATGTAGATTTAGGCGACGGCGAGCAGCTTTCGGCCGATGACTTTGAACGCATCGAAGCGGAAATGCAGAAAATCATCAAGGCCAACGAACCATTCGAGCGGCTCGAAATGCCGGTCGGCGAAGCCGTCGCATGGGCCAAAAAGTACGGCCAGCCGTACAAAGAAGAGTTGTTAAATGACCTACAACGCGAAGGCACGACTGTCGCGAAAGACCTCGACGCCGCAGAATTAGGGCTGGCTGCGGACGGCAAAAGCAAGGTCGAAAAGGTCAGCTTCTACCGGAATGGCGACTTTACTGACCTCTGTCGTGGCCCGCACGTCGAAAGTACCGGCAAAGTCGGCGCCTTCAGGCTCATGCGAGTGGCTGGGGCATACTGGCGGGGCAAAGAAGGTAACCCGCAAATGCAGCGGGTATATGGTGTTGCATTTACAACACCGAAAGAGCTGCGCGAGTACCTGAACATGCTCGAAGAGGCCAAAAAGCGCGACCACCGCAAGCTCGGCCAGGAACTCGACCTGTATGTTATGAGCGAGCTGGTCGGTTCGGGCTTGCCTATATTTACGCCGCGTGGGACAGTGCTTCGCGAAGAGCTCGCCGCATTTAGTAACGAGTTGCGTCAGCGGTACGACTTCCAAAAAGTCTGGACGCCGCATATTACGAAAAAGGACTTGTACGAAAAGAGTGGCCACTGGGCAAAATTCGGCGACGAGCTATTTCTGGTGAAGAGCCAGGAAACCAGCGACGAACTGGTTATGAAGCCCATGAACTGCCCACACCACACCCGTATATATGCATCGCAGCCGCGTAGTTACCGCGACCTGCCAATCCGCTACCTCGAAACCACTACTGACTACCGCGACGAAAAGACCGGTGAACTGGGCGGCCTGAACCGCGTGCGCTCGCTGACACAAGATGACAGCCACGTCTTCTGTCGTCATGACCAGATAGAGACGGAGATAGACCAGCTGCTGGCATGCGCGGACGAACTCTACGCGACCGTCGGTATGAAGCTGCGCGTGCGCCTGAGCTACCGAGACGAGTCGGATGCCTACCTCGGCGACAAGAAACTCTGGGAAAGTGCACAGAAGCAGCTCAAGGCTGCGGTCGTTGCCAACAAACTCGATTACTTCGAACAAGAAGGCGAAGCAGCGTTTTACGGACCAAAGATAGACTTTATGGCGACCGACGCCATCGGTCGTGAACACCAAGTCGCTACGGTGCAACTGGACTTTGTCCAGCCGGAGCGGTTCGGTCTAGAATATGCCGCCGAAGACGGATCTCAGGGGCAGCCAGTGATGATTCACTGTGCGCTTTTGGGCTCTATCGAACGTTTCCTTTCGGTGTACATCGAGCACACCGGTGGCAAGTTCCCCATATGGACTGCGCCGGAGCAGATTCGGCTGATAAGTGTGAACCAGGAGTCAGAAACGCTTGCATTCGTCGATTCTGTCGTGCAGCAGGCCAAGAAGCTGGGGCTGCGGGTGATGGTGGACAACAGCAATGAATCGGTCGGCAAGAAGATACGTAATGCCGAAATCTGGAAGGTGCCATACACGGTGGTGCTTGGCGAAAAAGAAATCGCTGGGGGCGAAGTGACCCCGCGTGTTCGTGGCGATATGGTGGTGAAGGAACCCCCACGCAGCTATACTGTCGACGAATTCCTGAAGACCGTCGCCAACGAAGCCAAATCCCGCGTCTCGAAAACTTCTTTGTAGCTGTCATTCCCGCGAACGCGGGAATCCAGTAGAATGTATCAGACATGAAGCAAACCATAGCTGTCGACATAGATGATGTTTTGTTCCCGAACTCATTTCGGTTAGTGCAGACATACAATCGCAAACACGGCACGAACATAGAGCAGCCGGCGATGCTTTTAAACGGTGTGCTTAAGGGAACGCTCGAAAATCTTGAAGAGCACACCGGGCTTCAGCGTGAACTGATAATTGAACAAGTAGAGCAACTTCTGTCAGAACCGGAGTTTCACGATATATTGCCGCTTGAAGCGTCGCAGTCGGTGCTGAGCGAACTGGCAACTAAGTTCGAACTCATAGCGGTCAGTTCGCGTCCCAAAGTGATGTTGGAGCAGACGCATCTTTGGATAGCGCATCACTACGAGAGCGTTTTTTCTAACATCCATATCTTAGGCGGTAAGTGGGGACATGGGATATTCGTCGATAAGACCAAGCTTTTGAAGGAGCAAGACGTCTCCTACCTTATAGATGATTTGCTGAAGAATGCTCAAGAGGCTGCTACGGCAGGCATCCAGGCGGTACTCTTCGGTGAATACCCGTGGAATGAGACAGATGCTCTACCTGACGCAGTTACGCGGTGCAGGGACTGGCAAGCAGTGTTGGAGTATTTCGATGGAAAGTGTTGACCCGAGCTTTCGGGAGCGAGTGGAGGCGCTGGTGGCGCAGATACCGCAAGGGCGGGTGATGACGTATGGGCAGTTGGCGGCATTGTGCGGGAACGCGCGCGCAGCACGGATAGTCGGCGGCATAGCCCACTTCGGTGACCCGAACCTGCCCTGGCAGCGGGTAGTGAACAAGCAAGGCGGTCTGGCGGCCGGTTACCCCGGCGGGCGACATGCGCACGCAGAGCACTTGCGTGCCGAAGGTGTCGAAGTGCATGATGACCAAGTCGATGTACAGGCATTACTGTGGTGGCCTCCTGGTGAAGAACCGCCCCAACAACACCTGTTCTGATGTACAATTTAGGCATGTCTCACAAGAAACGAAACGTATTGATTGCTCTGTACTGTAGCCTGGTCCTAGTGACTTTGGCAGTCTGTCTTCTGGCTGCGCATGATAACCAGGTCGCACTTCCTTCGGAAGGGTGGAGGCCGACACCGTTGCTGAGAGCGTTCAATAGTGACACGGTGTGCGCGGAAAACGGCTATTCAATGCTGCTTTCGGGCTGTTTGGCGGCTTATGACAAAGAAAGCTTACTAGTGTTCGTGCTGGTGGTGGCCACTGTCGTATCGAGCGTGGCCTGGATAATATATTTGGGTATGCGATGGCACAAGAAATCCCACCGCTCGTAGTTATAATCGGGGAAACGGCCAGCGGGAAGTCGGCGCTGGCGATTGAGCTGGCGAAGCGGTTTGACGGCGAGATTATATGTGCCGACTCGCGCACGGTGTATAGCGAGTTCGACATAGGTTCTGCAAAGCCGTCTAGGCTGGAGCGGGCGGAAGTGCCGCACCACTTGCTCGATATCGCCGACCCGCGCGGCACGTTTACGGCGGCGGTATTTCAGCAGATTGCCCAGACGACCATCAACGCCATTTTGGCACGTGGGAAGCTGCCGATACTGGTAGGCGGGACGGGCCTGTATGTCGATAGCGTTCTGTACGAGTATGAGTTTCCGGCTGCGCCGGCGCCAGAGCTGCGCGCGGAGCTGTCTGCTATGGCACTGGACGAGTTGTTGGAGCGGGCTGAGAAATTAGGCATCGGAACTGCTGACGTAGATATCCAAAATAAGCGGCGGGTTATACGGCTCATTGAGAACGAAGGTAAGCAGCCGGTCAGGAAGCCGCTGCGACCAAACACGTTGCTGCTTGGCTTGAGCGTGTCCCGCGAGGAACTACTGGAGCGGGTGAGTGGACGGGTAGACGCCATGCTTGCTGTCGGCCTGGAGTTCGAAGCGCAGACTCTCGCTGAGCGGTATGGCTGGGACGCCGAACCCATGAAGGGTATAGGGTACCGCGAGTGGCGTGAGTACTTTGCGGGAGCGCAAAGCCTGGTGGAAACGAGGGAACGAATAATAAAAGCGACTATGGATCTGGCCAAGCGACAGCGCACATGGTTCAAACGTAATAGTAGTATTCAGTGGCTAAATGACCGAAGTTTGGCTGTAGACATTGTGACAACATTCCTGAACAAAACAAGGTAGTACTCGCGCAAAAGTCTGGTACAATGTAGGGGAAGGTGAGTAACAAAACAGGCTCACACGAAACGCACGGAATGGCGGGAGAACAACATATGGTAGACCAACTTTTCGGTTCCAAGACACGGGTGAAATTATTGCAGTTGTTCTATAGCAATCCGAACCGCTCGTTCTATGTACGCGAAATTACTCGCAAAATCGACGAGCAAATCAACTCGGTTCGGCGCGAACTCGCAAACTTACTCAATGTGGGCATCATCACGAGCGACACCAGCAATAACAAGGTTTACTACGAAGTCGACCAGAAGTTCGAGTATTTTGCGCCGCTGCAAGAGATTTTTGGCGGCGTCAAACCCAAGCGGGGCAAGGCGACGGTGGCCGCAGAACCGGTCGTCGAAGAGGCGGCCGACCTGAAAGCGCTTGGCAATGTCGAGGTGGCATGCCTGCTCGGCCAGTTTACCCGCGACGAAACCAGCGGCATAGACGTGCTGCTAGTGGGCAATGTAAATAACCACGCGGTGCAGAAATACGTCACCGAACTGGAAAAGCAAGAAGGCAAAGACCTGCGCTACAGCGTCTTTTCGCTGGATGATTTTACGTATCGTTTACAAATAAAAGACCGGTTCATAGCGAACGTGCTGGCTTCGAAAAAGCAAGTGCTGCTCGATAAGCCGGGGTTGCTGGGCTAGGGAGGAATAAGCTTATGGATATACAATTTTATGGTGCGAACTGTGTGGTTTTCTCGGGTAAACAAGCTCGTGTTGTTGTGGATGACACAATGGCATCTTTAGGCGCGAAGGCCGTCTCAAAAGAGGGCGACATCTGTCTCTTTACGGGCTCGCAGGGGATACAGGTGCCTGGCGCAAAAATCGTCATAGACGCGCCGGGTGAGTACGAGGTCAGCGGCGTCTCAATCTTCGGCATCCAGGCCCGGGCACACATGGATGAAGACGGCAAGAAGTCTGCGACCATGTATAAAATCAGCTGGGGTGATACTGACATACTGGTAACCGGCCACGTCTTCCCGAAGCTCAGCGATGCTGACCTCGAAGCTATCGGCCTGGTCGATGTCATGGTGGTGCCAGTCGGCGGTAACGGGTACACGCTCGACGCTACGGGCGCATTGCAGCTCATAAAACAGGTTGAACCCAAAATCGTTATCCCAACCCACTTTGCCGACTCATCACTGAAATTCGAAGTCCCACAGACCCCACTCGAAGAAGCCCTCAAGACACTTGGCATGGAGCCAAAGGAAACCACTAAGAAGTTCCAGTTCAAACCTGGCGAAGTTTCTGACACCACCCAGCTGGTCATCCTCGAAAAATCCTAACTTCTGTGTCATTCCGGGCTTGACCTGTCCGTCCTGTCGGAAAGACAGGCGGGCCCGGAATTTAGAGCTATCAGTTTACTGCGAGCTGTTACTCTTTTGGCTCAATCATCATCTCGACATAGCGGAATGTCTCGGGACTCACTTGGAAGCCGAGCCGTTCTTTCAGTTTTAGCATGGGCTCATCGGTAGTATTTACGACTGAGAAGACATGATTGCAGCCTAGTTCGGCGAATTGCTCTAACGCTAGCCGGTTCAATTCTGAGGCGATACCATGGCGTCTGTAGGGCGTCGTTACTACCGTAGTATTGATATATGCATCACGAGACCCCATCATCGCTTGACCAAGTAAAAAACCGGCCAGTACACTACCATCTTTTGCGCCAAGCGTAACTCCGCCTTCGGCGGCAATCCATCGGCTAAGGGTGGTGGCACTATAAAAACTGGGCGCATCTGTTCCTGTCTGAAATTCAGGAGTAGATTCGCCCAGTTGGATTACAGAAGGGATGTCTTCTTCGGTTAGTCGCTGAAATTCTATGGCCATAGTAGCCAATTCCGATTTATTTAGCGAGCAGGCCTTTTTTCTTCAGGGTGCGGATGGCCTGGGTGCTGACCTTCAGGGTGACCTTTTTGCCGTCGACGACAACAGTTTTGGTCTGCAGGTTAGGCTTCCAAACCTTCTTGGTGTGGCGCTGGCTGAAGCTGACATTGCTGCCGAACTGCTTGCCTTTGCCGGTGAGATCACATTTTTGCATTACGTTGCTCCTTGATTCAAGGTGTTATTGTATAGTTTTTGACTCCAGAAGTCAACACCGTGCGCGTGGTATACTGAAGGGAATGTTCGGAGACTTCAATCTGACGTATTTGGTCGTGCTTATCGTTATCATACTCATAGGCATGGTAGTGCACGAGTTCATGCATGCATTCGTCGGCTATAAACTTGGCGATACGACAGCGCTGGACGAGGGAAGGCTGACGTTGAACCCGCTGAAGCACATCGACCCGTTCATGACCGTGCTGCTTCCGGCTATTACGATAGCTCTGTTCGGCTTTCCGTTCCTGGCGGCAAAGCCGGTGCCGTTCAACCCACATCGCCTAAAGTACGATGAATTCGGGGCGGCTATGGTCGCTGCAGCGGGACCTCTTTCTAACCTTGGGTTGGCAGTAATCGGTGCGGTGCTAGAGGGCTTGTTCCAGACAGGCACATTCATACACTCATTCCTGACGCTGTTCGTGCAGCTGAATGTCGCTTTATTCGTCTTTAACCTCATACCTATTCCACCGCTGGACGGCTCGCGCGTGCTGTATGCGTTTGCTCCGAAGCCGTTGCAGGACTTTATGGAACAGATAGAGCCATATGGGTTCTTTATCATTCTGGGCTTGGTGCTGTTAGGCGGTTTCGGTGGCTTCCTGGCTCACTTGAACCAGTTCGTGCTGAACCTACTCCCGTAAGGTAGAACTAAGAACATTGAATGTAGAAGATGGACGACCGTGGTGTATTTGTCGTCTAGCTTCGCCTTTCTCCGTTCTTCGTTCTATAATGAGAGGTGCTGGGTCACGGGTGTTTCATGCAAATGAATGCTCTGCCGACTAATGATTAACTGAATACTAATCATTAGGGAGTCTTGAAACGTGTAACCGTGGTTGCGCGTGGTAGACACCCACCTGAATCCGTTCAGGTTAATCCCGTCGGCACCCAGCAAAGTAAAAAGTCCAAGGCTAGCCTTGGACTTTTTACTTGGTCGGGGTGACAGGACTTGAACCTGCGACCTCACGGCCCCCAGCCGTACGCGCTACCAACTGCGCTACACCCCGATAGGTGTTATTGTATCAAATCTGGCGTGTTCTGGGCCGTGAGCCTCACGGTCACCTTCGGCGGTCACATTCTGCGACCCCTCCATCGACTTATTTGAAACAAGTTCCAAATCAATCGAGTGGCCTTGCGATGAGCTGCCGGCTCATCTCACCCGTCGCAACATCTTTCAAAACGAGTTTTGAAGAGTTGACTCCCTTGCGACCCGCCACTGGCGGCTCTCACCCCAGCCGTACGCGTTTGCGAACTGCGCTACACCCCGAACGAACAGACATTATTGTAACGCAACTTACAGATTAAGAACAGATATGGTAGTGTACTATAGCAATTTACCAACAGAAGGAGCGGTGATGGTTAGCAGGGAAAAGCGTGGGGCAAAGAATAATAGAGTTTGGCTAGGGCTGGCACTGGCCAGCGCCTTGGCCGTTTCAGCTTGTAGCTCGGACACAAATGAAAGCGTCTCTGCGACTGCTGAAAGCCGCCTTGCGGCAACGACGGCACTTGGCACCTCTGCTGCGAGTGAGGCTGCAGTTCTTGTATTCGACGACTTGGGTGGTGGCTCGTCGATAATACAGGTGTACCCTGGGGTGCAGAATACGGAAGTGGACAAGCAATACAATGGTACTTTCAATGACGGCGACATTGTGGGGGCGTTGTGTAAGACGGAGGGTAGACAAGTCTCGTCGGACCCGTCTGCTGGTGAGGTATCGCGTACGTCGAGTGAGTGGGTTCGTATAAACGGCACTCCGGGTGTTGACCAGTACGCGACTGCTGTGTATGTCGAGAACTCTGATGATTTGCTCGGCAAATTGCCGGTTTGCTAGTACACTGAAACGTTGCTGACGTGGTACCATAAGTGGTATGTGGGAAGAAACAAAACACGGACTTTATAAACAATTTGTCTTCAAAGATTTTCGTGAGGCATGGGATTTTATGCAGCGCGTAGCGGCAGAGGCGAACCGCTTGGACCATCATCCGCGCTGGCAGAACGAGTGGAATGTTGTAGATATTTGGCTGGCGACGCACGAACAGGAAATGCGTATTACGGACGCAGACCGTGAGCTTGCAGACGCTATAGATGGCGTTATTAACACCGGTGAAAGTCAGTCATTGGAAGATGGTGTTGATAAAAAAACAACACACGTTATTGAGATTCAGTTGTACGCAGATGGCGGTTCGCGGGGCAACCCCGGGCCCAGCGCCAGCGGCTTTGTGCTGCTCGATATGTCGGGCAACGAAGTCTGGCGGGCAGGCAAGTATCTCGGCATAACTACGAACAACCAGGCAGAATACCAAGCGCTGAAGATGGGTCTCGAGACTGCGCTTGAACAATTCCAGTCACGCGAAGTCCATGTGTACATGGACAGCATGCTGGTCGTGAATCAAATGAAGAAAATCTTCAAAGTTAAAAACCGCGACTTATGGCCTATACACGACAGCATTGTTTCCATCCTACCGCGCTTCCACAAAGTCAGCTTCGACCACGTCCCGCGTGAACTGAACAAAGAAGCTGACGCCGAAGTGAACAAAGCCCTCGACGAAGCCACAAAAGGCTAGTGTAGACTCTGAGCCTTCATAGCTACCTATCGGGTACGACCCGATAGGTAGCTACTAAAATACCGCTATTGCTAGCGGTATTTTAGTGTCAGACCATCTGTAAGCCGGGTTTTGTCGAGACTGGTCATCTATCTAGGCCATCTGTTGCCAAATGGCTCGAGCGGGGTCAAATCGGGCTGGCGGGACGCCTGTGAAGTAGTTATAACGTACTCCACCTAGGCCCATTCCTTGCAGCAGACAGGGTTTACCTCTTTCCAGCGTCACCGCTGGAAACTGCGAGCTTTTACCTCGCTCGTTTCACCTTTTCCTCTCCGAAGAGGGGTAGTTTCGTTTCTGTGGCACTTTCCCTAAAGTTACCTTCGGTCGCCGTTAGCGACTGTCTTTCCCTATGCTGCCCGGACTTTCCTCTCGCCGAGGCGAGCGACCAATCAATGATCTGACCACTGTATTATACCTTAAAATAAGCATTTTGACCAGACTTTGGATATGAAAACACCTCGGGGAATCGAGGTGTTTTTTGAGTGGACCGTAGCTTACTTAGCAGCTTTGACGACTGCTTCGAAGGCTTTTGGCTCGTTGACAGCCAGTTCGGCCAGGACTTTACGGTCCAGCTCTATCTTGGCGGCCTTCAGGCCGGCAATCAGGCGGCTGTAGGTGGTGCCGTTTAGGCGGGCGCCAGCATTGATGCGGGCGTTCCACAGCGCGCGGAAACTGCGCTTCTTATTGCGGCGGTCGCGGTATGCGTACTGCAGGCTCTTGGTTACGGCTTGTTTGCCGCGCTTGATGCTCACCCGGTTCGGGTGTGACATACCTTTGGTAGCGCGGCGGATTTTCTGGTGCTTGGCGTGACCAGCAACGCCTCTTTTAACGCGCATGCTTTAGGCTCCTAGGTTCTGTTTAATCTTCTTGCTGTCGGCTTTGCCCAAGGTAAGTAAGCCTGCCAGCTGGCGCTTGCGGGCGCCCGTCTTCTTCTGCAAGAAGTGGCTGGCGTGTGATTTGCGGGCGCGTACGCGGCCGTTTTTGGTGACGCGGACACGGTCCTTGGTACCGCTATGCGTTTTTAGCTTTGGCATTGTTACTCCTTATAACGAATGATAGCTGCTTGCCGTTGAGCTGTGGTTGTTGATCCACGGCGATGGTGTCACCGAATATATCGTTGATGACCCGGTCAGCTAGTTTAAAACCTATATCTTTGTGTGCCAGTTCTCGGCCGCGGAAGAAAAGGGTAATTTTGACCTTGTGGCCAGCTTCTAGGAAGCCGGTAACCTTTTTCATTTTGACGTCTAAGTCGTGGTCGCCAATCTTGAGACCGAAGCGCATTTGCTTCATGTCCAAGCTTTTGGTGTTCCGCTTGTTGGCCTGTTGCTGCTTCGTCTTCTGGTAGTTGTATTTGCCCCAATCGACAATCTTCACTACCGGTGGGTCGGCATTCGGCGAAATCTCGACCAGGTCGAGCTCTTGCTCTTCTGCCAGACGCAGGGCTTCAGCACGGCTTAAAATGCCAAGCTGCTTGCCATCGCTATCTACTACCCGAAGCTGCGGTGCCCGAATTGCTCCATTCAGGCGAGTACTGTTACTGATTACAGGTCTCCTTATGTGTTTTTACGTCACCGAATTATATCAGATAACAACTTCGGTCGCAACTGGGAAATATAACCGGAACGGTAAAGTGGGGTAAATTCCAAATTCCAAGCTCCAAATCTCAAACAGATTTCAAATTCCAATGACCAAATACCGAAAATACCGAAAAGACTGAGGCCGTTTAGAATTTTGACATTTGGTATTGTTTGGAATTTGGATTTTGGAGCTTGGAATTTTAAGGCTTTAGCCTTCGTGGTAGGCGTGACTTCGGTACTGCAGGGCTTCGGCGACGTGTTTGGGCTGAATGGTTTCGCTGCCACTGAGGTCGGCGATGGTACGGGCGACCTTGACGCTGCGCATGTAGGAACGGGCGCTCAGGCCGAATTTGTTGGCGGCGGCGTCCAGAATCTCTTTGGCTGCGGGGTCGAGCAGGGCGCTTTGCTTGATTTCGCGGTTGGTCATGTCGGCATTTAGCTTGGCTACACCTTTGAAACGCTTTGTTTGGCGCTGGCGGGCAGCTTCTATGCGCTGTTTGGCGGTCTGGTGGCCGGTGGTTTCGGGGCGGTCGTTCAACAGCTGGCTGTTGTCTATTTCGTGCACGTCGACGTAGAGGTCTATGCGGTCCAGGATGGGCCCGGAGAGCTTACGGCGGTAGTGAACTATCTGATGCGGCAGACAGCGGCAAGACTTGCTTGTGCGGTAGTTGCCGCAGGGGCAGGGGTTGGCGGTGCCGACGAAAATGAAGTGAGCGGGGAACTCGGCCGTTTCTTTGGCTCGGGCGATAGTTACCGTGCGGGTTTCGAGCGGTTGACGCAGAGCTTCAACGGTTACGCGGCCAAACTCGGGTAGTTCGTCAAAGAGGAGTACGCCTCGGTGGCTCAGGCTCATTTCGCCCGGTCGCACAATGTTGCCGCCACCGACCACGGCGACATTGCTGGCGCTGTGGTGTGGCGAACGGAAGGGACGGGTAGTGACAATGCGGTTGAAATCGTTGCTGGCCAAGCTATGCAAATGGGTGACTTCCAGCATCTCTTCGCGGGTCAGTGGCGGCAACAGCCCTGGTAAAACTTTTGCGAGCATGCTTTTGCCGGTCCCCGGAGGGCCGCCAAGAAGCAGGTTGTGGCCACCGGCGGCACTGATTTCGACGGCTCGCTTACCTAGTTCCTGGCCAATGACGTCGTCCAGGGTCAGTTCTTCGGTGTTAGCCTGTTCAATTTCTGCTGAAATACTGGAGTCGTTGGTGTTGATAACAGGGGTGGTAGAAGTGTCGTTCATGAAATTGAACAGTTGGGTCAGAGAAGTGACGGGCACGAGCTTTACGTCAGGCACCAGAATGGCTTGAGCCAGGTTGGCCTCGGGTATGACGAACAGCTTCAGCCCGTGCTGCTTGCCGACAAGTAGTTTGCCGATGATACCGCGGATGGGCCGGATATCGCCCTCCAGACCAAGCTCTCCCATGACGGCCGTGTCGGTCAGCCGGCCTTTGACGTAGCCGGTGGCTTGCAGTACGGCGGCCGCGATGCCGAGGTCGAAGCCGGTGCTGTCCTTGGGTACGTCGGCCGGTGCGAGATTGATGGTGATGCGTTTGGCTGGCAGCTCCATGTTGCTGCTGCTGAATGCGCTGCGGATGCGTTCTTTGGCTTCGTCGACGGCTTTGTTGGCGTAGCCAACGATTGTTATGCCGGGAATGTTGTTCGACAAATGGCATTCAATGTCGACGACCAGACCATGTTGGCCGGTTTCTACCAAACTTTTAACACTCCGCTCAATCTTCATTACGCCGGATTATAAAACAAAGAGTATCAAATGCAAATGACCAAGCCACAAATCGCAATGACCAATCAATTACCCAATTACCAAATGCCTGAATGAAGCAACCACGTAAATCAGACATTCAGGAATTGGTCCTTTGGGCATTGATTGGTCATTGTGGTTTGGTGCTTGTGGCTTGGAATTAAAAACAACCCGCACTTTGTGGCTTGGTACGAGCCGTGCGGATTGTTTTAAGTTTTGGAGATATTGTTTTTGCTTTTGTTTGGCAGACCTTCTTGGTAAAACAACGGCCTGCGAGAAGCCGTTGTTTTATCTTTGGTCTTTTTGTTTTTGAGCACTTATTTTGTTCAGTGCTACAGATATAGTATTAAAACAGATGGCGACTGTCAACAAGAAAATATAAGCATTTTGAAAGAAATCTGTGTATAACTTTTGCGTCCTCTTTGTGGCCCTATTAAGCAAAAGCATATTGACAAAATGACCCATGTGTAGTAGTATGTAAACAGTAAGCCAAAAACAAAAACAATTGCTGCGGACGGTACATCCAAGGCACAAAACGCTTACAAGTTATAACGCTCGAACCAGCCTAAAGCTGGCGAGAGCGGTCAGTCACAGTTGCAGGCGGCAAGCGCTACATAATATTCTTTTTTGAGCGGATTTGACCGCCTGTGACACCAAATTTATCATCAATCGGGTTGGAATGCGCTTTATGTTGTGTAGGCATAAAGCGTATTTTACTAGTAGGCCTTACGCAGAACGGCACATTCCAGGCGAAAACTTCCGTTCCTCATTCCGCCGTATTTCTAATACGTTTCCATTCCGGTACTCGGTTTTCATCCCAGACTGCACCATTCTGCGTAAGGCCTAAGAATCAGGTAGGTTCCTATGCGACTAAAACGACAACTCATCCGTACAGTAATCTGCTGGGTAGCATTATCCGGCTGGTTGTTACTGGTAAATCCTGGCCGTCTGCCGGTCTTCCTGCTGGTGGTACCATTTGTCCTGCTGTACCTCGCTCTGTATGAACTCTGGATATCGTTGGCGTTTGTCTGGCAGCGGTTCGCGCGGGGGAAGCAGCGGTCCGAGCACGATGTACGCCAGACGGCCAGATTCGTTGGACTGTTTGCTGGCTTCATAGTTGTGCTGGGGTCGCTTGGGCAACTTGTTCTCAGGGATGTTGTGACGCTCTTGCTATTGTTCACGGTGACGTATTTTTATGTCGTGCGTGGCCGCAAAAGAGGGCAGCCCGACTAAAGACATTCATCCCGCTCTGCTTCTCTCGTAGCGCTTCGAGGTGTGATGTCTCTGGTATTTGCTTCGGAACAGATACGTTTGACTACAAACTGGGCGTCGAGAGGTATATACTGTAGGCAGATATGAATCCTACAGATAGTCGTGGGTCGGTTTCGGAGCAGTCGAACGTGAGTGCTGGTAGTGCTGGCTTGCCGTCGGTTCAGCCCGGCTACAGTGCACCTGCTGCACAGCCGGCAGCCGCCGTGCCCCAAGAGCAACAGAGTGTGCTGGATGCTACGCTGCATCAGCTGGGCGCGCTTTCGCGGCAGTACGCCGCAGATCCGTATATGCAGACACGGGAAATAGAGCGCTTGAAGGCGGCGTACCTGTACCAGGAATTCGGCCGGACAATTAAAGGGGCGGACAACTAGGATGGCAGCGTTGCTTATCATAGGCGTCATTTTCCTTGCGGCTTTGGTAGTCGCCGGGCCGGTGGCATTCGTGAAAATCCGGAAAACCGGCTACGATACGAAGAATTACGAACGGAGCCTTCAGATGGTCCCGCTCCTTATACATCTGCCGCCGGCCAGTGAAGATGCGGAAGCAGGCGGACGGGACGTGCGTGATGTGATAGACGAGAATATCTCGAAAGCACAGATTATATATAACATCATTGCCAGCACGACTCAGAAAGGCTTCAAAAACCGGTGGTACGGCCAGAAGCACTTCAGCTTCGAGATAGTCGGCTCCAAGGGTTTCGTATACCTCTACGCGGGCGTGCCGCTCGATATGGTCGAAGTAATCAAACAGGCTATAGTCAGCGCATATCCGTCGGCACGTCTCGAAGAAGTGGCCGAACACAATATTTTTAACGAAGTCGGGAAGCTTTCGGGTACCGTGGGTGGGGAGTTGAACCTCAAGGAATCATTCGCATACCCCATCGCGACATACCAGGATATAAAACGTGACGCGCTGCAGGCGCTTCTGAACGCGCTTTCCACGCTCGAAAGAGAGGACGGTGCTGCCATACAGATACTGTTCCGTCCAGCCGATAGCTCCTGGCGAAAACAGGCCTCCAGCCTTGCCAGCAAGAAACGGAAGGGTGAAGATAAAGGTATCAATGCGTCACTGTTGGCTAAGCAAATGGTGACGGCACTGGTAAAGCCGCCTGAACCCAAAGAAGAAAGCAAGCCGAAAGAACTGTCCTCGCTTGAACAATCCGTGCTCGATGCTATCGATGACAAGACCCGTCATACTGGCTTCGAGGTGGCTATACGAGTAGTGGCTTCTTCGAACATTTCGCAGCGCTCACAGGCGATTCTAAACAACATAGTTGCCAGCTTTTCGCTCTTCGACGCGCCAGGCAAGAACGGCTTTACCTATACGCCTGCAAAAGATATGGCAGCGCTCGTCAATGCATATATACTGCGGTTTTTCCCGCAGCAGAAAAAACGCAATATCTTGAACAGTGTCGAAATGGCGACGCTGTTCCACTTCCCAGACCAGAACAGTATCCCGACTTCGCAACTGGAACGACAGGAATCGAAACAGGTGGATGGACCGCGGAACATGCCGGATGAAGGTATGCTGCTCGGCTACAACGTATTTCGGGGCATAAAGAAGCCGATACGTTTAAGCGTGAAAGATCGGCAGCGTCATATGTACGCAGTCGGGCAGACGGGTACCGGTAAATCGGTGTTTCTGGAGAACCTGGCGCTACAGGACATGCTGCGGGGAGGCGGTTTCGCGTTCGTCGACCCGCATGGTGACACGGCAGAAGCGTTGCTTTCCATGGTTCCGAAAGAGCGTACGGAAGACGTTATTTATTTCTCCCCGGCAGACATGGATTACCCCATGGGCCTTAATTTGTTCGAATATGACAGCCCGGATCAGAAAGACTTTCTGATTCAGGAAGCTCTGAATATGCTCCAGAAGTTGTATGACCCACAACACCAAGGAATCATGGGACCGCGTTATGAACATATCTTTCGTAACGCTGCATTGGTCATTATGGCCGACCCGGACGGGGGTACGTTCGTTGATATTCCGAAGCTATTTGTCGATCCGCAATTTTTGAAGCAGAAATTACAACACGTTAAAGACGTCAACGTTCTCGATTTCTGGCAAAAAGAGTTTCCCGCGAGTCAGCGCTCGAACGAGGCCGGTGAGGTAAATACCTGGTTCGTCAGTAAGTTCGGTGCTTTCCGGAGCAACGAAATGATGCGCAACATAATCGGTCAAACCAAGAGTGGCTTGAACCTCCGTGAAATAATGGACAATAAAAAGATACTGCTCGTAAATCTTAGCAAAGGCCGAACAGGAGATTTGAACAGCAAGCTGCTCGGCATGATTTTCGTCATGAAATTCCAAGCGGCGGCGATGAGCCGGGCGAATGTGCCTGAAGATGAGCGCGTTGACTTTTCGCTTTTCGTCGACGAGTTCCAGAACTTTTCGACCGACAGCTTCGCGACCATCATGAGTGAAGCCCGTAAGTTCCACCTGAATCTTATAGTGGCGAACCAGTTCACGACGCAGCTGACCGACGAAATCCGCGATGCGGTATTCGGTAACATAGGTACCATAGTCAGCTTCCGTATCGGCCAGAACGACGTCGAGGCACTCAGCCGGTATTTCCAACCAGCGTTTAGCGGCGATGATTTGCTGCGCGTGCCAAATTACAACACCATAGTGCGTACGCTTATCGGTGGTGTCCCGACCCAGCCGTTCAGTATGGCTACATTGCCGCCGCTGGGGAGCCCCAATTCACAATTGGCGACGGCATTGAAGCAGCTCTCCGCAGCGAAATACGGAAAACCCAAGGCACTGGTCGAGAAAGATATATTCGCACGCCTTGCTACACAGGCTCAGGTGCAACCTGGTGGCTTCAGTAATCCCTTTGGCGGTACGACTACTGCTGGCCAGGTGCCGCCTACGGGCGCGCAGCGTCCGGTAGGGGCGACTACCGCTCAGCCGGCTGCACCTGCTCGCCCGGCACAGGGTTCATTCCTGGACGAATGGCTTGCTAAGCAGCGCGCCAGTCTGCCGACACCGCCCATCGGCAACACTCGTGCGGCTATGCCGTCGCAGCAACCGGCGGCACAGCCTGCTTTTAGCGGTCCGATAGCGGCGCCAGCTCCGCCTACTCCCACTGTGCCGTCCGCACCATCGCTTGAGCCTGCCCGGCAAACAGAAGCAGAGGTCATGGGCAATATTTCCAGCGCACAGCTCGACCAGCGTGAAATCAATGATATAGCCAAAGAGCTCAAGCGAAGCCTTAAGGAACCGAAGGCGTCCGCTCCGGCTACTGCGCAAAAGCTTGAACCCGCTCCTGAGCAACAGAAGCATAAGACACCTCAGACCACTGCACCGGATGCGAACGAAGGTATCATCCATTTGCAAGCCAAGAAACCGTCTCAGGCGTCCGATACCGACCCCGACGACACCATATTCATAGACAACGACGGCATGTTGCACAGCAAAGATGAGTCTGCCGAAGACGCAGATGAAGCGTAAGGTGTAAGGCCTTTGTCAAAACAGTCAAAGCAGGGTATACTGATGCATAGTAATAGGCTGGTTCCCGCGTGGTGGAGGGAATCGGCGTAATATCTAACAAGGATGAGGCGAGGGATAAGACGTGGCTGATAAAAAACAGTATTCTGCTGACCAGATTCAGGTGCTTGAGGGCTTGGACCCAGTACGCAAGCGCCCAGGTATGTACATCGGTTCTACCGGTGTCGAAGGTCTGCACCACATGGTATGGGAAATCGTAGATAACGGCATAGACGAGGCGTTGGCTGGGCACGCAGACCACGTTATCGTAGAGATGCTCGAGGATGGCGGTATAACCGTTTTTGACGACGGACGTGGCATTCCGACCGACATCCACCCGAAAACCGGTAAAAGCACTGTAGAAACGGTCCTGACGGTCCTGCATGCCGGCGGTAAGTTCGGTGGCGGTGGCTACAAAGTCTCTGGTGGTCTGCACGGTGTGGGCTCGAGCGTCGTAAACGCACTATCTACTCGGCTTATCGTCAACATTTACCGCGATGGCAAGGTTCACCACCAGGAGTATACGCGAGGTGTGCCAGATGGCGACCTGGCTGTTGCCGGTAAATCTCCAGCCGACCGACCGCACGGTACCGAGATTACGTTCTACCCCGATGCTACCATCTTTACCGAAACGCAAGCGTTCAACTATGACACTATCCTTGACCGTCTGCGTCACGCAGCCTACCTGACCAAAGGTGTGCGCACCACACTGGTAAACCACTATACCGGCCAGCGCTACAGTTTCTACTTTGAGGGCGGCATCCAGAGCTACGTCAAACACCTGAATATCGGCAAAGAGCCGGTCGATGAAGACGTCTTCTACGTCGACAAGCAGGTCAAAGACAGCCAAGTCGAGATTTCCATGCAGTATACCGACAGCTTTACCGAAACTATCAAGCAGTTCGCCAATAACGTAGTAAACCCCGAAGGCGGTTCGCACTTGACCGGTTTTCGTTCTGCGCTGACGCGTATCATCAACGACTATGCCCGCAAAAACGGCCTCCTGAAGGAAAAAGAAGAAGCTCTGAGCGGCGAAGATACCCGCGAAGGCCTGACGGCCGTCATACTCGTAAAACTGCCGGACCCGCAGTTCGAAGGCCAGACCAAGGGTAAGCTGGGCAACCCAGAAGTCCGGGGCTACGTCGAAAGCGTCATGAACGAGTACTTCAGCTATTACCTCGAAGAGCACCCGGCGGTAGCCAAGAAAATAGTAGGGAAGGCGCTCCTGGCTGCCCGCGCCCGTAAAGCCGCCCGGGCTGCTCGCGAGAACATTATCCGTAAAGGCGTGCTTGATGGCGCTTCCATGCCCGGCAAATTGGCGGACTGCTCCTCAAAAGACCCGGCCGCTTCGGAGATTTATCTTGTAGAGGGTGATTCGGCGGGGGGCAGCGCCAAAACCGGACGCGACAGTAAGACGCAGGCTATTCTGCCGCTCCGTGGTAAGGTTCTGAATGTCGAACGCGCTCGCCTGGATAAAATGCTTGCCAACAACGAAATTCTGAGCCTCATTAAAGCCCTGGGTGTCGGCATCGAAGACTCGTTCAGCCTCGATGGCTTACGGTACCATCGTATCATCATCATGACCGATGCCGATGTCGACGGAAGCCATATTGCCACACTACTGATGACATTCTTCTTCCGCTACATGAAAGAGGTTGTTGATGCCGGACATATTTATCTCGCTAAACCGCCACTTTTCGAGCTGGTAAAGCCAGGCCGAAAGAGTAGCGTGTTTATATATGACGAGGCCGAGCTCGAAACCAAGCTGGATGAGCTCATCGCTGCCCGCAAGAAAGAAGGTCTCAAGATTGATGAAAGTGCAGAGCGGTTCCGCCAGGCTGGTTTTGTCGAGCAGAAGCGCTACAAGGGGTTGGGCGAGATGGACGCCGAGCAGCTGTTCGAGACCACTATGAACCCCGAAAAGCGTGTCTTGGTACAGGTGAAGGTTGACGATGCCGAAAAGGCCGACGCAATCTTCAATAAGCTGATGGGAACAGAGGTGGAGTTGCGCAAAAACTTTATTCAGGCCAATGCAAAGTTTGTAAAGGATTTGGACATTTAGTATGGCAGACGTAGACGAAAATACACCATTAGTACCAAGTGACGAGAACCAAGCCGACCAGCCAAGTGCGGCTCATGCGGCGGATGTCGAAATCCTGACCGGCTTTGACCACTCACGTTTAGTGGAACGGCGTACCGTCGAGAACGTCATGGAAGACAACTACCTGCGCTATTCCATGTCGGTCATCATCGACCGTGCATTGCCGGACGTCCGGGACGGTCTAAAGCCGGTACATCGTCGTATTTTGTACAGCATGAACGAAGACGGTTTACGTAGTAGCAGCCGCCATCGCAAGAGCGCGAACGTTGTCGGTGCGGTAATGGGTAAGTACCACCCGCACGGCGACTCGTCGATTTACGATTCTATGGTTCGTTTGGCACAACCATGGGCAACCCGCTACCTGCTCGTAAACGGGCAGGGTAATTTCGGTTCGATGGATGGTGACCCACCGGCCGCTATGCGCTATACCGAAGCCAAAATGCATCGCCTGGCAGACGAATTGCTGCAAGACATCGACAAAGAAACGGTCGATTTTCGTGATACGTACGATGGTGAAAACCAGGAACCAACGGTGTTGCCGGCCAAGCTGCCAAACTTGTTGTTAAACGGACAACTGGGTATTGCCGTCGGTATGGCAACGAACATCCCGCCACACAATCTTAGTGAAGTGGTTGATGCGACGGTCTATAAAATCGACCACCCAGATGCTTCGCTGGACGAGCTGCTACAGTTTATAAAAGGCCCAGATTTCCCAACTGGCGGTGTCGTTTACGGGGCCGCTTCCATACGGAACGCCTATGCAACCGGTCGCGGCGGGCTGATAACCCGGGGTATTGCCGAGATTGTCGAGGGTACTAAGAAAGGCCGACAGCAGATAGTCATCACCGAAATCCCATACGCTCTGAACAAAGAAAGCCTAGTCATAAAGATTGCCGACCTGGTGAACGCCAAAATTATCACTGGCGTCAGCGATGTGCGTGACGAATCGGCTCGCGGCAATGTGCGCATCGTCATCGACCTCAAGAAAGACGCGTACCCCAAGAAGCTCTTGAACCAGCTGTACAAGCTGACGCCGCTGCAGACCAGCTTCCACTACAACATGATGGCCCTGGTCGACGGCATACAACCACGGGTGCTTGGGCTGGTGGACATCTTGGCGGAGCACATCAAGCATCGTCAGATAGTGGTGCGCCGCCGGACCGAATACGAACTGCGCAAGGCGAAAGACCGCGCCCACATCTTGGAAGGCCTGAAGATTGCGCTCGACAACATCGACGAAGTCATCAATACCATCCGCGCCAGCCAGACGACCGAAGAAGCCGCCGCCAACCTCATCAAGAAGTTCAAGCTCAGCGAAATCCAAGCCAAGGCTATTTTGGCGATGCAGCTGCGCACGCTGGCCGGCTTGGAACGCCAGAAGATTGAAGATGAGCTGGCGGAGCTTCGCAAGCTCATTTCTGAGCTCGAAGCCATTCTGGCCGATGAAAAGAAAATCCTCAAAATCATCAAGGACGAGATGCTGGAACTCAAAAAGCAGTACGGTGACGACCGTCGCACGCAGGTGGTTGCCAACGAACTGAACCGCCTGAGCGACGAAGACCTCGTCCCAGATGAGCAGGTAGTTGTAACGCTGACGAGTGCGAACTACATCAAGCGCAGCCAGATTGCGGACTACAAGCGTCAGGGCAGGGGTGGCAAGGGCCGCCGCGGCATGGCCACGCGTGAAGAAGACGTCATAGAACACGTCGTCAATGCGTCTACGCACGATTTCCTGCTGTTTTTCACCAATAAGGGCCGCGTATTCCGCCTGAAGACGTACGAAGTTCCTGCGGCCTCTCTGAGCGCCAAGGGCGTTGCCATAGTGAACTTGTTGCAGCTGCAGCCCGAAGAGACCGTCAGCGCCGTCATAAATGTGTCCAAGACGCACGACGCCAAGAACCTCATCATGTGTACCATCCGTGGTGTCGTGAAGAAAACGCCGTTTGAACAGTACCAGAACGTTCGCACCTCTGGCCTCATCGCCATCAACCTCGACGACGGTGACGAACTGAAGTGGATCCGCATGACCAGTGGCGACAACGAAGTTGTCATCTCAACCTCTCAGGGTCAGGCTATCCGCTTCCACGAAAAAGATGCGCGTCCAATGGGTCGTGTTTCCCGTGGTGTCCGTGGTATCCGTCTCCGTACCGACGACCATGTCATCGGCATGGACATCGTCGAAGCGGGCAGCAGTATCTTCGTCATCTCGAAGTACGGGTATGGCAAAAAGACCAAGGTTGCGCAGTTTACACCACACGCTCGTGGTGGTGTCGGTATCCGCTCTGCGGTCGTGAATGCGAAGACTGCTGAGCTGGTCGGTGTAAAGACGCTCGGGGACGAAGACGACCAAGAAGTAATCATCATCTCTAGAAATGGTCAGACTATTCGCTTGGGCATCAAAGATATCCCGGCACTCGGTCGTGCTACTCAAGGCGTACGTATTATGCGTTTGAACGACGGCGACGAGGTTGTCAGCCTAGCTTTAGTAGACAAGAGCGAAGAACTTGAAGACGAGGATGAAGTCATTCTCGAGGCTCCTGAAGCGCCCGTCGCGTAGCTATTGGACTGCTAGGTAGTTCCAGGTGTACGTCGTGCTATCCGTTGGTGTGGTGTTTGTGCCGATAGTGAAGTCAGTGGTTGTGGTAGCGCTGTTATCGACGTAGGCTCCCAGACCTAGTGTGGTGCTACTGCCGGGGGTTAGGAGAATGCGCGGCGTTGCCGCAAAAGCGTTTGCAAAGGTTACGGTCGCCAAATCGCCGCCACTAGCACAACCGGTGCCCGTAGTGACCGATATGGTTCCGCTGGTGTCATTGCCGGTTATGGCTACTGTGGGCGTGGTGCAGGCTGCGGTGCCCGCAGTACTGGCTGGCGCTGTGCCTGCGGTTATGAGGTGGCCGCCGACGGTAATGTTGCCGGTGGAGACAAGTGATGTAACGGTAACAACACTATTCGTCGTATCGACGGTAAGTATACTGCTGGTTCCGGCGGCATTCTGGATACGGAAGGCTGTCGTCGAATTATTGACGTTCTTGAATGTTGCCGCGCCGTTGCTGTCGATGCTCAGCTTGGTGGAGCCGGCGTTGCTGTCTTGGACCAGGAAGCTATCGGATTGGGCGGTAATCTTGCCGCCGGAGTTGAAATTCGTGAGCGACACTTTGCTGCCGTCACCGTTGGTCGACAATACCTGCTGACCGTTGTAACGGAGCGAACGGCCGTTCGACAGGTTTATGTCGCCGGCGGCTATATCGAGTTTGTAGGCAGGTGTCGTTTTGCCGATGCCGATACGGCCGTTCTGGGTGTCGATATCGAAGATAGTCGTGGTGCCGGCAGAGTTCTGCACCCTGAACGCTGTCGTTGAATCTTCGGAATTCTGAAACAGTGTCTGGCCGGTGGGGCCGACGACGATGCTGGCGCTGCTCAAGGTGCCCGACGTACCGGCGCCGAGCAGATAGTTCAGGTAGACGTTGTGGTTATTGTTGCCAGGGAAACAGCCCTGCGTCTGGAAGGGGTTCGGCATGGAGCCGAAGGGGCCGTACACAAAGCAAGATACTTGGTTGCCGCCAACGTACGGCCAGGTAACGGTGGTGCTGTCGGTGTCGACAGCAAGCCAGTAGGTCGTGTTGGCCTGCAGATTCGTGTTCGGTATGGTCACCGTCTGCCAGCCGCTGGTACTCATAGTTACAATGGCACTGGTGGCCAGGAGCGCGCTGGGCTTACTTGGTATGTCACCGTCGTCATCGTAGAGTGCCACCTGCACGTGGTCGCCGGGAGTCACGTTGGCGTAGTAGACTGCGATGGAAGTCGCGGTACCACCGACAGCACCAGTGCTGACTTTATGGGCGATGCGCTCGTCTTTCCAGCCCGGACCTTCAAACGAATTAGCCAGGGTAGTCAACCCCAGCGTAGCAGGCGTACCTGCCGCGATAGTCTGCTGGGCGGTAGCTCCGGCCGGGTTGACATACAGTGTGCCGCCATCGCTGCTGATGACAGTCGTTTGTAGTTTGCCGACAGCACCCGTACCAGAGACGTTGAAGTTTCCAGTTTGTTGTGTGCCGGGCGTCGCGGGTTGTAGCTGTACGCCGGCACCGGCGCCGGTCAGGACATTGTGGGTAGTGTTGTTGACGTTCGTAACGTTCGTAACGTTGCTATTGCCGACGGCCACGAACTTGCTGCCGTCGTAGTAACTGAGTTGTTTGCCGGACTTATCGAAGTAAATCTGCCCACTTTGTGGGTCCGATGGCTCGACGCTGGGGTTCAGTACCACCGAGCCAGCTACCTGTAGCCGACCGTTTACCTGCAAACTTGGAGCCGCCCCGTCGGTGGTGTCCGATTTCTGTAAGTCCGTGAGCGGCAACTTCACCAACCCGAAATTGCCAGATTGCACGAGCGTATTACCGCCGCCTCGGCGCACTACCATAAAGATGGTGCCGCCGAGCAGCAGGCATATGGCGAGGCCTATGGCGGCCAATCGCAGGCCATATCCACGGCCATGTCTAACCACAATGTACTCGGGCTTCTGGGCATCGGGCAGGGCGCCTTCGTTTTGTACTGCATCGAGCGAAGCACTAGCAATAGCCGTATCAGCAGATACGGTACCCGAATCCTGGGATGGCGCGGCTATTTCCTGGTCCATTTTGTTTTTATTTTTTAGCTACTGCTTATAGTTTACAGCACAGAGGTGGCCGCTGCAAACAAAAATAGGATTTACGCGAGAAACGGCACATTCCGGGCGTAAGTCCTAGAGATCATTCTATTTAAACGACGAGAATCAGGTAGGCCGCAAGCAGTGTTACGCCGGCGGTGACCCCAGCGATGGCGATGGTTTGGTAGAGACTCTTGCGGATATCGTGCGCCGCCAGAGGATTCCGCCCCAACGAAATCATGGCCGACTTGGTCGAGATGTACAGGAGTACGGTTATGCCGACGAAGCTGATGAGCAGCAATATGCCCGAAGCCAGCAGCCGCACTAGCGAGACTGGCCGGCCGGCGATACTGTTTGCGGTGCGCTGGACGAATGGCGGCAGAAAGTTGCTGCCCGGCGCCTGGTAATAGGCGACACCGACCTGCAAGGGTATGAACCCGATGTGCACGGTGTGCGACGCCCCCTTGGTGTCTTTGATAGTCTTGCTCTGACCTTTGGAGCCGTCAAATTTAATCTGGGCAGTGCCGACGATTTGACTGTCGGAGCTGGCACGCATGCCGACGCCGGCGATGGGCGAAACGGTTATCTTGTCACTGGCACCTATGGGTCCGTTTATGTCGCTGACCAGTACGCTGGTAGTGCCGCTGAGTACCACATGGATTTCGGTGCTGCTGCCGGATATAACCAGCAGCGGATCTTTGTCGGCCACACCGACCAACCGTTTGGCCGTATCGGTGCTGGCCAGTTCGACACTCTGTGAGTCGCCTGGCTTGGTGCTCACTAGCGCGCCGGCAGCGATTTGGCTGCCCGAACTAGCCTGGAAATCCTGTGCGATGGTCTGACTGCTACTGGCCTGTGCCAGTGGGGCTAGGTACAATACTGCACAACAAACAGCGAGCACCAGCAATGCTATGTGCCGCTTACTTGGGAGGTACCGCTTAAGCGGCAGGCCGGACGCACGTTCCATTTACCACAGCATAGCATAAGCGGTATGTCATGGGGTAGGGGGTGTTTGTCTGCAGGTATCGTACCGGTGGACGTGCCGCCTGACATAAGCAAATAAGCTGATGCAGGAAATACAACAAAGCAGGGCAAATATATCCTTGACTTTGGGGGAACGGGCCTGTAAACTTAGTTCCTAGTGCTTCAGAGGTGTCTGTATAGGTGTCTCTGAAATGAACGTTAAAAATTGAATAGTGCAAATCAACGTCAGTTCACGATATGTGAATTGTTTTAGATGTTTTTAATTAAACAGTAATTCTATGGATATCTAAGTAATTAGAGAGAGATAGAAATAAGTCAGTTTCGACTGATGCTAATGACAAATTCTACTTTGATGATTAACTTCATCTTTTTTGGAGAGTTTGATCCTGGCTCAGGATGAACGCTGGCGGCGTGCCTAATAC
>CAZEMC010000008.1:85108-105519 GCA_964513385.1 uncultured Candidatus Saccharibacteria bacterium | reverse complement strand
CCAGAAAGTGTGGACGTATACCTGCAATGGCACCAACGCCCAGAAATGGACGTTCAGCACCGATGGTACCATCCGCCCGACGGCCAAGAATACCCTGTGCCTGGCGACCGCTTCGACAGCCGACACCTCCGCCATTTCCATCGCTACTTGCAGCACCAGCACCCTCCAGAAGTGGACGTGGTAACGCGAACCATTGTCTGTTCCGAAATCGAACCTCCTCGGGCGCTGTCTCCTCCCGAAAAAACCTTTCACGGTTTCGGCAGACTTTTCACGCCGGTCTGGTATGATAGGCGGTAATGACCCGGAACGAGATTATCGGCAAAGTACGGTCGCTGAATCTACCAGCAGGAGAGTACGTAGTCTTCGGAGCAGCGCCGATGGCCGTGGCGGGTCTGCGCGAAGCGAACGATATAGATATGCTGGTAAGCTCGGCGGTGTTGCGGAGTTTGCGTGCGGCTGGTTGGATCCAGGTAGATAAAGGCGAGAAAGACAAGCCGCTGACGCACGACATTTTCGAGGCGCATGAGAACTGGGACTTCAGCACCTACAGCCCCACGCTCGCACAGCTCCTTGCCACTGCCGATGTCGTGGAGGGTGTACCGTTTGCCTCGCTCGCAGAAGTCCGTAAATGGAAAGCCGCCTGGGGCCGTCCCAAAGACCTTCGGGATGTCGCGCTCATCGACGCCTATCTACGCTAGCGCCTAAGGAAGCGTTTGCGGGTTTCCAGGCCGATGATGGCCATGCCGTAGAAGATGATGTCGGCCGCGAACTTACCGACCAAAAAGCCGACGGGGTAGGGGTGGATGTGCTGCGGTACCCAGAACATCAGGAACGGGCGAATGAGGAAGCTGTCGAGCAGTTCGGCCGGCAGGAATTCTACCAGCAGGTTGGTGCTGGCGGCGGCGATAATCACGGAAAGCCGTTTGAACCACGGGTACTCGCGGTAGCGGGCGTAGTTTGTCACGAGTTCGAGCGTGATGAAATAGCCGTAAAAGCCGATACCCTCGGCGACCCATCCGGCTGCAGTCGCCGTCGCGTACGAATGCGTGTGCGTGTACACCGCCCATGCCGCCGCCAGCGCTATTGTCGTCGCCAGAATCTCGGCCGGCACATATCGTCGCAGCCACTCGCGCTTTTTCTGCTTGGTCACGAATTTGCTCATGGTATGTAGTATATACGGCCGTAAGCTGGATTGCTTTTATCTTGCTTACCACAGCCGGTAGTTGTAAGCGAGACTATTTACTTGCTGTGCAGCTGCAGTAGCAGCCAGCTATATGCTGGTACGATGAGTACTATGGCCGTGAGTACGCCGGGCATGACGGTATGCGTATACAGACTGCCGAGTATATGGCTCGCTGCGTTGAACAACATGATACAGCAGAAGACCTGTAGTACGACCGGGCTTTTACGCGAACGGTTCCGCTGCAGCACGTAACCGGTTATGGCTGCACCGGCGGTGAGCATGACGGTAGCGAGGGTAAATGATGCGGCATTCGGAAAGAGGCCGAATAGCTCGTGCTGTCTTGACCAGCCCGGCAGGTTGCGGAAGACTTCTTCACAGTTATGTAGTACGAAAACAGTAATGAACAAGGCCCAGTAGTATGTCAGTTTTTTGTGTGCAGGCGGTGCCATGCGGTCAATTGTAGGGTTTTGCAGCTATCGTTTCAACGCACAGCGGGCCGTGGCGCAGCATTTGGTATAGTGGAACTATGGCAAAACCGAACGATATCGAAAAATATTATGGCAATAACCGGGCGAGCAAGGCGATTTATGGCGCTATATTGCTGTTTGTGTTTATAGCGGGCGTGGCACACACCGGCGGCACCGAACCGCTAGCGATGGCGCTTAAGACTTTCGTGGCCGCACTAACTATTATTTTTGCCGAAATATACGCCGAATTCATAGGCGAGCGTATAAAAAATAGGGGTCGGCTGAGCAAGGCGGAGCGACGGGGCATCGTCCGCGATACGGGCGCTATAGCCAGCGTCAGCTTCTGGCCGAGCCTTATTTTCCTCGTCGGTGCCACGGGGTTGTATAGTATAAAGAACGCATTCATTTTCGCACTGATGTATTTGCTGGCGGTACTGCTAGCGTTTAGCTACTTGGCCGCGCGCATGAGCGGCATGAGCAAGCCGCGGGCGCTAGTGGTCGCGACCGTTACGCTCGTTATCGGCGGCGCAGTCATTGCATTCAAGTCCAATTTCGGCCACTAGGGCTATAGTGAACCCATCCCAAAACCCCATTCCGTCCAAAACCCGCAGCCTTGCAGGCCAGAGCGTCCGGAACACTCGTCACCGTAACTACAGTTACGCTTCCTCCCGTTCCGAACACGCTGACCTACAATCTGCAACTTTTGACCCGGAAGCGGGTTTTGGGATGGGTTCACTGGACAGGCGCACACGACTTAGCTAGGATAAAGCTATGGCATCACAAACACCACAACAAATATTTACGCCAGAACGGACAGGGCAATCCGGCTCAGAGCCGCCCATAGAAGAATCGGGACAGCAATCACAGGCACCGGTGCCGCCGACGCGCGACAAGACGCTTGAGATGATTGTGCCGATAGACCGCTCCGCCTGGGCGATTGCGGCTGGCTACGTCGCACTGTTTACCATACCGTTTGTCATCGTCGGGCCGATAGCGCTGGGCCTGGGGCTGGCATCGCTGTCCAATCTTAAGAAAAACCCGGACCAAGCCGGCCGTGGCCGCACTTGGTTCGCCATCATTTACGGCGGGTTTGGCACACTGTTGCTGCTGGGCTGGATTGTACTGCTTATAGTCGCCAGCAAATAGCGGCGCGTGGCGAGATTTGGCATAAGCGGGTAACCTCGGTATACTGTTCTTTTAAGAAGAAGCGGAGGGTAATCGCTTAGTGGCATTTGCGCGAAGGTTGCAGCGGGTACAGCATGTCGGTGGTTCAACACCCTCCGGGGCTCCCGCCACACCTTCGCCAGTTACCGTTACACCGGGTGATGCCAGTGCCACCCTCTGGTGGACGTTCCCGGCGAACGCTACCGGCTACGATGTCCAATACCGCACCCACCCTTCAGGCAGTTGGCAGGCCTGGGCCTACACCGGCACTATAACCCACACGGTCATTACGGGGCTTAGCAATGACACGAGTTATGACTTCCAAGTGCGGTCCAAGAACGGTTTGGGCACATCAGCGTGGAGTACTACCGCTAGCGTTACACCAGTAGCGACACCCGCTACAGGTGGTGGTTTGCCGGCTACCATTTTAACGACGCTGGTAAACGATTCCGACACCGACACAGCGTATGCCTACGTGACGGGCATAGACCCAAACACGGGCAAGTGGGCTTTTGTAACGGCCGATGGGCAGAGCCTGTACATACCGCCCATCCCGGGCGCCAACCATACTGCCATAGCCCAAGACTGCGCCATACCGCTCAACGCCGCCGGTACTGCCGGCAAGGACATTACGCTGCCACGGCTTATTTCTGGACGTGTGTTCTTTAGCTACGATGCCAAAATGCAATTCTTTATCGACACCGGTGGCGGGCTGGTGATGCCTTCGCCACTCAACCCGGCCGACGAAAACATCGACGTCCAGTATACGTTCTGCGAATTTACGTTCGATAACACGCAGCTGTATGGCAACATATCGTTCGTCGACATTTTGTCCATACCAGTTGCCTTTAAACTGACGGTCAGCGATGGCTTCGGCACCCAGTACGTGCCCGGTCTGCCCGACAATGGCATGGAAGCAGTAGCCAACAAGCTACTGGCGCAAAAGGCGCTCGACGGCACCGGTTGGGACAAGTGCTTGTTCTACAACAGCAGTAACCAGCTGGTGCGCGTGCTTTCGCCGAACTCTACCGTACAGCCGGCCTTGTACCCGCATGCCTTCGATGGCTATATGGACAGCTACGTCGACGCTGTCTGGGCTAAATACAGCAGCCAAACACTGACAGTAGATACGCAGTATATATGGGGGCAGGTAAGCGGGCAGGTGAGTGGCGGTGTACTGAACCTGAGCGGCTTTACGTTTGCAAAACCGACCAGCAAAGACATTTTCTCGTGCTCGACCGGGCCGTTTACTACGGGCAATGACGAGTCGGGTAACATCAGTGCCCGGCTGGCGGCGGCGTTCAACCGCACCACCCTACTGACCAACAGCGTGCAACCGACCAACGAAAACCCGAATGATTTCTACTACACCGAAACCAAGACGAACCACTACGCGCGCATAGTCCACGAAGAAGTCTACGGCAACCTGGGATACGCCTTCCCGTACGACGATGTCCACCCGGCCGGCGTTGATTTCGAAGGCCGTATCCAGTCCGGCGCGCCGAGCCACTGGACCATCACCGTCGGCAAAGTGTAAATAATTGACCCCTGATTTGCGCTATTTGGTTTCTGGTATATAATCCTAGACAAATTAGAGGAGTAGACATGCCGAAGCCCGATGCGGAACAGAGTAGTTCACTACACGAAACAATCAACGTTATCGCCGACCAAGTCCAGCTGCTTGCCATGGATGTTGCCACCGATCCAAACATGCAGCGCAGGTTGCAAATTGCCGAACAGCTGGGTGCGTTGGCTGGGGTTGCACTGCGGCTGCGGGAAATTGCCGAGGAAACTACGGAGGCAAAGCCGGTTGAACAAGTAGTGTCTGAGGCTACAGTGTTAGGGCCGACCACCACAAGTGAGCCCGTGGCCGAAGCAACCTTAGAAAAGGTGGCCCCCGAACCACCGTTTAGTGTCGTTAAGCCTCTGGCCGAGAATCAAACTGAAGGTACACAAACAAACGAGCCGGATGGTATCGAGGAGGCTGAAAGTACCGGTGCTACATCTGCCGAAGCTGAACAGCTAGACAAATCGCCCGTGACTGTAGCGACTGCCGAAAACGGTGCCGCCGCCAAAGCGGTACTTTCAGGTGCAGAGAGTGTGTCGCCGGGTGCTGCTCCAAAAACAGGTCAACTCGCAGTTTTGTTGGCAAGCAAAATAAAAGCCTCTCTTCAAGCTGACCCGACACGAGGCTTTTCTCCGGCGGAGTTGCGTCGGCTAGACACTACTCCTGGCTCGCAGCAGACCAAACAGCAGCGATTTAGTGTTGCCATACGCCTTCTTCAAGCACAGGGAGTTCCCATAGCCGCCACTGGTAAAACTGCTGGCAGGCGTTACCAATGGGATGGCGCAGCGCCGAGTGAGCCCCAGGAAGCTCTGCGCAGAGAACCTGCAGACATTGTGGTTCAAGTAGCTGTTGCCGCTACCGCCGACACCGTTCAAATAGAAGCAGCCACTATTGCCTCGCAGCCCACAGTTGAATTACCGGCTGAGTCTCGGACGGCTGCGACGTTTGAGAAGCCGGTTGTAGGTAATGAGACTCAAAGCACTGATGCGGCTCAACCTCAATGGAGGTTAGTCTATGATATGGCTAGCAGAAAGGGTAGCATCGATGGTATAGATATTACGACAGATCCAGCAGTCATGCGTGTTATTAATGCGGTGCAGAAGAGGTCGGAAGAGGGTATATCGTTCCGCGAGCTGTTAGTGGCGGCCGGCAATGGCGGCGGTGCGATGAGCATAGAAAGACTTAGGAGAATCCTGTACGTAATACCATCCTCTCTACCGCAACAGTACAAAGCGCAGTGGTTTGACGGCCATGAACAAGTCGGTGAAAAGAGCAAGTATGATTTGCAGAGGGTCATCGCTATCCGACCACCGAAGCCACAACCTCAAGACGGAGGGTCTGCAGATTTTTTAGCCCCAGCCATCGGCTAGGGCGACCTCGGTTACGCCTAGTGGGGCCAGATGAATCGCGGTCTGCGCTAGACGCCCCATTGCCGTCAGAAGAAAGCGCACCAGATAACAGTTGGGAGTTCTTTGCGGCGTGCAAAGGTACGGACACTGAAGCATTTTTCCCATTTAGCCCAGACACCGACCCGGATAATGTTATAAAACGGTTTTGCGGTCACTGCGTCGTGGCAGATAACTGTCTGGATAGAGCTATGAAAATGGAGGGACGTTCTACCGTATACGGTATATACGGTGGTTTGCTGGTGGAGCAACGGATATATTTGCACACCATGATGGAAGAGGGTAAGACAGAAATAGAGATCAGGCGGCAGACAATCACTTTCCGACACAGTAACTGGACGCAACCCCTCCCGGGTGCCAGAAGGCGTGGCCGTCCACGCAAGGTGGTTGACTCGACCGGGGCTTGAAAACACTAGCCCTTGCCCCAATTCACCCCTTATATGTATACTGGTACGAGTCTATTCTGTATGGCGCCTTGGCGGAGTGGTTACGCAGCGGTCTGCAAAACCGCGTACACGAGTTCAAATCTCGTAGGTGCCTCCAATTTTATGAAAAGTGCAACAGAACTTGCCGGGTGCGTAGTGCTGGATGACTACGAAAGGATTCTGCTACTGCACCGCAACACGCCAGAGCTGATACAGTGGGAGCTGCCCGGCGGCAAAGTAGAGGACGGAGAGCCGTTCGAGCATGCTGCTGTGCGTGAATTTGGCGAAGAACTTGGTGTGCGGGTACGGACTACAAGGTTGCTGGGCAGCGCACCGTTTGAAATAGAGGGACGTCCTTATAACTACACCTGGTTTCAGGCGGTTGTTACCGAAGGTAAGTTGCAGCTGTGTGAACCGGAAAAATTCGACGATTTCGGATATTTTGAGCTCGAAGAGCTGACGAGCTTAGCGCTTTCTGCCAACATGCAGATTCTGCTCGAAAGAATCATGTCGGGCGAAGTGGTCCTACAAGTGTAGTTAGTAGTATAATCGGGTGAGTCGCTAGGGCGAGTGGCGGAATCGGTATACGCGAAGCACTTAAAATGCTTTGACCAAAAGTCTTGTGGGTTCAAGTCCCACCTCGCCCACCAACTAAAAACAGCCTGTCGTAAGATAGGCTGTTTTTAGTTGCGGCCAGGCTGGGGCTTGAACGGATTTGCCAGTGGCAAACCCCGGCCCCGAAGCCCCGAAGCGTGAGCGGAGGGGTCGTTTCAAAGAAACGAGGCAAGTCCCACCTCGCCGTATATAATATGAGTTGGAAGGATTAATTAACTGTGGCTGCTCCGGACTTATCATCATTTTTCGACGCCCGGCAGAATCAGCTTAACCTGGTCATGTCGGCAGGCGATTCCATCGACGCTAAGGCACTGGCGATACTTGCCAGCAATATCGCCGTCTTGATATTCATCGGTCAAGCCGGTTTGCACAAAAGCGCCTGGGTAACGATGATGGTCATCATGCTGGTGGTTTCACTGGTGCTGACTGTTATCGCAATCTGGCCTCGGCAATACGCGGGCGCCAGTGCCAGCATGTTCGAGCATCCGGAATACCTGCAGTATGGCAAAACGAAGTTGCTGAAGCATCTCATCGCCGACACCGAGGCGGCCATACGCAAGAACAACGCTATCAACCGCTTCCGTTGGATAGTCTGCGCCGTGTCGCTTGCGCTCAGCGCGACAGCTTCGTTACTACTGGCATTTCTGCTATAATGGAACATATGAAACGGTATGCGAAATCACTAGCCCAAGGCAATTCCACGAACGGGGAGGTCAACTATCCGGCTAATTTCCCGCAGCCCAACCAGACCCAGACTATCATCAAGGGTCTGTAGTTCTTGTCCTGTCTTCTGTCTGAACCGGCCCGCGTTGCGGGCCTTTTTATATGCACATGACGTCTATTACTAGAAATACACCGCGGCGAGGAGGGCGAGCTGGAAGGCGACGACGTAGAGGGCTTGGTAGGTCAGGAACTTGCCTTTCCGAAAGCCTACTACAACTACTAACGTAAGGAACATGTACAGGCCGCAAAAAGCGCTGATAATCCTGGCGGTGTCCGAGAGCGCGCTGGAACCGGCAAGTATGCCGACGAGTGGCAACCAGCTGAAGGCCATGCCCCAGGCGGCGTACCGATGGATGTTGCGCTGCCAGCCTGGTTTGTCGGGGACGGCAGCGGTAACGAATTGCAACAGTAGGGCCAGGCTCAACAGCGCCACGAACAGTGGCTGGGGCGAAACATGGGGCGCAAGGTATACGAGTAGCCAAGCGTAAAATAACGCGCCACCGCCTATAAGTACGCTCGCGAACAGCACCTGCGCCCACGGCGAGCTGGCAGCGTGTTTGCTGATAGTCGCGAAGTCTTTGTCTCGCCACTTGCTTAGCAAGACAATACCACCAACCCAACTCGTGAGTACCAGAACCAATCCAACCCAATAAAGCATCACCCCCACTATACCATCCCACTGGCTTTTAGGAGACGAAAGGGGTAGACTGGTGCCTATGCAAGTAACAGGCGGAGCGTATTTACGGGCACGCAGAGAAGAGCAGGGCATGTCTTTGCGGGCGGCGGGCAATCGGGCTGAGCCACCCCTTCCCTCTAGTCACCTTTCTCAGCTCGAAACTGGCAAGGTTAGGTTTCCTGGTATCGATATGCTGGGGAGGCTCGCACAAGCGTATAACATACCTGTTGTTGAGGTGCTTGGAGCATACGGCGTAAATGTCGTAGTGGAGTCATCCGGCCTGCAGGCGCAGAGGGCGCAGCAGATAGGTGAACGGGTTCTGCTGGTAGATGAACCGAACCACTCAAGTATTATTGGCTTTGCGGAATATCTCATACGGCAACAAACTGAAGCCCAGGCACCGGCTGAATAAGCTATACTGAAAGCATGACAGACCAAACCGATTGTCCGTTTTGTGAACCGAAAGACCGGGTGCTGAAAGAAAATGAGCACGCCGTAGTCATACTGAGCAACCCGCGCAAAGTGCCGGGGCATTTCCTGGTGTTACCGAAACGGCATGTCGAAGAACCCTGGGACCTCACACGGGAAGAGCTACAAGGCATCTTCGACCTGATTTTCTTTGTCGAGCAGAAGATTATCGGCAAGCTCGGCGACGGCGCCGACATCCGCCAGAACTACCGCCCGTTCAAAAAGCACGCGACAAACTTCGCGGCCAACCACATCCTGTTCCATGTTATCCCTCGCGCCAAGGACGATTACATCTACACCGTTTCCGAACAGTTCGAGCGCGATATCTTTGCCGAACTCGACGCGGTCGAAGCCAAAGAAGTCGCCAAACTGCTGGACGAATAACATGGCTGAACCGAAGTTCGTCCCCCGCAAGGGCCAGGTCGATTACACACGCATCCGCTATGCGCCGGTCGTGAACACAGTGGTGACGCACGGCGGCAAGTTTCTGCTGGTACAGCGCAGCCCTGATATGCGGTTGTATCCGGGCTACTGGAACGGCGTGTCCGGCTTTCTGGACGACGACCGCTCTGTCGAAGAAAAGGTTCGGCAAGAGTTGCGCGAAGAGCTTGGTATTCGCGGGGCGGATATCGAATCACTCGAACGCGGCCAGGTCCTACTGCAAGAGGCGCCGGACTATCACAAAACGTGGCTCGTCGTACCGGTGTTAGCACGTGTCAAAACTACCGGTTTCACGCTCGACTGGGAGGCGCAGCGCGCCAAGTGGTATGAGGCTCCAGAAATAGCCGAACTGAATCTTATGCCTGGCTTCCGTGAGGTTATAGACCAATTCACTCGTGCGTAACGGGGCCGCTATGACCTGATACGCACCGTTGCGCTGCCTACCGTCGGGTTCACGTACGCGCCTTGGTACGTCGCATTGCCGGTAAGCTTCAGGTTGGCGGAACTGTTCCGGGCCAAGGCCTTGAAACTGACTTTGGCGACCAGTACGTCCGAACTGACGGTGCTCGAAAATATGCCGCGGGTTATGGTCACGCTGCCGCTCGTGGCCGATGTCGGCAATTCGATGGGAAAGCCGCTGCTGGTCGCGTCGACGGAGACGTACTGCAGGTATTTCGCGTTGTAGTTTATGGTCGCTTCGACGGCGTCGGTGGCCCGGCCGGGATTCAGCCGTATGGAAACAGTGAATGTTTTGCCGACGTTGGTCGTCGTGCTGGCAGGGGTCACATATAGTTGTTGCGTGGCCGCCGATGCCGGTGCTGCTATGCCGGCGGCGAGTAAGCCGACGGCAAGCATGCCGCCAAGCGCGGCGTACCTCCAGCGCTTCAGTTCCTGCGCGATACGCGTCAATCGTTTCATCTATACCCTCCCTTTTTATCCTTTTACCAAAACCCCTGTAGTATATACGTCCTCAGGTAGCCAGAAAAATAAAGAGTATCACTGACAAAACGAGACGTATCTGGTACAATGACCCGCAGTATGAAAACCTTCGCGCCAGTGCGCCAGACCCGTCTTATGATGATGCCCTTGCGGGCGTAACTTTTCTCTCTTTATTTTATTTCACAAAACTCTCCTTGTTGTCATTCCGGCCTCCGAGCCGGAATCCAGAAAAAAATGGATTCCCGTCTTCACGGGAATGACAGTGGTGGATGTAAAAGTATTAAACAGGTACAATACTACTGATGAGCAACTACTATGTAACTACTTCTATTCCTTATGTCAACGGCGAACCGCACCTCGGCCACGCCATGGAATTCGTCATGGCCGATGTGCTGGCCCGTGCCGCCCGTAAGCGTGGTGACGACACGCTGTTCAGTACCGGCACCGACGAACACGGCGGCAAAATCGCCGAAAAGGCGGCCGAACTCGGCCTAAAGCCGCAGGAACTGGCCGACCAAATGAGCCAGAAGTTCCGCGACCTGGTCAGTGCACTCGATGTCGCACCCGACCGCTTCATCCGTACCACCGACAAAGGCCACGAACAGCGCGCCCAACTGGTCTGGAAGGCTCTAGCCGCCGACATTTACAAAAACAAGTATGTCGGCTGGTACTGTACGGGCGACGAAGAGTTCTTCACCGAAACGCAAGTCAAAGAAAACAACGGCATCTGCCCCGACCACAACCGTCCGTACGAAAAGGTCGAAGAAGAAAACTACTTTTTCCGGCTTTCCAAATACAATGAGGAAATCCTGCGGCTTGTCGAGAGCGACCAGCTGCATGTCATCCCCGAAACGCGCAAGAACGAAATCCTGAGCGTCATCCGCGGCGGCCTGGACGACATAAGCATTTCGCGCCCCAAAGACAAAATAAACTGGGGTATCCCGGTGCCCGGCGACCCGAAGCAGGTCATGTACGTCTGGTTCGAGGCGCTGCTGAACTACATAACCGTGCTCGGTTACCCCGAACACGAAGATTTCAAGAAATTCTGGCCGGCAAATGTGCAGGTCGTGGGCAAGGGAATTATCCGGTTCCATGCCGCCATCTGGCCCGGGATTCTGCTCGGCCTCGGGCTGCCGGTGCAAAAGGAACTGTACGTGCACGGCTATGTAACAGTCGACAATAAGAAGATGAGCAAGTCACTCGGCAATAGCGTATCGCCGAACGAAATCATCGAAAAGTACGGCCCCGACGCCTTCCGCTACTACTTCCTGCGTCACGTCCCAAGCTACGGCGACGGCGATTTTAGCTGGGACGCCTTCGAGGCGGCGTACAACAACGAACTCGCCAACGAACTCGGCAATGCCGTCCAGCGCACCGCCGCCATGATTCAAAAATACCAGGGCGGCATGATAGGCGACATACCACCGGCCGAGCACGACACTGGCGGCTACGACACGGCGCTGGCCGAATGCCGCTTCGACCGGGCGCTCGACGAAGTCTGGGAACGCGTCCGTGGGCTCAACCAATACATCGATATCGAAAAACCGTGGGAAATCGCCAAATCCGGTGACGAAGAGCACCTGAAAGAAGTGCTGGCCAACCAGGCTAGCGACTTACTGCAGATAGCCGACCTGTTGGAGCCGTTCCTGCCTGGCACTGCGGCCAAAATCAAAACCGTCTTCGAAACCGGCCTCATCCGCCCCCTCGAAACCACACTCTTTCCAAAACACGACCAATCCTAGGACAAAGCTAGCTATTTTTAGGCTGTACGTATGCGAGATAGTCGCGCACAACGGCAAGACCCAGAGGGAAAATAGCTTCGTAGTGTTTGTTGCTTGTGTGACGGCTGTCATCGGCATGGCAAGCATCGTAACATGCGGCTAGTTCTTTTACGCTGCTACCAAATCCGCTCGCCCACAGCAGCTGCGCATCATCTGCTTTCCTAAGCATCCGCGTGATAAGGCCGGCGGCAGTATAGTCTATCCAAGTAGAATTCCGGCCATCGTCTTTGCCGAAGAGTGGTAACAACTGGTCCTCAGCGATACCTAACTCGTCGAGCTTATCTGCAGGGATATGCACGAATTCAACACCTTTGTAGCGGGTGCTTCTGGCGATGTGTAAGCCGTGGCCGGACTCCTTTTGGGCAGCTGCTTCTCGCGCGGATGCGGTACCTTCGTATATGGTCAGATTGTCTTCAGTCATGGTATACACCAGCCCGTCTAGCACGGTAACTTTGGTCTCGGCACCGAATAAGCGGGCGATTTCTTTGGATTCGTCGATAGCCGCTTCTGCTGCTGATTTTTCAGGGGCGGGCAAACCGAACGTGGCCGAGAGACTTGGCAAGTCGCCGACGAATTTGTCATGCAGTGCGCGGTAGTAAATATCCAAACTGCTTGCATCGTGCACGCCAGTTTCATACTTTTCCATATATTTCGTCAGTCTGTTCAATATGTGGGCTGTAGGTTTCTTCGGAGTAGCTTCCGGCTGCAAAAATATATCGAGGACAATGGCGTCGGTAAGCTTTTGGCGAATGGCGAGCAGCTCATTCGCAAGCAAACTACCTTGTGGGAGAGCACAGTCGGCGAACGCCCGTATGGCTGTGTGGTCTTGTTCGCCGGTGGTGATGATTGACTGGAATTGCTCATCAGCGTCCCGAATATACCGTTGCTGTTCTCGCCGGATGGAGACAAGGTCGGTAACATGTTGCGCCAGACTGTCCATTTGCGCTTGATAGTGCTCCAATTCCGTTTGCCGTAGTACGATATCGGTCGGCTGTACGTTAGTGCCAGCATTTTTAGCGAAATTTTTCAAGCGGGTTAGCTCGGCCGCTGCCTTTTGCCTAATCTGACATAGGTCTGCGAGCTCGTGAGTGTAGTCGCGCAAGCATTTTTCGCCGATTACCTGCTCCCAGAATTCCTTGGGCGCGGCATCTGCTTTAAGCGCCGTGTATATCATGCTAACGGGATTTACGGTATGTGTCGTGTGGCCGTCTTGGCGTATCGTTTCCTGGTAAATCCCCTGCCATACCTGGTTTTTGTCTGCCCCTACATTCACTGTTCTGGAATCTCGTGGAAAGACTATACCGGTATTCGGGTCGTGTATTTTTTTATCCAGATTTTTTACTTGTGACTTGGTCCTCGCTACGAGTGCATTGCGCTCGTGACGACGCTGCAAGTTTAAGCTGCCGATTATGTAGGTCAAAGCCATGAGCCCTCCGTAAGCGGGTAAGCCGGGCGGGGTGAGTAGCGGTTGTATTTGGACTGCCTCAAACCCTATCGCGCCTGCGGTTAAGGCTATGGCTGTTCGGCCGATTCGCTGCGCCGTAGTCTGCCCGATGGGTGTGGCTTCCAGTCTTGTCTGACGGTTAAAGAAGCGGAATGTCCTAGAGCGGACCATGCTGCTTGGCAACTCTGGGTGGCTACTGACTATCGGCCTCAAGCTCTGCAAAAATTTAGTTTCATCAGGGGTAAGGTCATCATGTATGACAGTTTGAGAACCATCCCACGCGAATGCTATCCCTTCGACGGCGACCGCCCCCTTATAGCGGGTATCAAAGTTGGGTTCTGGTGAGGCTAACTCCTTGATTGTCTGAACTATTTCGGCGCTAGCATCTAAGTCCTGGCGAGTAGTCCTCAGGGGTGCTGAAAATGGAGATACCGCGTTCCCAAGTTTTCTCAACGTACTCTGCTCGACCGGTCGTGGGTCGACTACGGACACGATTTGGTCGGCACGTATGAATTCGTTCGGGGACATGAGTGTGAAATATTATACTATAAATTTACATCTGTAACAATTATATTAAGATGTTCTATTTTGTAATTGGTATAATGGTTCTTAATGGAATTATTCGACACGCATTGCCACACGCATGAGTTGGTGCGGAAGCTGACGCCGGTGTATGACAAGTGGCGGGAAGATGGCGTGGAGCGGACGCCGGAAGGGGTGATTGCGGCGGCGGAAGCGGCGGGCGTGACACGCATGCTCTGCGTCGGTACGAGTTTGGCAGATAGCGAATTGGCGGTGGGATTCGTGGCAAAGCGTGAAGGTCTGTGGGCGAGCATCGGCATCCACCCGCACGAAGCAGCCACCCACCTCAGTGAAACAGCGAAATCACAGTTTGCCTCTCTGTTAGAGGTTAAATCTCTAACAGAGAGCAAAATTGTGGCTATCGGCGAGTGCGGGCTGGATTACTTCTATGACCATTCGCCGAAGGCGGCGCAAACAGAGGTGCTGAAGTTCCAGCTGGACCTGGCGGTCAAGCACGATTTACCGGTTTCTTTCCATGTGCGAGAGGCGTTTGACGACTTCTGGCCGATTTTCGACAGTTATGGCGGTAAGCTACGAGGGGTGCTGCATAGTTTTACCGACAATCAGGCGAATTTGGACAAGGCTGTCGAGCGCGGGTTGTACATCGGCGTCAACGGAATTGCAACCTTCGCTCGTGATGAGCAAAAACGTGTGATATATCGCACAATTCCACAACAGTTACTCCTGTTAGAAACCGATGCCCCATTCTTGACCCCAGTGCCATTCCGTGGTAAAGTGTGTGAGTCAAAACATGTGCGAGTCACGGCTGAATTTCTGGCCGGGCTGCGTGGAGAAAATCTCGATGGCCTTGCTGCCTACACCACGCAGAACGCACAAAAATTATTTCAGGTGTAGTGTATGAACAACCACAGTGGTACCCCGCAGGAATCCCGTCAGATAGCGCCCGAATTGCGGCGCACTGACCCCATTAGCCTAGAGGCGCTTCGCTCGTTCTTATACGCCATTGACAAGTCGACCTACGAGGCGCAAGTCGTTGCCGCGCGGGTGCAGAACCAGTACGCTCAGGCACCTGCACCGGATATGTATCAGTCGGGGGTGGCAATCGGCCCCCGGGTAATAACAGGGGTAGACCCGTATGCTCAAGAAGCTTCTCAGTATACTTTTGCCGCGTGACGCCGAAGCACATCGCGCCGAAACGTATCGTCGGATTATCCGGGAAAGCGCCCAGATGGGTGGCTCGCTCTTTGGGCCGGTAGCGCCGGGCGGTCGTCGGGAGTTTTTCTGCCTGGATGAACACACCTGGGTGTGGCACGAGGAATGGACCGATGTGGGCGGCATGCGCCACGCACGTACCACCCGTTACGATATCCGGCCGCACGGCATCCTGAAGGCGCAAGACGGTGAACCATACCAGCGAGTCGGCGCCGAAGAGACATCACGGCTGCTCGCGGCCATGCAGGCATACCAGCAACGGTTGCACGAGAAATACGACCCGCTGCTTGCGGCTGCCGCATAAGTTACAATTATCGATATGATTTACCTTGACCATGCGGCGGCGACCCCCGTTTCGCCGGAAGCACTGGCTGCCATGCAGCCGTTTTTCGCCGGTTCGTTTTATAATCCGTCGGCTACGTACGCCCCGGCAAGAGCAGTGCACCGGCAATTGGAAGCGGCGCGAGCCGCTGTGGCTGGAGTACTTGGCGCGCGCCCCGGCGAAATTATCTTTACGGCTGGGGGTACGGAGGCAGATAACTTGGCGATTGACGGAGTTATGCGGCAGTTTCCGGACGGCAATATAGTAGTAAGCGCCGTTGAGCACGACGCCGTGCTGGCCCCGGCCGCCCAGTACGACTGCCGAATCGTGAAGGTGGATGCGAAAGGCGTGATAGACCTGGACGACTTGGCGCAGAAAATCGATGAAAACACCGTGCTCGTAAGTGTGATGTACGCCAACAACGAAGTCGGCACCATCCAACCTCTCCGCCGCGTTGCCGATATAATTGCTCACAAGCGAGCCGCGCGAGCTGCTAACCCCTCCGCCCTAAACCCTAAGCCCTTGCTTTTCCACACCGATGCCTGCCAGGCCGCCAACTACCTCGACCTCCACGTCTCGCGCCTCGGCGCCGACCTGATGACCCTGAACGGCGGCAAAATCTACGGGCCGAAGCAGAGCGGCGTGCTGTATGTGGCGGCCCACGTGCAGCTGCAGCCGGTTATTCGCGGCGGCGGCCAGGAACGCAACCTGCGCAGCGGCACCGAAAATGTCGCTGCAGCCGTAGGGTTCGCCAAGGCGCTCGAACTGGCGCAAGCCGCGCGGCACGATGAAGTGAAACGTTTGAGTAGATTGCAGGACCGGGCGTTCAAACTGATTGCCGAAAACCTTCCTCAGGCTGTCGTGAACGGCTCGACCAAACACCGTCTGCCGAACAACCTGCACCTGACGTTGCCGGGCCAGGATAATGAGCGGCTACTGGTGGAGCTGGACCTGCAGAATATACTGGCCGCGGCAGGTTCGGCCTGCAGCGCTAGCAGCGAAGAACCGAGCCATGTGCTGCGTGCCATGGGTATTACCGACGCTGATGCCCAAAGCAGCGTGCGTCTGACTATGGGCCGCACCACCACCGAAGCTGATATCCGCACGGCTCTCGAAGCCCTGATGCAACTGACAGAAGCGTAATTGCTAGTTAAAATAACAACAATCCAACTCCTTGCGCCGAAATATTACCAGATAAGAAAAAACGCCTTGAGAGGACTGTCCTCTCAATTCTCTCAATTCTCTCAATTTTTTTGATTTGGGCCGGCGGGGGCGGAGTGTGTTACACTACAAGCATAAGGATATAAGATGGACGTCACGGAACAGGGACCCGTATTACCAGAAGACCAGCCGAATGTGAATGCCGGCCAGCAGACTCCGCCCGAAGGTTTGGGCGGTGGCGCGCTAGCGGAAACGGTGGTTGGTGCACCGCCAAGTGCGGCAGATGTAGCCGGTAGCACCGAGCCGCAAACAGTGTCTCCTTCCGAGGCAGCGGAACCTGGTCTGGGCGGCCACGAGCAAGATGGTATTTCGACTCTCCCGAGGGTAGCTAGCGGATACGGCAGTGGCGGCATATATGAGCCACCAAAAGCACCAGAAGCTTCTTCGGGGGCCGACCAGGCTCCACAGACTTGGGGCGAACGGAAACTGCAGGCCGCACCCGCGGCAGAGGGCGTCGCACCAGCCGAACCTGTTGCCGGGCCGGAGATAGGAGAGCACCCGCAGTCGACAGAACAACAGCAATCCGGAGAACTCACCACGGGCACCGACACCGTGCCTGTCGCTCAGCCCGAAGTAGTATCTCAGGACGGGCCGAAGCCCGATGGCGACGCGGAAACCGGACTGGCCGATGTGGAACAGCCCGAAAGTAACAGCGCAGAGATGGTTTCCGTAGGTACTCACTCAGCCGATACTGAACCGCCGGTCGAGCCTACTGGTACCGATGCCAGTCCCGATGATGGCCGTTGGGATAAGCAAAAGGCCGAAACCATGGCTGCCGTGTTACAGAACGACAGAGGCGCGCAAGACCGTCTTGCTATCCAGCAGGCGCGTATCAATCTTCTTAACCGTGTAAGAGTACCCGAAGGCCCTGTTGTCCAACCGATGGACGATGAATTGGCGTCAGGCGAAAATAGTCCCCCGGACCTTACGCAGCATCAGAGCGTGCATGAAGACGCGGTGGTAGATGTATCACAACCAGCTCCAGGAGCAACAGATTATTCAGCACAAAGTACGCCGGAATTACCCGCACAGCATGAAGCCTTGCCGGCAGCAGAAGCCGAGCGGCTGACGGATCGTCTGAAAAACGGAGGTAGGGTACTGGATGGAATGGCCGATAAGCAACTATCGCCATATGTGGAATTGTACGATTCAAACCCGGATAAGTTCGCGAAGCTGTCGGCTGCTGAGTTTATGCAGCTGGGCAAAGAACTGACCGGCCTTGATACAGCGATGCGAAGTATTGCGGAAGCCACAGAGGATTTGACTGAATTAGCCCAGGAATTCACGGATTCACTTGAGGCAGGGCACAGCATGTTGGAAACAAGCGACGAACAGACTATGCAGGACACGGTCGAAATGGTGTGCCATGGCCTCTCCGGAGACCCTGATGTGATAGCCCAAGAGGTGGAGGCACTTGGACTGGGAAGCTTCGGAGTATCTACCCAAGAAGCTTTCGGTAACTTCAGGAATTATATACAAGGTAAGTTGGACGAGCTTAGTAAAAAACAGGCCGAACTTACAGAACGCAGACAAAAGATGCTTAGTGGTGACGAGCCTGACTCAGTACCAGCTGCTGCCAGTGCTGAACCAGTTCAGCCCGAAGCTCTTGAAGCATCATCTGTGCGGTAGGTATGCTCCGCCCCCTGGCCTGCCGGAGTGGTGGGATGAACATCGGAGATTCATGGTTAGTGGAAAACGGTGGAATCGGGTATACTTATGCTTAGGAAAATATAAATACCGCTCGCAGTGGGAAATACCAAAATGAAGCTCCATAGTGTACTGCTCCGTGTCGTTGTCGGCATAGTCGGCAGTTTTTTGCTGGTCGGTGTCGCCACGGCTGCCACTACCAACAGCAAGACGGATAGCAAAACCGACAGCAAGGCTACGACGGAAGCGAGTTCGGCGGCCAGCCTGCAGGGTTACGCTGCCGACAAAGCATTACAAGTCGGCACGGTCGTAAAGCTGACCGGGACGGGTGCGACCAAAGTCGAACCGGCTACGCAAGCCAAGCTGAGCGAAATGTTCGGCGTGGTGGTCGACCCGCACACGCTGTCGCTGACCATTTCCTCCGCCAGCTTGCAAAACGAAGCGTACGTGGCCCCGACCGGCACCTACCAGACACTGGTCAGCGACCAGAACGGCGCTATAAAAATCGGTGACTACGTAACGCTTTCTGCTATAGACGGCGTCGCCATGAAAGCCACCGCCGACCAGAAAATCGTGCTGGGCCGGGCTGCCGGGGCGTTCGATGGCAAGGCCAATATACTCGGTACCGCCAACCTGAAAGATTCGACCGGCAAATCGACGCAAGTACATCTGAGCGGTATCTTGGTCGCTATAGACATCCGCCAGAACCCCATAGAAAAAAGCACCAAAGCCAATGTGCCGCCATGGCTCCAGCGCCTCGGCGAGGCGGTGGCCGAAAAACCGGTCGGTCCGCTCAGAATTTACCTAAGCATCGCCATAACCGGTGCAAGTATCGTGGCGGCGCTGGTGCTGCTGTATTCGGGGGTGCGGAACAGCCTTATCGCCATCGGCCGCAATCCATTGTCGAAAAAGTCAATCTTCCGTGGCCTGCTGGAGATAGTTTTAACAAGCATAATAGTTTTAATTATCGGTCTGTTTGCGGTATATTTACTATTAAGATTATGATGCGCATGAAGGGGGAGGGTATAACGACATGACGGTTTGGTGGCTCGCGTTCATCGTGGCAAGCCTGCTGGCGGTGTTTGCCGGTTTTGTGTATCTGGCGACGCAGCTGCAGAAGCTGTCCGGCGGCAAGCAGGCCAAGGGCGGTTCAGGGGAGATTTACTCGGAAGCCGCCGAAGACGAAGTCGCGCACCTGTTCAACGAAGAGTTCCGCGAAGAGCTGCGCAACCGCGGCCGGCTGCGGTTCGAAAAGATTATCGACGAAAACGCCATGTTCCTGAAACAGGACCTCGACCTGACCATCGCCCAGCTGAACGAGTACATGAAGGCCGAGATTTCCAAAAACCTCAACGAAGAATTCGCGGCCTACGCCAAAGCCATGCACGAAGCACAGGAGCTCGCGCTGTCGGCGCTACAGAAGACTGCGTCCGATGTCGAGGAGCAGCGTCTGGCACTGGCTGCCGCGCTCCAGAAGAGCGTCAATGAACGCGAAGCCGCCTTGATAGCGGTGTATCAGCAGAATATGGCCAAAGTGGTCGAGCACTATGTCTTGCAGGCGCTGGGCGACCAGATAGACCTCAAAGCGCAGCTGCCGTTCATACTGAAGCAGCTCGAAGCCGAAAAGCAGAATCTTATCGAGGACATGCGGCTGTGAGCACCGAAGCGCCCACGTACGTACTGCCGGCCGCCGTCGTTTCCCGGGCGGACCTTGCGCGTCTGGTGCGCGAGGTCGAGCAGCTGGACAATGATTTCGAGGTGCAGAAAGTCCGCGACCACCGCGACGAAGGCCACTACGCCATGCCGAATATCAGCCGTGGCCTGACCGACTTCCTGGCGACCAACGAAATCAAAATCGGTGACGCCAAAGAACGTACCCACCTGAAAGAGCGCCTCCGCGTCCTGAAAGACAAAGCGCCCATAGTCCACGTGACGTTCGCGACCGATGCCGACCCGGAGTTCTTGGGCCAGTTGGTCGATTGGTTGCGTACCGAAGTGCACCCGCAATCGCTGCTCAGCGTCGGACTGCAGCCGTCGCTTATCGGCGGCATGTATGTGCGTACGCCCAACCACGTGCACGATTTTAGCCTCCGCAAAATCATGGCCGGCAAACGCGACATCCTCGTGCGGGAACTGCAGGGGCTGACGCCATGAGCGATGTGATGTT
>CAZEMC010000008.1:0-85008 GCA_964513385.1 uncultured Candidatus Saccharibacteria bacterium | reverse complement strand
CGCGACATCCTCGTGCGGGAACTGCAGGGGCTGACGCCATGAGCGATGTGATGTTCGAAAAACTGGTTGCCGAGGGCAAACCGGTCGGTGAAGTCATCGGCATAGACAGCTTCCTGGTCAAGGTCCGCGGCTTGCAGCCGGCCAACACCCACGCGTTGGTGCGGTTCGAAGACGGCAGCAAAGGTTATATACACCACGTCTACGAAGACTATGTGGTCATAATGAAGCTCGGCACGACGGTGCTGCACATCGGTATGGTGTGCGTTATACAGCACGAACACCTGCTGACCAAGGTCGGCAAGAACTACGTCGGCCGGGTTATAAACATTTTCGGCGAACCCATCGACGGCAAGGGCGACATAGAACCGGACGGTGTGTGGGAAGTGTTCCATAACGCGCCCATGTTGTACGAGCGCAAGCTGCTCGACCATCAGCTGGAGACGGGCATTACGGTGCTCGACATCAACTTCAGCCTAGTGCGTGGCCAGCGTATGGCCGTGCTGGGCGACGGCAAGGTCGGTAAGACGGCCATGACGACGCAAATTGCCATCAACCAGAAAAACACCGACATCACGGTCATATATGTGCTCATCGCCAAGCGCCAGCGCGACGTGGCGCAACTGGTTGGTCGTCTGGAGAAAAACGAAGCGCTGCAAAAGGCAATCATCATCGTCACGAACATGTTCGAGTCGCTGGTGTGTACCTACTTGGCGCCCTATATCGGCGCGGCGCACGGCGAGTATTTCTGGCAACAGTGCGCCATGGATACGCTTATCATCTACGATGACCTGACGTCGCACGCGCAGGCCTACCGCGAAATTTCGCTCATAGCCGGCGTGTCGCCAGGGCGCGATTCGTATCCGGGCGATATGTTCTACACCCACTCCAGCCTGGTTGAGCGGGCAGGCCGCTTGGACCGTAACGGGGCCTCACAGACTATCTTGCCGATTATTTACGCTCCGGCCGGCGACATCACCGCCTACCTGCCGACCAACGTCATGTCCATGACCGACGGTCAGTGGATTTTGGATATGAATGTCTTTAAAGACACGATGCGCCCGGCCATAAGCACCGGCCTGTCGGTGACCCGCGTCGGTGGTGTGGGCCAAAACAAACGGCAGAAAGGGCTGGCAGCAGGGCTGAACAAAACACTCGCCGGCTACCGCGTGGCCGAAGAATACGCCCACTTCGGTACCGAGCTGTCCCCCGAAGCACAGGCAGATTACGATAAAGGTAAGGCGCTGTTCAAACTCATGAACCAAGACATCGGCGAAGGGTACAGCCTGATGGACCAGCAGTTCCTGCTCGACATCGTGCTGAATGCTACGCCCGAGGAAAAAATAGACATCCCCGGCCTGAAAGCGGCCGTCAAAGAGTACAGCGCCAAGGTGGTCGAAGAAGGCGAGCAAAGCAACTTCGATGCGCTGCGCGACGAGCTCAAGGCCAAAGTGGTCGTCGTGAAGAAAGACGAAAAGAAGCCGGCCGCCGCTCCGGCTGCCGGCGCCGAGGCGCAACCCGCCGATGGCAAGAAAGAAGATGATAAAAAGTCCGACGGCAAAGACGGCGACAAGAAGGATGCCAAGAAATCTGACGGCAAGGACGACAAAGACGAGAAGGCTGATGACAAAAAGTCAGATGAGAAGTCCGATGACGCCAAAAAGGACGACAAAAAATGAGTAGGGTAGGAAGTAGGGCAAAGGGCAAAGGGCAAAGTCTGCCCTCGGAATTTACGAACCCTTGTGTTGCTCCTGGCTTTTGTATCTGCGCAAGCGTCGCAAGTACTGAGCGTGAACTTTGCCCTTTGCCCTTTGCCCTTTGCCCTGGTGCGCCGGAGGTGCGAGCATGAAGCGCCCACTGGAAATCAAGGCCGAAGAAGCCTCCATGCGCACCATCGTCAGCCTGACCAGCGCGTTCGAAAGCCTTTCGAGCATGCAGATTACCAAGACCAAGAACAAGGTGCTCATCAGCAACCAATTCTTCGATGAAGTCTGGGGCATATACAAGCAAATCCGCATGGACGTGATGTTCAACTTCGGTCGCAAGGTAGATGAAAAGCCTGTCGACAAAGAACTGCTGATACTCATCACCGCCCAGGCGGGCATGAGCGGCGACATAGACCAGCGACTCATACGCAAGTTCCGCCAGCGCTACGACCCGGAAAAGAACGATGTGCTGGTCATCGGCCACCACGGGGCGCAGCAGCTCGAGCAAGCCAAGATAACACCTAATATTTATTACGATATGCCCAAGAAAGACTACATAAACGTCGAACCGCTGATGTGGGAGATTAAAAAGTACAAAACGAGCCGTGTGTTTTACCAAAGCTACGTTTCGCTGAGCCAGCAGGACATCAAAGAGCTCGACCTCAGCGAAGTCGTCTCGGCCCGCGGCCGGATAGCCGACCTCGATTCGGTAGACGAAGACAAGATAACCGAAAAGACTTACATTTTCGAGCCGAACGCGTACGCGGTGACGATGCACCTCGAAGCGTCCATCTTGCGACTGACGCTCGCGCAGTTTATCTACGACTCACGCCTGGCGCAGCTGGCCAGCCGGTTCAAAGCGATGACCGCCGCCAAAGAACGTTCCATAGAAACCGCCAACGACCTGCATGTGGCGTACAGCCGGGCGAAGCGTGCGCTTGTCGACGTGCGCCTGAAGGAGTCGCTGGCGGGCCTTAAGAAAATCCGAGCTGGAGGCGGGGAATGAAGAAGCTGTTTACCTTTTACCTTTTACCTTTTACCATGAGCCGTGCGGGCGTCGTTCACGGTAAACGGTTCAGGGTACATGCACGGAAAACGGTGAATGGAAAACGGGTAACGGTAGCCGGAGGCGTAGCATGAGCAAGGGTATAGTCAGGGTCCTGCGCGACCTCGTCATAAAAGTCCAGTTCGACGAAGACATGCCCGAACTGAACGAAATGGTGTATGTCGACAACGAAAATAAAACGCCGTTGCTTGTCAGCTCCTTGGAGCACGGTGACATGGCCGTGTGTCTGAACATTGCCGGCGACCGCACCATTCTGAAGGGTGCCAAAGTGAGCCGGAGTGGCCACTCGCTGGAGATTCCGGTCGGCGACGAAATGGTCGGCCGCGTGTGGGATGCCCTGGGCCGTCCGATAGATGGTAAGCCGCAACTGTCCGACGAAGTGCTGGCCAAAATGCCCAAGCGTTCTATCTTCCGTCCGGACTTCCAGGAAACAAGCCTGACGAACCGGCCTGACGAAATTCTCGAAACCGGGATTAAAGTGCTCGATTTCTTTACGCCGTTCGTGAAGGGCCGCAAAATCGGCATCATCGGTGGTGCCGGTGTAGGCAAGACAGTGCTTACCATGGAGATGATTAACAACGTCGCCACTGGTTCCGGTGCTTTGTCTATCTTCGCGGGCATCGGTGAGCGTATCCGCGAAGGTCACGAGCTGTACAAGACGCTGGCCGACAACGACCTGCTGAAAACCACGGCCATGTTCTTCGGTCAGATGAACGAGAACCCCGTGCAGCGTTCGCTTATCGCTCTGGCGGCCATAACGCTGGCCGAACACTTCCGTGACGACAAAAAGAAAGACATCCTGTTGTTCGCCGACAACATGTACCGCTACATCCAGGCGCGCAACGAAGTTTCTACTATCATCGACCAGACACCGGCCGAAGGTGGCTACCAGCCGACTATCTTCAGTGACATCAAGGCCATGGAAGACCGCCTGACGACCAACGAAAACGGCTCTATTACGGCTCTGCAGACCATTTACGTGCCCGCCGACGACATGTCCGACCCGGCTGTGCAGCTTATCGGTCACGAACTGGACTCGACTATCGTGCTCAGTCGTGCGGTGGCGGCGCAAGGCATCCGTCCGGCGGTCGACATCAATGCTTCGAGTTCTTCGCTGCTGACACCGGAAATCGTCGGCGAGCGGCACTACATGCTGAACGTCCGGGTGCAGGCGATTTTGCAGAAATACAACTCGCTGAAGGGCATCATCGCCATCATCGGTGAATCGGAACTTTCCGCCGAAGACCGCGACGACTACAATAAGGCTAAGAAGCTCATCCAGTACTTCTCGCAGCAGTTCAACGTTATGGAAAAAATGACTGGCATACCGGGTGAGCACCACACCCGCGAAGACACCCTGAACGGCATCGAGGAAATCATCGTATGATTACAGGGCAGAGGGCAGAGGGCAGAGGGCAGAGTTCGCTGAGCGTTATATCGTGGTTCGACGAACTCTGCTCTCTGCTCTCATGTCTCAGCCCTAGTTTGCCGGAGGCAAAACGTGGTTAAGCGTCAGATAGCCAGTACTGGCGATATAGTCGACATAGAGCCCGCCAAAGCACTCGACGATAGTGTGGCGACCCAAGACAGCGGCAAGCCCACCATGGCCGTAAAGGTTTATGCGCCGTTCCAGGTATACTTCGAAGGTCAGGCTGAAAGCCTGACGGCTGTGAACGAAACCGGCCCGTTCGACATCCTGCCCAAGCACCACAACTTCCTCTGTATGCTCGTGCCCTGTGAACTCCTCGTAAAAACCCCCTTCGACACCCAGAAAATCAAAATCTCCCGCGCCCTCATGCACGTCAAAGCCGAAAAAGTCACCGTCTTCGTCGACGTATAGCCCCCCATGAGGAAACCGAGATAGGTTTCCTCATCGCGCGGAGGTCGCCACGGCGACTCCGGCTGCTCTTTCCTGCGGGAAACTGAAAAAATATCCTCAGAATGAATCCGAGGATATTTTCATTGCATAATGGCCACCAGGCCAGAAACCCAGAAGCCACCCCAGACCAAAAGCCTCGCGGCCGACGCCTAGTCGGCCCACACTCAACCTTCGGTCTGCAGTCCGGAAAGGTAGCCCGGCTAGCATCCGCGAAGCAAGGATGCTACCGAGCGTAGGGAAACCCACGGGTTTCCCTGGTCAGACCATAAGACGCCTCCGTTGGAAGTCACGCTAAATGCGGAGCCGTCCTCCAAGCCTCTCACTCATCCCCGTTCCCGGACATCCAGCCAACGTACCAAACAAAAAAGCCCTCAGCTAACCACCGACCACGGATTCCAGCTTCCGCTGGAATCTCAACACCGAAAGATGAAGACCCACCGCGGTGGGTGACGGTGATAGTGAACTGAGAGCTTGGGCGTTGGCTCGCCACTAATATTACTCGAAAAATCCGTTGTCGCGGGGCCACGAGCGTTGTTTCGTGGCGGCAGTAAGCAAACGGTCCAGCGTTTCGACCGGTTTGCTGCCCAGGTTGAATTTGTTCAGGCGCAAAAACCGGTAGCCGTAACTTTCCAGCACTTTCTGGTCGTAAATATCCTGAGTGGTCAGGTAGCTGCCGGCGTGCTCTTTGCTAGAGCCCGGGAGCGACAGGAACTGCGGCTTGAATTCGTCGTAGGTGATGATGATGCGATGTGTTTCGTACACGGCCAGGAAATCGACTTTGTACGGCGGGTGTGTCGCCTTGGGCGAAAGCGCTTTCATAAGTTCGCGCAGCGAGAACTGGGTGACCAGCCGCGTCTGTTCCTTGTGCTTCTTGTAGAAATCGGTGGCGTAAAAGTACTGCGGGAACAGGCTTTCGGCGGCCATCAGGACGTCGCTGACGTTGTTGACGCGGCTGCTCCCACTGGTCAGCTTCGACTGGTACTGTGCGAGCGCGTCACGTATCTGCCCGCTGAATGTGTCGATAGGTTTGCTCAGTATGAAATGCACCGCTTCGGCCGCCCGGCTCAGGCTGACGCACAAGTGCTCTTCATGCTGCGGCAGCGACACCCACAGGTCGTCAAAAGCCGGGCTTGACACGAGGCTGTAGAACATATAGTCGCGTTCGACGCCGTATGCCGTTTCCGGTGTCATGACCTTGAGCTGCCGTTCGGCGAACCAGTCGCTGATGACCGCTTGGTCGAGTTCTTTCTGCAGGAGCAGCGCCTGCTTGCGGTACGGTGTCAGTATGCCGATAGTGCCCTTGTAGTCTGCTTTTCGCAGGGCTGCCAGCTCGGTCATCAATTGCTTCGCTTCGCTGGGGTTGGTATGGAGACCGGCCGGCGATTCGGTGTCGGGCTGGATGTGTGTGAAGCGGATGATTTCGTTCACCGGCTGGACGCGCGCCTTCAGGCACCGGAGCGACTCGTCGTAGTACGTTTTGTTGGCATAGGAAATGAGCTCGGATGCGGAACGGAAGTATTTGGTCAGTGTGGTTTCGTAGTTGGCAGCCGAGCGGCTAAAGCCAAGTATCGATTGGCGGACGTCGAAGTTTGCCCGCAGCTGCTCCAGCTGCAGGTTTTTGTTGTCTGCCGGCAGGCCGGCGAGCGTCTTGCTGAACGACCGGCTCAGCCGGTCACGCTGCAGGTCGTTAACAGATTGGTCTATGACGCCACCACTCCTTACTTCGGGAAGACTGCCGGCATTGCCCAGCACCAGCACCTTGCGCGCCCGCAGCAGTGCAGGCAGGGCTTCGACGACCGATATGTCGGCTGCCCCGTCTATAATCAGCAGGTCTATAAGGTCGGGTTGCAGCGGCAGATATATCGCGTAACTGTGCACGTCCGATAAAATAACCGGGTACATCTGCCGCAGGCCGGCAAACAGGTTCGGCGACAAGTGCCTGCCGCTGCGCAGCGCGTCGCGTATGGCTTCGAATTCGTCGGCGTGTTCGCTGGCGAAGCGCAACAGCCTGCCATCCAGCGTGTAACTGAGCTCGGTCGCGGCAATCTGCCGTAAGTCGGACATAATAGCGGCGTAGCTGTCGCCGGTCATGTCGCGGAAATACGCCTGCACATCCTGGACTTTCTTCTTGTATGCCAGGTACTCTTTTATGTCTTCGCTGCTGGTGTTCGCGAACGTGTCGTCACGCACATCGAGCGAGCCACCGGCATAGCCGATGCCGAGGCGCTTACTGATGTCGGGGTGGGCTTTTATGAACGATTTGACCGTGGTCTTATGCTGTTCGAGCTGCTTGACGTCGTCGAGGTCGGTGGCCAGTTTGTCGAAGCGGGCGCGGAACAGTTCCGGCTGGGCTAGCACCTGCCCGATGCTCTTTATGCCGAACAGCGACGCCAGGCTGGGCGTGGTCTTTAGCACGGTGTTGAGCTGTGTGGCATGTTCGAGCAGGCTGATGTTACCGAGCAAGTTGTCGGCCTCGTACAGGTGGAACCCGAGCATGAAGTCAAAGTCGGCCGGCGAGCTGGCGGCGGCCAGTATTTTCTTGAGGTCTCGGATGTGCACTGGGTCGGCAGCCAGCATGTGCAGCAACTGCTTCCAGTACGCCAGATCCAGACCCTGCTTGGCCAGTTGTTCGATGAGGAACTGGGTAATGTCAGTCATCAGCTCCAGGTCGTTCAGGCGGCGTTCCGGTTCTTCCAGTTCAAATTCGGGGATGTTCTTTTTCAATTGCTTCGTCAGGTTTTCGACGACGACCGTGCGGCCCGAAAACCCGAAGATTTTCGACTTCAGGCTTTCCACCTGATTGGTGTAATCTTGCAGCGCGGCGATAACGTCGCTTGGCGCGGTAGAGTATGTAGTCAGCTCTGCGACAAGTGCACGGGCGTGCTCGCGGTCGGCACGGGTGAACTGCCGGGCTTCTTTGGCGATACCGCTCAGCTGCTCAAACAGCTTCTGGTACTCGGCCACTTCTTCGAATGTCGTATTGTCGGTGATACCGAACGGACGCGTTATGGGGTCTTCTTCCAAGATACGGGTGTGCTGGCGGTAGTTGGACTGTATGTATGACAGCGCCGCCTGCAGGCGCTTTTTCTGCACTGGTAGCAGCTTGCGGAAGCGGAGCACGAACTTGCTTTCACGCCGGCGGACGTTCTTGTTGGCTTTTTCGTAATCGCGGATGGCGGCGACGAAGATGCCGATGGCTTTCTGCTGGCTGGCTTCGATGTAGGGCAGCAGGTAGTTGGCTTCACTGGCGCGTATGTACTGGACGGCGTAGTGCAGCTGCAGCAGTTCGTCGCTCATGGTGTCGGTGGGCTCGTCGTGTATCCAGTCTTTGCCGGCGAAGCGGGATTCGCTGCTGACTATCTGCTCTACCTCTTGCAGGTTTATGTTCTCGGTGTCCTGCGACAGGCTGTTCAGCACGGCCGTGGCGTCTTTGAGCCTGTGGGCGCGGGCCGATTTGAGCTCGGCTTCCAGTTCGCCATAGCTTTCCAAACTATCGTCGAGCTTCTGCAAATACGGCGTCTCGACCTCATCGAGCAGCGTATCGGTTATGGTACCCAAGTGTAACACGGGGTCATGGTGGGCCTGGTCTTCGCGGACCTCGCTGAGTACCCGGCTGATATGGCCCTGGATGGTCGCCAGCGAGTCCGCCGAGCTAGAGAGTATCATGGTCGTCTGCCCGCTCACGCATGACTGGAGCGCCAGGTTTGCGGCCAGGTAGGTTTTGCCAGTGCCCGGCGCGCCGTCGACGATGGTGTGGTTGACGGCTTTCTGGAGTGCCATGGCAGCTTGCCGCTGTTCGTCGTTCAGCGGCAACGGATGGTCGGCCAAGAGCTTGTCGGCCAGCGGCAGTGCCGCCCATTCTTCGGCCACCTCCTGGACGTAGCGGACGGGCTTTTCGGTGATGTATTTGCCAAGCCGGTCGGCGAGCGGTGTGCCGGTCCGCGTGCCGACGCCCGCCAGGAGTGATTCGTAGTCGGCTATCAACGCGTCGTTCAGTTTGTCATACACTGCCAGTCGCAGCCGGTTGTTCAGGGAGATTATGCGGTCGGTCGTTAGCTGTTCGGCAGTGCTTTCCAGGGCGAGCGGCTTGTCTATATCGAGCGTATCGGCCAGCCAATCGGCAATCTGCTGGAGCTGCGGCAGCAGGGCCTTGCGGTCGCGGGGGTTTATGGCTATGCTTGCCGGGATGTCGGCCGGGCGGCTTGCGGCGCCGGTCACGCGGCCGTAGGCGGCCAAGACGTATTCTATAGCTTGCACGTTCACGAACACGCGGTTTTCGAAGTGCAGCGTCACGGCCGGGTAGGCATGGACGGTTTTGACGGTGGTATAAAAGAGTGGGAAGCTAGTGTCCCGCAGGCATATCTCGCCGAAATACAGATACAAGTCGGTCTTTGCTTCGGCCTGGTTGGTCAGGTACAGCTCGTATACCTGCTGGTAGGCGTCACTGACCGTTACGTCTTCCAGGATTACGCGGAGGCCCGTCGCGAGCACATCGGTCGTAAGATTGGCTTTGAGTTCCTCGGTCAGGGCATCATGGCTATGCGGCTCGGTGTCGAAATACCGCAGCGCTATGGCTTCGAGCAGCCGCCGTAGCTCGCCGAACACCTCGTTGCTGGCGCTGGTGGCCAGACTCTGGGCCTGGGTGTCCTCGGGGGTGTCTATGCTGGCGTACGCCCGGCGGACAATCGGAACGATGAGTTCGCTGGCGAGCGTCGCATCGAGCTGCTGGAGGATGTTCGTCTGGTAGGCGCTGCGGTCGCCGAGGTAATTCAGGCGGGTGGTATCGATGGTGCGCGCCAGGGCTCCGCAGAGCTCATCGGCCTGTTCGGGAGAAACGTATTCCAGGGCTTTTTCGAGTGCCCCCGCGAGGTTTTCGTCCGGGTGGGTGCTGTATTTGTTCTGGCTGACGACGAAGGTTTCCTGGGCGAGACCGCCGACGAAGTTCTTGTAGAGGTTTTTGTGCAGCTGCGGGTAGGTGCCCAGCGGTAGTTGCACCGGCAAGCCGTTCTGACGGACGGCTCCGGTTTGGCGCCGCGGCAACAGGCCTTGCTGTAGGCCTGTTTCCAGGTACAGCTTAAAGTAGCGCGCTACATCGCGGGTAAAATCATCGAATACACCACGAGCCCCCGTTTGTACGACAGTCTTATCCTCATCCATCTCTACGTTTCCCGAAACTTGCTACGCCCTACTATAGCAGCTCCTTGCGGGCGGGAGTAGTGTTTTTTCGGTGATGGTGGGTAGTTCGCGGATTGCTATGACTCCTTTGGGCGTCCGGAAAGGGGTAGAGAGTTGTCAAAAAAGTCACAGGTTCGGCCAAAGTCCGGCCGTTCACAGTTCACCCTGACCCACATACACTTTTTCCGACACCAGGGGTGCGCCGCCAGTCGCTGCCGCTCCTGCCTCCGCGGGGTGACCCCTGTCTTACGGAAAAAGTGTATGTGGGTCGGTCGTTCAACATGCGGGCGTCTTTCTGTGATAAATGGTTCACGGTGAATGTATGGTGAATGGAAAATGGTGAACGGCGAATGGCTGCAGGCTACTGCGTGACGAAATAATCGAACGCAAACGTCTGCCCGGCAGGCGCCGCGTTGTTGGTGCACACACTGAAGCCGGTCGTGGTGCGGGTGGCGTAGAAATCGAGCGAACCGGCGCCGGAACCGACCGGGCTGATGAGCACGTGCGGTGTGCTGGTGTAAGCTTGCGTGAACTTTATGGCCGCGAAACACCCGGCCGCCGGGCTGCCGCCGGTGTTTATATTGAGCGTGCCGCTGGTATCGGAGCCGCTTATAGAAGCACTGCCGCCGGCACCCAGCACATTGGTATCGATGGTGCGCAGCGGCGAAGCGCCCGGGAACGAAATGTGGTTCGGCACTTGCAGCGAGGCGTTGCCGCTCATGATAAGCTTCGTGACGGTCAGCTGGCCCATGGTTACCGGCGCGCTAAAGGTCGCATTGCCACCGACATTCAAGTCTTTCTGCAGGGTGACACTGCTTTGGAAGACAGCGCCGTTTGCGACCTGCAGGTTGTTGATTTGCGTGTCGTTCAGGTTGGCTTTGCCGGAAGAAGTAAAGTCGGTGACCTGCATTTCTTTGCCGACTTTTATGGTCCCGGCGACGCTCAGGTCGCTGCGTATGAGCACCTGGCCGGAAAATATGGCGTTACCCTGCACGGTCAGCGTCTGGCCGGAACCGCCAACGGTGGCGTCGGAGTTCGCCAGCTGTTTCAGCGAGTCGCTGTCGAGCCCCTGACTGGTGATGGACGGCGTCGGCGGCGCCTTTTTGCTGTTTATGTAGCTGACGACCGCGACGGCCGCGGCGATGATGACGATGAGGATAAAGAGCAACAGATACAGGTTGAACTTTTTAAAAACCTTTTTGAAGCCGCTCGGTCCTTTCGGCGGCTTGTCGCCGGCAGCGTCACCGCCGGTTATGGCGCCTTCACCGGCCGGAGGAGTGCCGCCGGCCGGTGCGCCCTCGGTTGTTTCGGGGCGTTCCGACAAGGCCCCCGCATTTTCTTCTTTTTTATCTTCCATCGTGTTTGCTAATATATTACGCTTACGCTTGCTTACTATTGTACAAGAGCGGAGGAAGTAGGGCAAAGGGAAATCGGGGCAGAGAAAGCAGGGCAAAGGGCAAAGTCTGCCTCACAAGAACCCGAGCGTCAGTAGCGATACTAAACGCCCGGGGTTGCGCAAAGGGAAGTGAGTATCGGGCGCGAACTTTGCCCTTTGCCCTGCTTTCTCATTACTCGCCAGCATTTGTCTTTTCGGGGGTTTTACACGATAATACTACTTACGGTTATGAAGATAGAAACAGTGCGGAAAGGGTGTCTGCTTTTGCTTATGGCGAGCGTGCTATCGCTCGCCATGCTCGGCGTGGTGTTCGCCGATGAATCGTCCTCTACCAACTACAAAGTCACCGAAACGCAAATCGGCGGCGTCGGTTCTTCTGAAGACGACTGTTCTGGCAACTATTGCGCCAAGATTTCGGCTGGTGACCTGGTGGTGGGCAGCGGCAAAAGCGCCAATTATAACGCCCAGTTCGGCTCGAACACGACTGCCGAGCCGCTGCTAGAAGTCATCACCCAGGCCGGCACGACCGACATGGGTGTGCTCGACACCAACGTCACCGGTACCGCGACCGCGTACATAAAGGTCCGCAACTACCTGAGCGGCGGCTATATAGTGCAGCTCACCGGCAGCCCGCCGAGCCAGGGCAGGCACGCGCTGACGGCGCTGTCCACGCCCTCGACCTCGCACCAGGGCGCCGAGCAATTCGGCGTAAATGTAGTCGACAACACTAGCCCGAACATCGGTGCGAACCCGGTGCAGGTGCCAGACAGCGGCTTCAGCTTCGGGACGGCGGCGACCGACTACGACACGCCAGACCTTTTCAAATACGCCGATGGCGACATAGTTGCCCAGAGTCTCAGCAGCAGTGGCCAGACCGAGTACACCCTCTCCATGATTATCAACGTCTCGGCGGCTACGCCTGGTGGCCGCTACACCGGCACGTTCTCTGCTGTCGTGGTTCCCGTGTACTGACATAAGGAAACCGAGATAGGTTTCCTCATCGCGCGGGGGTCGCCGCGGCGACCTCCGGCTGCTCTTTCCTGTCGGAAGCTGTAAAAATATCCTCGGAGTGAATCCGAGGATATTTTTGATTATCAGATTATTGGCCGGAAAGCACGAGCAAGGATGGTATTAACCGTGAAAAGTTTGCCGAAACCGTGAAAGGTTTTCCTAAATTGCCAACGTCCATCTTCTTCGTTCTACGTTCTTCGTTCACATTTTGCCGCGCTTCGGCAAAATGTTGTGGATAAGCGCTTGTGGTAGAAATTACAGTCATGGTACAATCCGCTCTGTACCCCATAAAAATAAAAACTAAAACAAAGGAGATACGTTTTTATGTACGCATATAAAATTAAAGAGCTGGCAAAGCGCGGTACCGCTTTGCTCGGCGCAGCAGGCATGCTAGCTGGTATTGGTACTACCGCTATCCCTGTCTTTGTTTCAGCCGATGCGCTGAACCCGCTGACCGAGCGTAGCCTAACCCTTTCCAGCTCATCCCCGGGTTGGTCATACCTGGACGGTTCCGGCAACACGACCTACGCACCGCCAAACAGCGGCGCCAACGGTCAAAAAACCGGTAACACCTTCCAATTTCGGGTGACGAGCGATAGTTCGTCAACGCCAATCAAGGCATTTTCGTTCCAGTACTGTACTGCCCCAGCCGGTTTGTGCCAAGGACCAGGTAACGATGTCATCAACGATGCCGGAACGCCTGGTGACGATACGGACGATACCCGTGGTGGCGACGACGCTAGCCATACCGACCTTTCAGTGCACCTAAGTACACCAACTGAGGTTAACGGCACTAACTGGACATCAATTGCAGCTAGTGCAACAAAAACACCTGCGGCTGGTGATACCCAAGGTAACTTCGTTGTGCTGACGGCACCTTCAAGCTCAACTTCTACACAACTTGCAGACTTAACCTACTGGACCCGTTCGACTGCTAGCTGGACCATGGATTCTGACAGCCAAGAAGAATCATTGCCGACAACACACAGGACCACCAAAGACAACTACATTACACTCACTAGTGGTACCGGTGAGGCCTTGAGTCCTAACACCTATGTCCGCATCATTTTCTTCGGTACGAATGGTAACTACATCACAAACCCAGGTGCCGGTGCCTTCTTCGTGAAGATAAATGACTACAATAGTGACACATTGCTTGATGATGCACACCTTATCGACGGTGGTGTAACCGTTGCGAACGTCATGAACCAGAGCATATCCATCCAGACCAAGGTCTTGGAAACCATGGACTTTTCTGTTGGCGTGTTTGACCCAGACACTATTACATTCCCGAACGCTAACGCGACCGCAAACATCCCGTCATTGACCGCACACGCACAGTGTGCACCCGTACTGCGAAAAGACCCGACAGTAAGCACTACGGCCTATTCCGCCGCTTCTGACAATGTGCTGAAGCTCGGTGACCCAAATGCCGAGAACTCACTGCGCACAGACACTACTTACGAAGTGAATTCGTATTGGCGTCTCAGCTCCAACTCATCCGGTGGTGCTACGGTCTACTACACCGGGCACACTTTGACGAACACCGTTGGTGACGAAATTGCTCCTCTGAACGATACTACTTCTGGTGGTACTGCCTCTAACCAAGGCACGGAACAATTCGGTTTGGCTATCGACCACTCGAGTGGTGGTGCGACTGTTAACGGCAACAGCGTTGCGGAAGTCTTCCCAGCTCCCGATAACTACGGTAGTGGTAGTGGTAGCTTTGCGGACTACGTAACGACAACGGCTAACGACACCAAAGCCCATTTGCCCCGTCTCTATCCACTAGTTGGTTACACTAACTACGAGGCCGGCCACGGTGCTATCAATGGCTCTACTGGCCCATTCGGTAAGTTTGCCTTTAACGCCAATGCCGATACCTATGCCATTCCAATCGCTACTGAAGCTACTGACGTTGTGAACTGTACGACTGCCAAAATGCGCTATGTCGCGAACATTGCTGCAACGACCCCTGCAGGCATCTACACGACCAAAGTCAACTACGTAGCTTCACCACAGTACTAGATTTCAACAACTTAACATTAAACTATCTGAATTAGTTTTTAGAAATGCCACATAGCTTGGCGGGTACAATCTAAACTAAAACTGGCTCCTCCCGGAGCCAGTTTTTATATGGGCGGTCGTCCCTGCGTCATCCCCATGAAAATGGGAATCCAGTCTACGTGCGTTAGTATCGGAAAAGAGTTTGCCTGTCATTCGTCTTTGAGCCCTGCGATGCATAAACCTTACCTTGGCTTTGAGTCCCTTTCTACTAGATTCCCACTTTCATGGGAATGACGGAAATGGAAAACCTTTCACGCCTCCACCCAACCTTCCACTCCCCGATATTTTACACTACCGCAAAATTAGTATATTCTAGCGGTGATGAAGCAAGCGACAGATGTAATCATTCCAGCCGGCATGAAGCCTCAGCCGGAAGAGCATGAAGTTGAAATCGCTTGGGTTTTGGCGCGGCATTACCACTGTATCATCGAATTCCTACAGCCTATCGCGAGTTATAAGACCAAACTCCCGATGTTGTTATGAATGGAGTGATGTGGGAAATCAAGAGTCCAATCGGGTCTTCCACGAAGTCTACACTGCAGGCGCAGTTTAGGGGTTTGAAACAGTCGCGGAACCTCATTATTGACGGTAAACGTACAAAGCTCGACGACGTACTCCTGCAAAAGCAAATCTCAGTGGAAATAGCGAAGCACCACAGAGTCGGAAGGGTGCTGTTCATTACAAAGGACGCTAAGATTATTGAATTTTAGTGACGGTTTATGGTATACTCTAGATTAGGAAAGGCCGGGCACTCCTGATGGGGAGCCAAAGGAGCATTCCTGTCCAGAAAATGAAATCACCGCATGGCGGTGATTTTTTGATTGTCTTCGTGTTTGCTACCAACTTTTCACGCCAGCGCTCCATTCCCATTTCCCATTTCTCTTTTCACATTTCAATGACTACAAACAGCTTACGGTTTAGTACAATATAACCATGCAAAAGTTAAAGCGGCTAAGTGTGGGCCTGCTGCCACACCGTCTGTTCTTGTTACAGACGGCGGTGCTACTTTTGTGCTTTGTCATGATAGCGCATTCGCAGGCGACGGTCGTCTACCGCTTCCTGGACCGCTCGCTGTACATAAACAACAGCGAGCCGGGCGCCACGACTAGCTATAAAGTCTCGTTTACATACAACAACGAGGACCCAGGGCCGCCTCAAACTATCGGTTCCGTGGAGCTGCTGTTTTGTATAGACCCCATCCCGCGTGACCCCGTTTACCACCCGTGTGTGGCGCCGCCGGGGCTGGACGTCTCAAACGCCGTGCTGAGCAGTCAGACGGGCATAGACGGCTTCACTATACTTTCCAAAACGGCCAACCGGATTGTGTTGACACGTGCGCCGTCCGACTTCAACACAAATGTGCCATCGACCTATACCTTCGACAACATCGTCAACCCGAACTATAACGCCAAATCGTACGCCATACGGCTGAGCGACTACGCGTCCACTGACGCCAGCGGTTCGTTCATAAACCTCGGTTCGGTGATGACACAAGTGAACGACGCTGTTTTCCTCGAAACCCAGGTGCCGCCCATGCTCATTTTCTGCTTGGCGGCGACCGTGCAGCTGAACTGTATCGGCACGGACAATGTGCACTATGTAGACCTCGGCGAAGTAGACCCGACTAAAGCACAGCGGACTACGTCGCAGATGGGAGTTGGTACTAATGCCTCGAGCGGGTTCGTCATAACGGTGAACGGTACGACCATGCAAGCGGGTAGTAATATAATCCAGCCGCTTACCGTACCGACACTCAGTGCGCCAGGCAATAGCCAGTTCGGCATAAACCTGGTCGACAACTCGTCGCCGGATGTTGGTGCAGACCCCGACGGGCCGTTTACCAACGCCGTGCCAGCGCCAGACTACGACACGCCCAATCTCTTCAAATTCGTAGATGGCGACGTGGTGGCCAGTGCCCCCAACGTCAGCCTTATACGCCGGTTTACTATGAGCTACCTCATAAACACCCCGCCGAACCTGCGAGCTGGTGTCTATACCACAACGCTTACCTACATTTGCACCGGCCGCTTCTAGTGGTACAATATGCTTATTCTTTTAGAAAACGTAAAGCGAGAAAATAAATGAAACGGTTCCTCAGCTACATCAGCGCTGCACTCGTGGTGCTCTTTAGTGTTATTGCTGCCGCGCCAGCGTCGGCGCAGACGTCTGCGGGTTCGTCCGGCCTTAGCATAACTCCGCGCAAAAACTATATCATAGAACCCGGCAAATCGGTGACCGATAAACTGACCGTTGGTAACCTCGATAAGACAGCTGACCTAAGTATTACATTGCATATGATAGACTTCAGCTTTACTGACCAGAGCGGTACGCCAAAGCTCTATCTGGGGCAGAATACACCACAGACTACTTGGTCATTAAAGCCATTCACTAAGCTTCCAAGCTCCTTTGTCGTCCCGGCGGGTCAGAGCAAGACAGTGGAGTTTACGATTTCCGTACCTGCTAATCAAGGTGCCGGTAGTTACTACAGTGCTATCCAGTATCAAACTGGCAGTCCAAACGGAGATAATGTGAACCTGAGTGCATCGGGAGTCAGTCTTGTCTTTGTCTCCGTGCCGGGTACGGTGAACGAAAACATGGAACTGAAGAAGTTTGGCGCATGGGAGTCTTCGGACGAGGGCACAACGGGCAGCTACCAGTTTATTTCTACAAACGCTGCGCCAAGATATTTGGCTTACACATTGAAGAACAACGGCAATGTTGCCGAAAGCCCATCGGGCAGCATAGTGTTGAAGAACCTTTTTGGCAAAGAGGTTAAAACTATCAGTAACATCAACGCCAACGGGTCACTGGCGTTGATAGGTCAAACTCGTCTCTTCACGACTTGTGTAAAAACTGCCTCCGAACAAGTCAATTTTCAAGGCGCATCAACTACGCGTAACAGCTGCGTGAAGTCAGACCTGAAGCCCGGGCGATACACTGCAGAACTGAGCGTCTATTATGGCCAGAATGGTAACCAGACGAAAGAAGTAACGTCTGTGGCGACCTTCTGGTACCTACCGTGGTGGCTCATCATTGTCATAGTCGTTATCATCGCGGCGCTGCTTGGCTTCATTTGGTGGCTGGTCCGCAAGCTCCGCGGTGCGAGCGCTACCAAAAAGCGCCGCTCCACCCGCCGGTAGACGCATAGGGAAACCGAGATAGGTTTCCCTATCGCGCAGGGTGCCAAAATAAATTTTGTCACTCTGGCTGTTCCTTCCTGCGGGAAACTGAAAAAATATCCTCGGAGTAAATCCGAGGATATTTTTGCTTTGTCATTCCCGCGAAGGCGAGAATCCAGTAATTAAATCGGCGACGAAGTCGCTGCAGCTCTCTGCCGGCCATTCGGAATGAACCCGGCTCAGCTGTTCGTCAAAACGACAACTTCTCTGAATGTAATGAAGAGCCGAGGAGCTGTTTGAGCGACCTCTAGGAGCGAGTTCTCCGCAGGGTTGTCGGCTTTGACAACTGCTGACCGAGTGAGTGGAGCTGGCTGGGGAGTTTTGCCTACTTTTGCGATTCAAAAGTAGGGTGGTGTTTTTTGAAAGAAATAAGGTTTTTGCTCTAGGTGCCACTAATCTAGTAGAATAAACATAAGTTATGTACCGCGTACTGTGGCGCTTGCCAAAACAAACAACTCGGGTGGGGGTGGCCGCTCTGCTACTTTGTGCGATGTGGCTCGCTGGCGCGGCACCGGCCAGCGCCATAACCCCCATCCCGGTCGACCAGAACCCCAAAAGCGGCTCGTTCGGCATGGAAACTACCAAAACCCAGCCGCCGCCGACCGACAAAGCCACCATAACCACGCCGGGCGGTGGCCAGACGTTCAGCGAATCGCAGACGACCGTCAGCGGCTTATGTAAAGACGGCTTGCTGGTGCAAGTGTACGACAACGGCGCATTGGTAGGCTCCATGGACTGTAAAAACGGCAGCTTCAGCCTGCAAATCACTCTCTTCCCAGGACAGAACGACCTCACAGCCCTGTTGTTCGACGACCTCGGCCAGAGCGGCCCTGCCGGCAACACAGTAACAGTGTTCTTTAACAACGTGAACCTCACGGCCTTCGGTACGCTTATAACACTTACCAGCAACTACGGCCGCCGCGCCGCCGACCCCGGCAGCACGCTTACCTGGCCGCTTATACTCTCTGGCGGCACCGGCCCGTACGCCTTCAGCATAGACTGGGGCGATGGCAACAAGGCCGACCTGAAGAGCGTGGCCAGCGCCGGCAATGTTGACATCACGCACGTGTACAAGCAGGCTGGTCTGTACCATGTGACCATAAAGGTAACGGACGTGAACGGCGTGACGGCGTTCCTGCAGGTCGTGGCCGTGGCGAACGGCAAGCCGGTGGCGTCGTCTACCAACAACACGACCAAGACGGTGTATGTGACCCGGGTTATCTGGATTCCGGCGGTTATTGCGCTCGCGCTGCTGTTTCCGACGTATTGGCTGGGCCGCCGCAGCGAACTCGTCAGCCTCCACAAAAAGCTCGAAAAAGACATGGCAAACTTCAAGGAGCTATAGCTCTTTAAAGTTGAAATGTGAAAACTGAAATATGAAATGTGAGGGAAAAAAGAAAACTTATCCACAGATTTCTTGCAGCATACATCGCAAATTCATAAACATGACTGCAGTTACATCTTATTTCACTTTTCCCATTTCCCATTTCTAAGTTTCGGCACTGGCCGAAACTTGTGGAAAAGTTTGGGAAAACCGCGGAAAAAGAGTGAAAAAGTGCTTGCAAAGCGGTGCATAAGCGTGTTAAAAATAGAGGGTAAATCTACAAAACACAAAAAGATAGACAAAATAAAAAGGAAAGAACAAACATGAAAACTATAAAGTTTTTAGATAGGCGCGTCGCCTCCAGCCTGGCCGCTGTCGGCCTACTCCTGGGTATGGTGACCCCAGCCGTACTCCCCGCCTTCGCCTCGGCTGATGTGTTAACGGACCGAAGCATTGCCCTCTCGTCTTCAAAGGCAGATGATTCTGGCGTAACGTATGTCGTCAACTTTACTCCTGCAGTAAACGCTGGTGCGGTCGTCATCGACTTCTGTAGTGAAAGCCCAATTCCTGGTTACGCATGTAGCAAACCTAGCGGGCTAGCTACTACAAGCACTACCTCTACTGGAAGTGCGACCGCCACGGCCATTTTAAGCAACCGTGCAGTAAAGGTTGTTTACAGCATGACTGCTGCAACCCCAGTTACCCTAACCCTCACCGGTTATCATAACCCGACTGCCGTGGGCACATTCTACGCACGTATTTTGACCTACACTGACAGCACTGCTGCTGACGATTACACAAGCGCAACTGTTATCGGTAGCCCTAAAGACCAGGGCGGTGCTGCACTTGCTACTACCAGTGAAATCGGCATAAGCGCCGCTGTTCGGGAATCACTTACCTTCTGCGTAGCTGGCGGCACAGCTGTCATAACCGACGGTTGTGGTGATGCTGCATCGCATGAACCAAGTCTGACTCTCGGTGAAGATGACGGGAGCGGTACCTTGGCGCTAGACACAACCCACATTAGCACAGGTGATATTTACACTCAGATTTCGACCAATGCTGTCACTGGTGCTGTCGTGAGCATGAAGAGTGATGCAACAGGCTGTGGTGGCTTGGTCCGCCAAGGTGCTGCAACCAACAACTGTAATATCGCCCCTGAAACAGGTACAAGTGGCTTCTTGGCTGGCGCTGCAAAATTCGGTGTCAAGGCCACTGCTGCTGCTGACGGAACAGGTGCTTTCGGTACTTTCCAAGGGGTTGGAACATACGCCACACAGTACTTCATGAACTATGTTTCTGGTGACGGTTCTGGAGTAACCGGTGCCTACGGTGACCCAGTCCTGAATACCGCTAGTGGTCCTGCTGCTAACAAGAACACAAAGCTCACCTTTGCCGCAACTGCCGGACCTCAAACACCCGCTGGTAGCTACAAAGCAAACCTGAACCTCATCGCGACAGGTACGTACTAAACCTTCAGCAGTTCTTCAAAATACCCCCTCGAACAGGGGGTATTTTAGAAGGAAGATGTTTGGCACAAACCGCGGAATCTGCTACCATAAGGGTAATTAACGAAAAAGAGGGTAACCACTTGAAACTTTCAAAGCTTCGTAACCTCACGCTGGGTGTGGTGGGAGCCGTGACAATTTTTGCTAGCCTTGCCGCGCCAGCGGCATACGCTGCGACGGCAGCGCCGAAAAGTTCCGCTGCGTCGGTAAACAACAGCACCAACACACTCAAAATATCTCCGGTCCGTTCGGACATATCCATTGAAGCCGGGTCGGCGGGCAAGATAACGGTAACGGTCTCGAACCTCACTGCCGCGCCGGTGGCGCTCAAGCCCATAGAAAACGATTTCGTGGCGGGCGACGAAAAGGGCACGCCAAGCCTTATTCTGGACGAAAACAGCTACGCGCCGACGCACAGCCTGAAGCGCTTTATGGTGCCGCTCAAAACGGTCACCGTGCCTGCACACAGTGCACAGAATGTAGACGTCAATATCGTCGTGCCCAAGTCCGCCCAAGCAGGCGGTTACTATGGTGCCATCCGGTTCGCGCCGCTGACTGCCAGTGGTGACCAGTCCGTGAACCTCGGTGCCAGCGTCGCGTCGCTCATCCTCATGACCGTACCCGGCCCGGTCGAAGAAAAGTTGAGCATGACCAACTTCGACATCCAGCAAGACGGCAGCAACGGCGCTAGCTTCCGCACCCCCGACAACATAAGCCTGTTCCTGCGGTTCAAAAACGATGGCAACATACAGGAAGCGCCGTTCGGTCAGATCTATGTAAAAAAGGGCGACAAAATCACCTACAAGACCGACTTCAACACCGAAGACCCCAAACAAGTCGTTTTGCCCGATAGCGCTCGCCGCTGGGACGTGCCACTCAAAGGCTTCGGCAAATTCGGCAAATACAAAGTCGGTGCGACTTTCGGCTATGGCACCAAAGGCCAGAACATCGAAATCGAGAAGACGGTTTGGATTATCCCGAGCACGTACATTATCGGCGGACTTATTGCCATCGGTGTGCTCATAGCCCTCATAGTCTTCATCGTCCTGTTCCTAAAAGGCTACAAAAAACGCATCCTCCGCAGCTCCCGTGGCTCTCGCCGCCGGTAAAAACACAGCGTAACGAACAAATCCATTCCCTGATGATTGACGGAATGTATATATTGGTAATATACTAAAGGTGTGAGGATTTTACCGAAGCCGGTTGCGTTCCAGTGGGACGGCGGCAATGCCGAGAAAAATGTCCGTAAGCATCGTGTCACCATGCAGGAGGCCGAAGAGATGTTCACGAACGAACCTTTTGTAACATCAGAAGACAGCGCGCATTCTACTATGGCCGAAAGCCGCTTCCGTGCGCTTGGCCAGACCAGGGCAGGCCGCAAACTGTTCGTCGCATTTACCATCCGCGAAAAGAAAATACGGGTCATATCGGTACGCGATATGAAACGGAAAGAAAGGCAAGCATATGAGCGATTTGAAAAAGATTCCAGACTTTAAAGACGAAGCCGAAGAAGCTGCGTTCTGGGCGGCGCACGATTCTGCGGATTTTATAGATTGGTCGAAAGCCGAAAAGACCGTCTTCCCGAACTTAAAGCCAACCACCGAAGCGATTTCATTGCGCCTGCCGGCGCCCTTGTTGGCGCGCATAAAAGAGCTCGCCAACAAGCAAGACGTACCCTACCAGTCGCTTATGAAGATGTATTTGAACGACCGGGTGGAGCGCGAGCTGGTGCCGCGCAAATAAAAAGGCCTTCCGCAGTGTAGCTCAGAGGCTACGGCCGAAGGTCTTGGCTACAGTGTACACCCAGCCCACGGCTTTCGGAAACTGACCCGCACTCACTTTTTTCAAAACTCAGGCTTTCCCTTCTTGTCATGCTGAACTCGTTTCAGCATCCATGCGGTAATTCAGACGTTCGTGCTACCGTATGGGCCCTGAAACAAGTTCAGGGTGACAGAAAAGTGAATGTGGGTCAGTTTCCGAAGCCAAAACGACAATTTTTTGCTATAATGTAAGCAATATGTCAAAGAGAGTTTATGTGGGTATGTCCGGCGGAGTCGACAGTTCGGTCACCGCGGCGCTGCTGGTAGAGCAGGGCTACGACGTCACGGGCGTGTACATGAAAAACTGGAGCCAGGACTTGCCCGGCATGGTTTGCCCGTGGAAAGAAGACTATCAGGACGCAAAGCGCGTCGCGGTACAGCTGGGCATCCCCTTCAAAATGTACGATTTCCAGAAGGAATACCGCCAGAAAGTGGTCGACTACATGCTGGAAGGGTACCAGGCGGGCATTACCCCAAACCCGGACATCATGTGCAACCAGGAAGTGAAATTCAAGCTCTTTCTCGATGCTGCGCTTGAGGACGGCGCAGACTACATCGCTACCGGTCATTACGCGAGGGTTGGACGCCCAGAAACCGTCATCCTGAACGCTAGTGAAGGATCTCTATCGACTAATGAAACGGATCCTTCGCGACGCTCTAGGATGACGCAGGAAGGGAGGGCTACTCTCTTAACGGCGGCGAACGCCGACAAAGACCAGACGTACTTCTTGTATCGTGTGACGGAAGATGCGCTGGCGCATACTCTCATGCCCATCGGCGACTTTAAGACGAAGGACGAAGTGCGGGCCAAAGCCGCAGAGCTGGGGTTGAGTACTGCGCAGAAAAAAGACAGTCAGGGAATCTGTTTCGTCGGCAAAGTTGGCATAAAAGACTTTCTCCTACACGAACTTGGGCCACAACCGCACGGCAAAGTCGTTGACGAAAACGGTGCGACCGTAGGCGAGCACGACGGTGCGCTGTTCTACACCATCGGCCAGCGTCACGGCTTAGACATCGGCGGCGGGTTACCGTACTACGTCGTGGGCAAAGACATGGCCAAAAACGAAGTTTACGTTACGCGCAAAATCGATGATGAGCGGTTGTGGCACACTGAACTGACACTGTCGGCTATGCATTGGATTAACGCAGGGAATGAAGAAGGAAGAATGAAGAAGGAAGGGGAGCCCCTATCTTCTACCTTCGACCTTCTATCTTCTCCTCTCCAGGTGCGGTTGCGTTACCGTGCGCAATTGGTGAATGTAAAGACACTGGAGCAGGTGAGCGAGACCGAATGGAAGCTTGCGCTCGAAGAACCTGTCCGCGCCATCACCCCCGGTCAATCCGCTGTTTTCTACACTGGCGACCACTGCCTCGGCGGCGCCATAGTCCGATAACCGACTTGACAGGACTGTCCTCTCAGTGTAGTTCTGACAACGTTTTTAAGCATGAAAAAGTCGCGGTCGTGATGCTGGTGAGTGGGGAAGTCTAGGGTCGAACCTTGAGGTCCGGGTTGTAATCCACTCTTCGGCGCGTCGTCCATGTCGTATGACGTGGGAGCTGCTCGAAATCCTTTCGGATAACCATACATCGCTTACGCGACTCTTTGCTCGTCTTTTGGAGGTGTAGCCCCAGGTTCTCCCGCTCTGCAGAGCTCAATACTCTACAGAGCCGTCTTGCGATACCCTAGGGGCGTCGCAACTGGCGCAGTGTTCTCACGGCCATGAAGGCTAGTATGACTGCGAACAATGCGCACACACAGGTGATGACGCCGCAGATCCATGCCCAGGTTTGGTCATCCGGGAGGACTGGGCTCATCAGTTGCATTGCTGCATCGGCGAAGAAAAACGCCAACGCAACCAGAACGACCGAACCGATACTCGTCAAGATAACGAAATCTTGCGGGGACCAGCCCTTCTCGTTCTGTGCGGACGGGTTGACTGCGGGGCGGATTGACACTACTGTCCTCCAAGGTGCGAACGGTGGGCGAAGCCCAGCTAAACGTCATTGTGACGAAAGCACATGCATTATAGCATAAACATGTTAAAAAGTCAACAGTTTGGTATCTCAGTCACCTCTGTTAGAATGGTAGGGATATGGATGCACAACAGATACGTAAGGCTTATTTAGATTTTTTCGCTGATAGGGGTCATGTGGTTATTCCCCGGGCGAAGGTCGTACCAGATAACGACCCGAGCACGCTGTTCACCGGTAGCGGTATGCAACCGATGATTCCGTATCTGTTGGGAGAAAAACACCCGGCAGGCGTCCGTTTGGCAGATAGCCAGACTTGTTTGCGTGCGCAAGATATCGAAGAAGTGGGCGACAACCGCCACACGACGTTCTTCGAAATGCTAGGCAACTGGTCGCTCGGCGATTACTTCAAGCAAGAGCAAGTGCCGTGGATGTTCGAATTCCTGACGGAAGTCGTCAAGCTCGACCCCAGTAAGCTGTATGTAACGTGCTTCATCGGTGCGCCGGAATACGGCATCCCCAAAGACACCGAGGCGGCTGAACTGTGGGCGAAGCTGTTTGCCGACAAAGGCCTGAGCAACGGCGTCGCCGACATCGGGTCGGAAGAAGACGGCTACAAACGTGGCATTAAAGACGGCGAACGCATCTTCTACTACGACGGCAGCAAGAACTGGTGGAGCCGCAACGGCAAGCCGGAAACGACGCCGGTGGGCGACCCATGTGGCCCGGACTCCGAGATGTTCTACGACTTTGGGACGCCGCATAACACTGAGTACGGTGAGCACTGCCACCCGAACTGTGACTGCGGCCGGTTTATGGAAATCGGCAACAACGTGTTCATGGCGTACCGCAAAGAAGCCGAAGGCAAGTTCGTGCCGCTGGAAAAACCGAACATTGACCACGGTTCAGGCCTAGAGCGCATCGCCGCCGCCGCTATAGACGACCCAGATGTATTTAAGATTTCGCTGATGTGGCCAATTATCCAGGAGCTCGAAAAGCTGAGCGGCAAAAGCTACGACGCCCATCAGGCTAGTATGCGTGTCATCGCCGACCACTTGCGCGCCGCAACCGTCATGGCTGTCGACGGAATCGTGCCAAGTAACAAGCAGCAGGGCTACGTCATGCGCCGCCTAGTCCGCCGCGCCATGATAAAAGCCTTCGACCTCGGCATAGAGCAGAACTTCCTGGAGAACGTAGTACCTGTCATCGCTGGCTTGTACCGCAACGATTTCCCAGAGGTGGAAGCGAACGAAGAGCAAATCATCGCCGTGCTCGTGAAGGAAGAAAAAGCCTTCCGCCAAACCCTCCGCAAAGCCCTCAAGGAACTTGAAAAGTTCTCGACATTTAAGCAAAAGGTTTGGAAAGTTAAAGATTCAGATGTTCTTTTTGAGAAAAAGAGGCAACTAACCGCGCCAAAACAAATTAACGAAGATTCAGACGAGTGGATTGAAGTAGAAGACTATGTTCTGACCGGCTCCAACATTTTTACCTTGTCTGACACGTATGGACTGCCGCATCCTATTGCGGCAGAAGAAGCTGCTGCACGAGACCTCAAGATTACTTATGACTGGACGACGGCATTTCACGAAGCACTCGAGCAGCAACGTGAACGGTCGCAGACCGCGGCGAAAGGGGTGTTCAAGGGTGGTTTGGGTGGTCAGAGCGAGATTCACAAGAAGTATCACACGGCGACGCACCTGATGTACCAAGCACTTCGCGATGTATTGGGCGACCACGTCGTGCAACACGGTTCGAACATTACCGAAGAACGCCTGCGGTTCGACTTCAGCCATGGCGAAAAGATGACGCCAGAGCAGATTAAACAAGTCGAAGACATCGTGAACGAACAGATAGGCAAAGACCTCAAGGTATCATTCGCCGAATACCCGACCGCCGAAGCCACTGGCCCACTGGGCGCACTCGGCCAGTTCGGCGACCGTTACGGCGACACGGTAAAGGTATACAAAATGATTGCCGATGGCGCCGACAAACCCTTCAGCTTCGAAATCTGCGGCGGCCCGCACGTCGACCACACGCTCCAGCTCTTCGAAGACAACAAAAAATTCAAGATAACCAAAGAAGAATCTTCTAGCGCTGGTATTCGAAGAATTAAAGCAGTACTTGCGTAGTCGGCACCCCCTCCTTCGCTCTTTGAGCTACGAAGGGCAAGCCCGCCGCATCAAAGCCGTCCTTGCCATAGTAACCTAGGGATTAAGCGGCGCTTTCGAGGTCTACGTCAAGCTGCTGGAGCATAGTTATGGCACGCATCAGTTTCTGCGCGACTTCTTGGGCAGGCGGTTTCGATATGTTGGCGTACGCTCGGAGCGTCACTGTGGGCATGGTCTCGCTCTGAATCTGTTGCACGACCTTGTGGCGGAAAGATTCGTTTGAAAGTAACCCTGCTTGGTGGTACACGAAGTCTTGTCTAACTTGATGGCCGTTAACGATATGTTCCGTGCCTATGCTCAACTGCCGTATGCTCTGATTGCCACTGCCAGATCGCCGGGCAAAAGACGACCGGACAGGCGCTATAAAAATACCTTCGTTTCCGGTTACGTCCGGTCGAATGAAGCTCACTTCTGACTGCCTCCGATAGATAGCGGTTTGTTGCCAAACGGGAGCGCGCCGCAATAATATGTCCGTAATACTTCTGGCTGCCAAATCCGCTTCGCTGAAGTGTGCTTTATCGAGGAGCCCTTCGTATTCATGCGGCAGGCCACCGGGGATTTTTCCCTTGAGGAGCCTAAAGATATCGCCATGGCTTAAAGAGCCGACTACTTTGTTACTGGCATGGGGTTTGATAGACCAGTGGTTCATCCCCGGCCTTTGGGTGAGGTCGCTATTGGCAAGCGGGTTTTCTCCGTACAGACGTAATACGGTGGTCATACCGTTTCTCGTAGTTGTCTGCTCGAAATCGAGATTTGTCTGGAAGTCACCTAGTTTTTGAACGAGATCAAGAGGTGTGGTCGGTTCTGCGGGGCCTCGCAATGGAATCTTTTGAAGTGCTGTGCGCTCAGAGGTAGGCTCGCGTGTAAAACTGAGGTTCAAAGATAACTGTGCTATTTCGGAGTGCAGCATGAACAGGTCTTGCTCTTCCATGCGTATGGTTGAGTTGATGGGGCCTGGTGAGAACGCCGGAGATTCATGCAAAGGGGCCATATAATTACATTATAACACATATGGTTAAAAATAGCAACGACAGGGTGGAGTGTCTGGGGGTTTACTGAAGAGGTGTGAAGCAATTGGCTGCCGGACTGTACAGCGGGAGCAGCTCCTGTGTTAAAATAAGCAGTATATGCTTGATAAAATCAAGAGCCTTAAAAATGCTGCGATGCAGCGACTGCCTTCGCAGCCGCCGGCCGACGGCGCACGCTATATAGTCGCGCTCGATATAGGTACCGAATTCGTGAAGGCGCTCATCGGCAAGGTCGTGAATAATCAAGTAGAAGTAATCGGTGTCGGCAAGGCGCACCAGAAGCTTAGCGACATGCAGGCCGGCGCGGTGGCGGACATCGGCGGGGTAGTTGAAAACTGCGACGCGGCGCTCAACGAGGCCGAGCAACAGGCGGGTGTCAGTGCTCGTGGTGCAGTCATCGGCATCGCCGGCGAGCTTGTCAAAGGTACGACTACTACCGTGCGCGTCAGCCGCAAAGACCCAGAACGGGCGCTCGACCTCGCCGAAATAGAACGGATTATCAAACTTGTCCAGCAGCGCGCCGAGGCCAAAGCCAAGCAGCAGCTGGCCTGGGAGCTCGGCGGCAAAGCCATAGATGTGCGGCTGGTGAACAGCGCGCTCGTGAGCATCGAGATAGACGGCTACCCGGTCACGAACCCGGTCGGGTTCCAGGGGCGCGACGTGGTGGTGCAGCTGTATACGGCCTTTGCGCCGCTTATACACATCGGTGCACTGGAAAAGGTGGCCGAACAGCTCGACCTCGACCTGTTGGCCGTAGCGGCTGAACCGTTCGCGGTTGCCCGCAGTGTTATCGGCGACGACCAGTCGGCTAGCATGAGTGCGGTGCTGATGGATGTCGGCGGCGGCACAACCGACATCGCTGTCATAAACGATGGCGGTGTCCAGGGCACCAAGATGTTCGGCATCGGCGGCCGAGCCTACACCCGCGGTGTCGAGCGCGACCTGGGTGTGGAATTCGACGTGGCAGAAAAACTCAAGCTCGCACTGGTAGAAGATAGCAAGCTCAACGCCAATCAACGCAAAAAGGTCGAAGCCGCCCTGCAGAAGACGCTCGATGTCTGGATAAGTGGTGTCGAACTGGCGCTGAGTGAATTTACCAAGCTCGACCACTTGCCGCACCGCCTCTTGCTGTGTGGCGGTGGTTCCAGTCTTGATATGCTCATGGACCGCCTGCACGACAGCAGCTGGTACGCCACTCTACCGTTTACCCGCAAACCCACCGTACAGCACATCCGCCCCGAACAGGTCGTCGGCATAACTGACGTGACCGGCAGCATACACGACCATACGTTCATAACCGCCATGGGCTTGCTGCGCGTCGGGCTCGATACACAGCAGTACAACGGCGAGGGCGGCGACAGCGTGAAGGATAAAATCGACAGGATGTTACATGTGTAATTCAAGTTTCAAGTTTCAAGTAACAAGTACCAAGCGGGAAAAAGCTGTCACATGCGTGCGCTCTTTGAAACTTGAAATTTCCGGAGGAAATTGCTGATGGCTAAGTTGCAGACAGTGAGCGGCACAGACGCCAAAGACACCATTTATGTCGATGTCGACGACGAAATAACGGGTATCATCGACAAAGTCCGCAGCAGCAAAGGCAAGGTGGTCGCACTGGTGCTGCCAAAGCGTGCGACGGTACTGCAAAGCATCGTCAACATGAAGCTGCTCAAGCGGACTGCCGAGGGCGCCAAAAAGCACCTGGTGCTGGTGACGACCGAAGCCAGCCTGTTACCGCTCGCCGGTAGCGTAGGCCTGCATGTCGCGTCTACTCCGACCAGCAAGCCGGTCATTCCGCCGGCTCCCGATGCGCCCGACGACGAACCCGAAGACGTCGACGAGCCGCTGGCCGTCAACGATGGGACCGATGACTCGGACTTCAATGCCGAAAGCGCTTCAAAGACTCCTGTCGGCGTCCTGGCTGCGGCCGGTGCGGCGGGAGTTGCCGCCAGCAGGCTTTCGCCGGCAGTCGATGAAGAGATTGACCTCGACGATGCCGAAACCGACAAACCGGACAGTACTGCAAAATCATCAGACAAATCCGGCAAGCCCAAAAAGAACCGTAAACTAGCAGTCCCGAACTTCGACAGTTTCCGCACGAAACTGCTCATAGGCGCGGGTGTGCTGGCACTGCTTATAGTCGGCTGGATATTTGCTTTCGTTGTCTTGCCGAAGGCGACCATCACCATCCACACCGACACCACTACCGTTCCCACCAACCTGAACCTGACGCTCGACACGACCGCGAAAACGCTCAACACAGACCAGAATATCGTACCGGCGACGGCCCAGACGAACGAAAAGAGTTACACCCAGCAAGTAGCAACCACCGGACAGCAGAACAATGGCGACAAGGCGAAGGGTGAAGTGACATTTTCGGCCGGTACTTGTAGTGCGAACTTCCCGGCGGATATCCCGGCCGGTACTGGTGTAAGTTCGGGTGGAAAGACATATATAACCCAGGAAAATGCTAGCTTCAACGCTGCGAATTCCGGTGGTAAGTGCGTGTTCAAAAGCGGCTCGACCGATATCGTGGCATCGAGTGGCGGAACCAGCTTTAACACCGGTAGCAGCGCCAGCTTTACGGTCAATAGCCGCAGCGATGTGACCGGCGCCGGTTCGGCCGATGGCGGTACTGACAACATAACCAAAATTGTCGCGCAGGCGGACATAGACAGTGCCAAGTCCAAAATAAATACCCAAGACACTTCGGCCATCAAATCTGGTCTGCAAGCCGCACTCCAGGGCAGACAGCTGACGCCGGTAACGGTAACGTTCCTGGCGGGCGACCCCACCGTTACGACGAGTGCCAAAGTGGGTGATGCGGCTGACACGGTGACAGTGACCGAAGTGGTGTCATACAGTATGCTCGGTGTCAAACCGGCCGACCTGCAGACGCTGGTCGTCGACAATGTGAACAAGCAGATAGACAAGAGCAAGCAAGTTATCCTGGACGACGGTGTCGCTAAGGCCAAATTTACGCAGTCGAATCCCGGGAGCCCGACAGCGGCTAGTGTGGCGTTTTCTACGAAATCTATCGCCGGGCCAGATATAGATGTCGACAAACTGAAGCCGCAAGTCGTCGGCAAGAAGAGCGGAGATATAAAATCGCTGCTAGAGCAGACGCCGGGCGTCACGAGCGTAGAGGTCAAATACAGCCCGTTCTGGGTACATTCGACGCCGAAAAAAGAGAGCAAAATAACCATCCAACTGGACAAAGCTAACACGGGCAACCAGTAGCCGGTAGTATGACGAGTCTTATGACGCAGCAGGAGTATTACATGGCTCTCGATGTCGGCACCAAGCGGATAGGCGTGGCCGTGGCGCACGTCGTCGCCCGCTTGCCGCGCCCACTGCTCACGTTGCGTGCGTCAGAGCAGAGCGTCGACGATATAGCCGCGCTCGCCGAAAAAGAAGGCGTGCGCGAACTGGTGGTCGGCCTGCCGCGCAGCATGGACGGCAGTTCCAGCGAACAGACCCGCTACACCGAAGCCTTCGCGGATGTCCTGAAGGCGCGGCTGAACATGCCCGTGCACTTGGTCGACGAAACCCTTTCCAGCGTCCAGGCCGAGGCCGGATTGCGTGGCCGCAAGTACGAAAAGGGCGATGTCGATGCGCTGGCGGCGTGCATTATCCTCGAGCGTTTCCTAGAAACTGACAGCGGAGCCAACCATGGGTAAGGGTACCTTCCGCGTGGGCGAGAAACCGCGCCGCAGCTCCCGGCTCAAGCGGCTTATCGGCGTGTTTCTGGTGGTGCTGGTAGTGCTGGCGCTGGCGGTCGGCGCCATTTGGCGGTACTACTACCTGAACCTGCAACCGCTCAGCCACAGCACGAATGTCACTGCCAAAACCATTGTCATAGAAAGCGGCAGTTCGCCGCGGCAAATCGCCAACCAGTTGCGCAGCAGCGGCATCATCCGCAGTGCCTGGACGTTTGAGCGGTATGTACAGAGCAAAAACGTCGCGAGCGACCTCAAGGCCGGGACATATAGTCTCAGCCCCAACCAAAGTGTGCCCGACATCGTTTCGCAGCTGACGCACGGCAAGGTAACCACCGAACTGGTAACCATACTGCCCGGCCAGCGGCTCGACCAGATTCGCGAAAGCTTGCTCAACGACGGTTTTTCCAAGGCGGACGTGGACCAGGCGCTTGACCCGGCAACGTACGCGGGAAACGCGGCGCTGGTGGATAAGCCGGCTGGCAACAGTCTCGAGGGGTACTTGTATCCGGATTCGTTCCAGCGCACCTCCGACACCTCGGCGACGACCATCGTTCAGGAATCTATCACCGAAATGCAGAAACACCTGACGCCCGATATACGAGCGGCCTTTGCGGCACACGGGCTGAGTACGTATCAGGGAATTATCCTGGCGTCTATCGTCGAACAAGAGGTTTCCAAGCCGAGCGACCGGGCACAGGCGGCGCAGGTGTTCCTGAAGCGTTTGAGTGTTGGCATGCCGCTGGGCAGTGATGTTACAGCCATGTACGGCTCGCGCTTGGCCGGGCAGGGTACTTCGCTGACGTACGACACGCCCTACAACACGCTTATCCACACCGGATTCCCACCGACGCCTATCAGCAATGTCAGCGATAGTTCGCTCCAGGCGGTGGCGCATCCGGCTAATACCGACTGGCTGTACTTTGTGGCGGGCGATGACGGCACGACGTATTTCTCGAAGACGGTCGAAGAGCACAATGCGCTGACGCAGAAATACTGCCACAAACTCTGCGGCAACTAGTTCTTAGCCGGATAGTTCTCGGTTCTGAGAAGGCTTCCAGTTCACCTCCATTGTCATTTCGACCGGAGCCGTAGGTGGAGTGGAGAAATCTTCTCGGGTGTTGAGATTCCAGCGAAAGCTGGAATCTTTGGCTTGGGTACGCCCGGACACTTCTTGGCTTGGTGCGTGGAATGAAAGCCCGTGCACAGGGATGAGTAAGAAGCCTACAGACGGTTCCGCATTGAGTGACTATTCCAACGTAGGACGTTCATAGTCTGACAGGGAAACCCTGAAGGGTTTCCCTACGCTCGGGAGACCACTGGCTTCGCTGTGGTCTCGCCGGGCTACCTTTCCGGACTGCAGACCGGGAGTCCGAGAGAGACTCGCTGGTCGCGAGCCGCAAAGCTTTTGGTTTGTGGTTACTTCTGGGGTTTTCTGAGAACTCTGCTCTCATGACTCTGCCCTTCCTGAGAACTCAGAACTATCCGACTGAGAACTAATATCGACAGAGGTAGACAGTCTTAAGCACCTTGCATTTGCACGGCTGTTTTGGTACTATTTGCTGAGCGATTTATTACTGTTTTTCAGTAATCTTTCGCACTTTTGCTCATTTTAGTAATTAAATAGCCGGTAGGAAACTTACGGCGCCAATAATAATTAAGACCGAGCAAAAGCCAGTAGCCCCGCCGTTTCAGGCATGGCTACCCGGGAGCGCTTCATTAGTACAACAACCACAGGGTCGCTCGGCGGCCAAGCTGTTCCAGAAAAACGACCGGTACGCGTTCCACTTGTGGGGCGTGTCGCCAAGCCGTTCCGTCGCAATTCCAACCGTGCCCGCATGGCGCGGTATGGTTTGCTGGCTGCGAACGTTATTATCCTCGGGGCAGTTATAGGCTTCGTTTTTTTGACGTCCCATGGAAGTGATAAAACCGCTGTGGTCCACGCCGTAGCGGCCACCGACGAACAGTCCAACCCCGTCGACCGTCTGACTTCGTACGACATCGCTGCAAATGTGGCCAAAGCGGTCGATTTGCCAGAAAAGAAACCTATCGTCAACCAAGCCCAGAGCGCCAAAGTTACCCAAGCTGTCAGTGCCGCTGGCGACACGACGGTCGTGGCTAAACCGCAGATTCCGACGACCGCTCTGAAGAGCAAGAAGGACATAAAGACATATACCGTGCAGGCCGGCGAGGACGTCGCGGCTATCGCTCAGAAGTTCGGCGTTACCTCCGACAGCATAAAATGGTCGAACAATCTGAACACCAACACGGTCGCTGCCGGCACCAAACTCACCATCCCGCCCGTAAACGGTATCGTCTACACGGTCGCCTCGGGCGACACGGTGCAGAGCCTGGCGAACAAGTACAAAGCCAACGCCGACCAAATTACGGCGTACAACGATGCTGAGATTTCCGGCCTGAAGGTCGGCGAGAAAATCATCATCCCAGGCGGCCAGCAGCTGACGACCGTCGCGGCCAGCAGCTTACGTTTGGTTAGCAGCTTTACCGCCACCTACGGCGGCAACGGGTACGACTACGGCTACTGCACCTGGTATGTCGCGACCCAGGTTGCCGTGCCGACCAACTGGGGCAATGCCAACACCTGGGCCTACTACGCCGCGCTGAGCGGCTGGACGGTCAGCTCAACGCCGCGAGCCGGCGCCATCGCCCAGACCTCGCGTGGCTACGAAGGCCACGTCGGCATGGTGCAAGATGTCTCGCCAGATGGTTCGCAAGTTCTCATACGCGATATGAATGGTATCGCGGGGTGGGGGCGTGTGGGTGTAGCGTGGCAGCCAACTTCCAAATACGAACACTACATCTACCACTAGGCCGCCTTACGGAAAACAGCACATTCCGGGCGTAACGCTCCGGGCTTCACTCCACCGTATTTCTAATACGGCTCCGTTCCAGTCTTCGCGTTCCATCCCAGACTGCTCTGCTTTCCGTAAGGCTCTGTCTGTGGTATTTCTCTAGGTTATCTTTCAAAAAGAACGAGCTCTGTACAAGTCAACGGAAGTGTTTTATAATTACAACACATGAAGTTTATCGATTATGTAACGGTTACGGTGGTTGCGGGCGACGGCGGCAACGGCAAAACGAGCTTTCGGCAAGAAAAGTTCGTAGACCGTGGTGGCCCGGACGGTGGTGATGGCGGCAACGGCGGCAATGTCGTGTTTGTGGCCAGCCGCAATCATAACACGCTGGTTTCGTTCCGTTACCACCGTGAACTAGCCGCGGAACCAGGCCAGGCAGGCGGCAGCGTGCGCAAGCATGGCCGCCGCGGCAAAGACTTGCTAGTCCCGGTGCCGGTCGGCACCATCGTAACCAAAGAGGGTGGAGAAGTGCTGGCCGACCTGGCCGAAGACGGTCAGCAGGCGGTCATTGCCCAGGGCGGCCGCGGTGGGTTTGGCAATGCCCACTTCCAGAGCTCCGTACGCCAAGCACCGAACTTTTCCGAAAAGGGCGAGTTGGGCGAAACGCTCGAACTCCAGCTGGAACTCAAGCTCATCGCCGATGTCGGTTTGGTCGGCCTGCCGAACGCTGGCAAATCGACACTTCTCAGCGTTATCAGCAACGCACGCCCAGAGATTGCCGATTATCCATTTACGACACTTACGCCAAACCTCGGTGTGGTAGACGTCGACAAAGACAGCAGCATGCTGTTTGCGGATATCCCGGGACTTATCGAGGGTGCTGCAGAGGGCAAAGGTTTGGGTGACGAATTCTTGCGCCATGTGGAACGCACGGCTATTTTACTGCACCTCATAGACGCTGGCAGCAAAGATATCGCCGCCGACTACCAGACCATCCAGGCAGAGCTGGGGCAGTACAAAGTAAACTTGGCAGAAAAGCCGCAGCTGGTCGCCATCAGCAAAATCGACACTGTCACGCCCGAAGTGCTCAAAGCCCAGCAGGAACTCCTTGCCGAAGTGCTACCCAAAGGCACCCAGATATTCAGCATCTCCAGCCAAGCGCACCAAAACCTCCAGCCATTGCTCTACGCTGTCCGCGAAGCGGTGCAGACAGAGCGTGCTCGCCAGGCAGAAGAAGCGCCCGAAGACGAAGACTTGCCAGTGCTCCGGCTCAAAGAAGAATTGCCGTGGCGCGTCAGTAAAGTCGACACCGGCTACCTGGTAACCGGCCACAAGATAGAAAAGTTTGCCGCCCGAACCGATTTCGAGAACCGCGAAGGCGTCGAACGCTTGCGGGCCATTATGAAGAAAATGGGCATCAGCCACGAACTCGCCCGCCAAGGCGCCAAGCCCGACTCAACCATTTACATCGGTAGCGTCGGCACTATCACGTACAACTAGCCGGATAATGAGAGCCGGATAATGAGGACAGTCCTCTCAACTCTCAAGCCAAGAGGATTATTTGAATAAATGGCTAATATGTTATACTGCATATACTGTGTCAAGTAGTATGAGCCTCAATCCCTATCGCCGTCGTATTTCTGCTGGAGATGCTCGCGGAAAGTTAATCAGCGCAGCTGCCGCAGTCATGTCGGAAAATGACTTGCCAGTAACGCTGGCGACTCCTTCATTCGAAGCGGTCATACAGCAGGCAGGGGTATCCCGTTCTACGGCGTATCGTTTATTCCCTGACAGACAGCAGTTCGAAAAAACGGTCCTGCAAACTTTGATAAGTGACGACCCGTATCGTTCAGAAGAATTGCATCGCGTCGGGGGTCTGGTGGTCCGGGAAGGCCTTTTGGGCAAGGCCGACCGGGCCGGGGTCATAGCTCGTTTGGGGTGGGCATGTATAACCGTACCCGACCATCTCAAGATAATCCGTATCGAGGCGGCTGTCGGGTCCCTTGCTGCGACAAGCGGAGCAGACGAAGACCTCGAAGCGGGTCTTGACGGTGTGCGCACTAGTCACTTGCAGACCGTAGGGGAGTTGGCTGAAACAATGCATGCGACTTGGGGTGAGACTGTATCCGCCGAAGCTGGCGGAACTCCTTACGAAGTAGCGTTCGCAAGTATGGCTCGTGTTTTTGCGTTAGAGCCTTTGGGCGCGATTGATGTCACCACCCAAAGCACAGTTTTCGGTACCATAGCTGACCGATATATCGAGAAATAACTTCATTACTACGCCTGTTCTACGAGCTTAAACCTTAAAATCGTCGTTTTCTTTGTCTTCTCCGCCTCTATCGTATGAGGTTTTTTACTTGGTTTGCGGTACACTAGTAGCCATATGGCGCAGAGTTTTTTCTGGTACGATTTGGAGACGACGGGCATAGATTGCCGCGATGGGCGGATTATGCAGTTCGCCGGCCAGCGGACGGACATGAACCTGGAGCCGGTCGGCGAGCCGGTCAACCTGCTTATAAAACTGACCGAAGATATTCTGCCTGACCCCGACGCTGTGCTTATAACCGGCATCACACCACAGCAGACTATTCAGGATGGCCTGACCGAAGCTGAATTTTTGAAGTTCTTTCATGAAGAAGTCGCGACGCCCGACACGATTTTCGTCGGTTATAACACAGTGCGGTTCGACGACGAGTGGATGCGTTGCCTGAACTATCGCAATTTTTACGATGCGTACGAGTGGGAATGGAAGGACGGCCGTGGGCGCTGGGATTTGCTGGATGTGGTGCGGATGACACGAGCGCTCCGGCCGGAAGGCATAGAGTGGCCAATGACAGAAGATGGCAAACCGACGAACCGTCTGGAGCTACTCACGAAAGTGAACGGGCTCGACCACGAACATGCGCATGACGCATTGAACGACGTGTTGGCATGCATCGCTTTCGCCAAACTTATTTGCGAAAAACAGCCGAAACTGTTCGACTGGCTGCTAAAGGTCCGCGACAAGCGCGAGATTGCCAAGGTCGTCGAAAGCGGCGACCCGTTCGTTTATACCAGCGGCAAATACGACAACGAATTTGAAAAAACGACCGTGGTGCAGCGCATCGCGCCCCATCCGAAAAAAGACAAGGCGCTCGTATATGATTTGCGTTACGACCCAACCGAGTTCTTGGGCCTCTCGCCAAGTGGACTGGCGGATAGGTGGCGTTGGACGCGCGAGCCGGATGCACCAGCACGGCTGCCCATAAAAACGTTGCAGTACAACCGCTGCCCGGCCGTTGCGCCGCTTGGGGTTATGAAAGACGCGCCCAAGAAAGTGCAGGTGCCGTTCGAAACCATAACCAAACACCGCAAGCTGCTGGCAAATAATCCGGACTTTACGAAAAATGTTTTGGCGGCGCTCGACATTCTAGATAAAGAACAAGAGGCGCGCATAAAGGCTAAGCCGCAAAATGTAGACGCCCGGTTGTACGATGGCTTTTTCGACGACGCAGACCGGAGCGCTATGGCGGGGGTTCGCAGCGCGGAACCGGAAAACCTTTCACGGTTCGAGCAAACTTTTCACGATGAACGCTTGGTGCAGCTTTTACCCCTCTATAAAGCCCGCAATTTCCCGAAGTTTTTGACAGACGAAGAGCGTGCGGCGTGGGAAGCCTACCGTTCGCACCGGTTTATGAACGGTGGTACCGAAAGCTACCTCGCCAAATACATGCACCGGCTTGGCGAGCTGGCCAATTCCGAAACCGGTGAGGCCAAACGATACCTCCTCGAAGAGCTCCAGCTCTACGCCGAAAGCATCATGCCTCTCATCGATGCTGATTAGACGTGGCGTTTGACATTATGGCAGCTGGTAGTATAGTTGAGGCATTAAGAGGAGGTTTGTATGAAAGCGCAAGAACTTACGGAACTTCAAAATGGGTTGATTCGGGAAGCGACGGCTAGTATCAACGACCACTATAAAGCATTGGCGCAACTTGAAGATGTAGGTTTTGACGTGGATGTCATAACCGATGTAACGCCACAAATGAGTCGCCCCGATACGGCCTATACGCCGCGCGCCCTCAACCTATGGCAAACACTTGCCCGACGGCCTGACCAGAAAGATGGTGCGGACACTACGGCACTTTTCCGCTATCGCTATGATATAGCTGAACGTGAAGTTACTGGTGCGCGTCTTCATGTGTTTGATACACTTACTCCCGATAAGGTTAAGTTCGTAGGTATGGCCGGAAGGGCTGCACTAGTAGTTATTGAGCATCCTTCACAGGTATACGACACTCAGACTGAATCGGTTACTATCGAAGACTCAACCATATTGCTTGCCCGTCTCCCAGGCAATGGCGAGGACGATGATTTGGACCATCCTGCCGAATATAACGCTTCCTTTGCGATAGGGCGTGACGCAGACCCCACCGAGGCCATACTTCAGGCAGAACATGATACCCCAAATAGCCTTCTGATTGGTCGGTTGGCAAACAGCGCACTGCTTGGCTATCAACAGCCTGCTACTGCATAAAGCCCCTTGTCTTACTGCGGAAGAATGAATTCGGCTGTGCTAAAGGCCTGGGCGCAGCTTCGCGTGGCGGCGATTGTTGCACGCATAAAAATATAGAGTAGGGGCAATCCGAAGAGCACCGACGCTACAATTACCCAGAATGTGAAGGTTAGTTGAATTTGGGTGCCTGGAACCAAACCCAGGACGATGAAATTTTGCATGAGTACCACCTCGTAGTTAAGGGGGCCTGCGTAGAACGGCACATTCCGGGCGTAAGCTTCCGCTCCTCGCTCCGCCGTATTACCAATACGTCTCCGCTGCGGTGCTCGCCTTTCATCCCAGACTGCACCATCCTACGTAACCCCTCGTTAGTTTAGGTTACCACGAAGTGTAAACTTATTTTGCTAAGTTTTCAATAGTATTTTATAAAATGCTTATGTTTAACGTTTTTGGCGGAAATTGAGGTAGCTGTAGATTATCATCCCAAGCGCGATTAGGCCGGAAGCTATAAGGGTTCCGCCGGTGCCCCACCCACCAAACAGCCACAATTTCTCAGAAAGCGGCCACCACGACGGAGCGTTCGGTCCGACCCCCCAGAACACGCCCAGCGCGACCAAGCCCAGACTGAACAAAACAGACATGATTATTCGCGGCCATGTTTTTACGCCGTCGGCCGCGGTCCGTAGCGCTGCTCTGCGTATCGGCTCTAGTCGTCGTTCGGCCCATTCGTACTGCGTTGCGAGCAGTGCCATGCCCGCAAACAGCATGAGCAAGCCCGGCCCTGGTAGTACGAGTGCTGCCAATCCGACGGCTACTAGCAGCCAGCCTAGGCCTTCTACCAAGACTCGCTTGCCGTGCTTTTTTACGAAATTCATACTAGTAGTATAGCTTACGGGATATATACGGGCATGCAGTAGTCTACACTCTGGAAAAAAACGGGGAAAAGGCGTATACTCTACCAGTTAATGAATGACGAAATCGTAGTCAAGGGAGCGCGCGAGCACAACCTGAAGGATATCGATGTGACGATTCCTCGGGCCAAGCTCGTTGTCATAACCGGCCTTTCGGGTTCCGGTAAATCTTCGTTGGCGTTTGATACGATTTATGCGGAAGGGCAGCGCCGCTACGTTGAAAGTCTGAGTGCGTATGCCCGGCAGTTTTTGGGGCTGATGGAAAAGCCAGATGTCGACCAGATAGACGGCTTGTCACCCGCAATCTCAATCGACCAGAAATCTACATCGCGGAACCCGCGTTCGACTGTCGCAACCGTAACCGAAATTTATGATTACCTACGTTTGCTATTTGCACGTATTGGCGTGCCGCACTGTCCGATTGATGGCGAGCCGGTAGTGCGCCAGACTACGCAGAACATCGTCGACCAGATAGCTGCATTGCCGACTGGCGCGCGGCTGATGATTCTCGCGCCCGTCGTCATCGACAAAAAAGGTGCGTTCGAGCACATTCCCGAACAGTATCAGCGCGCTGGATTTGCCCGCGTGCGGGTGGACGGCGTAGTGTATGCGCTGGATGAATTCCCGGAGCTCGATAAGAATCACCGCCACCGTATAGAAGTGGTGGTCGACCGGCTTATAAATGACGAAGCTTCGCGTAGCCGCTTGGCGCAAAGTACTGAGCAAGCGCTGGAAGTCGCCGAGGGTAAGATAGTTGCGCTAAATGCCGACACAGACGAAACGTGGACGTACAGCCTGATGTACGCCTGCCCGAACCACCCCGAAGTCACTATTCCCGAACTCGAACCGCGCACCTTCAGCTTCAACTCGCCGCACGGTGCGTGCCCGGTCTGTACCGGACTGGGTTCGCGGCTCGAAGTCGACCCGGAGTTGGTCATCCCGAATGGTCGACTCACTATAGCCGAAGGTGCCATCCGCCCGTACAACCGCATAAATGTCGACAACTGGTACATGAAAAAACTTTCGGCTGTAGCAGACAAATACCGGTTCAGCCTGCATACGCCGACGGGCGAAATCAGTCCCGAAAACATGCAGCGCATTCTGTACGGAACCGGTGACGATACCTACCGCGTGTCGCTCGGTGGCGGCCGCGCGTTCAGTACGACGTATGAAGGTGTCATTCCGAACCTGCAGCGCCGACACAAAGAAACCGACAGTGATTTCATGCGCCGCGACATAGAACGGTTCATGCAGGAAAAGCCGTGCTACGCCTGCCACGGCCGGCGTCTGAAGCCAGAAGTTTTGGCGGTGACTATCGGTGACAAGTCCATTATGGATATCTGCGAACTTTCCATAGACGATGCGGTCGAGCACATGAACTCGCTCAAACTCAGCGACAAAGACATGCAGATTGCGCGGTTGGTTTTAAAAGAAGTTTGTGCGCGGTTGACGTTCCTGCAGGATGTCGGGCTGAATTATCTGACACTGCTTCGTTCTGCAACGACACTTTCGGGCGGGGAAGCGCAGCGCATACGTCTGGCGACGCAAATCGGTTCGGGCTTGATGGGCGTGCTGTATGTTTTGGACGAGCCATCGATTGGTTTGCACCAGCGCGATAATGACCGACTTATAAAAACTCTGAAGCATCTGCGCGACCTTGGCAATACGGTTATCGTAGTGGAGCACGACGAGGACACCATCCGCACGGCGGATTACCTTCTGGATATCGGCCCAGGCGCAGGAATTCACGGCGGCCATGTGGTGGCACAGGGTACACCGGCGGAGGTCGAAAAAACCAAAGATAGCATAACCGGGCAGTACCTTAGCGGCCGCAAAGTCATCGATGTGCCGAAGCGGCGCCGTAAAGGCAATGGCAAAAAACTGCGCATTGTCGGGGCGCGCGAAAACAACCTGCAGAATGTGACGGTAGATATCCCGCTCGGTGAATTGGTCGTGGTGAGTGGTGTTTCGGGCTCTGGAAAATCGAGTCTTATCAACGACATTTTGGCGAAAGAGCTGCAGGCGCGTTTGCACCGGGCAAGCACCGTTCCGGGCAAGCACGACGACATCGAAGGCATCTCCGAACTCGACAAAGCTATCATCATCGACCAGTCGCCCATTGGCCGCACGCCACGTTCGAACCCGGCTACTTACACTGGATTATTTACGCCTATCCGCGAGCTATTTGCGAGTGTGCCAGAAGCTAAATTGCGTGGCTACAGCGCCGGCCGCTTCAGCTTCAACGTCAAAGGCGGGCGCTGTGAAAACTGTGCCGGCGATGGTATCATCAAAATAGAAATGCACTTTTTGCCGGATGTGTATGTGCCGTGCGAAGTCTGTCATGGCAAGCGCTACAACCGCGAAGCTCTAGAAATCCATTACAAAGACAAGACCATTAGCAACGTGCTGCAAATGACCTGTGAACAAGCGCTGGAATTTTTCGAAAACCAACCAGCCATTGCCCGCAAACTACAGACGCTTGTCGACGTGGGCCTTGGCTACATTTCACTCGGCCAGCCTGCCACGCAGCTGAGCGGTGGGGAAGCGCAGCGCATAAAACTCGCCAGCGAACTTAGTCGCCGCCCAACCGGCCGCACACTCTACATTCTGGATGAGCCGACGACGGGCTTGCACATGGCAGATGTCGAAAAGCTACTTGGCGTCATGCAAGCGCTGGTAGACGCTGGCAACAGCATGCTCGTTATTGAACACAACTTGGACGTTATAAAATCCGCCGACTGGCTTATAGACATGGGCCCCGAAGGCGGCAACGGTGGCGGCCGTGTCCTGGCCGAAGGTACGCCCGAACAAATCGCCAAAGTCAAAGAATCCTATACTGGCCGGTTCCTGAAGCGGATGTTGTAATACATCACCACTTCGTTGACAGTCCGCATAAGCGGGTCGCATAGTGTATATACAGATAAACGGAGGGCAATACCATGCGGGCACTACTAAGGCAAGATTTCCTCGAAGGGATAGATACTAACAGGCTAGCGCCATATAATACGTGGTGTCGCAAGGAGGTGTTAAGAGACTTTCCATTCATGGCCTTGGGTGGCGTAACGCTAGGCGTGGACGTCGGCCATGAGGGCAGGATTCTTGACGAGATAGCTCAACGGGATGAGAAACGGCGAGGTGGTGCCATCCTTGATTTAGCTTGTGGCGAGCCTGGCGCAGTTCCGTTAACATTCGGTGATTTTAGCAATTATAGGGGCAGACCAGTACCTGAGGTGGCTACGCAAATCCGGCAATTATACGAAGATGCGCGCGGTCATTTCTACCCTGCCGAGAATTTATGGGTTCCCGTGCAGGGTATAGAGAGGGTAACGAGCGGCTTTTATCTCGACCCTGTATTGCAGGTGTCCGAAGCCGGAGCGCCCGCTACATAGGTGGTATAGTCTACTGATTCAGTTTTCGGTTTTGTCGGATTTTTTCTTACGGGAGACTTTGGATTTCAGAGAGGCACGGATTTTGGGGTCTTTCAGCGCGTGGTAAAGAGTGGGCACGAGTGTTATGAGCACAATGCCGATGAGTATGGGCTCGATGTAGTTTTCGATACCCGGAATCTGGCTGGCCACAAAGTAGCCGAAAAGTACGAGCGATATTGTCCAGGCGATGTTGCCGATAGCGTCGAAGATGACGAATTGTTTGCGGTTCATGCGCGCAGCGCCAGCGGCCACCGGGGCGAAAGAGCGGACGATGGGGATAAAGTGTGCGACCAGCATGGTTTTGCTGCCGTATTTTTCAAAAAACTTTTCAGCACGCATGATGTACTCGTGCCGGAAAATTATACCATCCTCTTTTTTGAACAGCTTTGGTCCAAAGCTCTTGCCTATCTGGTAACCGACATTATCGCCGGCTATGGCTGCTGCGGCGATAACTATTATGGCTGCGGGCAACGAAAGCGTGCCGGCGGCAGCCAATATGCCGGCGCTCAAAAGCAGCGTGTCACCTGGGAAGAAAAAGCCGACCATCATCCCCGACTCGGCGAAAATGATGATGGCTATCAGCAGCAGCCCCCCGGTCTGAATAAGATGTGTCGGATCAAACATCCCCTTAATTATACCTGTACCTCTCTATTGCAAGGACGGACCTTGCAGCAAGGTCCGTCCTTGCAATATACTACGGGCATGCCAAGTAGGAACCGCAATAAGGTGTGGGTGCCAGGAGAGATGTACCATGTCTACAATAGGGGTAATAATAAACAGCCCATTTTTCTTGACGAGCAGGACTATGCGGTATTTCTGAATATCATGAAACTGAGCTTGCAAGAGGAGCGTACGACAGATAAGTTTGGGCGTCTTCGCAAAAACTGGTATGGCGATATTGAACTATTGGCTTTCTGTCTCATGCCGAACCATTTCCATGCACTGCTTTACCAGAAATCTGAACGTGCTATCAGCGACTTCATGCGAGGTCTTGCGACTTCATATACGGGTTACATGAATCACAAATATGATCGTACGGGCCACTTGTTCCAGGGTGTCTTCAAAGCATCGCATATAGACGAGGATTCCTACTGGCTGCACATATCGCGGTATATACACCTGAACCCGAAAGCGTGGCGGACCTGGAAATGGTCCAGCCTGCCATATTACACGCAAGAGAAACAAGCGGATTGGATGCGACCAGACCGTATCGCACAGGCATTCCCTAACGGCACTTATCTGGGATTCGTAGCTGATTATGAATCCCATAAAGACATGCTCGACGAGCTGAAGCACATAACCGCCGACTAACTATTGCAAGGACGGACCTTGCTGCAAGGTCCGTCCTTGCAATAGGAGAATATGGTATAATGGGGTTACGTTAAAGAGAGGGTTTACCGACTATGTCTGACCAAATTGTATTAGACGTCGACACGCGCGACGTGGTGGGAAAAGGTTTGAAGCAACTTCGTAAAGATGGCATTGTGCCAGGGGTCATCCATGACCACGGCAATGCATCTGTACACATCCAGGCAGAGTACCAGGCATTGCATAAAGCATTTCGCGATGCAGGCAAGCATCATCCGGTGCAAGTAAATGCTGGTGGCAAAAAATACACGACCATCATCAAGGATGTGACGTTCGACCCGGTTTACAATGCCATGACACACATCGTGTTCGGTGCTGTGCGCGCCAACGAAAAAGTCGCGGCGGAAGTTCCTGTCCACGCCCGTTACGCCGAAGGCAACGAAGCCAGCCCGGCAGAACGCGCCGGCCTGATTGTGCTCGAACAGCTCACGAGCATCGAAGTCAAGGCGCTGCCGAAAGACTTGCCCGACGAACTGACTTACGACGCCGAAAAGCTTGTTGAAGTCGGCGACCAACTAATCGTCGCAGACTTGACTGTGCCAAATGGCGTGGTTGTCGAAACTGAGCCAGAACATGTTATCGTGACTGTGTTCGAGCCAAGCGCCCTGGCGGCCGCTAACGATGACGCTGGTGGCGACGCCGAAGCGACCGTCGAGGCCGTGGAATCTGACAACGAAAGCTCTGCCCAAGAAGGTACTCAGGCCGACGAAGTCCGACCTGGTGGCAAAGAACAAAAAGAATCTCACGACCAAGGCACTAACCCCGAAAAACAATAGCCTTGCACTAACAAAAAGAGCCTGTCATAGCACGGGCTCTTTTTGTATACTGCTGACAAAGGAGGGGTGACATGAAGGCTAGAACCGAAAATGCGTTTACGGGTAAGACGGCTCAGAAATTCGCCGATTATGCGGACACGGTGCGTGGATTTGTACGTTACCAACTGGTGCAGCAGAACCTGGGAATGCACCTTGGTGCTGAACCACTGACTATCGTCGATGTCGGTGGTGGTGCGGCTATCGACGCCGTGTGGCTGGCAGAACTTGGACATTCGGTGACTATCGTTGAGCCCGCACCCGAGCAAATTGTGCTTGCTCAAGCGAAAGTGGCGCAGCTAAACCCTGCCATCGCTTCGCGCATCGCAACGGTGCAAGGTACGGCCGAAACACTGCTGGCAGATGGCAAAGCCGGAACATACGACGCAGTGCTTTCACACGGCGTGGCAATGTATGTTGACGATGCGCGGCAATTTATTGCAGCTCTCGCCGAGTTACTCAAGCCTGGTGGAGTACTTTCGCTCCTCGAAAAAGGATGGGCCGGTGCCTACACCCGCGTCATTGCCGAGCAAGCTTACACGGCTGCCGGCCAGCTTCGCCATAAGAACCAGTTCACTAACCATATGGGCAAAACAGTGTGGGCGTTCCAGCCCAAAACGCTGGAGGAATATATGACGCATGCTGGCTTAACGGTTGTCGAATGGAAGGGCGTGCGAGTGGCGCATGACGCAGACTACCGGCCGATAGCCGACTTGGGCGAATCTGAACGTGCGGCGATAGTGCGCGTAGAACAAACGCTCGGCACCGCTCCAGAAACCCGCGGTATGGGCCAAATGCTTCACTTTATCGCCCAAAAGTAGCTATTCTTCGATAAACCCGCCGCTTTGGTGCGCCCAGAGTTTGGCGTACAGTCCATTTTTCGCAAGCAGTTCTTTGTGGCTGCCGTCTTCGACCACGGCGCCTTCGTCGAGCACAAGTATGCGGTCCATTTTCTGGATAGTGCTGAGGCGGTGCGCGATGACAAGTGCAGTTTTGTCTTTCATGAGTTCAGTCAGGGCGGACTGTATAAGCTTTTCGCTGGCGCTGTCTAACGCAGAGGTCGCTTCGTCCAGTACAAGTATCGGCGCTTCTTTGAGAATCGCGCGAGCGATGGCTATGCGTTGTCTTTGGCCGCCGCTGAGCTTCACCCCGCGTTCGCCGACGACCGTCTCGTAGCCGTTCGGCAGTTTGGTGATGAATGCATGGGCGGAAGCTTTTTTAGCCGCGTCCAGCACCTCTTTGTCGGTCGCGTCGATGTTGCCGTAGGCGATATTTTCGCGGATGGAGCGGTGAAACAACAGCGGCTCTTGCGAAACGTATGCAATCGACTGGCGTAAGCTGGCTTGCGTAACGTGCGCGATATTTTGTTCGTCGATGGCTATTTCGCCGCCCGTCACATCTTCAAAACGCAGCAGCAGCTTGGTGAGCGTGGTCTTGCCGCCGCCACTCGGCCCGACCAGCCCGACCTTTTCGCCAGCTTTGACGTGAATGTTCAGATTTTGGAACACGACATCCTTGCTCGACGCGTCCTGGTATCGGAACGAGACGCCACGGAATGAGACGTCACCGCTGCGAACTGCAAGTTCCGGTGCGCCCGGGTCGTCGACGATTTCTATGTCTTCCTGCAGCATTTCGGTCATCGGCGCAACCTGCAGCAGCGCTTCTTCTATCTGACGCATGATGTTGCCGATTTGGAACAGACGGTTGCTCAGCATCACCGTGTATGAAAATGCAAAGATACCGGTTGCCAGCAGCGCCGGGTTTCGGTGAACTTCCCATGTCAGCACGAGCACAAAGGTGATTTGAAACAGCAGGAGCCCGGCCAATCGTCTGGAGCCGTCCGCGGCCATTGAACGCCAGTTGTCAATCCGCAGCCCAAGCAAATGCGAAGCTAGCGCATTGTGCTGTCGCATTTCGTGCTGTTCGGTACCAAATGTTTTTACGGTTTGGTTGTTCACGATAGTATCGGCTACATGGGCAATCATGGCCTTGCCGGCCGCTTGCCGCGCTATGCGTTGCGGCTTCATTTTGCGCCTGAAGCGTATGGTCGACGCAATCACCAGGCTTGTCATGGCCAGAAGCACCAGGCCGAGCAGGGGCGAACTGACACCGACCAGAATTATGCCGAGCACTACGATGGCAACAAAAGGAATGGTATCGATGAAAAATGCGTTGGAAAGCTGCATGAACCCGGCCGCGTAGTCGCCGACGTCAGAAACCAACTTACCCGAAATGCGATTGTTATGAAAACTTGCCCCGCGCTTCAAAAGCCTGTCCATGGCTTCGTTGTCCAGGTTCGCCATGACCCGCGGCTGCAGTTCGAAAAAGTTCCTAAACGCGATATTGTTGAGTGCTACGGTCACTACCGACACAACAACAAGGCTGACGATAAACGGCGCGACTTCCGAACCAGGTACCGCGAGCGAACCGAGTATTTTACCAATGAGAAACGGCACCACAACACCCATGCCAAGGTTGGCCAGTGGGATGAACCACGTAAACACGAACAGGCGCTTATGCTGGGCGCATAAACGCCAGAAGTGTCGTATGGCTATTTTGTCGATTGAAGGCTTGTCTTTCATGGCTCTGTACTAGTGTACTGCTTTCTGCATTATTCTTCGATGAACCCGCCGCTTTGGTGCGCCCAAAGTTTGGCGTAGGTGCCGCCGGGCTTACCGACGAGTTCTTTGTGTGAACCTTCTTCTACTATCCTACCATTGTCCAGAACGATTATACGGTCCATTTTCTGGATGGTGCTGAGGCGGTGGGCGATGACGATGGCGGTGCGGCCTTCCATGAGCTTCCAGAGCGCTTGCTGGATGAGTACTTCGCTTTCACTGTCGAGTGCTGAAGTTGCTTCGTCCAGAACCAGAATCGGTGCGTTCTTGAGCATCGCGCGGGCAATCGCGATGCGCTGCCGCTGCCCACCGCTCAGCTTCACACCCCGTTCACCGACTAGCGTTTCAAAGCCTTCCGGCAATTTCTCGATGAACTCCAGTGCATTGGCTTGCCGAGCCGCTTCAGCCACTGCCTTATCTGAGGCCGTAGGGTTGCCATACCGAATGTTGTCTTTCAGGCTCCGATGGAACATGGCGGGGTCCTGCGGAACGGATGCGATAGCACTACGTAACGAAGCGAAGGTCACATCAGCAATATTTTGCCCGTCAATGAGTAGCTCACCACCCGATACGTCTACAAAGCGTAAGAGCAGCTTAGTCACGGTGGTCTTGCCGCCACCCGAGTGGCCGACGAGCGCAATCTTTTCGCCTGGCTTGATATGCAGGTTGAACTTGTCGAAAAGTAACCCGTCCGTCTGTTCATCGTAGGCAAAGTCTACATCCTTGAACGAGATATCTCCACGTATGGCCTTGAGGGGTTGCGCGTCCGCGCGCTCTTGGATGCGGGGCGACTCTTCCAGCAGGGCGGTGTACTGTGCGGCTTCGGAAATCGCGGTTTCGAGGTTTCGGTAAATGCGGTTGAACTCGAATAGGATTTCGGTAGCGGTCATGAAGTAACTGAACGTCAGGAAGACAGCAGCCAGGCTGGCGGCGTTGTTCGTGAACATAATCGCTACGACCAAGCCGACGGTGTTCGTCACTATCCAGCTCGGTGCGACTATCATATCGATGTGCAGCACATGGTAGTCCCAAGTCCGGCGGGCAGTCTTCATGTAGTGGTCAACGAATGACTTGTGACGTTTTTGCTCGCTCTCTTCTCGGGCAAAAGCTTGGACAGCACTGATGTTACCGATGACGTCAGCCACATGTCCTGCCATCTGGTTGCTGGCTGCTTCACGGTCGATAACCATGCGTTGCCGTTTGCGGATGAATGGCAATACGACAATAGCCGTTACGACGATGAGCGTCAGCATCACGCCGACAAGCAGGGGTGAGATAGTCCAAAGCACGACGAGTGCGAACCCAAGCGGCACCAGACTGCCAAAGACGTTGAAGGACAACGTATCCATGAAACTCTCAAAGTTCTTACCATAGCCGATGACTTTCTTCGTCAGCGAACCAGCAAAGTTATCGTTGAAGAATGCCGCATCTTTCTTGAGAAGTTCTTGCAAGGCGGTGGCGTAGAGGCTCCGCATACCATCTGCGTCAGTGCGGTTGAGAAATAGGAACGCAACGCGCCAGACGGCTTCACCGACCAGCCATGAACCGACAATCAGACTCAGGTACGGTACGACGGCATGCCAGTCACTCGGTATATGTCCATCAAAGTTCTTAATCATCGCCGCAATGACGAGGGGCGGAATATAACGCGTAAAAATACTCCCAAGGCCGGGCAGTAAAAGCGCGGCAATGGACCATTTACGCTGATGCCATATCTCGGCGATGTATGCCCGAGCGGCACGCTTTATAGAAGATTGTTTTGACATAGGTGCGGCCCTCCTTGGTGCCGACCTGAATTAGTTCGAGCGATGTTTGTCTAGGACGAACATAGTCCGAAGTAGTATGTTTGATTAGTTAAGTTTGCTTCTGGCTCACGATGCCAGTTTGGTTTTGAAATCGAGAATTAGCGGCATACGGTCAGGGTATAGCCTGGTAGTACGGTAAAATTCTGATAATAGCGCATTGCTGGACCCTTTCCGTTAAATTAGTGATATTTCACCATTGTACTCCACCTGTCAATACTAACAGATAAAAATATGTAGTAATAAGCGCAACATATACTTGTCATGCTGAACTTGTTTCAGCACCCACACCTTCATATCAGCGTCCGTGCCACCGCATGGGTCCTGAAACACGCGCCATGCATACGCTGGGCTGTTCAGGATGACAGTAAGGCAACTTAGCCTTTCACCCCTGGAAAAAGGGCGGGGAAACTTGTATAATACTGGCGTGCAAAAGATATTGCTTTATTACAAATTCCAGCCAATTGCCGACCCGGAAGCGGTGCGGTTGTGGCAGCGCACGCTCTGCGAAAAGCTGGATCTAAAGGGCCGTATACTCATTTCGCAGCACGGCATAAACGGTACGGTCGGTGGTGGCCTAGATGACCTGAAAACGTATGCCAAAGAGACGAAAGCTTATTTTAAGAACATCCAGTTCAAATGGAGCGATGGCTCTCGCGACCACTTCCCGAAACTGCAGGTCAAAGTCCGAGACGAAATCGTCTCGTTCGGTGCGGCTGACGAACTGAAGGTGGACGAAAACGGTGTCGTCGGCGGTGGCAAGCACCTCAAACCCGAGCAGGTGAATAAGCTAGTCGAAGAACATGGCGATGATGTGGTGTTCTTTGACGGCCGCAATGCCTACGAAGCCAAAGTCGGCAAGTTCAAAAATGCGGTCGTGCCCGACACGCGCACCAGCAAAGATTTCGTGCGTGAGCTCGAAAGCGGCAAGTACGACGATATAAAAAATAAGAAAGTTGTAACGTACTGCACCGGCGGCATCCGCTGTGAAATCCTGAGCAGTCTCATGAAAAACCGCGGCTTCGAAGACGTGTACCAAATGGACGGCGGAATAGTAAAATACGGCGAAAAGTATGGCGACGACGCACTGTGGGAAGGTTCGCTGTATATATTCGACGACCGCATGGGCATGGAATTCAGCGACCATGCCAAGGTCATCGGCGAGTGTATTCACTGCGCTGGCAAAACCAGCAACTACGAAAACTGCGCCCTCAAAACCTGCAACGACCTTGTCCTTATCTGCGAACCCTGCAAAGAAACTCCTGACAAATTATTCCACACTCAACTATGTCGCGACCAAATAGTAGTGAGCGCATAGGCGCTAAATCGCCCGACCGTATTTTCTGGGACTGGGATGGGGTATTGGGGTTGCGGCGGTTTTGGTATAAGACTGGGCTGGACGATGAAAAGCTGCTGAGTTTCAAGGACTTTTTGTTTGCAGACAAAGAACGCACACAGGAATGGATGCGGGGCAAGACAAGCATCGGGCAGCTTGCCCGTGAGCATGGTGCGGATTTTACTCGCGTCGAACTTGGCCGGCTGTTGGTTCGGGATTGGAGCCAAGATGCGGTGAATGAAAGCCTTTTTGAAAAAGTAAGTGCTCGGCATCCAGCGGCGAAGCATTACATTGTGACCGACAATATGGATGTGTTCAACGATTTCGTACAAAGCAGCACATTCGTGCAATATAATTTTGAGCGCGTCTTTAATTCGGCGGACTATGGCTTACTAAAAGACGATGAGCCGGGCCTATACGAAACGGTTCTTGGCAAACTCGGCATGCAGTCTTTTGGCGGCTGTTTAGTGCTTGATGACAGTGAAACTAACTGCCGACGGTTTGAGCAGCTTGGCGGCAGGGCTATACTGGTAGCGAGGAGATAACTATGCCGCATATACATATTGGACCAGGACAGCACGATATGACTGCAGGCGCGTACATCGTGCGGGTCGACGGCGATGAGCCGCGGGTGCTGGTGCATATGCACCGCAAATTCGGCAAATTATTCCAGGTCGGTGGGCATATAGAACTGAACGAAACGCCGTGGCAGACAATTGCCCACGAACTCCGCGAAGAAAGTGGTTACACGCTGGAAGAGCTGCAAGTCTTGCAGCCGGACGACCAACTAGTGGCAGCGCCTGGTGCGGTACAGCACCCTGTGCCGGTGCTTATGAATACACACAAAGTTCCGGGTGAGCACTACCACTCCGATATGTGCTTTGCGTTCGTGGCCAAAGCGGCACCGGCAAACAAACCGGCGGAAGGCGAATCGCAAGACCTGCGTTGGCTTACCCTTGCCGAACTCAAGGATGCGGTCCAGCAAGACCTAGCGCCCGAAGACGTTGCCCTCTTTTACGAAGCGGTCGTTACTCGCTACCTCCCAAACTATCACCGTATTCCCGCTGCAAAATACTCTCTCGAAAAACCCGCGCATACAATGCTTTAACCGGCGGCAATTATTCCCATTCAATGGTGCCGGGAGGTTTGGAGGTGATGTCGTAGACGACGCGGTTTACACCCCGAACTTCGGAAATGATGCGGCTCGACATTTTCGCTAACAGGTCATGCGGCAGGCGAGACCAATCGGCAGTCATACCGTCGCTGCTGCTGACGGCGCGGATGGCCACGACTTGTTCGTATGTGCGACCGTCGCCCATGACGCCGACCGACTTTATGGGCAGTAACACAGCAAAAAATTGCCAGACATCCGGACGTATTTCGTGCGTGTCAATCTCGTGCCGGACGATAGCGTCGGCTTGTTGCAAAACGCCAATAGCCTCCGGAGTTATTTCGCCGATTATGCGGATTCCAAGACCAGGTCCTGGAAACGGCTGGCGCTGCACGATACTGTCGGGCAAACCGAGCGCTGCGCCAAGTTCACGCACCTCGTCTTTGAAAAGTTCGCGCAGTGGTTCAATGAGTTTCAGGTTCATTTTTTCGGGCAGGCCGCCGACATTGTGGTGCGATTTTATGGTTACGCTCGGGCCGTTCACCGAAACCGATTCTATGACGTCGGGGTAGAGTGTGCCTTGCACCAGGAATTTTGTGTCTGGTATTTTGGCGGCCTCTTGCTCGAAAATGGCGATGAATTCGCCGCCGATAATCTTGCGCTTTTGTTCCGGGTCCGTTACGTCCGCCAGTTTTTTGTAGAACTGCTCGGCGGCACGTACCGGCCGCACGTTCAAACCGACTGCTTTGTATGCAGCCAAGACTTCATCGTATTCGTTTTGCCGGAGCAAGCCGGTGTCGACGAAAATACAGGTTTGCTGGTTGCCGATTGCCCGGTCGACGAGTGTGGCGGCAACCGATGAATCCACACCACCAGAAAGCGCACAAATGACGTTACTAGTACCGACCGTTTCTCGGATTTTCGTGATTTGCGTGTCCAGAATAGATTCCGCCGACCAATCGCCACGGAACCCGCACAACCGGAAAAAGTTTTGTAAAATGCTCCGGCCACGTGCACTGTGCGCGACTTCCGGGTGAAACTGCAGGCCGAACAGTTTACGCTCCGGGTCTTCCATGGCGCAGATAATCTCGCCGCTTTTCGCAGTCACGCTGAACCCGTCTGGCACGTTCGTAACATGGTCGCCATGGCTCATCCACACGCGGCTATTGCCCGACGATGCACCAAAAAGCTTGCTGGAACCGAGCACAGTCAACGTCGCATCGCCGTACTCGCGCGTCTGCGAGCCTTCGACTGCGCCACCGAGTTCGCGCGCGAGCAGCTGCATGCCGTAGCAAATTCCCAACACCGGCACCCCAAGTGCAAGCAGTTTCGGGTCGAGCGACGGCGCGTCTTTTTCGTAGACCGAATTCGGGCCGCCAGACAACACGATACCGTGTGGTTTATGCTTTTTGATATCTGCCACGGAACTTTTGAATGGCAAAATGATGCTATAGACGCCGAGCTCGCGGCTGGCGCGGGTAATAAGCTGCGTGTACTGCGAGCCGTAGTCCAGGATGACGAGCGTTTGTTGGTTCATTGGTAATTTTTCCCCGGGTTAGTGATGAACAGGTCGTGCGGATGACTTTCGCTAAGGCTGGCCTGGGTTATTTGCATAAACTGCGCGGTTCCCCAAAGTTCTGCGATGGTCTTGGCCCCCCACGTAGTACATGCCGGAATATATGCCGCCGACCATTTGATCGAGCAAATCTTTGACTGTGCCAGAGCAGGGGACCAAGCCTTCGACGCCTTCCGCGACCAAGACTTCTCCCTGGAAACTCTTGCCGTGGAATTCGTCCTCGCTGCTTATTTTCAGGCCCTTTTCCATGGCGCCTATCGACCCCATGCCGCGGTACGTTTTAAATACATATTCTTTTTTGGAACCGTCCACGATGCTTTGGAAACGGCTCGGAACTTGGTCGGGTTTGAGCCGTACCACGTCGCCCGGAGATTCTTCGGTCGCGGCAAACATGCGGCCCATCATGACCGTGCTAGCGCCGGCGGCCAGAGCCTTCACGACATCGCCGGAGTATATGATTCCGCCGTCGGCGATAACCGGTACACCCGCGGGACGAGCTGCGGCGCAAGTATCGAGCAGTGCGCTCAGCTGCGGTACGCCCATGCCCGAAACGATACGGGTCGAGCAGATTGCGCCTGGACCCATGCCGACGCGCAAGCCGTCTGCACCTGTGTCGATAAGCGCCTGCGCGCCTTCGCGTGTGGCGACATTGCCGGCTATGACATCGACCTTGTAGTTTTTCTTTATATATTCGAGTGTGGCGATGACTTTTTCCGCATAACCATGCGCTGAATCTACGACAATCACGTCCACACCGGCGTCGACCAGCGCATCGACGCGCGCTTCAAAGCCAGGGCTGGAGCCAACTGCTGCGCCGACAAGTTGCTTTGCTTTTTTAACCTTGGCAACTTCGCTAGCTTGGTCGGCGATGGTCAGGTTGCGGTGGATGATGCCGATGCCGCCCAGCTTGGCAAGCGCAATCGCCAGCTTGTGTTCGGCAACCGTGTCCATGGGCGCTGCCACAAACGGACTTTTGAGTGTAATGTTTCTGGTAAGCTGCGTCTCGAGCGAAATCTCGCCGCGGTCGAACCCGCTATAGCCCGGTTTGAGCAGAACGTCGTTAAAAGTTAGTGCTAGTGGAAAACCCGGTTGAAGAGAAGTGTTTAGTATACCCATACCGCATTCTAAACCGCCTGCGCTTACCCTGTCAAACGTAGTAAACGCAACGTTCTGCCGGGCACCGTCACCGTGCCTGCGTCATTCCCGCGCAGGCGGGAATCCACTCCTCGGACATTAGAAGCAAGAATAAGTTTGCGTATGAGTAATCTTAGATGGTCAAGTGATATGCAAACCCTATGCACATGGTGTGGTCTTTTCTACTGGATTCCCGCCTGCGCGGGAATGACGCGGGAGGGGATAGTTTGTGCTTAGTATTCACCTCTGTTAAAACGCACCCAAGCATTGACAAACACTAGCATAATGTGCTATAATGAAATGATGGCTACACCGCAAGAGTCGCAACCAAGCCCTAATCTCAATAACTACGAGGAATCTGGTGCCTCCGCTGACACACTTAATCTCACACCTGTAGTAGAAGGTATTCCAGATTTGACTCCCGAAGAAGAAGCAGAGATTATGCGCGAATGGGAAGTGCAGAAGCTTCTTGAGCAGAGAAGGGAAAAAGCACGAAAAAAGCTAGTTGAGATAGCAAGTGATCTACCTGCGCGACGAAGGATTGCTCAATTTGGCGGAAACCCTACCGACTTTGTTGAAGCAATAAAACACATGCGACGAGTATAATATAGGGGTGATAACACCTCAGCTTGAGAAGAAACTGAAAGACCTGCCCAAAGAACCGGGGGTGTATTTTCATAAGGACAAATCGGGCGAGATTATTTATGTAGGGAAGGCAGCGGTGCTCAGGAACAGGGTGCGGCAGTATTTTCAGGCCAGTCGGAGCCGCGACCCGAAGACGGAAGCTTTGGTAGAGGAGATTTACGACACCGACTGGATGGTCGTAGAGAGCGAGCTGGAAGCACTGTTCCTGGAAGCCGAAATGATTCGCCGCTACATGCCGCGCTACAACATACTGCTGCGCGACGACAAGGCGATGAGCTACATCCGCATTGACTACGATTCGGATTACCCTACGGTCACAACCACGCGGCGTCCGCTCGATGACGGCGCCCGCTATTTCGGGCCGTATTTTTCGACGTACGGTGTGCGGCAGGCGTTGAAACTTCTGCGCCGTATTTTCCCATTCGCAACACGCAAAGTGCCGGGTCAAAAACGTGCGACGTTGCATTATCATTTAGGCCTAGACCCAGGTTTGGAGGAAGGTAAGACGAGCCTGGAAGATTACCGCAAAAACCTGCGCAAGCTCATAGCCGTTATAGAAGGTAAACGTACGGCCATCATCCGCGAAGTCGAAAAAGATATGATGGCTGCCGCCAAGCAACAGAACTTCGAGCTTGCAGCAAAATACCGCAATCAACTTACCGCATTACAGAACTTGGGCAAGCAAGTCATATTCAGCGACAAAGAATTCCTAGACATTGCAAAAGACCACGCACTGAGCGGCTTGGTAGAACTACTAGGCCTCGGCGGCTTTCCGCGGCGTATCGAAGGCTACGATATTTCCCACATGCAGGGCACGAACGTGGTCGCCAGCATGGTGGTATTTACGAATGGTGTGAGCGACAAGGGCGCCTACCGCAAGTTCAAAACCACGCAACGCAACGATGACCCGCGCAATATGTACGAAACGTTGCTGCGGCGGTTGAGAGAAAAGAATCTGAAAGCGTGGGGCAAACCCGAACTCATTTTGGTAGACGGCGGCCCGCTGCAAGTTTCGGCGGCTATCGACGCGCTCGTCGAACGGGGCGTGGCAGTGCCCGTTATAGGCATGGCCAAGCTGGAAGAAGAAATTATCGTAAAAAAGGATGGTTCGAACATTACGGTGCCGCCGCTTATGAACGGCGATGCGGTGATTATAGAAAAGGACGGTTTCATACGTATCAACCTGCATCCGGGGCAGTTCAAATCGTCTGGCCACAGCCTGAACCTGCGTGGTTCAGAACGCGCGAACCGCTATGAGCCGGTGGTGAAGCTACTGCAACGCATTCGCGACGAAAGCCACCGCTTCGCCGTTTCGTACCATTCAGTACTTCGCACCAAACAGCAGACCGCGAGCATGCTCGACGACATCCCGACCATCGGCCCGGCTACTCGCAAGAAACTCATAAAAACCTTCGGCAGCCTGCGCGGAGTGATGCAGGCTCGAGACCAAGACCTGGTGCACGTGCTCGGCGAAAAGAAAGCCGCCATCCTCAAACAATACCTCCGCCCCCTCCGCAAAGAGCAAAAGCTTGCATCTACTCAAACTACAGAATCGGAGTAGGCTACTGGCCGCCCTTTTGGATGTACTGGGTTACGAATTCTTCGGCGTTGTTTTCGAGTACACCGTCGATTTCATCTAGTATCGCATCTGTTTCGTCGGCCAGCTCTTTTGTAACTGCGGCTTGTCCTGCCGCTGCTGCGGCCGCTTTTTGGTCTCGTTCGCTGTCGGGCTCGGTTTCTGTTTCGGTGCTACGCTGTGTTTCGCCTTGCTTTTGTGCCATTTCGTCCTCCCGCTTACGTTTATACGCTCATTCTACTACAATATGTGCATATGACAGCACGGACGCATGATTTGGCGGCAGCTGCGGCGTTGGCTGTGGCGGTGCTGGTGTATGACCCGGCGAGTCTAACGTTTAGCACAGTACTGGTCGCCCTGCTGGCGAATCAGCTCGGCGGTATTGCGCCCGACATAGACCAGCCGACGGCGCCGTTGTGGCGGAACCTGCCCGAAGGGCATTTCGTGGGCAAGGCGTTCGGCAAACTGCTCGGCGGACACCGGTTTATAAGCCACTCTATACCGGGTTTCGTAGTATTCGCGTGGCTGTGCAATCTGCTGCTGCATGCACTGCACCCTATAATGCCGCATGTCGACATCACACTTGTGTGGTACGCATTTATGATTGGCTACGCGAGCCACTTGGTCATGGATTCCTTTACGAAAGAGGGGGTTCCGTGGTTTCTGCCCATCCCGTTCAAGATCGGTTTTCCGCCACTGCGTAAGCTCCGTATTACGACCGGCAAAAACGTAGAAGCGTTCGTTGTCTTCCCACTGCTGCTTGTTACTGTCATCTGGCTTTTCGCGAGCCATTACGATACGTATGTCGCACTGCTGCACAACATCGGCCACTAACGTATACTGTGTGTATGACCGGTTTTCCTGATGACTTTCTTTGGGGTGCGAGCACAGCAGCGTACCAGGTAGAAGGCGGTTTGACGACGCAGTGGAGCGAATGGGAAAAGGCGAATGCCGAACGTCTGGCGCACGATTCGCCGAAGCGGCTGGCGTGGTTGCCGCACCAGGAACGTATCGCGGCAAGCCTAGCCGACCCACAAAACTACATTTCTGGCAGCGGTGTCGAGCACGCCCAGCGCTACGAAGAAGATTTCGATATTTTGCAGCAGCTGAACCTGAACTCATTCCGGTTCGGTATAGAATGGGCGCGGCTGGAACCACGCGAAGGTGAGTGGGACGAAGCAGCCGTCGAACACTACCGCCGCTACATCGCGAGCCTGAAGCGGCGCGGCGTAGAGCCGGTGCTGACGCTGTGGCATTGGACAGTGCCGGTGTGGTTCGCCGAAAAAGGAGCGTTCGAAAAGCGTGCCAACTTGCAGTATTTCGAACGGTTCGTGCAAAAGGTCATGAGTGAATTCGGTGCCGAACTGCACTCCGTGCTTACCCTGAACGAACCGAATGTGTACGCCAGCTTTAGCTATATGACGGGCGAGTGGCCGCCGCAGCGCAAGAACGTGCTGCTTGGTTTGCGAGTGTATCGCAACTTGGCCGAGGCACACCGGCGCTCACATGCTATCATCAAACGCGCGTATCCCGGCATTCAGGTCGGGCTAGCGGCACAGCTCGGCGATGTGCAATGTGTGAACGAACGGAATCCGCTGAACCGCGCGGTCGTGCGCGCTATGGCTTACGCCTGGAACTGGTGGTTTTTGAACCGGGTAAAAAGCTCACTGGATTTTGTCGGACTGAATTACTATTTTACGGAATACCGCGACTGGCTCGGCAGAATCAAAAATCCGAAGCAGCCGGTGAGTGATTTGGGGTGGTACATGGAACCAGCCGGTATCGAGCACGTCATTACAGCGATGTGGCGGCGCTACCGCAAACCGATTCTGATTACCGAAAACGGACTGGCAGATAGTGCCGACGAGCACCGGCAGTGGTGGCTCGAAGAAACCTTCGGGGCGCTGCAGCGGGCAATAGGTTCGGGCGTGCAGCTACTGGGCTACCTGCATTGGAGTTTGTTGGATAACTTCGAATGGGCGTACGGCTGGTGGCCCCGCTTCGGCCTGGTCGCTGTAGACCGGACGACCATGCAACGGACCATCCGCCCCAGCGCGCAGTGGTTCGCTAATCGAATCCGTCGAGCCTGAACGTCGGATTTATACGTTGTTCTTTGGAGCTGCGATTACTTGCTTGGGGTTCTGGAAGCGTTTACCGGCTTTGGTAACACAGATTTCCGGGTAGCTTTCGAGTAGCCTACTGCCGTTGGCGTGCAAACACTCGCTGTAGGTATCGGCCGGAGCTTTACCTAGGAAGTTGCCCACCAGGCCGAATACGCCAAACAAGCCAGCCAGCATTACTACTAGGCCGCCGAAGACGAAAAGCTGTTGTTTCTGGCTGATGTGTATACGTGCGGAATCGGTTTGTTTTTTGGTTTTCATACTACCAGTATACCGGTAAACCAGTACAAGACAATAATCGTTAGCGCTGTTTTAAGAATGGTAGCCACTTGCGCCACGTTGGCTGTTTAGGTTCTGTGGCGGGCAGCTGTCCCGTGTCGAACTCGCTCTCGGCCGCCAGCCCCAGTCGTGTACGCCGGCCATTGTATTCAGCGTATATGCGTATGCTGGTAATGAGTAGAATCATAAGGACTGGGCCATACACCACTCCCAGGAATCCGAAGATGGCCATACCGGAAAACACAGCTAGCAGCATGAGTGCCGTGTTAAGGTGCGCGTCGGGATGCACCAAGCGTGGTCGCAGTATGTTGTCTATCATCGAAACTACGAACATGTGCCACAGTATAATGAATATGCCCTGCCAAATGTGTCCAGTCAGTATGAACACAATGCCGATAGGGATGGTCACGATGCCAGCGCCAAGCGGAATGAAACTCAGGAATGTCAGGAAGATGAAAAAGAAGCCGGCATAATCCAGACCCACTAGCCATAAACTGAAAGTGGCGGCAGCACCTTGGGCTGTGGCGATTATGAACTGGCCCTTCACCATCGCTTTCGTCATGAGTGCGACTCGGTGCAAGTACAGCGTGTTGATAGAGTTGTCGAACGGGCTGATTTTCTTGATGAACGCCAGTAGTTCTTCCTGGTAGCGCAGCATGCTGGAAATGAGGAAAATAGACAGTATAAAGGTACCTATAAAACCGAAAATAGCCGTGCCGATGTGCGCGATAGACTGCGCCAGAAAACTCAGGCCTGCAAGCAAGCCGTCCTTCAGTTTCTGAACGATGGCTTGCTTGTCTATGTTTACGCCTTCGCCACCGGGCAGCGCATGCACCAGGTTTTCGACGCGGTCCAGGCCGGTGTCGACAACCTCTTGTACATGTGCGGATCCGAACGACACGCTCCCTTGCTGGTACTTGGCTATCATGGTGTTTACTTGGCCTATTGTCAGTGCGCCCAAAAGCAAGCAGGGAATAACGATGGATAGTGTTGCGACGCTTATGGTCAGTGCTACCGACAGGCCTTGCCGGTTGGTTTTGTGCACGAAATATTTATAAACCGGATTGAACAGAAAGCTTATGAGTGCCGAAAATAGGATTGCCCCCAGGTAGGGTCTTACAAATAAAAAGCCCACGACAATGACAGTGATTGCCGTGAGCGGGAGAACCCAAGGAGAAAAACGGGCTGGCTGCGATGCTGCTTTTGGTTTCGAGCCAGCCACGATATCTCCTTCTATTGTTAGGTTTTTTGTTAGCGCTTTTTGCCGTCGAGTTCTTTGGCGGCTTTGTTGACCTCTACGGCCAGGGCAATCATCAGCGGACCGGTGATGAGGGCGTAAATACCCAGGACCCAGACGAAGGCAACACCACCGGCGACCGGCTGGAACAAAATGATGACGCCGGCGAGGGCGGACAATACGCCGACGATGATGAGGAAGACGCGGTTGACGCTTGGGCCTTCATGAAAGAGGCCTTCCACGACTTCGAAAATACCGCGTACCAGGAACGAGAACCCGAGCAGCAGGATGAATACTGCCAAACGGACTTCCAGGTGACGGAGCAAGTACACACCGACGCCGATTTCAAGCACACCGAGCAGCAGTGTGAGCACACGGGTCAGAACAGACTCAGTGCCATGGATGAGCTTGCCGATGCCACCGATAAGGTCGATGAAACCCATGACCAAGATGAATGCACTGAACAAGAACACCAGTGTGCGCAGGGTCAGGCCTGGCCAGAAGACTGCGGCGAACCCGAATAATGTTGTTATAATCCCACGGAAAACCGAAACTCCCACCACCTCAGACGCTTGCGTGTCCATACGAGAACCTCCTTACAGTAGTAACTTGTACTATGTATCAAGCCCGGTAAATTGTCAATGACTTGGTTCACGAAACCCTGCCCCGTCATTCCTGCAAAGCCAAGAATCCGTTTTTCCAAGGCACTGCCATACTTTTTGACCGCAAAAAGTAGCAAAAACTCCCGGCCAGGAACAAAAACGCGACTAGCCTCCACCTGGCAATGCCATACTACCGAGCCGAACTCCCTCTGGTCGGCCCACAAGGGGCGAAGCGTCTCGGTAATCTGGCATTGCCAGGTTACAGCTAATCGGTTTTTGCAATGGCCGGAAAGCTGAGTGGCTCCTTACGGAGCCACGATTGATGACGTCCGCCGCAGGCGGACACCCTTATTACTTTTTACTGTTTACTTAATTACCTTGCGGTTTTCGAGGGTTTTGGCGGCGAGGGTTTCGACGATGAGTATGAGTAGGACAAGCGCAAACCCGTACCATAGCAGCGCTTTCGGCGTGAGGCGTACGGTTAGGAAAATGATACCTAGCAGGGCGACGAGCGTCCATTCGATGTATCGTTTGAACCGGCCGAGCCAGAGCGTGAAGGTGTTTTCGCCGGTGCTGAAAATGGACTGGTGCAGCTTGCCTGCCAGCAAATCACTGGTGCGGGCGCGGAAGCCGCTGGCGGCGCGGCCAGGGCCGCTGACCCAGGCGATGAATGCCACAAGGGCGAAGGCGACGAGTATGCTGGTGGTCTGGACGACAAGTGGGTGAAAGACTATCTGCACCGTGTCGCGCACGGCTGCGGCATATTGCGGCTGCGCTTGGCCGGCGGCAAGTTCGCGGGTTACGCGCAGGCTAACGAGCGTAATGAACATCGCTAGTGCAGAAAGTATGCCTAGCAGCACCACTGCCCGCCGCCGATTTTTACTAAGCCACACGCCAACGACTGCACAAATCAGGAACAGTCCTATGGCGAGTATGCGCCACAGGTCGATGTGCGTAATCACGCGGTTGAGCACCTTGACCCACTCGCCGTGAACTAGGGGTATATTGCCGATTTTCGCGGGCAGCTTTTTGTTGGCTAGGAAACTCAGCTTGGTGCCTTGCAAGTTCGCACTCAGGCTGGTGTATACCTCGCTTATGTCTATGCTGCCGTCGCTCCCATTCTTTTCCACGCTGGCGATGAACCGGGTATGGGCGCGCGACAGCGTGTCGTTCCAAGTGTCTTGGAACTTCGGGTTGGCCAGAATCTTATCGAGCTGATTGTTCGTCTGGCTTTTGAGCCCGTTGGCGATAGATGGTGCCAAGAAATCGGCGCGTGGCGGCAGTACATCCGTAACTACCTGCTGTACGTCGACCGTTTCGAACAGCCGGTTCGTAGCGCGGTCGGCGATGGCGTGTTGCACGTTCGTGTTACGGATTATCGGTGCAGTCGCTGCGACAAACCGGTCGTTTTTGACGATGGTATTGCCGGTCCAAAACAACAAGTTCCCGGCGACTAGCAGGGCGACTGCGAAACACAGCAGTAAAACGGCGCCGACAGGTTTGAAGCTGAACGTGCGGCTCGGCTTAGGAGCGGCGGCTTTTTTGAGCTGTGCGTTTTCGACCCGAAGTTGTGCGACTTCGGCTTCTAGTTTGGTAAGTTGGGTTTTGGTCTTGCGGTCGGATTCGGACTTCGTGGCCATGGCGTCCCTTTCTTACATTACGTGTGCTAGTTGGCTAGCGGGTGATTGTGCGTGAGGTGGTAGCGGGTCGGGTAGTAGTTGCCGTGCGGACTGGTGGCTTGGCGGCGAGCTGTGCGGCTTGCGCTCGGGCTTCGCGCTGGCGAGCCAGACGTATGCGAGCGGCTTCGGTGTAGGTATCCATTTTGTTCTGAATGTAGTGTATGAGTGCCGAAAAGCCCCAGCCAATGAGCCCGTACATTATCATCGCAAACAGCGATGCCACATCCAGGTAACCGGTTTCACTGACCGGCTTCGGCGGGAAAATGCCGCGGAACGGCTGCAGGAAACTAGCTGAAGTTTCATATACGAAATTTACGAACGGCGTCGACGGGTTGGCCGAAAACGCCAGCAGGAACACCCGCATCCCCAGCATTATAATGCCGAAGATAATCCATATATACATCGCGTACAAAATAACCTTGCCGATTATAAGGTACGTTGGCGGTTTGATATCATCGACCATATTCGCAGCTGCAGCTTTACTCATAAGACCTCCTTTAAATACCTTCATTGTACTCCATCTGTAAACCCCACCAAATGATTTACCACCCAGAGCTGAAACGGCTATCGCAAACGCGTATCCAAGAGGCTTTTCTACTCTGCTATGATTAGTATATGTCAAGCCAACGCGCCAAAGAGATTATCGAAAACATCCCGTACATAACCCTCGCGACCACGACCAGCGACGGCATGCCGTGGAACTCGCCGGTCTTTGCTGTGCATGATACAGCGTTCAATTTCTACTTCGGGACTCACCGGCAAAGTCAAAAAGCCAAAAATATCCAGTCGAACCCGAACGTGTTTCTGGTCATATATGATTCGACCGTTCCGCCAGGCAATGGCGAAGGCGTATACATCCAGGCCACGGCATCTGCGATTACCGGTCCGGAAGAGATTGCAGTTGCGCACCGCCTGTTGTGGGATGAGCATACGGTACCGTACTGGAAGCTAGAGGAGTTCACCCAAGCCACGCCGCTCGTCTTGTTCAAAGTAGTACCGAACAAAATCTGGATGAACGACGAAGGCGAAGCCGATGGGCACTACGTCGACACACGAACAGAAGTGACACTGTAGTATGACTACTACTGAAGCTCACGTCGTCATAAACAGACCGATTGAAGCTGTCTTTGCATTTTGCGTCGACCCATCAAATACGCCCAAATGGGTTGACTCTGTTGCCGTAGAGCAGACAAACGAGTGGCCGGTCAAGCTAGGTACGGTATACCGCAGTCAAAACCAGGCGGGTGAATGGTCTCAGTTCGAACTCACAGACTACAGACCTAATCAGGCATTTACGCTTAGCAAACAAGATGGTAGCCAGGTCCGGTATGTATTCAGCGCGCCCAGCCCCGACACCACACAGCTCGACTACACCTGGACAAGCGATACTGAACTGAGCGAGGAATTTCTGAATGCACTGCTTGGTAAGTTGAAGGCGGTCGTTGAAGTCAGTCAGAAGCCTCTATATCAAGCAGGCGGTATATCTCATCCACGAGGTCCTCTACGTGACCGTAGGTCTCCTTGTTGGCGTAGAGGGTTGCAAGTCCTACCACTTCAGCGACGGCAATGTTATTTGCTACGTCATCCACAAAAAGCGCATCTTCTGGCGAGATATGAAAGTAATCGAGGGTATTGGTGAAAAAGCCGGGGTCATATTTCGTCATGCCTGCTTCAGCCGAGAGAGATACGTAGTCAAATCCTTCGTACCGGCCCCATGGCCGGGTACGCTGCGCTTCGAACAGGTACATGTCCGACAGTAAGGAGACTTTGACGCCTTGTGCCCGTACAGTACGCACTAGTTCTACCATCTCCGGTGATGGTAGATTAGTGACGGCGATCGTTACATCTTCGAACTGTTCAACGCTCGGCATATGGGAAGTTTTTAAGATGGTACTTAGCAGTGATATATACTCCGAAGTCGTTATCTTATTAGCTCCAAGCAAATGGGACTTTTCGATTATCTTTTGCCGTTCTTCTTCGTTGGGTAGACGACCGAATGTATCAACTATAATCTTGTTGAAATTCTTTGAAGTGTACGGAAACGAATAGACTCCTCCATAATCCAAAATAAGTAATTTAAAGTTGGTTGCCATCTCTTAAATATAGCAAAGAAATGAGCCTATCGGTGCAGACTAACGGTGAAGCCGCCTGATATACTACCGTCCATGAGTGAGCAGGTTCCATCTTTCGAAATCTCTGCAGTGCGAAGCGTTACTCAGGCTGTGCAGTGGGAACGGCAGCCGCACACCCACCTCAAACGCGATGAGCTCCTGACACAACTCGCTATACCTGGCGGCATACATTCGTGCTTTGTGACTACGGCGCTGAACGGGGGAATCGTAACAGGTGCTATTTCTCCCGGTGAAGCCGCTCGCGTACAAGAAGAGTTGACGAGTGACAGAAATAGGGACAGGTGGGGTGAGCGCGAGATACATGGCCGGACTGTCTTGACTTGGCAAGGCAATATGGCCAGCGAGGTTCGTAATATATTAGGGAGAGAATTTCCTTTCCGCTATATCAGTACTTCGTGGTGTGATTTCACTACAGAGACGCTCCCGACGTTCTTGCGGAACCGCTTGGCTCAGGGTTACGCGCTCTCTTGGGGTGACGAGACGCACCAAAGGCTGGCCGTAGGGATTTCCGAAAACGGTGCTACGACGGAAACCGTCGACCCATATACCCCGCTGGCCGAGCAGAGCGAATCGGTAGAGGTGATTGCCGCGTGGCACCGCCCTGTGTCGCCGCTGGCGATAATCGGCCGCTATGCTGTCGTGAGCGAACAGGAAATCGTCCGGCATTCTGGTGACTCTAGTTACCAGTCCTGAGGTCTATTTATTCGTTGTAAAAACGACCTTGAACGGGGTTTGGGCGGCATTCACAATGGTAGGCATGAAAATTACAAATCTGCTCTTCTGGGTGCAAGAGAACAAGCTTTCCGAAAAGTTTTATAAGAAGCTTGGGTTCGAGGTGCGGTCTTCCGATGACGCTCATTCGGTTGTCGAGCTACAAGGCTTCGCGATTGACTTGGTGAGTATGCGGGACGAAGAAAAGTTCGCCAGGGATTCGATGTCCGGCGACAAAGGCCGTGGCATGTACGTGTACATTGCGGCCGACGACGTCGACGGGAAATACCAGGAGCTGATTGGAACTGGGCTGAATCCGACCGAACCGCGGGATTGGGACTGGGGCAACCGAGAATTCGTGGTCAAAGACCCAGACGGCTACAAACTCTGCTTCTGGCAGCCTATTCAGAGCTAAGCATAAACAATCTATTATTCGCCTTGGTTTTGTTTTACGTAAAAGGGCCGTAATACTAGCAGGATACTATTACGTGTAATAACGTTGGTTTAACAACCAAAAAGAGAGCCGCTAGGCTCTCTTGATGATAATGAAGGTTCAGAATATGCGTTACGACGCTGACGAGCCTTCAATACCTATTATTTTAGCACCTTGGCGAAGCTACTGCAGAGCGGAGGTGAGGCGGGCGAGGTTTTCGCCGAGTTGTTGGCGGCGGGGGCGTTTGCGCCATTCGTGCAGATGCAGTGCATGCGAGCGGGTCAGGCAATCGTCGGCCACGGCTTGTAGTTTGCGAGCGACAGCTGGGTCGTAGCAGGTAAGCGTGACTTCCATATTGAGTGTGAACGAGCGCAGGTCGAGGTTGCTGGAACCGATGGTCGCAATCTTGCTGTCTATGACCATGAACTTGGAGTGCAGCAAAATGGGCGCATTGTACAGGTATACGCGAACGCCAGCAGCTAGGAATACATCGTAAAACGAGCGCTGGGCGTGGCCGACCATCCACTGGTCCATGGCTTCGGAGTTCACGAGCGTAACGGTGACACCGCGGCGCGCTGCGCTGGTGATGGCGTTGGTGAGCGCATCATCCGGCACGAAGTACGGGTTGACGATGGTTATGGTGTTTTGCGCCTGGTGCATCAAACTTGTGAAAAGCTTTAGGTTGTTTTCGTCGTCGTAGCCAGAGCCGCTTGGCAAAACTTGCGCGAGTGAAGAGCCACGGCTTTCGAGCAGTTGCTTCGCAGAATCAGCATTTTTGTAGTTGAGAATCTCGCCGGTTTCGGCGTGCCAGTCGGTCAGGAACACGGCTGACATTTGCAACGCGACCGGTCCGTCGATGCGTACGACAAGCTCGTCGTAGTAGATGCTGTCTTTGCGGTGGTAGTTGCGCTGGATGAGGTTCAGCGAGCCGGTGTAGCCGACACGGCCGTCGACGATGAGCAGCTTGCGGTGGTTGCGCAGGTCGGGCCGCGTGTAGCCTTTGCCAGGCCAACGCAACGGCAGCATGGCTTGGACGTGGGCACCGTCTGCTTCTAGGCGCTTGAGCATTTCCTTCCACTTCGGGAACATGTGTGTTGCGACTGCATCATATAGCACGCGCACGGTTACACCGCGCTGCACAGCTCGGGCAAGCGCGTCGAAAACAGGTAGCGTGTAGTCGTCAATCGCTACGATGAAGAACTCTACGTGTACGTAGCGCTCGGCGGTGTCGATGTCCCGCACCATTCTCGGCGCGACGTTGTCGTATTCGGGCAGGACGTCTATTTTGTTGCCGCCGAAAACGGGCAGGCCGGTCAACGACTGGCTGAGGGTCGCGAGGCTCTTGTATTCTTCGGGTACTTTAGCAGAAAGCAGTTTTTTGGTGTCGTGGCGTTTCAGTTCGGCTAACACTTTTTGTATGACAGCATCGAGTGTCTTTTGGGCGGAGCGCCGGCTAGCTGGCAGTTTCGGGTTGCCAAGTATAAGAAAAATCAGAAAACCGAGCGTCGGGAAGAAAAATATAAAGAGTAGCCACGCCATGCCTGCTGTCGGTTTGCGGTTCCGCGGTACGACGAAAAGCGCCACTATACGTATAACCCAGTCCAGTATAAGCCATCCGGTGCCGACTGGTCCGGCAATGTTTAAAAGTTCTCGCATAGCAGTATGGTAACAGAGCGGAGCACTTGCGACTAGGTTGTATTGCGTGTTTCTTCGGGCTTATACTGATGTTATGTACATCGCTATGGTATCCGGCCTCATGTTTGTCTTTCCGCTCGTGTCGGTCGTGCTCGAAGTGCTGGTGAATAAGAATCATGCTGCTCTGATTGACGTCGTTGGAAAATGGTTTGTGTTCTGGGCAATCGGCATCCGTTTATTTACGGCCGGGTTGCGCCAGGTTATTAAACCGGGTCTGACCGCCGAAGGCATTTTGGGTATAAAAGACAAAATGTCGTGGCAGCTGGTGCGTGAGCTGGGGTTTACGAACCTCGGCATCGGCCTGGTCGGCATCATTTCGCTGTGGCACCCGGCATGGACCAGCGCGGCAGCTTTGGCGGGCGGGCTCTTTCTATTCCTCGCCGGGCTCGAACACATCCGTAAAAAGCAGCGCAATTTCGAAGAGAACGTCGCCACGTATTCCGACCTCTTCATCGGCCTCGTCATGGCCGTGTACCTTCTTGCACAAATCTGACCTCCTTACTTTTTGGTACCGATACCCGGATGAGCGGGGTGTATTATATGTATACACATGGCCCCAAAGTTAGGTGCCTACATAATGATAGAGGAGGGTCCAGATGTTAGAGACAGCACACGCATTCATAGACCGGGCGGCAGCAAAACTTGGCATTCCGCCGAATGTGGTCGCAGAGCTGAAGCGGGCGAACCGCGAGCACGCTTTTAGCATAACGCTCGAAAACGGCAAGACGTTCCAGGCCTTCCGCGTGCAGCACAATAACAAACTGGGTCCGTACAAAGGCGGCATCCGCTACCACGCAAACGTGAGTTTGGAAGAGGTACAAACACTCGCGACTTTAATGAGTCTTAAAACTGCTGCGGTAGGGTTGCCGCTTGGTGGCGGCAAAGGTGGCATTACCGTCAATCCACGCGAACTGAGCCCCCGGGAACTCGAAGAAATCAGCCGCAAATACGTCCGTGGCTTGCACGAACACATCGGTCCTGAAAAAGACGTTCCTGCGCCGGATGTGAATACCAACGCGCAGATTATCGACTGGATGACCGACGAATACGAAGTGCTTACCGGCGACACTACCAAAGCCAGCTTCACCGGCAAAAGCATCCCGAACGGCGGCAGTCTGGGCCGCGACGCGGCGACGGGGCGGGGTGGCGTGCTGTCTTTGACCGAGCTGCTTCGGCTCAAGAAAGATGACAAGCCGATGACCTATGCTGTGCAAGGTTTCGGTAATGTCGGTTCGTTTTTCGGTACGACCGTGCAAGCATTGCATCCGAACTGGAAATTGGTGGCTGCCAGCGACTCGGAAGCAGCGGTATTTAGCCCCGACGGTTTCGACGCCGAAGCACTCAGCAAATTCAAAGAAGGTGGTGGCCGGTTCAAAAATTACGAAGGCGCAGAACGTATCAGTAACGAAGAACTCTTGGCGCTAGATGTGGATGTCCTGGTTCTGGCCGGCCTGGAAGATAGCGTCACGGCCGAAAACGTGGCCTCGGTAAAAGCCAAGTACATCGTCGAAATGGCCAACGGCCCGATTACCGACGCTGCGTTCGATGTTTTGACTGAGCGTGGAGTGACCATCTTGCCCGACGTCATCGCCAACGCCGGCGGCGTCATCGTCAGCTACCTGGAATGGCAACAGAACCTGCACGGCGAACATTGGCCAGAAGAGCAGGTGAACAACGAACTAGCCAAATACATCGAAACGGCTACTGCAGAGACGTATCAAACCGCGCAAGATTACCAAACCGACCTCAAAAGCGCCGCCTTCATCATCGCCCTCCGCAAACTGACACAGGCTTAGCCCCGGCCTACTTCTCGTTACACTTTACAGTGCTCAGTTCTCGACGGTCAATGAGGGGAGTCAGTGGATTTGCTGCTATAATCATCTACAGAACGCGGCTTATGGTTACCACGCTATGAAAGACAACAAAAACAACCACACGCACAGCGCAAAATACGGGCACGAGACGTGGATTGATGATGTAGCCAGCAAAGATATACAGATAGAACACGGCGAAATCCACGTCGTAGAAGAAACACGGAAAGAGAAAAAGAAACATTGGCTGCGGAACCGCGTGACCGTCTTCGGCCTGGCGGGTTTGGTCGTGGCGGTTGTGGGCTGGCTTGTCGCCGGCGTGTTTTTATCCAAAGTCAGCATCGGCGGCGAAACCGTCTCGGCCCACCAGTCCGACGCAGCGCTGCAGGGCATAGTCAAACAACAGGCCGCTGCGTATAAACTGACAATCAGCTATCCCGACGGTTCGAAAAAGAGCTTCTCGCTCGCCGACATGGGGCTGAGCGCCGATGCTGCAAAAACCGTTCATAACATCCGCGTACACAACCACGCGCCTTCCAGCCGTCTCGCCTGGTGGCGGCCCGCGCCAGCCAACCTGGTACTCGTGAGTAGTGACGCGAAACGGAATGATTTCCTTGCCACGCAGGCGACCGTTACCATTCAGCCTGCCACCGATGCCACACTGTCTATTCAAGACGGCGTCGTAAAGATGACCGACAGCATCGCCGGCAAACACAATGGTCTGAAGGACCCGGTCAACACGCTCGAAACAGCAGCGAGCACTATGCGAAGCACGCCCTTGCAACTCCAGGCTTTGTCGACGCGTCCGGCCATAACCGCGACCCAGCTGGCTCCGTACCAGGAAAAGCTCAAAGGTATACTGAACCAATCTGTAAGCTTCATGATAGGCGCCAAGCAGTTCCAGCCCACCGTGGCCGATAAATCCGACTGGGTGGAGATATCGCTGAAAAAAGATGGCAAGAGAATCGACGTGACCGTAAACGATGGCAAGGTGCTGGCATACATAGATACGATTGCGAAACCATACATCGACCCGCCGCGCTCACGGATAGAATTCAACCGCCAAGATGGCACGTTCGTGGTGCTGGATAAAGGCGTCGCGGGGACGGACGTCATCGACAAGTCGAAAATCGCCGCACAGGTTACCAAAGACCTGCTGGCTGGCAAGGCGGTCAAGCAGACGCTCGAAATATCTCAGTCCGATTTCAATACGGTCAGTGCCGACGATTACGACAAATGGATAGAAGTCGACCTGACGACCAAGCGCATGTACGCGTACGAAAAGAGCACGACGGTCAAAACCTTTCTGGTCTCGGCGGGTGCACCCGCCACGCCGACGGTTACCGGCCAGTACAAAATCTATTCCAAAGTCGTCCAGCAGGACATGACCGGCCTGAACGCCGACGGCTCCAGTTACTTCCAGCCGAACGTTTCGTGGATAAACTACTTCTACCGCGACTACGCCATACATGGCAACTACTGGCGGCCGCTCAGCTACTTCGGCAACATAAACAGCTCGCACGGCTGCGTCGGGCTGCCGAACACCGAAGCCCGCTGGATATACGACTGGGCGCCCATCGGCACCCCCGTCATCGTCCATACTTAATTACATATTTCTGAGTAGGTTTACGCCTACGAACCACCACCGGCAATTACGCCGATGAAGAGCAGCAATCCTAGGCCGGTTCCGATGAAGCCCCATAGTTTGATGGCGGTCAGTGCTTGCTGGGCTGCTACGGTGTCACCGGCCGCGACGGCCTTCCGGCATTTGCCGACGTATATAGCGACACCTATCAGGGCTGGTATGCAGAACAGGGCTGAGGTGATGATTAGGGTGTATATCAGACCTTGCTGCGGCAGTTTCGGCTTGGCTGCCGGCGTGCCTGGCGCCGGAGCGGTGACAGCATTTGGAGCGGGAGTGGCGGGTTGCGGCGCCGGATTCTGTACGGCGGCTTGCGTTGCCGCTGGCTCCGTACTCTGCGGCTGTTGATTGTCTTGGTTGTTTTCCATGTCCTATTCCTTTTGCTAGTTAATCTGCGGAAAGTATATCATGTGCCAGGCAATATCATTCGGTGGCGCCGGTGTGGAACAGGTGCCACAGTTTTTTGGGTGCTGCCCGCCAGCCGCTTTGCTTCGCGGCTTGTATCGCTACCGAACCGGCCAGCCAGAGCCCCACAAACCCTATTAGAAACTGCACTCCCCACACCGCCAGCCGAAAGGTTTCGGACGCATGGTCACTCGTAAGCTTGCCATTGTCGTGTGCTATGACCAACACGACCTGCGCAACCGGCAGCCACGAAACCGCAATCAGCACAATCCCCGCCCGTAACCTAAAAAGACTATTTTTCATACCCTAATCATACCAAACTCGTGCAGGAGCTAGTAACCTACCTAGTTATTGAGCAAGTCAACCGCTACGACGTCATGCTGTTTATCGTCGGCGAATTCAATGAGCATTGCAGGTGCATTACCTTTGTTTACAACGACATGTGGTGTTAATGAGTGAACGACAAAGAGTGACAGCTCTGAATCGTTGCTCATTGTTTCGGTATGATTGTTGCCCTCGTCGTCTTGCCATATAAGCTGTAAACTGTCGCCTATGCCTATGAACGCTTCGTTGCGTGGGTGTTTGTGGTTGCCTCCAAATTCACCACCAGGAATGTATACGATATTGCGCTCAACAACAGTAAAATTGCTTGGAACGTCTGTGGTGTCGACATTCAGGAGCCATAAACCATTCTCTTTTTTGTAAGTGGGAGTAAACGGATGTATTTCGACCATGATTTTTCTTATGGGTACACTGATGGAAATTGCAAATAATCAAACTATTTAAAATATGGTACACCCGATACGATTCGAACGTACGACCTTTGGTACCGGAAACCAACGCTCTATCCAGCTGAGCTACGGGTGCATTGTCACAAGTATATCTTATAGGGACAACGAATAACAGAGAAACGAATCCATTGTCATGCTGAACTCGTTTCAGCATCCATGCGGTGAAATGAGCGTCCGTGCTAACGTATGGATCCTGAACTGAATTCAGGATGACAGGGAAGGGTACAGGATTGTGGTAGCATGGGTGTATGGATAGTGAATCGCAACAGCAAAATCGCAAAGCCGACCTGGTGCTTGAGGGCGGCGGTGTGCGCGGAATCGGTCTGGCAGGCGCTATAACAGTACTCTCGCAACAAGGATATGAGTTCCAGCGGGTCGCGGGTACGTCTGCCGGCGCGATAGTCGGTTCGCTGATTGCAGCCGGCTGCACGAACGAGCGGATTCTGGAAATTATGCACGGGCTCGATTACCACAACTTTCGCGACCCGACCTTGCTGACACGTCTGGGTCCGGTAGGCAAATTCGCATCGTTGCTTGTCGATAATGGCTTGTACAAAGGTGATTTTCTACGCAACTGGATTGCTGGGCACTTGGCAGATTGTGGCGTAAAAACCTTCGGCGACCTGAAGCTGACGAGTCCCGAATACGCCCACTTGCCCGAAAGCCAGCGCTACAAACTCGTCGTCGTGACGGCAGATTTATCAAAAGGACAGATGGTTTATTTGCCATGGGACTATGAGAAGTATGGCCTGAACCCGGACGAGCAGCCGGTCGCCGAAGCTATCCGCACTTCTATGTCCATCCCGTACTTTTTCAAGCCGGCGCACATCGGCAAAAGCACGTTCGTAGACGGCGGCATGCTTTCGAACTTCCCGGTCGACATCTTCGATTCAACTGCAGACTGGCCGACGTTCGGAATCAAGCTTTCGGCCCAAGAAGCTGCGCTGCAGATTTCGCACAAAATCACCGGGCCGCTCAGCCTGGCGACAGCACTCTTTGCGACACTGACGAACGGCCAGGACCAGCGCCACCTCGACAACCCGGCGACCATCGCCCGCACCATCTTTGTCGATACTGGCAAGATTCAGTCCATAGACTTCGACATCACCAAAGAAGAGCAGGCGCTTTTGTTCGCGAACGGCCAAAAATCCGCCACCAAATTCCTAACCACCTGGGATTTCGCCCGCTACCGCCACGACTTCCCGCGGCAAGAAGCGTAGGTCTATATATCGCCGGTAGCATGTGTGGTGTATACTGCATCAAAAGGACACTACATGGCACAAACACGCGACAAAACTGTAACCGCTGGAACCCGCCTGATCGTCATAACCGTGGTGGGTTTGGCGGTGGGTGCGCTGGTAGGCAGTTCCGGTGCGCGGCTGTATGCGCCGCTGGCCGGCTGGATAGCCGCGGCGCTGTTATTTGTCGCCTGGACACTGCTGACTGTCTTGCGTTTCAGCGCCACCGAAACCCGTGCGCATGCCCTGCGTGAAAATCCTGTCCGTCCGCTAGCCGATGCGTTATTGCTCAGCGCCAGCCTGGCCAGCCTGGTGGCGGTCGGGTTCCTGGTGTTCCATGCTTCGCACAGCAGCGGTGCGGACAAAGCGCTCGACATCGGCCTCGGTTTCTTGGGTGTCGTGGTTTCGTGGGCGGCGGTACATACCACGTACATGCTCAAATACGCCCGGTTGTACTACGGCGAACCCGAAGGCGGTATAGATTTCAACCAGGCGACCGGCCCGCGCTACATGGACTTCGCCTACCTGGCGTTCACGGTCGGCATGACCTACCAGGTTTCCGACACGGCCGTCAGCACCAAAGAAATCCGCGGTACCATTCTCAAACAGGCACTGCTGTCGTTCGTGTTCGGCACGGTTATCATCGCCACCACCATCAACGCCCTCGCCAGTCTCTCGCAGTAACTTGCCAGAGCTCGACAGGTATGTCGAGCTCTTAAGGGAGGGGCTCGCCCCTCCCAACGTATCTCGAAATGAATTCGAGATACGTCTCCCTCCCCCTAAAGCTCAGCTATCGCCTCGTTCGCTGCGCTCAATACGGAGGTGATGGGGGTATTGCGTATAGTAAGCTGGGTCAATGGTTCTCTAGTAGCGTCAGGGCGGCGAGAACCAGCAGGGTGAGCACTGCAAGCCCAAGGAGACAGACGGCGAGAGCGATGCCGAGCGGTAGCGCGTCGGGGGTTTCTACCCCGAAGTACGCATCGCCAACTATGAGAGCAACAGGTGCAAGCAGCCAACAGGCCACGACTTTTATGTAATGCGACGGTTTCATTTTTTCAGTATATGCCCATCTGTGAAAGGTTTGCCAGCGGCGTGAAAGGTTTTCTGAAATCACTCACAAGCAAGCTTACGCGGCAGCCAGTTCGCGCGCATGGTCGATGATTGCGGCATGGTCGCGTCTGTCCAGCGTCGGCACCCCTAGTGCGCCGGGCCGGAGCGGACCGTCTTCGAGCACGATGTGTTGCAGAGTGGTTTCGGTCTGGTTGTCTGCGTTCTGTCCGGTCTCTTCGACAATCGCCGATAGCGTTTCGCCTTCCAACGTCCGACTGGCAGCAGCGGAAGAATGGACGAAGGCTTGTCGAGCTTGCTTGGTGGTCGCTGTCAGTGGCGAATGCCGACCGGTTATGTCTAAACGGTTCAGCGAAAGGTGTACGGACCGTATGAGTCCGCCGGCCGCCAGCCGAGCTGCCAATTGAGCCGGATCGTGGAACTTTTCTCCCGCCTCTTCAGTCTGACAGTGGAATACATCCCAGGTAATGCCGGTAAAACCCCGGGCCCCTATGGTTTCCCGGATGTCAGAAATACTGGAATCCTCGTCGAGACCCATCCGCTTCCATTCATTTGCTTTCGGCTGGAAAGTGCGCTCGGCGAATGGTGCGTTCTGGTCGGAATACACCACCTGTCCATCTTCGAAGCCTGGGTATAAAACAGCGGGTAGGGGACCTGTTATGCACTGTATACGTGTCATCTGCATAAGCGACGTACGCCAATCCGGAACGGTACGGGCCGCTATGCCGTTGTCATTGATATCGTTACGGAACGATGAATGCTGCGACTGTATGAGTCTTTCGAACGCATCGTCTTCGTCACTCCAGTCGTAACTGTCGAATAGAAGGGAACCTATGGGTCCGCGGGCTACAAGTGGGGTCATAAGTTGTTCGCGTAACAAATCGGCGCGGCCCAGCAAGCGCCCCATAAAGCGGCCGACGCGCATCGGCGTCAGTTCCAGACCGTCGGCGCCTATCGCGCCGACATACCTCTCGTGCGCAGCAATCGAACCGACAGCGGTCAGCGGCAGCGGCAGTGACAAATTAGAGATCAGGAATTGCGGGGTCTCTTGCAACTCAGACATTGCAGCATTGTACCACATTCTGAACACACTGGGAAAAACAGTATGTTGTTATGGCGATAGTAGTGTGCAAAAGATAGACAAGCCGGGAGAGGTAGCATATAGTGTAGCCAGAATTTGAGTGTTGACCCTGTCCTGTATGTGGTCGCCTGGGACAGTGCGAGCGAATGGCGAAACCGACAGATTCTGGTAGAACCTACGTGAAACGGCGTATTGCGGCCGAAAAGAGTCCGCTTCTCGCTCCACCGTATTTCTAATACGGCTCCGTGGAGCCTGTCCTGAACTTGATTCAGGGATGCTCCCTTTTCGACCACACTACACCATCCCACGTAGCTTCTACCCATATAAATAAGTATGGCTTTGTGTATTTCTGTCGGAGGGATGGCATGAACGAAGAATATGTCGGTGTCATACTGACTGCTACAGGGCTAGCGCTAGTGGTGGCGGGCATAGCAATGACGATAGTTGTGGTTGAGAGTGCACTTGCACTCGTGTGCTTGGCGGCTACCGTCGGGCTAGGCGTGCTTACCTTCGGCTGCGTGCTGCTATACCGGGCTTTTGGTCGGCGCGGACGTAAATAATTACCACTGCCGTGAAAAGTCCGCCGGAACCGTGAAAGGTTCCGTGCAGGCTTATCCTAGCCGTTGCTTGTAACGGGCCTGGGCTGCTTGGGCGAGGGCGACGCATTCGGCGGGGTCGTAACCCAAGTCATCACACCAGCGGATGGTCGAAAATATGATGTTGCCAAGTTCTTTTTTGACTTCGTTTTCATCAATCGTCTCGCCTTCTGCTTGGTCACGCGCCAGGCGGTGCAGGTCGCCGGTAGTAACGCCCAATCGCAGCAAGATTTCCGGCAGCGTCAACTTCTCGTCGCCCCAGATTTTCCGCCCTGCTCGGAGTAAGTCGGCTATATCCATAAGCCTGATTATATCAACTAGCCCTATAGCTTGCTAGTCAACGAACTCGCCGACCGCAGAGCTTATCAATTGGCGGGCGTTTTCGCCCTCAGGGCCTTCGATACCTGTTCGGGCAATAACTTGAACTGGTGCATCATCACTAGTGATTTCGTTGGAGCTTCGCATAAATGCCCGGGCCGTCTGGCTGTCGAATACTGCGCTAATCCGTTGAGCGGCGCCATAAAGCACTCCGAGTTGCGTTACGCGGATTTCCGGTACACCGGAAGTAACCCACTCTGCGACCGTTCGGGCATCTGTTTCGCCAAGGCCGACTGTCGTGATGCGTTGCCCGAGGTTTTCATCGCTCAGGCACCACTCCAGCTGCTGCTGCGGGTCAAGTTGTTCTGTTTGGGTTTCGGGACTTGCATTGACCATATCTGCTCCTTTGACTCACGCCTGATAATAACCTCCTTTATACCCCTGTGTATGGCCATTTGCAAGCGTCCATATCTCCGCCTCGTCAAAACTACGGTTTCTTTTTCTTGATGAGGGCTTCGGGGTTGAGGCCGGTGAGTTTTTCTATGCGGCCAAACAGATAGATAAGTATGGCCAAAATGCCGATAAGCAAAGGCAGGGTGGTGGCGGGCAGGCTCAGCAGCCGCAACCGCACGTATTCGGTGTTGAAGGCGGCGGTGTCGGTCGGGGCAGTGATGACGACCAGTGTCAGTATGTACGCTGAGATGCCGATAAGCGTCAGGAGCGCGACCAGCAGGTAGCCCGTCATACTGATGTGCTTTTGCAGTGCTGGCCAGGTCTTTTTCTGCTCGGCTTTCGTGCGCACCAGTTCCATATCGAGCAACTGGGCGAGGCCCCACTCGAGCACGGGACGCCGGATGAGCATAGAGGCGAGCAGCACCAGTGCGACGGCGATGTACGGTGCGCTGCGCCGCACGGCCAGCCAGTTTTCGCTGAGCCCCAGCAGCGTTATGCCGCCGGTAACCAAAATTCCCGCGATAGCGATTATGGACAGCATGCTTGCCTTGCGCTTTCGGCTCAGGTTATATAGCTCGAACGCCACCGGAAATGCCAGCGCTAAGAGCATGGCCTTGGCCGGCCCGAGCCGCGAAGGGCTGCTCAACCCTAGCAGCACAATCGTCGGCAGCACAAAGTTTATGAGCAGTTGCATGCCGGATGATACTGCCGGGGACTCGGTCTTTGCCATACCCCTCATTCTACAGCATTAGCCCGTTCCCCCAACTTTCCCCGCCGGCGAGCGGGCTGATACCGTGCCGGTCAGTCCGTGGGCGAAAACCGTGCACGTGCGTTTGTTACCACTCGGCCCACCCACTGTTCCAACTGGCCGTCGGGCGACGCGTGGGGCAGGCGTTCTGCCAGCGTGCTGAAGTCGGGGCTGAACGCGAAATCGGCATTCCTGACTAATGTGCCCAGGGCTCGGAAGAGGAGCTGTGCATGGGTATTCTGCCTGGACTCGATTGCCGGTGCGGCCTCAAAAGCTTTGTGAGTACCCCCGTACCATAGCTGATTCAGCAGCACGCTTCTGTCGGTCGCGATAAGGGGCAAGGGCACGACGGTGACGGGTATGCCCGTGATGCTATTTGAAGCCAAGCGCGTGTAGTAAGGGTTCTTGTGCTGGGCCGCGACTTTTGGGCGTGAGTCTTGGGCGGCAATGATAGCCAGCCTGCCATGGGCCTGTCTCATGATAGGAGTCAGTTCGGAAATGGTGCCGCCTTTTTGCACTTCGTCCACGACAAGGTAGTTCGTATCGGCCGGCCGTGTGCCCAGCATTCTGGCGACCAGCGTACGCTTCTGTTCTCCGGTCAGAGTACCTTCTCTGAGTGCTCCGTTCTGGTCGTGGAACTGGTATGTCCCTATGGCCGGACTTTCCTGGCCATCGGCGGTAATGCCGGGTTCGAACGCTTCCAGACCGCTTGCAGCCCAAAAAACCGGCAACGCGCCGCGTTCGGGCGTCACCAGGCACGCGTCGTCGTGCCGCAAAATACCGCTCCGGACGACAGTGGAGCCGGTTGCGAAATCCAGAACTTCATACGGCTCTATACGCACCAGCCGGTCAACGGCTTCAGCTACTTCACTCATGGCTGTATATTATAAAACTTTTATCTAAAAACACAAAATATACATTCCTGAATCACGAAACCAAAACAGAGGCGACCGTCATTTCAGCCCTCCCGGCTCGCAGGCCGGGGCAGGCTTTCGTGATTTGGTGTCCACCGGTTTGATTTCAGAGAGTAGCAGGGTATACTGAGCATAAGCGTCATAGATATGAAACAGTGGGTACGAAAATTCAGTCTGATACTGGCCGTTGCCACGTTCGCAGTACTTGGCAGCAGCGCCGCCGCGGCCGGTGACCTAGTGGGCTATTGGAATTTCGACGAAGCGACCGGCACGACTGCGGCCGACGCTTCGGGCAATGCGAACCACGGCACGCTCACAGGCAGTGGCGCGACGCATTCCACGGTGTTGCCACCGACCAGCTGTTTCGTGAACACACACAGCGTGCAATTCGACGGCTCGGGCGACCACGTCGAGATTGCCGATAACGCTACCATGGACCCGACGAGCGCCATCAGCATCAGTTTCTGGATGAACCCCGACACCGTGACGAACGGCTATCAGCACGTCGTGTTCAAACAGGGTCCGCTCGTAACGAGTTATGGCGTGTGGCTGGCAAATGACCACATATACCTAGAAGACAACGACAACTCCATCCGCTCGCTCACCAGCAACGCTACGGTGACGGCTGGCGCTTGGCACTACATAACCGTAACGTACGATGGCACGACGCAAAAACTGTACATCGACGGCGTTCTGGACAATTCGCAGTCGCTGCCAGGCATAACGCTTGCTTACACCAACTCGCCTGTTCAAATTGGCGCCGGTACCTACAACAACCCGTTCGCGGGCTACATCGACGACTTACGTATATACAGCCGCGCTCTCACCGACCCCGAAATCGCCGACCTCGCCACCGGCGGCTGCGGCCCTGGCGTCACTAGCGCCATCGTCTCTCCCGCCTCTGCCAGTTCTTCGGGCAGTACGTCGCCCACTTCCGCAGCTGACGCCTCTGCGACCCTCGTCGACTCCGGCGCCAACGTCGCTCTGACAACCGGCTTTGCAAGCTTTGTCATCGCGGCGGCGTTCATCGTAGCGAAATCCAAGCGAAGCTCTCAAAAATAAAAAGCCACCCGAAGGTCGTGGTACGCCTTGGCGTGGCATGTTATCTTGAGCTGTCTCAACGAATTTTAGCGTAGGCTAGCGAATTCTCATCGCTGACATCTTTCAGTAGCCATACGTTATTCACTTTGAGTGTTTTGTTTGTATAGTCGCCGACCGGAATAACGAATCTCCCGTCATATTCTGCTGTGATATGAGGATAGTAGCGTTCGCCTTCCCGCTCGGGATATCTCGAAGTTATCTTTTCGGAGAACTTGGCCAATAACTCGTCATGCAAGCTTTTCATCTCACTCTGATTAGTGAGGGGGATGACCCGTACTGGCATACGTTCGGGCTTGACTAGTTCGCCGGTAGAAATAGTCTGCGGGCTCGTTGCAGTAAAGAAGTTTTTCAATTCCTCGATGAATCTTTCTTCTGTAATCTCGTGTAACTTGAACCGCCTTTTTATGGTTATCTGTGGATACCACCCGTGTACACCAGAGTAAACGGCTTCGTTAGTTGCCGGCTCTTCGCCCAAGAAGCTGACTATTTGATACGGAAACTCTAATTCCATACGCCTATCATAGCAAAACAAAGAAACCTCCAAAGAGGTTTCTTGAAACAGCAGTATCTTGGTACGCCCGGCAAGACTCGAACTTGCGACCAACTGGTTCGAAGCCAGCTACTCTAATCCACTGAGCTACGGGCGCTCATGTACGTGCAACAGAGGTGATTATATCATATTCCCCCAGGCCGGCCAAAGCGCCTGCGGAAGAGCTGGAGGGCGGGGTGAAGCGGTTTGACGGTGGGGTGTGCGGGCTGTACCATGTAAGTAAGCAGAATAGTACATAAAAACACCAGGAAAGGAGCGGCAATGTTTTTCGGGGCGGAAGCGGGTATCGGCACTGTGCAGCGGGCACTTGACCAGGTGTCGGAGTCTATATTTGGGTGGCGTTCGTTGGCTATACTCGTGCTCTGTGTCGTCATAGGCTCGGCCTTGGGGAAGCTACTCGCAATAGTGCTGCGCAAAATCAGCCGTAATGTTGCTAAGCGGGCAGATGCATCGGCCGACCTGGCGACGGTAAACCGGCTTCGCCGTGTCGAAACTTGGACCATAATATCGATTGCGGCGGTCCGGGTTATTTTCATAGTCTTTGCGGTGTACTTCTGGTGGGTGCTGACGCACCCGGCCGGCAGCCAGCCGACGGCGCTTATCGGCGCCAGTGCTATTTTGGTGATACTGCTCGGTGGCGTGTTCAGTCCGCTGCTGCGTGACTTTGCGTTCGGCAGCGGTATGATGGCCGAGCACTGGTTTGGTGTGGGCGACCTGATAACCGTCGAACCATTTGGCAACATGCAGGGCGTGGTAGAGCGGATTACGCTGCGCTCCACGCGCATCCGCGGGCTGAACGGCGAAATCATATGGGTCGCCAACCAGAACATACAGGCGGTCCGGGTTGCGCAGAAAGGTGTGTGGACCATGGCGATAGAGATGTTCGTAACCGACCCCGACAAAGCCGAGCTGCTCATAGACAAGGCAAATGCCTTGCTGCCGACCGGGCCTTCTTTGGTGGCTACCAGACTGCATGTCATGACTGCAGAAGAGCACGATGATAAAGTTTGGCACCTGACGGTCATCGGCGAAACGGCGCCGGGCCGCGAATGGCTTATCGAAAAAACCGCTACCGAACTACTGAAGAGCCTTGACGAAAAAGCAAAAGAGCAGGTGCTTTTGACCGACCCGGTCGCTCGCTATGCCGACAACGACACCGAGCGCCAATTCGCCCGCGCCGTCACCAATGCCAAAAAGAAGCGCCGTCACCGCACTCCGCTAAGCAAAGTTGTCAAAGCTCGAGCCAAAGACGGCGCAAAGTCGCTACGTATTGAGTAGCGCTTCCAGCTTGCGAGTGTCGGGTATGGTAAGCTTGCCACTGTGATAGTGAAGCAAGTCTTGCGTGCTTAACTGCTTTAATTGGCGACTGACCGTTTCGCGGGTCAGGCCAGTCCGTTCGGCCAGCTCAGTGGTTTTTATGCGGAAGCTGGTGCTATGCTCCTCGCCCGAAACGCCGAAGCGCGCAGCGTAAATCAGCAGCTCTACGACTAGGCGGGATTGGGCGGTGCCGGCCATGAGTTCGGCTTGGCGACGCAAAAGCCCGTCGGTGCCGCGGTATACCCGCGAAAGTAGGTTGAGTGTGACTTCCGGGTTTTGTTTTAAAAATTCGAGCACGGCACCGTGTGGCGCAAGCCGATAGGTGAGCGGTTCCAACGCGTCGAAAAAATACGGGCTTTTTGCTTCGCCCAAAGTCGCCCAAACTGGAAAGAAAGCCGGGGGTTTAAACGTGTTCAAGAGTACTTTCTGGCCGTCCGCGCCGATGTGGTATTGGCCGACACTCCCTTGTTCCAAATGTGCTACTCCCGGAATGGGTTCGTCGGGCCAGAACAAAGTCTGCCCACGCTCCAAGCGGCGCTGCGGGTAGGTTGCAAAAAATGTGTCGACGGTCTGGTGTATAGCTGGTGTCATATGGCGTGATGCAGGTCACGGCCGGTTCCTGGCACCTGCACGTATACTGCATATGTATATATAACAAAGGAATGCACAAATGGCTATTAGTAAAAAAGACCAACGGCTCGTAATCGATAAAATATTCATCTTGCTCGGCGTGGCGATAACCGGTGTATTGCTGGCTGTCGGCGTGGTCGCCTGGCAGGGCTACAAGTTCGCAACTGGGCAAGTACACGACCAGCTTGCCGCGCAGAACATCAATTTCCCGGCAGCCGGCAGCGCCAACTTCAGCGCGGAGGAATACCCCAGTCTGCAGCAATATGCTGGCCAGCGTGTCGATAATGCTGCCAAAGCTAAGGCGTATGCCGACGATTACATTGGCCATCACTTGACTAAAATCGCCGATGGTAAAACGTATGCCGAAGTCAGTACGCTGGCCATGAAAGACCCGACAAACACTACGCTCCAGACGCAAAAACAAACGCTCTTCCAGGGTGAGATGCTCCGCGGCATGCTGCTGACGGCTGGCTACGGTTACGGCACCATGGGCATGCTCGCCAAATACGCTGCACTTATATTCTTCGGTGGCGCAGTCCTCATGGCCATCCTCGTCGTCCTCGGCTGGATGCACCTCCAAGACGTCAAAAAGCGGTAGCTTAACTTCTGTCCGCGTCAACCGCCGCAGCGGGTCCAAAAAAATAAAACAACCTCTCCTACTTTTGTCCGCAAAAGTAGCAAAACTCTCGCTGCCTAGTTCAAAAACTCGGTACCTTCCAGCTGGCTTAGCTCGACTGGACTCTGCTTGTACAGGCCATCGCACTCACCAATCGGGCTAAGCCAGCTTCCAAGTAGCCGGGTTTTCGAGGGCAGCGACCTCCAAGGCAAGCTGGTGCTAGTGAACTGATAGTGCGGCGTAGTGTCCGGGAAGTGGTGTAGCCTACGGCCACGATTACATAACATTCCCGCTTGCGCGGGAATGACTATGGGACAAGTCGGGGCGGTGGAATGGAGCCATCTAAGAGCCAAGAACTGTCCGACGTCAGTAGAAATAGCCGAGGGTGCGGTGGTGGGGGCGAAGGGTGGTGTCGTCGCGGAGGTCCTGGCTCAGCAGCCACAGGCCGAGGTCTATATCCGCGCTGGTGCGGTCGGGCAAATGGGCTTTGAGCTGTTCGCAGGCTTGTATGGTAGCGGCACGGATTTCGACTTCTTCTGGGCTGCCGGCTTCCAGGTACTCTAGGCCATCAATGCGCCGTGAAAGGTCGGCCGAATACGTGAAAACTTCGTAGTGGCGGAAGACTTGCGGCAGGCGATAGTCGGCAAACGCGGTCAGTTGGTCACAGTCTTTTATGGCGAATTCCGGGTACTGCGCAGTAAGCTGCGAAAGGTCGCTCGCCAGAATCTGCGCGCGCTTCAGGAACCAGACCCACCGGCCGTCGTACTTTGCGCCGTCCTGGAAACTGGTGAGGTCGCGAGTAACCGTTTCGGCTATCCGCGGCGCAGAGAAATTGCAGGTTTCAAGCAGGTGAAGCGCTTGGCCGTCGTACTTTTCCAGCAGATAGTTGCCAGCCTCGTTCAAGTTCTGAACACGGCGCGAAAGCAAAGGGATTTCCGGGCTGCCTGGCGCGCCCGCGAACAGTTTGCGGGCGGTCTCTCTACTTAGTTCTGCCATGAATGTCGCATCGTACACGGAAATTCCATTGGCAGCTGCCCTGTCGAAGCATGCCGCCAGGCTATACCACCCGCCAAGCTTTTTGCCGTCTTTTTCGACGACCCATTTCTGCTCGTGTCTATCCGCCCAAAAACAGAAATTCACAGTCGTTTCAAAAAACACCATATTTACATCGCGCTGCAGACTGCCAGTCGTCCCGAAGGCGGTCGCTACGTTGTCGATGCCGGCTTCCAGTCGCTGCTCAATGGCTTGTCCCAGACTCGGAAATGCTATTGGATCCAACTGGACGTTTCGTGCACGGTCTGTAACCCATGCCGCTGTTTCAAGCACTGACTTTGGTACGACCAATGTATCTAAATCCATCACTTTACTATAGCACCGTAACAATACGGCTCGTGAAGAGGGCTACGCTGTGCTCGCTGCAAGTATTTCGTCGATGACCTGTTCAAGCGGCTGGGCTGCATCAATCATGCTTGCTCCGAACTGCTGGTATTTTTCTTTGCATGGTTTGCGCCAGCCTAGAATCGCAGCCTTTTCATGCGGTGCGAAACCAAACTCGCCCTTACCTCGCTTGGCCATACGTTGCTGCAATGTTGTCTCATCTAAATATAAATATATGACCTTGTCGAACAAGTCCAAGACTACCTCATCACTTTGGGTCGTGCCACAGAGGAATATGGGTTTGTGCTTTGCTTTTGCGACGTACGCCGCAACTTGCTGGCGGTCCATCATATAGGCATTGCGCTCGTGCCAGTCCGCTGCATGCTTTTCTGTGTCTGTCGCTGCTTCGACTCGGACACCAGTCAGCTTATTGCAATAGCCAGCGATACCGTCGTCTATGTCGTACGCCTCGTAGCCACGCCTTTTCAGCTCATTGTAGCTCGTTGTTTTGCCGGCGGTTTCGATGCCGGTTACATATATCAGTGCCATCGCTCTACTATAGCAAAGAGCCCCATGCCAAGGCATGAGGCTTCTTGTTTGGAGGGTCAGGAGACTTGCCTTGTCGCCGAGCGCATGGCATGCGCTGGCCAGACAACCCCTCCGCTCATGCTCCGGGGCTTCGGGGCCGGGGACTGCAGACTTGCAGTCCCGTTCAAGCCCCACTTTACATCCAATAAAAAAGCCCTAGACGAGCTAGGACGTTTTTATTGGAGGGTCAGGTGGGACTTGAACCCACGACATTCTGCTTAAGAGGCAGACGCT
>CAZEMC010000007.1:0-105792 GCA_964513385.1 uncultured Candidatus Saccharibacteria bacterium | reverse complement strand
GTAATTATTAAATTTCCAGCACTTGGTGAGTTTGGAAGGTCCGCCCGAGTTAGAAATAACAGAGGTAGAAACCGCCGGCCACCGACGTTTTTATATAAGCGTCTCGAACTGCCGACGGGCATGACGGAAGCGCATGGACATAACGAAAGGATGCTATGAAAGCACTCATTACGAGGAAGGTTGGCATGACCAGCACCATCGCAGAAGATGGCGTTGTTACTGCTATCACCCTGCTTTCCGCTAGTCCCTGCGTTATTACGCAGGTCAAAACCGACGAGACCGACGGCTATACCGCTGTCCAGGTCGGTTTTGAAGATGCCAAAGAAGGTAGTACTTCTAAGGCCCAGGTCGGTCATTTTAAGACCGCCGGTAAAATGCCAAAGATCGTCCGCGAGTTCCGTCTCGGTTCAGCCGACGAAATCACCGAAGACCTCAAGGTAGGCGCAGAGCTAACCCCCGAGGTCTTTTCAGTTGGTGACGTCGTACACGTAACGGGCACGAGCAAGGGTAAAGGTTGGGCTGGTACCATTCGCCGCCACAACTTCCATCGCGGTCGCAAGACGCATGGTGGCCGTTCGTACCGCCGCGTCGGTTCCATCGGCTCTATGTACCCTCAGCACATTCTGAAGGGCAAGAAGATGGCTGGTCATCTTGGTCACGACCAAGTTACCGTCCGCAACCTTCGCATTGCTCTCGTTGACGCTGAAAAGGGTTACATCGGCGTCGTCGGTGCCGTCCCTGGTCCAAACAAGGGCATCGTCATCTTGAAAGGGGAGGATAAATAATCATGGCAGTACCAACTTATACCGCCAGCGGTAGCAAAGCTACGACTCCCGCAAAGCTCGACGCCAAAGTCTTCGGCGTTGCTAGCGAAAACCACGAGCTGCTCAAGCTCGCCTACGAAGCATACCTCGCCAATGGCCGTGAAAACCTCGCCGTCGTCAAGACTCGTGGTCTCGTCCGTGGTGGTGGTAAGAAGCCTTGGAAACAAAAGGGTACTGGCCGCGCACGTTTTGGTAGCTCTCGCAACCCAATCTGGCGTGGCGGTGGTATTGTCTTCGGTCCAACCGGTCTCGAAAACTACACCAAGAAAATGAACACCCAGAGCAAGCGCCTCGCAACCCGCCAGGCACTGAGCCTGAAGGCTGCCGATAGCAAAGTTACCGTTATCGAAAAACTTGTCAGCAAAGAAGGCAAGACCAGCGAAATCGCTAAACTGCTAACCAAGCTCGGCGCAAACCGCAGCGTACTTATAGCAGTTACTGACAAGACTCCGGAACTTATCCGGGCTTGCGCAAACCTGCAGAACGTTACGCTTGTAAATGCGAACTACCTCAATGTCTACGACATTATGAACGCTGACACCATTGTCCTGACCAGCGACGCTCAAAAGGCTGTCGAAGCTTGGCTGGCACCTGCCGCAAAGGCAGCTACGAAGGGAGATAAGTAATGACTGTTCTTAAACCCCGCCTCAGTGAAAAGGCTTTTGCCACCTCACAGGCTACCAACACCTTCGTCATCGACGTTCCAAAAGAACTAAACAAGCACGAAGTTGCTGCCGCTGTTGAAAAGCAGTTCGAAGTCAAAGTCGCTTCTGTCCGCACGGTAAGCCGCAAGGGCAAGTCTAAGCGCACTATGAACACGACCGGCAAGCGCATGAGCAACCGTAACGGTACTCAGTCCAGCATCAAGAAAGCGTACATTACGCTCGAAACTGGTCATCACCTGCCATTCTTCGAAGCCGAAGAAAAGGAGGTCGCCGAAGCTGCGAAAGCTGCCGAAAAGGAAAGCAAGAAAGACGACAAAAAAGCTGAAACTTCTGAAAAGAAGAGCGTCGCTTCCAAGCTTGGCCTTAAGAAAGCGAAGAAAGAGGAGGATAAGTAATTATGACTAATCCTAACATCCCTACCCAGCCCGGTGAGCCTACTGAACCAACGCAGCACGACTATGACAATCTAATGGCTGGTATCAACGCACTTCTAGACGAAAACCATCCAGTCGCGCAGGAGATCCGTGAACAGACCGGCCTTGATGCCGGTGTCATTCCTGGTGACCCAAACCTGACCGCTGAACAGGATGCTATTCGAGCAGGCGCTGCTGCATTAGAGCGGTTTCTGCCTCGCCACACGGACAATGTCGTCAGTGGTATTATCGCGCAGATTGAAGCAGAAGGCGGCCTATTTGGCACTCGCAAGAAAGATGAGGAGAAATAATGGCAATTAAGCAATACAACCCGACGACTCCTGGTCGGCGCGGCATGAGCAGCCAAGACTTCTCTGGTGTCACCACCAAGAAGCCTCTTCGCTCGCTGCTTGTCCCTAAGCGCCGCGGCAATGGCCGCAACAACCAGGGTCGGATTACGACTCGCCACCAAGGTGGTGGGGCACGTAAGTTCTACCGCCTGGTAAACTTCAACTTCCAGGGTGAAGGCGTTATCGAGCACATCGAATACGACCCGAACCGTAGCGCGCGCATTGCACGTGTAAAGGAAGCAAACGGCAAGTACCACTACATACTCGCCGCTAAAGACATGAAGGTCGGTCAGAAGCTTGTTTCTCACGAAGAAGCAGCTATCGAAACCGGCAACCGCTTGCCACTGAAGAACATCCCGGTCGGTACGACCATCCACGCCATCGAACTCCAGCCGGGCAAGGGTGCACAGCTCGTCCGTTCCGCTGGCAACGGCGCCTACCTGATGGCAAAAGAAGGCGAATACGGCCAGGTACGCCTGCCTTCTGGCGAAGTCCGCCGCGTACTGCTTACTTGTACTGTAAGTGTCGGCGTCATCGGCAACGAACAGCACCAGAACATCAAAATCGGTAAGGCTGGTCGTAGCCGCCACATGGGCAAGCGCCCAAGTGTCCGCGGTGTCGTCATGAACGCAGTAGACCACCCACACGGTGGTGGTGACGGTGGTCGTCACCGTATGGCGAAGGCACCTCGTACTCCTTGGGGTCAGAAGACTCTTGGTTACAAGACTCGCCGCCGCAAGTCTACCAGCAATATGATTGTAAGGAGCCGTCATGCGGCTAAGAGGAAATAACGTATGAATACCGTTACTCCGCCTTACGAAACACTTTCAGACGCAGACCTCTATGCCGCTATTGCTGATGCTCATGAAAATGATACGGACAATTTTAGATTTAAAGGTTTAAGTGAGGTCGTACATAGTCGAGCCGTTGCACGCATCGAGGCTCGTCGATATGGAGAAGGGGCTTCTGTAGCTGAGCTACATACATTGATTGCTGATGCTCATGCTAATGACGTGGATTCAGGTCGTTTTAAAGTTCTGAACCAGCGGCTATTCGAAGCTCTTAACCCGGAAGGAATTAAATAATGAGTCGTTCACTGAAGAAAGGTCCATTCATCGACCCCAAGCTGGCTAAGAAAGTTAGCAACTTGGGTAGTGAAGACCGCACTATCATCAAGACCTGGGCTCGCAGCAGCACCATCGCCCCTGAGTTCGTCGGCCGCACCTTCGCCGTACACAACGGCAAAGTACACGTACCGGTTTTCGTTACCGAAAACATGGTCGGCCACAAGCTCGGCGAATTCAGCCCGACCCGTAAATTCCGCAACCACGGCGGTAAGTTAGCGAAGGGGAAATAGGCCATGGCAGTTAAAGCAGAAGCTAAAGGCGTCCGCATGAGCCCCCGTAAGGTGGGCGAAGTTGCGGCTCTCGTCCGCGGCCGTAGCGTTGCAGATGCGCTTGTCATCTTGGAACACACGCCACGCCGTGCAGCCACTCCGGTCATCAAGACCATCAAGAGTGCGCAGGCAAATGCCGCCCACAACCACAATTACAAAGCAGACACCCTTCGCATCGTCGAAATCACCGTCAACCACGGTCCTCGCCTGAAGCGTTTCCGTCCAGCCGCCATGGGCCGCGCACTTCCCTACCAGAAGCGCACTAGCCACATCCGCGTTCTCGTCGACGGTGAAGTCCGTGAAGCTAAGAAACTCACCTCCGCAGCAAAGGAGACCAAGTAATGAAATACTCAATCACCAAGCACCAATCACCAAGCAATAACCAAATGACCAATGACTCACTGTCCCAGTTGGTTATTGGTACTTGCGGTTTGGTCATTCCGACCGAAGGGAGGCTGTAATGGGTCAGAAAGTTAATCCTATATCAATGCGCCTCCAGGTCAACAAAGACTGGCGCAGCAAATGGTTCGTAAGTAAGCGTGAATACGCCAACTATCTCGCCATGGACCTGAAGGCCCGCAAACTTATCCAAGATAAGTTCGGCAGCCGTGGTGCTATAAATAAAGTCGATATCGAGCGGTCGCCAAACTTGGTTACTGTTACTATCGCAACTGCTAAGGCTGGTGTCGTCATTGGCCGTGGCGGTCAGGGTGCTCAGGAACTGAAGGCGGCTGTCGAAGCTATCTACAAAGTTCCGGCCCGCATAAACATCGAAGAAGTCAAGAAGCCGGACCTGTACGCCAAGCTGGTCGCCGAAAACATCGGCCACCAGATTGAGCGCCGCATGAGCTTCCGTCGCGCCATCAAAAGCGCTAGCGCTGCAACCATGCGTGCCGGCGCCAAAGGCATCCGTATAGAAGTTTCCGGCCGTTTGAACGGCGCCGAAATGAGCCGCCGCGAAAAAGAAGTCGCCGGCAGCGTACCACTGCATACTATCCGCGCTGACGTCGATTTCGCTTCTGCCCGGGCTTTGTTCCCAGGTGCTGGTATCATCGGCATAAAGGTGTGGATTTACAAGGGGGAAAACTAACATGTTACTTCCTAAGCGAACAAAGTTCCGCAAAGTCCGCAAGGGCAAGATTCGCGGCGTCGCTACCAGTGGCAACTACATTGCCTTCGGCGACTTCGCACTGCAAGCCCAGGACCACGAACGAATCACCAGCCGCCAGATAGAAGCGAGCCGTCAAGCAATGACCCGCTACATCAAGCGCGGTGGTAAGATTTGGATCCGCATATTCCCACACACCCCAGTTACCCGCAAACCGCTCGACGTGAAAATGGGTAGTGGTAAAGGTTCACCAGAATTCTTCGTCGCCAAGGTCCGTCCTGGCACCATCCTGTTCGAAATGCAGGGCGTCAGCGAAGAAGTCGCCCGCGAAGCTATGCGCCTCGCTGGCCACAAACTACCAGTCAAGACGAAGTTCTTGGTTAGGGAGGACGCATAATTATGAAAATTGCAGATATCCGCAAACTGTCGACTGCCGAACTGGCAACCGAAGCGAACAAGCTACGCGACGAAATCTCTGAACTGAAGCGCCATATTTTTATGGGTGACAGCCAGAACGTCCGCGTGGTTCGTAACAAGCGCAAGGACCTGGCCCGCATGCTGACAGTGTTGAGCGAACAACTTGTCAAGGAGGCAAAATAATGACTGTCGAAACTCGCAGCGAAAAGAGCAGCCAGAGTCGGCAAATTTATTTTGCGACCCTGCGCGATGAGAAAAACCGCGAGGTTTGTCTCATTTCAGAAAAGGAGGCCAAGTAATGGCGAAGTCAATTACCGGCGTCGTCTCCAGTGACAAGGCCGACAAGACAATTGTCGTAACCGTCCGGGAGCGCAAGACGCACCCGCTGTACCGCAAGCAATATACGGTCAGCAAGAAATTCATCGCTCACGACGAAGCGAATGAAGCCAAAGTCGGCGACAAGGTCGTCATCGTCGAAACCCGTCCTATCAGCCGCCGCAAGAGCCACAAGCTCGACCGCGTGGTTGAAAAGGCAGGCGTCACTCATGTCGAGAAAGCACCGGAAGTTCCGGGCGTGACCGACAAGGAGGCCGAAAAATGAAAGCACCAATCACCAAGCACCAATCACCAAGCAATAACCAAATGACCAATGACACAATGTCCCAGTTGGTTATTGGTACTTGCGGTTTGGTCATTCCGACCGAAGGGAGGCTGTAATGGTTCAGCAAGAAACCCGGCTTGTCGTCTGTGACAACAGCGGTGCGAAGGAAATCCTCTGCATCCGCGTGCTCGGTGGCACCCGCCGGCGTTATGCCAAGGTTGGTGACATCATCGTTGCAACTGTCAAGCAAGCCAACCCTGCCGGTCAGGTCAAGAAGAAGAGCGTGGTTCGGGCAGTTGTTGTTCGTACGACCAAGGAAATTGCCCGTAAAGACGGCAGTACCATTAAGTTCGACGACAACGCCGCCGTCATCATCAACGATGACAAGCAGCCAAAGGCTACCCGTATTTTTGGCCCAGTTCCACGTGAACTCCGCGACATGGGTTACAACAAGATAATCAGCCTCGCACCGGAGGTACTGTAATGAGAACGAAGAACGAAGAAAGCCGAACGAAGGTATTTAAGATTCGCCTGAAGAAGGGCGATACCGTACAGGTTTTGAGCGGCAAGTACAAGGGCAAGACCGGTAAGGTCGTCGCCACCCACCCGACCGAAAACAAAGTGACCGTCGAAGGCATCAACATCGTCAAGAAGCATGTAAAGCCGAACCGTGCCAACCCACAGGGCGGCATCCTCGACATCACTAAACCAATCTGGGTCAGCAAGGTCGCCGTAGTCGACCCGACTACCAAGAAACCAAGCCGCATCGGCCTCAAGGTTGATGACAAGGGTGTCAAGACTCGCGTGTATAAGAAGTCTGGAAAGGAGATTAAGTAATGGCTACTACCACTAAAACTGACAAGTACATTCCTCGTCTCCAGGCGCAGTACAACGATACGTTTGCTGCTGAACTCCAGAAGGAGCTCAAACTCGCTAACGCGAACCAGGTTCCAAAGCTCGAGAAAATCGTCCTGAACGTCGGTCTTGGTCGTGCAAAGGACGACAAGAAGGTCATCGAAACCGCCAAGAACACACTTCGCAAAATAACCGGTCAGGAACCACTTGAAACGGTTGCCAAGAATTCTATCGCCGGCTTCAAGCTGCGCGAAGGCAACATGATTGGCCTGAAGGTCACCCTGCGCGGTGCCAAAATGTACGAGTTCATGGACCGCTTCATCAACATCGTGCTGCCGCGCTTACGCGACTTCCATGGTGTTTCCGCTAAGGCTTTTGACAAGCAGGGTAACTACAGTGTGGGCATGACTGACCAATCGGTCTTCCCAGAACTGACCTTCGACGAAACCACGACCACCCATGGTCTGCAAGCCGTCTTTGTCATCAAAAGCCAAGGTGCAGATGATGCACGTGCACTATTAACGAAGTTTGGTATGCCATTCGAGAAAGAGGAGAAGCGCTAATGGCCAAGAAATCAATTGTCGCGCGTGACGCAAAGCGACAGAAATTAATTCAGAAGTACGCTGCAAAGCGTGCTGAGCTCAAAGAGCTTGGTGATTACGAAGGCCTGGCAAAGCTGCCACGCAACTCTAGCCCAACTCGTTGGAAGAACCGTTGTATCGAAACTGGACGTCCTCACGCGTACATGCGTCAGTTCGGCCTGAGCCGTATCAGTTTCCGTGAACACGCCTCCAAGGGTGAAATCCCAGGCGTAACGAAAGCGAGCTGGTAATGAAAGTAAGTAATATGAAAAAAGTAATAAGTAATATGGGCTTTGTTCGAACCCTTATTACCTTTTACTTATTACCTTTTACTGCTTCCGAAGGGAGCAACGCATGAGTGTTACATCAACAGACCCAATCGCAGATATGCTAACCCGCGTTCGCAACGCGATTAATGTCGGCAAAAGTGAAGTCTCACTTCCACACAGCAAAGCTAAAGAAGCTGTCGCCAAGGTGCTGAAGGACAATGGTTTCGTAATCGCTGTCTCTATCAGTGACCTCAGCGTTGGCAAGCAGCTGCATATCACCATCCATGGTGAGGACGAGAATGCCCGCATCACCGAAATCAAGCGCCTCAGCAAGCCTGGCCGCCGCCACTACAGTAATGTAGCTGAAATCCCACGCGTTAAGCATGGTCGCGGTATCATCATCATCTCGACCTCAAAAGGTCTCATGACCGGTGAACAAGCCAAGCAGCAAGGCGTCGGTGGTGAATTAATCGCGAGCGTATATTAGGAGTTAATGATGGCATCTTTTGGCATTACAAGAGAAGGAGTCGCAGTACTTTCAGATAAAGTACTCGCTGAAGTGACTCCGGATAGCCCTGATACAATCATGGGAATTGCTGAAGTTGGTTTTGAAACCATGCAATTAATGGCTAAAACTGCATTGAATGCAGTCGAAGCTGGTGATATTGCAGCTGTCAGGAAAGCCCTAAATGATAGCATTGAGTATGGTGCGTTTCAAAGAGCGCGCATTCAATCGTTTGATGAGCAAGAAAGTGAAGTAAAGGAATAATATGAGTCGAGTAGGAAAACAGCCAATCGCTATCCCGAGCGGCGTGACAATCACTGTCGACCCAGACACAATTACCGTGGCTGGCTCGAAGGGAACGCTCACGCAGTTCACCATGCCTGACATCACAGTCAAGGTAGAAGAAGGCAACGTTCTTGTAACGCGCGCCAACGACGAGCCAAAAGTCCGTGCCAAGCACGGTCTGATGCGCGCCCTAGTCAACAACATGGTTACCGGTGTCAGCACTGGCTTCAGCAAGAAGTTGGAACTGAACGGTGTCGGTTACCGCGTCGCACTGCAGGGTGCCGACCTGAAAATGAACCTCGGTTTTTCACACGAAGTCATCTACAAGATGCCTCAGGGTGTTACCGCAGCCGTGGAACAGAACAAAATCACCATCAGTGGCATTAGCAAACAGGCCGTCGGCCAGGTTGCAGCAGAAGTCCGTGCCCTGAAGAAGCCTGAACCGTACAAGGGCAAGGGCATTAAGTACGAAGACGAGCGCATTATTCGCAAGTCTGGTAAGTCAGGAAAGGATAAATAGCCATGAGTAACCTATCACTCAAGCTGAAGAACCGCGTGCAGCGTAAAAACCGCATCCGTAGCCACCTGGCAGGTACCAGCGAACGGCCGCGCCTGAGCGTGTTCATTAGCAACACCAATGTCAGCGCACAGATTATCGATGACAGCAAGCACGCAACCATCGTCGCTGTTTCTACCGCCGGCAACAAAGCTGCCAAAGGTACATTGACCGAAAAAGCCGCTTGGGTCGGCGCCGAAATCGCCACCAAGGCCAAGGCTGCTAAAGTAACCAGCGTCGTGTTCGACCGCAACGGCCGCCAATACCACGGCCGCATTAAAGCTCTGGCAGATGCTGCCCGGGAGAAAGGACTGGAGTTCTAATATGGCAGAAGCAAACACTACTCCTGCTGCTGCAGCGCCGGCTGCTACCGACAACCGTCCGCCACGCCGCGACGGCAACCGTGGTGGCCAAGGCGGCAACCGTGGCCCACGCCGCGATGGCCGTGGCCCGCAGGTAGAAGAAAAGAAAGAGTTTGACGAACGAATCGTCCATATCGACCGTGTCGCACGCGTCGTAAAGGGCGGTCGCCGCTTCCGTTTCCGCGCACTTGTTGTGTGTGGTGACCACAAGGGCAAAGTCGGCATCGGCATCGCAAAGGGTGCAGATGTGACTGCAGCTGTTACTAAAGCAACCGAAGTCGCCAAGAAGCACATGGTCAAAATCAACCTCTACAAGGGTACTCTGCCTCACGAAGCACTTGGTAAGGTGAGCGGTGCGCGTATTCTCATCAAGCCCGCCTCGGCGGGTACCGGTCTGATTGCCGGTGGTGTGGTCCGCACTATCTTGGAAGTAACAGGCGTTAGCAATGTGCTGAGCAAATCACTTGGCTCAACCAACAAAGCCAACACTGCCTATGCAACCATTCAGGCACTCGAAAGCCTTGAGCCAGCTAAAAACTGGGTAACCAGCAAGAACGCTGTTGCTACCAAGAGCACCAAGAAGGCCGAAGCCAAGGTGGAGGATAAGTAATGAAGTACAACGAACTTAAGACTGCACCGAAGGCCAGCGCAAAGCGCGTCGGCCGCGGTATCGCCGCCGGCCAGGGTAAAACCGCTGGTCGTGGTACCAAAGGTCAGGGCGCTCGCACTGGCTACAGCAAGAAGCCAGGCTTCGAAGGTGGCCAGAACCCACTCATGCAGCGCCTGCCGAAGCTTCACGGTTTTACCAGCAAGCGCCTGCGTGCCGAAAACGTGTACACCGGTCAGCTCGACAAAGTCGGCGCTACGGTTAACAACGAAACTTTGGCCAAAGCCGGCCTCGTCAGCAGCCCATACGCTCGCGTCAAACTGCTGAAGCGTGGTGACGTAACCAAGAAAGTTACCGTAGAACTCCAGGCCGCTTCTGAAACCGCTATCGAAGCCCTCCAGAAAGCCGGCGGCTCATTCAAAGCCGTCCCCCGCGCCCTGCGCCCAACCACCAAGAAAAAAGCAGAAAAGTAATCTCACTTTTTCTCAACCCAAAAAGGCCTCTTTGGAGGCTTTTTTGCTATAATCCACGTATGGATAAACGCGTGCGTACGGCTATTTTAGCCCTGTTTGCCGGAGCTCTGATGGCCGTCGGGATGCTTTGTTTTCTAGAAATTCTTACCTCTAGCTTCTACCTTGATCTCGGTGCCGGAGGAGCGGTACATGACGCGGCGCATTCTCCCCTATGGTATGGGGTAGTGGGCTTTCTGGCGATTTCCGGCAGTCTTACGGTCGTATACGTTATCTTTAATCAGCATAAAGATGGCCCGGCACAGAAATAGACGAACCCCGTTGAACAGCAACTCTTGACATCGCTCAGTGAATGACAAACCCAAAGATATCTCATCAGGTCTTTTTGCTTGTATCATCCAATGAGACCAGCGGTGGTCTAGGCTAAAAGATGAGAGGCAACAAAAACCAAGGCATTCCGAGTGTCGTTCAAAATCACTAGCGGATTATCTAGTTTGTAAAAGATACTGCACTCCCTTTACTCCGTATAGGAATATCTTGTATACTGCTACGGAAGATTACAGAGTTTCTAGAAAAGGGATAAAACGTGAACTGGAAAGTTATCGGCCGCAGCCTTGGCCACAAAGAAATGCGCAAGCGAATACTCGCGGTGCTTGGCATACTACTCATATTCCGCATACTCGCACACATTCCCGTGCCGCTAAGCGACCCGCAGACACTCAAGCAGGTACTGGAAAACCTCTTTACGCAGACACAGAGCGGTAGTAGCCAGTTCCTGAGCTTCGTGAACGTACTCTCGGGCGGCGCGCTCGCCAATTTCTCCATAATGATTGCGGGGCTTGGGCCGTACATCAACGCCAGCATCATCATGCAGCTGCTTACCAAGGCCATACCGAAGCTGGAAAACATGCGGAAAGACGGCGAACAGGGCCAGAAGAAAATCAACCAGTACACCCGTATCCTGACCTTCCCGCTGGCTATCATCCAATCTATCGGCGCTATTTACCTCGTCCGTCAGCAAGCCTCGCAAATCGGCGGTCTGGGCGATATAACCGCCAACACCTCTATATGGCAATGGGCACTGATGGTTTCGGCGCTAACCGGTGGCTCCATGTTGCTCATGTGGCTCGGTGAACAAATTACCGAAAAGTCGGTCGGGAACGGTATCTCCTTGCTCATCACCGTCGGTATCGTCAGCAACCTGCCGACGACCATCAGCGAAATCGCCGGCTCTATATACGACAAATCCGACCAGTGGGTCGTTTTCGGCCACAAGCTGCCGATAAACCAGCACGCCTTTTGGTACGCGCTACTAATCTTAGCGGTCGTGCTCATAGTAACTTGGCTTGTGGTGATGCTGAATGAGGCCGCCAGACGTATTACCGTGAACTATGCCAAACGCGTCCAGGGTAACCGGGCGTACGGTGGCGTCACGACCATTTTGCCGGTCAAACTCATCACCGCAGGCGTGGTACCGATAATCTTTGCCGTGGCGTTCCTGAGTGTCCCGAGCTTCTTAGGACAGATTCTGAGCACGAACCATAGCGCAAACCTGCAGAAAATCGGGACCGATTTGTCGACCTGGTTCCAGAACCCAAGCGCTACGACTTTTGCGACTAATGGCTGGCACGCGTATATTTACCCGGTTACGTACTTCTTGTTGGTCTTCATTTTTACCTTCTTCTACACCAGCATTACCTTCAACAGCAAAGAGATTGCCGAGAACCTGCAGAAGCAGGGCGGCTTTATAGAAGGCGTGCGCTCCGGCTATCAGACCGAAAAATACCTCGGGAGCACCGTGAACAAGCTGACGCTGTTTGGTGCCTTTAGCCTCGGCCTTTTGGCGTTGCTGCCCATCATCGGACAGATATTCCTAAATACCAATATCGCTATCGGCGGTACCAGTGTGCTCATCTTGGTGTCGGTCTCGCTTGAGACGCTCCGTGCCGTCGAATCCCGCGCCCTGATGGTCACCTACGACCAATACCAGCGCGACGACTTCTTCCACGACGATTTCAACGAAGGTGACGAGGTAGTCGACAAACAAGGCAAAAACCGCTTCGGCTTCCTAAAGCGCAAAAAGAACAGAGCTTAGGGTCTAGGGCTTAAAAACCCCAAAAGCCACCACAGACCAAAAGCGCCGCGGCTCGCGCCCAGCGAGCCCTCACCTAGCGTTGGATGCAGACCGGAAAGGTAGGTCGCCGCGGCGACCGTAGGGAAACCCTTCAGGGTTTCCCTGTCAGACTAGAAGACGCCTACGTTGGAAGTCACCACCGATGCTAAACCGTCCTACTGGCTTCTCACTCATCCCCGTGCACGAATCCCCAGTCCTGAGACAAGCCAAAACCGTCCGGGCGTACCCACGCTCGTCAGGCCAGCTTCTGCTGGCATGACAAACACCCGAGACGGTAGATTCCGGGTCAAGCCCGGAATGACAATTTTGGCAATCTGTTGAGCTTCCCGATTACCCTTTACAGAATGGTGTAGAAACTGCTATAATTGACCCTTAGTTATATTTATGGCTGGCAGTAAAGAAGTAATCGAGCTCACCGGGACAATCGTAGAGACCTTACCAGGTACTCAGTTTCGCGTAGAACTCGAAAACGGCCACCAGATTATAGCTCACGTCGCCGGCAAAATGCGGAAACATTTTATCCGTATTGTCCCGGGCGACAGCGTGACGGTCGAACTGACGCCTTACGATCTTTCGAAAGGCCGTATCACCTACCGCAAATCCTAACCCAGTTAGGAGCCAGAATCCCCGTATGAGGGTACAGTGTGGGAACCGTCGGGTTCGAAACTGCGCAATCGTACGAGTGGTTCTGGGAGCCCAATTATCAATTAATGCAGTGTGTTATGCGCCGCGAAAGGAGCATGATCCGTATGAAAGTACGTGCAAGCGTGAAGAAGATCAGCCCCGACGACAAGATTGTTCGCCGGAAGGGTCGTCTGTACGTTATCAACAAATTTAAGCCGAAGCATAAGCAGAGGCAAGGATAAGCCATGGCAGCACGAATTTCCGGTGTTACTATTCCTGCTGAAAAGCAGATTTGGGTCGCTCTGACCTACGTGTACGGCATCGGCCCTAAAACGGCTCACGATATTCTTGTGTCCGCTAAAGTTGAACCGACTGTCCGCACCAAAGACCTGACCGACGCCGAAATCGGCCGGATTCAGGAATACATCAACGAACAGCTGACCGTCGAAGGTGAGCTGCAGCGTATCGTCAACGGCAACATCAAGCGCCTGAAGGACATCAACGCGTACCGTGGCCTGCGCCACAAGGCAAACCTGCCTTCCCGTGGTCAGCGCACCAAAACCAACGCCCGCACCCGTCGCGGCCGCAAAGTCACAGTCGGTGGTACTGCGAAGAAAGTAGCGTCTAAGACCTAGGATTACATATGGCAGATACACCTACTACAACTACCCCGAAAAAGAAGAAAGCTAAGCGAAGCGTGGCTGCTGGTCAGCTACACATCCAGGCTACCTTCAACAACACTATCGTTACGTTTACTGACGCACAGGGCGGCGCTTTGGCTGCTTCTAGTGCTGGTGCTTGCGGCTTCCGCGGTTCCAAAAAGGGTACCGCCTACGCTGCTCAGGTTGCCGCAGAAAAAGCTGGCAACATTGCCAAGCAGCAGTACGGCCTCAGTAAAGTCACTGTATTCATCAAAGGCGTCGGCCTCGGCCGCGACGCAGCTGTCCGCGCCCTGCAGGGCCTCGGTATCGGCGTCGAAAGCATCACCGACGTAACCGGCGTGCCACACGGTGGCGTCCGCCCCAAGAAAGCACGGAGGGTCTAGACAATGGCTAGAGATACGCAATCCATCGTTAAGATGTCGCGCCGTGAAGGCTACGCCCTGCACCCCAAGGCACACAAGGCGCTCGCAAAGCGCACGAGCATGCCTGGCCAGAGCGCAAATGCCCGCATGCGCAACAAACCAAGCCAGTATAGCTTGCAACTTCGCGAAAAGCAGAAAGTCAAGCGCCTGTATGGCCTGCTCGAAAAGCAGTTCAGTAACCTTATGGCAGAAGCCAGCCGCACGCCTGGTCAGTCTGGCGCAGTGCTGCTCCAGTACCTGGAGCGCCGCCTGGACAACGCCGTGTACCGCGCTGGGTTCGCCCCAAGCCGCCGCGCTGCTCGTCAGTTGGTGACCCACGGTCACTTCGTATTGAACGGCCGCCGCGTCGACATCCCATCTATCCGCCTCAAGGCAGGTGACGAATTCACCTTGCGCGAACGCAGCAAAAACAGCGAATACTTCAAGAAGCTCGACGATGTTTCTCCAGCACCTTCCACCGTTCCTGGCTGGGTTACTGTCGACCGCAAGAAATTCACTGTAAAGGTAACCAATCTGCCAGTTCGTGACGACGCCGAACCGGAAATCAATGAACAGCTAATCGTCGAATACTACTCACGTTAAGGGAAGGAACTAGAAGAAACTATGTCAAAAATGATTCACACTCCAGGTCTCGTAGCTGTCGACGATCATAGTGCAACCAGCGCCACCTTTAGCGTCGAACCGCTGCAGAGCGGCTATGGTATGACGCTGGGCAACAGCCTGCGCCGCGTACTGCTCAGCAGCATCGCCGGTGCCGCTGTGACCAGCTTCAAAATCGAAGGCGTGACCCACGAATTCACCGCCGTCAAGGGTGTTAAAGAAGATGTTGTAGCCGTAATGCTCAACCTCAAGCGCCTGCGCTTCCGCGTTTACGGCGACGACGCTCAGACCGTCCGCATCGTTAAAAAGGGCAAGGGCATCGTGACCGGCAAAGACATTCAGGTCAACGCCGACATCGAAGTCGTCAACCCAGACCAAGTCATCGCTACTATCGATGATGACAAAGCTACACTGACTATCGACCTCGTTGTCGAAACTGGCCGTGGCTACCGCACCATCGAAGAAAGCACCGTGAAGAAGGGAAGCGACTTCGTCGCTCTCGACGCCATCTTCAGCCCCGTGCTGCGCGTACGCTACAAGGTAGAAAAGACTCGTGTCGGCCAGGTTACTGACCTCGACCGCCTGAGCCTGACTGTCGACACCGACGGTACAATCACCCCGCGCGACGCGTTCGAAGAAGCCGCTGCCATCTTGGTTAACCAGTACACGGCACTCGCTGGCAAGACCCGCGTTGCTGCTGGCGAACCGACACTCGGTAGTGCAAACGCCGACGGCGGCGAACGCCTCGAAGGTGCAGAAGAAGGCTCACCATTGAACACGTCTATCGAAGACCTGAATCTGACCGCTCGCACCACCAACGCACTCATCAACAATGACATCCACACCATCCAGGACCTGTTTGCACTCTCAGATGCTGAACTGCGCGACCTGAAGGGCTTCGGCAGCAAAGCGCTCGACGAAGTCAAGGATAAGCTGGCGGAACTGGAGCTCTAAGATGCATCGACACGGATATCAAGGAACGAAGTTCCACCGCGAACGCGACCAGCGCGAGGCACTCATCCAGAGTCTTGCCGAAGCGCTCATCATTCACGGGTCTATAGAAACAACCCTGCCGAAGGCAAAAGCTGTCGTACCATATGTCGAAAAGCTGATAACCAAGGCAAAGAAGGGTGACCTGCACAACCGTCGCCAGGTCATCGCTAGCTTACAGACGCTTTCAAGCGCACACAAGCTAGTTGACGAGATTGCACCGAAGCTCACGGGCCGTACCAGTGGTCACCTGCGCGTCGAACACCTAGCCAACCGCCGCGGCGACAATGCCGAAATGGCACGTGTCAGCTTCGTCGACGACCTGAAGGAAGCTCCGGTAGCTAAGGCAGCTGCGAAGCCTGCCGAAAAGGCAACCGCTACGAAGGAGGCCAAATAATGAAGACTTACTCAGCTAAGCCAGCCGATGTCACTCGCGCCTGGTACGTCATTGACGCCAGCGAAGCACCGCTTGGCCGCGTTGCGACCAAGGCAGCTGTGCTGCTCACAGGTAAAGAAAAGCCTATGTTCACCGCACATATCGATTGTGGCGACAACGTCATCATCATCAACGCAGGCAAGCTCGTCGTAACCGGCAACAAGCTCGAAGACAAGATGTACTACCGCCACAGCGGTTACCCAGGCGGTCTTCGCGAAGACACCCTGAAGGATGTCGTCGCTAAAGACGCGACTCGCGCCATCTACGAAGCTGTCCGCGGCATGCTGCCAGTCAACAAACTGCGCGATGCACGCCTCGCACGTTTGAAGATTTACCTCGATGACCAGCACAAGCACGAAGCCCAGAAGCCAGAAACTCTGAGCCTGAAGAAAGGTACCAAATAATTATGGCAGCTACACAACAGTACTACTACGCTCTCGGCCGCCGCAAAAGCGCTACCGCACGGGTTCGCCTAACGCCGAAAGGCAAAGGCAACATCGTCGTCAATGGTAAGCCCGCTGGCGACTACCTCGCCGACAGCAAAGCATTGCTAGCCGACCTGCAGAAGCCATTCGCGACGCTCGAAATTCCCGCTACCGACTACGACGTATCTGTCGTTGTTAGCGGTGGTGGCCATGCCGGCCAGGTCGAGGCTATCCGCCTTGGCATCGCCAAGGCTCTGACCGAGCTGAACGGTGACTACAAGGGTACGCTCAAGCGTGCCGACCTGCTCAGCCGCGACCCTCGCGAGCGCGAACGCAAGAAGTTCGGTCTCAAGGGTGCACGTAAGCAGCGCCAGTTCACCAAGCGTTAAGCGGCATGAGAGGCGGTGGCCTATACGCTTTGCGTATAGCGCGACCGCTATCATCGCGCGGGGCTCGCCTAGGCGAGTCTCCGGCTGCTCTCCCCTGGGCTGCATCCCGGGAATGAAGGCTCCTTGAGAAATCGAGGGGTTTTTGTTTTGGAGGCAAGAAACATTACTTTTCTTTTCTTCCAAATTCCTGCGGAATTTGTTTGTGGTCTCGGAAGTCTGTCGACACCTTGCCCGGGCAAAGGCGATTCGGTGACAAATATCACGAAAAGTATAATATTGCATACTATACAACGAAGCGGAAGCTTTTGTGATTGTTCTCACAAACACCGTAAATTACATACATGGCACTTGGCACGCTTCTGTTCTGCATGCTACACTGAAGCGTAAGCAAGATATGTCATAGATGATATTTGCCCGTCACCGCACCAGGTACCAGAAACAGTTCGCACAACGCCCGCGCACCGACGCGGGCGATACAATTGTAGAGGTGCTGATAGCCCTCAGCATCATATCGCTTCTTTTAGTAACATCCGTAACTTCTATAAACCACTCCACGGCTTCCATACAAGATGCACAGGAACACGCACAGGCGCTCTACTTGGCGAAAGGCCAGGTCGAGTGGCTACGGACGAACAACGGGCTACCGACAGGAGACACGTGCTTCAACCAAACTGGCGCAGCAGCCCATGACTCCGCCACTAAAGATTGCGACTACACCAAAGACAACGCCACCGGCTGCACCCTTACGGCCGAGTCGTACTGCTACCACGTCCTTATAACTTCTCTCCCCACCGCACCGGCCCCGACCGAACCGTACATCTCGACGACATACATCGTAAAAGTGAGCTGGGGAACTATCCATGGCGCAGACAGCGACGTGACACTGTACTACAAGCTGCCCGTTAAAAACCTCAGCTACGTACCACCGGTACCGCCATCGCCGTCACCGCCAGGCGGCCCAACTCCAGCACCGAGTGTTATCATCGCCCAGATAGATGTCGGGAACTACCATGTCTGCGCCAACTCGCTCGTCGGTGGCGGCTACTGCTGGGGCAAGAACAACTTTGGCGGCCTGGGCGACGGTACCAACAATAACAGTGGTGTGCCCACGCAGGTGAATGACACTGGCGTGCTGGCAGGCAAAGTCATCGTCGGCACATCGGCAGGTTACAACCACACCTGTGTCGTCGATTCGACCGGCAAAGTCTACTGCTGGGGTTATAACAGCCAGGGACAGCTTGGCAACGGCGCAAGCGGTACCACAAACAACCCGTTCCCGGTTGCTGTCGTGACCGCCGGACCGATGAACGGCGAAGTCATAGTAAAGGTAAATGGCGGCGACTCGCACACCTGCGCCCTCTCGCAAGATGGCGACCTGTTCTGCTGGGGCGGCAACAACTACGGCCAGCTCGGCACGGGTAGTACCGCCAGCTCATTTACTCCAGCAAAGGTTTCAAACTCCGGCCCCGGTGGCAATAAGCACTGGGTCGACATTAGCGCCGGCTATGCACACACCTGCGCGCTGACAGATGACGGCACAGCCTACTGCTGGGGATTCAACGGTCGTGGCCAGCTGGGAGATGGTACCAACACCGACAACAGCCTGCCGCAGCCGGTCTCGACCAGCCTGAAGTTCAAACAAATCAGCGCCGGCGACCAACATACCTGCGCCGTCACACTGGCCGGAGCAGTGTACTGCTGGGGCGGCAACGAAATGGGGCAGCTCGGCAACAACACCGCACTGGATACCAATAAACCCGTGGCGGTCGATACCAGCGGCGTGTTGGGCGGTAAGACAGTTTCGAAGGTTGCCGCCGGTTATCGTCAGACCTGCGTTATCGGCGACGGGAACGTCTATTGTTGGGGCAATAACGACTATGGCCAGTTAGGCAACGGTGTGGTATCGCCACGCGTGCTCACCCCTGTCGCAGTCGTGAATACCGGTGCTATGGGCGGTCGCTTCATGGCAGACATCGCCACCGGGCAGTTCAATACGTGTTCCGTCGCGACCATCGCCGCCGGCGGCCAGGTGTACTGCTGGGGCAAAAACGACAACGGCCAGCTGGGCGACGGCAATGCACCCATCGACAGTAGTGTCCCGGTACAAGTGACATTCCCTTAAGTTCCGAGTCCCGGTACAATAAGACGCGTGAAACGAAAAGACCCAGCCGCGAGACTGCAGGCCAAGAAAGCTGTGTTAGTAGAGCGCACCGGCAAGATTCTGCAGGTTTCAGAGGATGAAGCCACGGAACTACTGCGTGTATCGAGACAACAGAGCGCTCGGCTGAGAAAGGGCGAAAAGCCTGCGTATCTTGGCGATGCGTTTGCGTGGTGCCCCGGGGGCTTCGCACTCACGCAGCCGGTGAGCGAAATCCGTGACGAGCCGCAAGTTTCAGATGGTTCAGTGTACATACAGAACGCGGCTAGTTGGCTACCAGTGCTCATGCTCGACCCGCAGCCGAGCGACGTCATTCTGGATGTCTGCGCGGCACCTGGCGGCAAAACCAGTCACTTGCGCGACATTGCTGGCTCACAGGCCGAAATATGGGCCAACGACAACTCCCGAGCCCGGCTTGCGAAACTACAGGCAAATATGCGGCAACTTGGCGTCCACGTAAATGAATACACGCTGTTCGATGCGACTCAGCTCTCACGCAAACTGGACGGCATGCAATTCACGAAAATCCTGCTCGACGCACCGTGTAGCGGCGAAGGCATGATGTCGCTCGACCGCGATAAAGATTTCGATTCGTGGTCGGTCGCGCACATTAAACGCTTGCAGCAGCTCCAGAAGCGCATCATCACCCAAGCCTGGCGCTTACTTGCACCTGGCGGTACGTTGGTCTACAGCACCTGCACCATGGCTCCCGAAGAAAATGAAGCCGTTGTAGACTACCTTTTGCGCACCAACGAAGACGCCAGCATCGAGCCCATCGACACCGCACTCCCCAACCAAGTCGAAACAGTCAAAGAATGGAACGGCAAAGCCTTCAACCCCGAACTCTCAAACTGCCTCCGCCTAAAACCCAGCCCCCACATCGAAGCCTTCTTCGTCTCCAAGCTCCGCAAACTAGCGTAAATCAGTGAGCCAGCGGCTTATTGGTCGCCGTCCAACGGAGGTTCTGAATCTGGCTGTTCGGCAGGAATGGTAGCCAGGTCTCCATCGATTTCTTCCAGGAGCACAGCGCTTTCTGCACCGAGGGGCAGTATAATTTGGCTCTGCTTAAAGAAACTTTCTAGGTCTGGCCTTGGTATGAGTACGTTAGACAAGCTGGAATCTTGCGCTACGAGTTGCATCTGCACCCCAGATTTCCATGCGCTATCGGTTAAGTCCTCCGTAGAAAATAGCCCTCCGGCTGCCAGTCGCACGTCCCCTAAAGTTACCACGCCTAGCTGCTGAGCAGTGAGCGCCGCATGCAGGAGCTCCCGACTGAACGTCCATGATACCTCGTCACGCGTTTCTGGCTCAAAAACAGCCGTAACGGCATATGGATCCAAAATTGCATAGTACCATACGGTCTTGAGTTTCAGCAGTTCGTATGGACTTACTCGCCAGGCCGCTTCAATCGGTTGTGCTATCGCTTGGCACGCCGCGCTCTCGTACTGCTCCATGGGCCAGGATTATACTCTTTCTGCACGGATTACGTAAACTATTGCCCCATCTTGACAAAAGGTGTATATTACACGGTATGTCAAGCATGACGCAGAACAACTATTGGTTGTACTTTACGACGCCCCCGTGGCGGTTTGTTCTGTGCGCTCAAGCTAAACTACATTGAACCCAGAGAAGAAACCGCCACCCGGCGGTTTTTTAATATCACTTCCGAGAAAGGATCCTCATGGAACGAGAAATAAGCCAAAACGAAACCCCAGTCGAAGACTACGCAAAGCAATACGAAGAGTGGCTGAGGGCAACGCGGACACAAAGAGCCGCATTGGCCGATGGCGTATGGGGCGCAGCAATACAATTTCATAAAGAACCAGAGCAAGAACCAACAGCCTAGCGCGTAAAAAGTAAATCATGCAATTCAAATACACTCACAGACACATCCCACAGGACAAGTCCTGGCAAAGCCGCACGAAACGTGGCGGCTTGTTCTGTGTGTCTATAACTTCATAACTAACTCGGAACTACTGATCAGTCCGTCACGAACAACCTGTGACGGACTTTTAACTATAAGGAGAAACTATGAAAGAGTATAACATCTTGAATAACCCCGATAACCTATCGGATGTTACGGCCATATACCGTTGTATCGGCCAGGAATGTACGCGCACGTTAGTGACATATACGCAGGATAGGCAAGCCTCGAAGCACAGAAGGGGGTTGCCGCGACACATCCTAGATGCCGCCCGCGTACAACGAATACGGGTCATCCCTACGCATTGTGACGAGCACGGAGGAGTGGCGTACAAAGAGCCCGAGGAATACCCGGTACAAGATATCGGCTTTGAGGGCGGGCTAAATTTCCACGTGTTTCGTGCCGTACAGGGTTTCTATCCGCCCGAAGATGTAACGGTTGTACGTCACATGCTTGCAGAAGCTGGCGTCGATCCGCGCGTCGTCGATGGGCGCATTGTGTAGCAGCAGACAACAAAAGGAAGAAAAGGTATACTATGAACTATATGAGTAAACCTGTAATTTTGACTGGCCTTCGGGCGAATAACGACCTGCATATCGGCAACTACTTCGGCGCGCTGCTGCCGCTGATAGACATGGCCAAAAGCCATGCCGACGACTACCACATAAACCTGTTCGTGCCCGACCTGCACAGCTTTACGACACCCATAGACCACTCGCAGCTGCAAGCTCAGATTCTGCACAACCTAAAGCTCTTCGTGGCTGCCGGTTTGCCGCTCGACCACCCGAACATCCACATCTACCGCCAAAGCTACATCCCTGCCCACAGCGAGCTTGCGTGGATACTGGACTGTTTTACGGGTTTTGGAGAGTTAAGCCGCATGACCGAATTCAAGGACAAGTCGGCTAGGCTTGGCTCTGAGCATATCGGCGTAGGGCAATTTAACTATCCTCCCCTTATGGCGGCGGATATCCTGCTGTATGGCGCCACGTATGTACCTGTTGGTGACGACCAGAGGCAACACATAGAATATACGCGTGCCATTGCCGAGCGGTTGAATAATAAGTTCGGAGAGTTGTTTGTTGTCCCCGAAACCATGAAGGCGCAACATGCATTCTTTGGTAATGAGCAAGGGCTCAGGATTAAAGACCTCCAAGACCCGTCTAAGAAAATGAGTAAAAGCGACGACAGTGGTAAAAGTGTACTATTCCTGGGTGATAAGCCGGAAGAAGCCGCAAAGAAGATTAAAAGTGCCGCAACCGATAGCTTCGGCAAAATAGACCCGAGCGCGCAGGACCAACCAGGCATACGTAACCTGCTGCAAATACTCGCGCTGTTGACCGACCGGCCATACCCCGACGTCGTAGCCGAATACGTCGGCCAGGAGCAATATGGCCCGCTTAAGACTGCTGTCGCCGAAGCGGTGCAGGCATTCCTGACAGACTTCCAACAACGCCTGAATCAAGTGAACGAAGCTGAACTTATGGCCAAACTCGCCGCCGACGAAGCCAAAATGAACGAAGTCGCCAACGCAACTCTCCTTAAAGTCCAAAAAGCCGTCGGCCTGAGAGCCTGAGAGCCTGAGAGCCTGAGAGCCTGAAAATATGATTGCACAAACATATGCGTACGGAACAAAGGATCTCGTAGATTGCCTAAATCAATTTGAAATAGGTGAGAGTGTGCTGGTTGACGTGAAGTTGTTTCAAATGCTTTCACCGGATGCATTTTTATGGAAGCTGAGGCTCACGAATGGTCTGTATTATCTCTATGCAGAAGATTATGTCGAAAGTGTGGATGCCATAGAAAAGTATTTTACTGATTTAATACAGGGGCGTAGAGGTCATTTCGTTCAAGCTCGCGAAAAGTCTGGGAATCAGCAAGTTTCAGGTGATAGCACCATAAGTGTGAATGAAGATGGAGATACGGTGTTTCTTTATAAAATTGATGAGCTAAGCGAGCTAGATAAACAAGAATTGTGAGCAATATAGAACTAAGTAGAGGCGAACGGTTGGACCAGCGGGTGGTTAGTTTGCTGCCGACGCTGAGCCGGTCGTTTGCTGTGCGGCTGATAGACGAAGGGAAGGTTACCATAAACGGCGAAGTCGCTACTAAGGCTGGTACTAAAATCCGCATTTCAGACGAAGTTGTCGTGGATTACGATCCCGAAGCATTTACCATCCCCGGTATTGAACTGCCTATTCTGTACGAAGACGATGACTGCGTGGTCATCGTAAAGCCGGTCGGGCTACTGACACACAGCAAAGGCGCCTTCAACCCCGAACCAAGTGTTGCCACCTGGCTCCACGGCCGTATACAAGACGAGGTGCTGCTCGACCAGGATAAAAACAGCCTGAACAACCGTGCAGGAATTGTCCACCGTCTAGACCGCGCTACATCTGGTGTGATGATATGTGCCAAGACACCGAAAGCCCTCGCGTGGCTGCAAAAGCAGTTCGCCCAGCGTAAAACCAAAAAGACCTACGCCGCAGTAGTCACAGGGCATTTGAACCCACCAGAGGCAGTCATAGATATGCCCATAGAACGAAACCCTCGAGCCCCAGCTACCTTTCGCGTCGGCGCTCAGGGCAAAAGCGCCGTAACGCACTATAAAGTCATTGCACAGAACGACAAGTACTCATTGCTCGAACTCAAACCTACCACTGGCCGCACTCACCAGCTACGCGTCCACTTGAACCACCTTGGCCATCCCATCGTCGGCGACCATATGTACAATGGCAAAGAAGCCGACAGGCTCTATTTGCACGCCGAAGAGCTAGAGATAACCGTGCCGGCGAATAGTGAACGCAAGGTCTTCCACGCTCCCATCCCCCCGGAATTCCAGGAGCTTCTAAAGTGAGTCGTGGTCTTGTCATCCTGAACTTGTTTCAGGACCCATACGGTAGCACGGACGCTCATATGAACGCATGGGTGCTGAAACAAGTTCAGCATGACAACGAGGTGAGTCATGTTCGATGAACTGCTCCTGAGCAAGGATGCGAGAACATCGCTACAGGCATTTCTGGACAAGCCTGCACATGCGGTACTGCTGACAGGGCAGCGGGGAATAGGCCTCAGCACCATCGCGAACGTGCTCGCCAAAGAACTGCTTGGCAGCAAAAACCTCGAGAATGAGCAGTACTTCCGACTTCTGGCACCAGAAAAGGGAACCATACCCATAGAGTCTGTTCGTGGGCTGCAAAGCTTCTTCGCACTGACGGTGCCCGGCAATGCGGTGGTAAAACGCGTCGTAGTACTAGACGACGCCGACACGCTTTCTACCGAAGCTCAGAACGCGCTTCTAAAAACGCTCGAAGAACCACCGCAGGGCAGTGTCCTCGTGCTAGTCTCGCATGATTCGAAACGCCTGCTCGCTACCATCCGTTCACGGACAACCGAGTTGGCCGTAACAACGCCAAGCAAGCGGCAAATCGCTGGCTGGTTCGTCGTAAAAGGCTACGCGCCGACAGATATAGAACGCGCCCACTTGATGACCGAAGGCTCAATCCGCCAAATGGAAGCGATACTGAGCGGTGAAAGCAACGCCGATATAGACACGGTGCGAGCCGTCCTAGCGGGCAACACCTACGACCGGTTGCTGCACGTCGACGCCATGGCCAAAGACAAAGAGGCTGCTAATGCGTTCGTCGATAACCTGGTGCGCGTCGCCACCGTAAGCCTGGAACGAGCCGCCGCCCAAAACCCAGCCACCCTGCCGCGCTGGCAATCCGTGTTACAAGCCGGCGTGACCGCCCAAGACGCCCTCGAAAAAAACGGCAATACCAAACTAGTCCTCACCGACCTGATGCTGTCTTTGTAGCAGTTGACACCCCCGACATTTGGCAGGATACTTATAATTATGACGAGATATCGGCTTCAAACCCCAATGACTCCAGAACTTCAGGCAGCCCTAGTATTTGGCTCACTTCTACAATCGGGTGAGGTATTATTTAATACCGACTATAGCGTAAGTAAACCGCGGTAGCAGGCAGTACTAGATATTGTAGGCGAACTGCGATTTGCGGGCTTCGGCGAGCGGAACCGGCGATGCATCGGTCAGCATCTGCTCTACTTGCTTCGTTTCGCTATCGTTGAAAGTCCTCAGGCTCGCTTTGCCCGAGAAACTGTAGTTGGCCTGGGTAATCTCCGCCACAAGCGTATAGCCATCTATCCCGTAAGCCTTAAACTTCCGCTCGCCAAGCCCCGCTTCCGTGAAGGAACAGTCGGTAACCTGCCTGTCCGTAGCGATGCACACCTTGCCATTTTTGACGTTGTTCAAGAAGTCGACGATGGACGCTTCGGGCCCGTCGTTACCCGTGCTTATTACCGAACGCGGCGACACCTGATAGTAAAATCCCTTCAGAATCGCCTGCACGTAGTAGGCGTCTTGCCAAGTGCTGTAGGTCGTGAACCTGTTGTGGTAGGTCATGCCGCCCGCAGTGGCCGTCTGTCCAGTTCCCGGTAAGTACACCGGGTCATGTGACGCGTTGAGTTGCGTCTGAACCTGCCGTTCCACAGGGTTCCGCAAGAAAGCAGGTTTCCAGGGCGCCGGGAAGAGGTATAGATACATGCCAAGTACCACTAATCCGGTGACGACCGCTGCTGCGATGACGACAGGCTTCTTCATAAGCCTCATTATATAGCAAAGCCGTGCCTCTATCTTCGGTTCATTGCGCATGTTTCGGTCAGCCCTTCGTACACCGTTCTGCCTATGCTATACTGAAGGGTACCGATGTATGGACTTATTGTGGTTGGCGCCTTTGGCGTTTTAAGTTTGATAAATGTGAAGCTCCACGCCGATGAATTCGCGGACGTCTCCCGCAAAGTCGGTGACCGCATAGGCAAGCTCTGGGACATCGCACACCAGGGCATGCGCGAAAACCGCTTCTTGCGCGCCGAGAAGGCGCTTCTGACCATCCTGAAAATCGATGAAAAGAACGCTGCTGCTTATAACCGTCTGGGTATACTCTACGCCAAACAGAAAGAATACCGCGACGCTATAGATTGTTTCGAAATCGCCAGTTCCATCGAAGCCACGCCCTCAAGTTTGCATAACTTAGGGCTTATTTATTACGAAACCGAAAACTACGAAAAGGCCGGCATCGCCTTCGAACAAGCCTTGCGTCTTGAGGAATCACTTGCCGCCCGCCACATTGCTTACGCCAAGGTGAACGAAAAACTCGGCAACGAAAAACTGATGTTCAAAGCCCTGGAACGTGCCGTCGAACTCGAACCGAACAAAGAAACCTACAGCTTGTTGCAAAAGGCCTATGAAGAGCGCGGCATGGAAAAAGAAGCCGACATGATAGACGAAAAACTCAAAAAACTCATCGTCCCGGCCGGTCACCCGCGCCGCATCCTCCGCCCCCGCAAAGTGGTCATCTAACCACCGGTAAGTAACATAGTAAAGAATTCCTTCTTCCGCCGTTCATACACTTCATAGGGTAGGCCGTCGCACTCCTGCTTGAGCCGTAAATATATCGCTTGCGATGCTGGGTCAGACTTCAGTTTTTCGAAAACAGCACGTTGCCGAGGGACGTGAGATGTCCTGGGGTCGGAAAGTATCGCATCTATTTCGTACCCGTCTTGGGCACATTCCCACGTGGTCAGAGAGTCTTTGTTATCTTTCGGCTCACCGAGTATAGGAGTGAGTAGTTCTGTGTAGCGGTCGATGTCAGAAACGTCGCATAGTATATCAAGGTCGATATCGTTTTTACCTGGCAACCCTAGCGCAGCCGCCCCCATAAACAGCACTTCGCATTCAGGTATGGCTCCATGGATACGCCCTATAACATCCTCTGCGGTATGTCTTAATTGTGGCGTCCAGGGCTGGAGACGAAAAATCTTATCCATACAAGCAGTATAACAGGATAATGACTTGAGTTTTTACCCCTGTTTTGGTACACTCTTTATCTGTAGGCTGGTTTAGACAGAACGTTGAAAATTTGGTATATAATTGCAATCGTGAAGCCATGTCAAAATTGTGGAGCTCCGGTCAAACGCAAGGCAGCAATCTATTGCCGTTACGTATGTCAGCACGAATTCCAGTATAAGCAATTCATCGCGCTCTGGAAGCAAGGCAAGGTAAGTGGCGGCATGGGTATTCGTGCTCAAGGAGTATCAGGACATGTACGAAGGTACATCGCGCAGAAATATGGAGAGCGATGTTCGCAATGCGGCTGGAACGAAGTCAACATTACTACAGGCCGAGTGCCACTAGAAATCGACCATGTAGATGGCAATCCCAATAATAACGTAGAGGAAAACTTACGTCTAATATGCCCCAATTGTCATGCGCTAACTGCCAATTTTCGTAACCTGAATAAGGGGAATGGGAGAATATGGCGACGCAATAAATACATGAAGAATCAGTAGTGCCGCCTTAGCTCAGTTGGCCAGAGCAGTTGCTTTGTAAGCATCGGGTCGTCGGTTCGAATCCGACAGGCGGCTCCAGAATATTTAAATGCAGGGTTAGTGAAGCGGTCAAACACAGCAGACTGTAAATCTGCCCTCTCCGAGTTCGTAGGTTCGAATCCTACACCCTGCACCAAGCGCCGCGATAGCTCAGTGGTAGAGCACTTCCATGGTAAGGAAGGGGTCCTGAGTTCAAGTCTCAGTCGTGGCTCCACAGAATACCGAACCTAGCCGGAAATGGCTAGGTTTTTTATTGAACTCATTTCAAAACTCCATTCCGCCTAAAACCCGCAGCCTTGCAGGCCAGAGCGCCCGGAGCACTCGTCACCGTAAACACCGTTACGCTTCCTCCCGCTCCAAACACTCCAGCCCACAATCTGCAAGTTTCAGCCTAGGAAGCGAGTTTTGAAATGAGTTCATTTACGAAAGAGCGTATACTAAAGGTATGACACAACAAGAACCCAAGCGCTTATATCGTTCTACGACAAACAAAATGATTGCCGGCGTATGTGGCGGGGTAGCGGAATACTTCGCCATCGACCCTGTCGTCGTACGGCTTATAGCAGTGGCGCTGCTCCTCTTCGGTTTCTTTCCTGCATTTCTGGCATACATTATCTGTTGGGTGGTCGTTCCGGAAAAACCTGTTGACAAAGCATAAGCGGCTTGATACTATCTGAGTAGTAAGAGTACGGAAAAAACGAACACTTACAAAAGTAGATGAACGTGAAAAAATAAGCGAACATCTATGCATCTCATCTCTTCTTGCAAGAAGTACAAATTTACCGACCTGATCAGTCGGTATTTTTGTATTTTAGTCTGAAAACTGTTTACAAAACCTTCCGCATCTGTTAGACTACTTGGGATATGGCGAAAAAAGGTGACAAGCGCAAACTAGTCGGGCTCGTAAGCGAAGAGTCCGGCGAGCGCATTTACTACACAAGCAAGAACACGCAGAACACAACCGAAAAGTTGAGTTTGAAAAAGTACAGCCCCAAGCTGCGCAAGCACGTGCTGTTCGTAGAGACCAAGAAAAATCTTGGCCGCAACGAAGTCAAGCCCCGAAAACACTAGGTTCTGTATTTTGGTGTATTAGAGATTCCGGCCGTCGTGCTGGAATTTTTAGATGTCGCCTCCGAACGTAGAACGATGAATGAAGAACGAAGAGGCACATCCATCTTCGTCTTTCTTCATTCGTCGTTCTACGCTACTGTTCGATGTGCAGGTCAAGCAGCGTATTGATAAGCTCCGCATGACTCCACACAAGTGGCGCCACAGACAACGGTGCGCCGGTTCCGGGGTCTACCTGCTCACTCAGGACACCGCTTGGCAAGGCATGCGCAATCGTCCAGTCTATAAGCTGTTTGCCGCGTTCTCTGTTGCCGTGTTGTATGTAGTACTGCGCTATCCATAGCGTCGTTACGAACCACGGATTGCCCGTGTAGGTGGATTGACCGGCAAAATACGTATCGTGCTCGTAGCGCGGCGAACCGCCCGACGGCGACTGCTCGAGCAGTGTCGACTCTATAGCGGCCACCGTGCTCAGCAGTTGCTCCTTGCCGAATTCCTTGGGCCCGAACGTAGAGACGGCGAACAGGCTGGAAACATCCAGTGTGTTGTCGAACTGGAGTGAGCCGTCATCTTGCAGCAAAAAGCCCTTGCGGAGCGTACCGCGACCGGGGTCGAACAGTATTTGGACGCCCTTGGCGATTTCGCCGGCAGCCGCGCGCCAGGCCACCGCATCGTCAGGGTACTCGAACAGGTCAGCGAACTGGGCGGCCGTCAGCAGCGCCTGATAGGTCACAGAAACAGTGTAGGTATGCGTCGCGAATTTTTCTTCCCAGAGGTCGTAGCTGGCATGGGGCAGACCTGTCTGCTCGTCACGGAACCCCGCTAAAAAGTTCGCTGCCGGTTGCACCAGAGTCACGTACAAGCTGCTGACATAGTCTCTGTCTTTGCTTTCCTCGAAATACTCGCCGAGCATGTAGAGCACAATGGCCGTTTCGTCTTCCTGTATCGCCAGTTCTGCGTGCTTGCCGTGCACCAGCGGATGCCAGGTGCTGCCGATGGCGCGGTCGGGCTGGTATTTGTGCAGCAGGTAACCGTCGGGGTGGAGTATATCGCGGCAGAATTCGAAGAATTTCCTTGGTTCCTCGGTGTAGCCGAGCCGTATGAGCGGCCACATGGCGTAGGCGCCGTCGCGTGGCCAGACGTAGCTGTAGTAGTCGCGGCCATAGTTATAAATAGACGAATCGCAGCTGGCGATAATGCCGCCGCGCTTATCGGTATGTGCCTTTATGACCATGAGCGATTTCTTTATCATGGCCCGTTCGCCCTCATTCATGCCGCCCATTTCGTCCCGAGCGATGTCGAGCCATTCGTACCAATGTTTGCGCGTTTTGTCGAGCCGGTCCTGCAGCCCGTCGGTCAGCAGCTTGCGGTGGACCTTCTCGGCCGAGAATTGAGAATCGGCCGCTATGACCCAGTAGTCGGCCGTTTGGCCTTCGTTGCCGCCCAGCTCCAGCGTCAGTCGCAAAACCGAATCGACGCCACCATGCTCTACCGGGTTGCCGCTCAGCTCGCCGTCTTCGGCATCGCGCCAGGTGCCTTCCTTGCCCTCTATGCCGTAGTTACCGACGCAGTACTGGTCGAAGAGGGCGTTATGGTTGCCCGCCTGGCCGAAAATGAGCAGTGCGCAGCGCCCTTTATAGTCCAACAGGTAGTTCGCTTCCGGTACGAACAGGGCTGTATCACCCCGGCCGCCACGCGAAATCTGGAAAACCTGGTGGAAAAACAGCCGGACAGTCCGCTCGTGGTCCGCCAGGTTCTGCACGGTTACCCGGCGGCAAAAGACGTTCAGCGTGTGGTCGACAAAGTCGCTGAAATGCAGCCGCAACCGTAGGTCGTCGTGCTGCATGGTGACATTGCTGACCAGTGCGTCCTGCTCGAACTCCACGGACACGTTCCACGTTCCATCGTCGATCCACGAGAACCTGCCGTCGACATGCACACCTATTTTGTGGTCGGTGCTGCGGGCGGTCGTCAGGTTATCGAGCCCGACGTATGGGTAGTAGAAATCATGCACCAGGCCCTGTTCGTTCAGGCCCACCGTCAGACTACCGTTACCTAAGATAACTGGCCTACCCATGTGAAATCTCCGATTTCACAGTATACCGTATAAAGTATTTCGTATTTCGGGGTGCTTCTTCATACGTTATACGGGATACGTCATACGTCATACGGTTGCTCCTTTTTCGACAAGGCGGAACTGCAGGTCATGCCAGGCATTCATGAACGCCACAAACGCTTCGTACGGTGTTTCGTACGGGCTGAAGTAGGCGTGGATGTCACCGTCGCTCCACCATTTGGTACACATGTAGTAGAAGTGGTCACTGGTAGTCAGCCGGCGCCAATCTTCTATCAGCGCCAGGTCGCCGGAACCTTTCACGGCGTCTTCGAGTTCGTACAGGGCATGGATGGAGGAATCTTGCATGCTGTTGCCCAGCCACGCAGACAGGTCGCGTTCGGTGTCGGCCCAGGTGACCGTGTATGGCGTATCGACGGTATCGACGGGTTCGAACGCGTCGGCAGCTTCACTGACCGTCATGAACGTATGGTCATGGCCCTTGAGCCATTCACCGGGCAGGTGCCGGAGGAAATCGAAAATACCCGATTCGTCCCACTGATGCTCACCGAAGGTTTCGTAATCCATGAACAGGTTGAAGTTAGTCGCATCGCCCGTCTCGCTGAGCCAGTGAGTGTACTTGTCGGCAGTCAGCGGCCACTCGCTCCAAGCGTGATTGCCAAAGCGGAACGCGACATCATCGCTGAGCTTGTAGTTCTTCATGAGCAGCTTGATGTTTTCGGTATAGCTAGGACGGTAGACATAGTTCGGACTGCGCCATTTAAGTATCGGGTCCCAGCCCTCGCTCAAGACGACTTTGTAGCCGGCTTTGTCGGCCCAGTATGCGACATCGTTGTTATACGACAGCTCGGTGTTGCGGAAAGCTGTCGGCGTAACACCGAAGAGCTGCTGAACCTTTTCACGGTGCATCTGTACCTGGGCTTCGAACTCCTGGCGGGAGTAGAAAAACGCCAGGCTGTGGTGATACGTTTCGGCGACGATTTCGACCCGGCCGGTCTGAACGAGTTCCTGGAACGACCGAAGCGCTTCGGGCGACCACTGCTCCAGCTGGTCGAGGATGGTACCGGTTATGGACATGCTGAGTTTGAACTCGGGGTGTTTGTGCAGCAGCTCCAGCAGCACTTTGTTGGTCGGCAGGTACGACTTTTCGGCCACTTTGTGGATAATACGTTCGTTGCTGGTGCGGTCTTCGTAGGGCGCATCGAAGTAGTCGTGCCGGTGGCCGGCATCGAGGATGGTGTAGTTGCGCACGCGGTATGGCTGGTGGACGTGGAGGTAGAGGACGATGGCCTTTTTAGACATATTGAAACTCCGTTCCAAAGGTAAAAGGTAAAAGGTAAAAGGTAAAAAGGGTTTTGACTGCAGCAAGCGAAGCTTGCCCCTTATTACTTATTACTTTTTTCTTATTACCGCTACTCATGTCGTGACTCCGGCGGCGTACTGCTGATACAGGTTCGTGACCTTTTCGGCCGACTGCCCCCAATGCATACCCCGCAGCTCGCGGATGGCATTGTGCTGCAGCGTTTCAGGCAGCGCAGGGTTCTGTATGACGGACGTAATCTGGTCGGCCATCTTAGTGATATCCCAGAAGTCGACCTTCAGCGCGTTCTGCAGCACTTCGCTCACGCCCGATTGTTTGCTTATGAGCGCCGGCGTGCCGAAGCCGATGCTCTCCAGTGGTGTCAGGCCGAACGGTTCCGAAACCGATGGCATGACGAACAGGTCGGCCAGTGCGAACGCATCGCGCCAAGCCTGGCCGCGCTGGAAGCCGGTAAAGAGAACGTTTTTGCTGAGGCCTAAATCTGCCGAAAGCTGGATAAGCTCGTGAAGCATGTCACCGCCGCCGACAATAAGGAACAGTGTCTTGGGCTCGTGGTCGACAACGATGCGGGCAGCGCGCAGCAGGTTCGGCAGCCCCTTTTGCACCGTCAGGCGGCCGACGTTCGTCACGACCTTGTAGCCCTGGCCGCGCATGGCGGCGATGTATGGGTACATCGTGTCGTCGCTTGCATGCGCTTCGGGCAGGTCGTTCAAGTGGTTGTGAATGACGTGAATCTTGTCGGCCGGGATGCCATAATCGGCTACGATGGCGTCTTTCGTCAGTTGACTGACAGCACAGATACCATCGGCCATCATCATAACGGTCTCTTCGATATCGCGCACCAGCGGGTTGCCGGGCGTGCCGCCAGCGCGGTCACGTTCTATGGAGTGGACATGCAGGATAAGCGGAGCACCGGATGACATTTTGGCGCGCAAACCGGCGCGGAAGGTTAGCCAGTCGTGAGCGTGGATAATATCGAACTCGGTTTCGGTCGCCAAGCGGGCCACCGCATGCTCGTACGCCTTGACCTGGCCGTAGATGTCCAAGCGCTCCTCGCGGCCATCGGGGTGGATGTACAGGCGGCTGTCGTAGGCGCCGCCGCTTTCCAGCACCACTTTGGCGCCCTGTTGGTGCGCCGGCGTAATCTTCATAAAGTCGATGTCATGCTGCTCGTGATAGGGCACCACGAACTCGATGTCGACGCCACGGTGTGCCAAAGCCCGGCACAAGCCATAGCAAGCGACGCCCAACCCGCCGCTGTTATGCGGCGGCAATTCCCACCCGAGCATCAGTATTTTCATGCTACCTTTTGTCTCTGCTTACGGTTTGTCCTCAGTATATACGAACTGCCGATGTAAGCACAACTATTTTATGCCGCGTTCGGCGGAATGCCGAACGCTAAAGGGAGGGGCTCACCCCTCCCACTTTCTTTTGAAATGAATGCAAAAGAAAGCTCCCATCCCCTGAAGTTCGGCTTTCACCTTGTTCGCTCCGCTCATTGCAGAGGTTACCTGGGGCCAGGGGTGCCTTTGGCGTAGGTAAGGAGGTCTTCGCCACTTTCAGACCACTTTTGAAGCACTGGAGCGATGATGTGCCACGAAGCTAACACCTCCGCGCTACTCGCGAACAAAGTTTGGTCGCCACGGATGGCGTCCACGATGACCCGTTCGTACGCCCCCGGCTGCCGTTCATCGAATGAGTCGACGTAGTCAAAATCCATATCGACAGTCTCGGTGGTGTTATCTATGCCAGGGCGTTTGGCCTGGAGTTGGAGTGTAATACCTTCGGCCGGCTGTATGCGGAACAGGAGCTTGTTCCGCAGGTCATCCTCTGTAGGTTTGAAGCAGACGGTAATCTCCGTGCGCTTGGCCTGGAGCGCTTTGCCGGTTTCGAGCGTGACCGGCACGCCCGCCCATTTGCCACCGATATTCAAGCGTACACGTGCAAAGGTTTCGACAGGTGATTCCGGGTGTTCGACCTCGGTGCGGTAACCCTCGTACTGTCCCCGGACCGCTTGGGCCGGGTCGGCCGGCTCTACCAGCTTGAGCAGCTCCAGCTTGGCGGCATGTATGCTGTCGCTATCCATAGCGGCCGGCTTCTGCATGGTCGTTATCGCCAGCAGCTGCATGAGGTGGCTCTGTATAAGGTCCCGGAGTGCGCCGGTCTGTTCGTAGAAGTTTGCGCGGCCTTCTATGTCTAGCTGTTCGCGTGCAGCTATTTCTATGCTTTCGATGTGCTGGTTATCCCACACGGCGTCGAACAACGGGTTTTTAAACCGAAAGGTCAGGATATTTTGCGCCGTCTCCTTTGCCAAGTAGTGGTCTATGCGATAAGCCTGGGCTTCGCTGAAGTGTTCTTTGACGGCGTTTATAAGCTCTTCGGCCGATGCCAGGTCATAGCCGAACGGCTTTTCTATAAGCAACCGTGGTAACTGCGCGCCTTCGTGCGACGGTTCGTTGTGGCCGGTCTGGCCGAGCAGATGGACGACGCCGGCGAACGACTGGGCCGGGATAGACAGATAGTACAGCCGGCTCACATCACCGCCGAACTCACGCTCAACTTCGTGGAGGTGCTCGAGCAGCGTGGTGTAGTCGGCGGCACTCTCGAGGTCCATCTGGCGCATTTCGGTCGCCTCGAGCAACCGCTGTTTGACGCCTTCGTCAAAGCCTTCGGACTTTACGAACTCCTGTAGCTGACCATATACTTCGTCCTTCGTAATGTCTCGGCGGCTAACCCCGACTATCCGGAGTTGCTCTGGTAGCACATGGACGGCGGCGAGTTCATAGAGCGCCGGCAGAATGTAGCGCTGGGCAAGGTCACCGGTGATGCCGAAGATAGTCAGGACGAGCGGCCGCGTAAGCTGTTCCATCGGTTACTTGGCTGCGCCTTCGCCATTCAGGTTGTGTCCGCCGAATTTGTTGCGCTGGGCGGCGACGACTTTGGTGGCGAAATTGGTTTCGCCGTTTTGACTCGCCACGCGAACATCGAACGCCGCCTGTATAGAGGGCAGGGTAATGCCCCTGTCTTTAGCAACCTCCAGTGTCCAGCGGGCTTCGCCGCTTTCGGCCACATACCCGGAAATACCTTCCAGTTCGGGGTTTTCTGCAAACGCATCGCGGCTGAGTTCGGTTAGCCAGCTGGTAATGACACTGTGGTGTTGCCAGAGGTCGGCCGCCTGTGCCAAATCCAAGCCTTGGTATGGGCCGTCGTGCAGCATACGGAAGCCTTCGCCGAGCGACTGCATCATGCCGTACTCTATGGCGTTGTGCACCATCTTGACGTAGTGGCCCGCACCGCTTGGGCCGAAGTGGTAGTACATACCGCCCGGCTGCACCAACGTCTTGAGGGCCGGTTCAAGTACCGCGAATGCCTCGACGCTGTCGCCGCCGCACATTATAGGAAAACCGTTTTGGTAGCCCCAGACTCCGCCCGAAACACCGGCATCGAGCAGCTGCATACCGGCAGCCGTTACCGTTTCGTTCAGTTTTTTAGTACTCCGGAAGTCGGAGTTACCGCCATCGATGATGATGGAGCCTTTCGGCAGCAGCGTAAGCCACTCGTCGACCTGGGCATCGACGATTTCGGCGGGGAGCATTATCCACAGCACGACCTGGTCACCCCCGAACGCGTCCAGCACGTCTTGCTTTTCGTATGCCCTGACCGCGCCATAGCCCACAGCTTCGTCGATAGGCTCATGACTGCGGTTATGCGCGATGACCGTATGCTCGCCGCTTTCGGCCAGTTTGCGGGCTATCTGCATGCCCATGCGCCCCAAGCCCTGAATAGCTATTTTCATACACGACCTCCGGTTGTAGTAAATAGTTTATAGTTGTTAGTTGCTAGTTCACCCGTGCTAACTACAAACTGTAAACTATCAACTATAAACTTTTTCATTCTGTTCCCAGCTGGTCGTTATAGACGGAGACTTCGGGGATGTCGTAGAGTAGCTTGGAAGGAAGCTGCTGCAAGTCTTCTTGGTTAGCCCGGAGCCGTTCCAGCGGCTCTTTTTTGGCTTCGCCATACGCCAACACGAACGCAGCCGTGGTCTTGACGAGCTGGCCAGGCGTAAGCGTCAGACGGACGAATGGCGGGGAATCGTACCCGACCACGGTAGTGGCTGCTTCTGTCACCGCCGGGCTGCCAGGCAGTACGCCGGCCGTGTGGCCATCGGTGCCGAGGCCGAAGAGGCCAACGACAACCTGTGCGGAAGCGAACGCCGCTTCCACCAGACCGCCGTAGTAATCGACGGTCTCGGGCAGGGGCAAGTTACGTTCCAGCACGTCCATCCACAGTGCCTTGCCTGGGTCGAACCCAGCGTCTTGCAGCTGCTTGTAGTTGCTGTCGGCGTGGCCGGGCGGGCCATATCGCTCGTCCATCGGCAAAATAAGCAGGCTCCCCAAGCTGTCCGGCGCCGCCTCGCGCAGCTGATTCATGATTTCGACCTCGGTCGGTATATTCGAACCTCCGCACACCAGCCAGATGGTCGGTTTTGTCGCTTTGACAGCGGTGATAAGTTGTGCGGCGACCGCCTTTGCGGCAGCCTCCGGCCCCTCCATGATGAACTTCATATGCTTAGTATACCCCGAGCTCGACAGGCATGTCGAGCTCTATCTATCAGGGAGGGGCTTGCTGTAGTCTAAGGGAGGGGCTCGCCCCTCCCGAACCTATCTCGAATTCACTTCGAGATAGGTTCCCCTCCCCCTGAAGCTCGGCTATCGCCTCGTGCGCTGCGCTCAGTAGTTTCCTATTCCCTGAAGTATGGCGGTCGCCTTGTTCGCTACGCTCAGTAGTTTCCTATTCCCTGAAGTATGGCGGTCGCCTTGTTCGCTACGCTCATGGCCGGAAGGGGGCTGGAGGAGGGGCATAAAGCGTAAGCCAAATGCTATATAATCTTATTGACTCTGTTACATATGTATTATACTATTTTAGTACTTACAGAGGTTCGGAGCACTCGGCAAGAGGAAACCATGTTATATAACGATTTAGTCCGTTTGAACGCCATCGACCAGGATATCATCCGTCAGTTGAAGCGTCTCTCGGCGCTGTACGACGAACGCGCGCTGATTATGAAAGCTCCCGCCACCGCCGTCTCCGAACAGGCGCCGCTTTCGGCCACTAGCTGCCACAAAAAGCTCCAGAAATGCTGGGCGGCAGTGGGCGTAGACATACCGAAGTTCGGCGTCCTGCAGCCGAAACTCGCAGCCGCACTCGATTTCGTGACCGAACACCAGGACATCATGGAGCCGGGCATGGAAATCGTCCTCATACCACCGCAGCGCACCTTGCTGAAAGCCATGCAGCACATTCCGGCGCCGACCGTAGACATACAGAGCTACAAAGACCTCAGGGTCAAACCGAACCAGGCTTGGCGCTGTGCCGTCGTACAGAATCCCGCCGGCCGCCAACACGTCGAAGACGTCCAGGATTTTCTACAGAAATACCCGGCCAAAGACAAGTCATTTTTCACACTCAACACTAGCGCACAATTGGTCGCCGCCGCCTACCTACAAGGCGTACCCCTGGTCGAAATCGGCACCTGGAATCTGCTGTTGGCCGACATGGCCTCGCCGCACGAAATCCCGTGCGCCCGACTCATCGACGACCGGTTGCAGTTCAGCGTCGACGACTCGGCCGGTTTCCTAGGCATGAACTACTACTACCCAAGCGTGCTTATCCATGAAGCGAAGGCCACGAAACGCACGAAAGGAGCGAACAAAGCATGACACTGAACGACCCCATACAAGGCATACTGGTACGCCGCCCGGAGACGCTATTTTTCGTCGACAAGGCACGCCCGGCACTCAAGAAACAGGCTCCCCGGACGGACCGGCTGCAAGGCATAGTCTTTGCCGGGCGGTCTGGCGGCCCGAGCCTCGGCTCGGCTAAACTGAACGGCACGACGATACTCCCCGAACTCACGCCGGAGCGGATACGTGAAGTCGACAGCCTAACCATAACCGAACTCGAAGAGCTGACCGCAGGCATGGTCATCGCCGCCGGGAAACAAGAGGCCGCAATCGTGCGCAATCCGCGCCACGGCATCATCCATAGCATCCGCTTGCCGCTGCGCTCCCGCAATAACTAAGTACTCAGGAAGTTCTGGTACCGCTCTGCGGCTGGCATGAAAAGCCCTTCATCAAAACGCTTCACTTCGAAAGGCAGGTAGTCTATACTCACGCCAGACCTTTTTACGTACCGTTTCCAGGTACCAATGACCTGGCCGTTCCGCACCAATGTAGGGAGGAACATGCCGTTGCCGCCAGGGACGATTTTGCCGGCGTGTTCGGGGGCGAGAACAGCTGAGCGGTCTTTGTACCCTAGCAGATATTCATCGAATCCGGGCAGCAGGAACGCGCTTGACACATCTACAGGCCCTAGGGTGGGCGCACGGTAGTAAGCAGTGTCGGATACTACTGTCTCTTGCAGCTCTAGCCTAGCCAGTTCTAGGGCATTTTTCGCGTCACGCATGGTCATAAAACCCCAGCCAGCGAAGTCTTTCAGGGTAGCCGGACCGTGACTGGTGAAATAGCGGAGCGCCAGTTCTTTCAGGGCTTCGTCACGGTCCTTCTTCGGCCCCGGCTTGACCCATTCATCCAGTAGCACAAACGTGGGCTGTTTGCCTTCGTGCGGGCCGAAGCAGATGATGCCGCGCTCGCCGAAGTTCCGCATGAGGTGCTGCGTGTGCTGATTGTCTATCTTGAGACCTTTGACTTTGGCAGCTAGCAGCGAAGCGACGTGGTTGCGCTGAATGCTTTTACCGCCTTTCAGCACGGCCCGCAGCGCTTTTTCGGCCTCGTCCACCACCGCATCGGTCAGCCCCAACTGGTTTATCCGCCGGCTCTTGGCGACCTGCGTGGCCCGTGGCGCCAGGAGTTTGAGTATCCAGTGCACATCTTCGGCAGCCAGAAAATGCAGCGTACCCCGCATCGGCCACGTCCGCACGATTTTCCTATCCCCAATCGCTTTCTCGACTGCCTTCAAGCTCGGATGTTTCATCCTGAGCCCAATCGACCAAAGCGCCCCCGCATAATCCTGCGCCTGCATCGCCCCCAAACGCCGCACAATCTCCGCCACATCATCTGTCCGCGGTTCCAAAATCCCCTGCGCCAAAAGCCGCTCCCGAGCAATATCCATGACAGTACTATAGCAGCGGCCTGGTGTGCGAACTAGACGGCTTTGTTGGCTTCGATGAAGTCTTCGACGAGCTGGCGGGCGGTACGGTCTTCGATTTGCTTTGGCGGGTGCTTTTGGAAGTAGGCAGCCGGTTCGATGATGGCGCCCTTGAGCCCATGGTCTTTGGCGAGCTTCAGGCAGCGTATGCTGTCGATGGCAACACCAGCTGAGTTCGGCGAATCTTCCACTTCAAGGCGCAGTTCGAGGTTCATCGGAACATCACCAAAGTGCTTGCTTTCTATGCGCAGGAAGCAGATTTTCTTGTCTTTCTGCCAGGGCACGTAGTCGCTGGGGCCGACATGGACGTTTTCGTCGGCGATGGTTTGGCCGCGAGCCTCGATTTGCGAAGTCACCGCTTCAGTCTTCGAAATCTTTTTATATTTCAGGCGGTCACGTTCCAACATGTTCAGAAAGTCGGTGTTACCACCGGTGTTTAGCTGGTACGTACGATCTATCTTCATGCCGCGGTCCAAGAAGAGGTTCACGAGTGTGCGGTGGGTTATAGTCGCGCCGACTTGGGCTTTGATGTCGTCGCCGATGACCGGGAGGCCGGCATCTTCGAACTTCTTCGCCCACTTCGGTGTGCTGGCGATGAATACTGGAATACAGTTTACAAAACCTGCGCCAGCGTCGATGGCTGCCTGGGCATAGAATTCAGTAGCCTCTTGCGAGCCGACGGGCAGGTAGTTTATAACTGCATCGACTTTGGCATCTTTTAGAACCTGTACGACGTCGACCGCTTTCTGTTTGTCATCGACCGGCACGAGGACTTCGGTGTACTTATTGACACCGTCCAGACGTGGCCCACGAGATACTTTGACGCCGGTTTTTGGTACTTTAGCGAATACTACCGTGTTATTTGGCGCTGCGTAAATGGCGTCAGCTACATCTTGGCCGACTTTGTTGCTGTTCACATCAAACGCCGCAACGACTTTGATGTCGCGAATGTGGTAGCCGCCAAAACGAGTATGCATGACACCGGGGATGAATTCGTCATCCTTCGCATCTTTATAGTACTCGATACCTTGCACCAGCGACGAAGCACAGTTACCAACACCCACTATCGCCACACGAATTTCTTTTTCTTTTGCCATGAGCCTTCACACCTCCACTTGTTACCAGGCAAGCATACAGTAACAAGCTTATAGTTTTCAAATATATTTGTGTTATATATGTATAGGTAAATGTTATAGTGAGAAATCTAGCCATCAGCAACTAGCAACTGGGAACTAGAAACTAGCCGCTACACGATATGTAAAGTTTAGCGCAGCTATCGCCAGCTCTCCGTGTCAATACGCCTGCCAGTTGCAAATTGCTAATTCCTAGTTACCGATAGTATGGAAGACCGCATAAAGAAATTCGTAACCCTCATCGACGCCGGCACCTACACCGCCGCCGCGAAGCAGCTCCACACTTCGCAGCCGGCTCTTACGACCGCCGTACAGAAGCTAGAACGGGAAATCAAATCACCCCTCCTGGTACGGGGTTCGCGTACACTTCAGATGACCAGGGAAGGTGAAGTAGTCTACGCGCACGGTCAGCAGCTTCTCCGAGAAGAACAAAATCTGCAGTCCGAACTTGGAGCGCTAGCAGGAAAGAAACAACCGTTCGTCCTCGGCTGCATAGACAGCATCGCACTCACTATGGTGCAAGCAAAGCTGCTGCCGATACTCGAAGCGGACTCCGAAGTCTCGCTTATAGTACAGAACTCCGCCGTACTTCTCGAAGAGCTAAAACAGGGCAGGCTGGACATGGCTATCATAGTCGAGCAGTCACAACGCTTGCCCGACTACACCGAGCGGTTCCTTGGCGATGAAAAGTTCGCACTCGTCTGCCGCAAGTCCGAAGCCGAGCAGTATGCAGTCGAGGCAAAAGCAGGCACGCTCCACAACTTCCTGGCCTACAACCACGAATCGACGACCTACCGCCTGCTCGAAAGCCAACTGGGGCAAAACCGCATCGTCACGGAACCTACATTATACTCGACCAACCCGTCAGTGTTGGCCGGGTTAGCGCAACAAGGCAAAGGCATTACTGCGCTGCCACTGGCCTTTGCGGGGCAGCACATCGGCGGCAAATTGGCGGAAATAGACCTGCGCAAGCCGCTCTACCGCCCCATATACGCCTTCTGGCACAAAGACCGCAAGCTGCCCGGTTCTATAGAAGACTTCCTCGACGCCACCGAAATCCAAGTGGTTTAACGTGGGCCGGGCGCCTGTAGCGCCAGGTTTTGCAGTTCGGCCTGTTTCTTTCTCTTTGCCATGACGCTCAGTATAGCGAGATATGCCAGTAGCCGCTCTTCCCGAAGGGCTTCGAGCTGCATGCGTCTGCTTTCGGCCTGCGAGCAGAACATCGCGGATAGCCCTTGGTTATAGATGCCGCTGAGCGCTCTCGGGTCGGCGTGGTGTACATCGTCGCCATCCAACATATGTGTTGCGAAATTCAGGCCGACTTCGGCGGCTGCGTCCCGGAAATTCTGCTCTGCCTGATCGACATCCACTGTCCTATCTTTGCTACCATCACGGGGACGGAACATAGTGACTACCGGAGCGAACAGTTGGTGTTTCGTGAGTTCGTGCAGTTCTGCGAAGGTCGCCCGGATGTCTGTAGAAATAATGGTATCCATCTGCTGTATCACCAGTCTGTTCGATGCGGCAAAGGTGTTCAGCTTTTCGTCCTTTAGCACCCGTATCCGGTCAAACAGCCGCGAAGCATCAATATATGGCGGGCGGGGAGAGAACGAAACGAAGTCGGCATTTGGAGAGTTCGGCAGTTCTACGAGCACACGGGTGCCGGGGCCGCCATCTTCGACGTTTAAATCCGCCATAATCTTTTTCACGAGTCCGACTTGGTTCTTACTTTGGCTACGAACCGAATTGAATCCGTCCGGCGTACAGTCTATAGTCACATTGCGCAATTGGACCTCCGGGTGAAGCTTTAAGACCTCTGCCGCGACACGCAGCGACACATCACCACCCATACTGTGGCCGTAGAACGAAACTTCGGTGAGCCCTTTTTCGGTAATTTGCCGGCTGACCACCTGCGCCAGGTGCGAAATCTGTATACCGACGATGTTGTCGTAGTTGATGCCGAACGCTCGCCCCTGAGTCGCCAGCGACTCGGAAAGCGCTTCGGCAATCGGCGAAGCGTCCTTGACCCCGAACCCGCCGAACACAAAGGTGCCATGCGTGGGGCTTGTGGCGACAACTTCCGGCGGGGTGACGTCTTTGATGTCCGGATAAGTATCGGGGTTGTTTTCACCCCAGACCAGCAGGCTGGCATATTGGTCGAAAGTCAGTGCCAACTTTGCGGTGGCCGCCACAGAGCCCACTGTGATTGCCGTGTTTCTAATAAATCGTAAAGCTTGGCGCCTAGTTACTCCATGTCGTCCTGCGATAACCTCCGCCATACCGTCCCCTTCTCGGTCCAACTGTGCGACCAAGACACGGTCTACGACGTAGTTCTGCTTTGCGGCCGTCTGCCCCGGGTCAATGTCACAAGTGCGTGCAAATGCAGCCAACACCGCTTGTTGGTAACGCTCACTGAGCTCGGTTATGGTCGGGTCTTCGGGGCAAATTTCTTCTGCAGGTTCCGGTAGCTCAAGCACCTCATCCGCCATATCTACCACGTTGCTTGAAGCTGGGCCGCTTAGAAATCTACGAAGCAACCCTCTTCGGGATACGGCACATGGGTCTACAACTGTGTTTGTTTCGGCAACCGCAGGGGCTTGGTCTACGGACTCTATGCCCAAGCGTTCGGGCGTCATCGTCATAGTGTTTATAGTATACGCCCGGGCGTCAACGGAGCACAGGAATTATCTAGTCGTGCTGCTTGGACCGCTATGAGAACGGAGCAGGTCGACGATAATGCAGCTGAAGAGCAGAAGGAGGAGCCAGGTGAGGATTTTGCTCAGTGAGTTCGGTTCTTCGGTGTAGACCCAGAGCTGTGCAAAGGCAGCGAATTTTTCAGCAAGCAGTATCAGCAGGGGAGCGATAAGTACTGGCAAGAGGAATGGCATATGACGCTTTTTACCGTTGTTTACATACGACGCACGTGTCCGCCAGAAAAGAATGAGAGCTGCAAGAAGTAGCAGGTAGCTTACATCGTATAGGACGTGCGCGGTAAAGAAATTGATGTATATCGCAAGCGCAAGCAGCGCAGCATATCGTTGGCGAGGATAGTTCGTAAACTCCATCCGCGTGATGCGCCACAACCGGAAGATGTAGCTACCGATAGCCGCGTACAGGAACCCTGCGAACAGCGGCGCATTGCCGAGCACTAACGAACCCGAGTCTGGATACGCCCAAGCCTGCACGGCGCTTGACGTCTGGAATACCTCTATACCAAGCCCGAGCAGATAGAATACGGCCACGATAAGAAGCTCGGTCGGCTTTTGTAGCCGCGCCAGCAGCATAATCGCCTGAATCATCACGGCGAAGATAAGCAGCCAATCATACCGCCCGAACCAAGGCAACGTGACAGACTGCGTCACCCACACAGCGCCAAGCAGGAGCAAACCGAACAGCCCAGCCCAGGCTTGCGTTACCGCAAACACCCAGAAATTTCCACCAGGCAACCGCCCCAGTCTTTGCAGTGAACCCATTGCGAAACCCGCTTTCGAGTCAAAACCTGCAGATTGTGGGCTGGAGTGTTCAGGACGGGAGGAGGCGTAACCGTAGTTACCGCGACGAGTGGCCTGAGCGCTCCAGCGTGCAAGACTGCGGGTTTTGGCCGGAATGGGGTTTTGCGATGGGTTCACTACATGCCGATTCCGCTGTGTCATAGCCTAATCATAGCCCACAAACCAGTAACCATCATAGGTGCGCCGGGATAGCAGAACGGAAGCGACGACGGCCACGGAATTTCCAGCGAGGGAAGACTAGCAGGCCCGCGACAGTAAATGCCATGCACAAACTCAGAAAAGGCAGCAAGATGATAGCTGGCGAAAGTTGGGTCAGGGCGCACATGTTCAGCGCGGCCGCGACTGCATACATACTCCACGACAAGGTGCTTTCGCTGTGCGGCCACAGGTACGATTTGCGGATGGTCGGCAAGTAGCCCAAGAACCCGGCGAGCGCACTCATATACACCGCGAGCGCCGGATTGTTCGTCGCCAGCCACACGGCGACAGCCAGGCCGGCGATAATCAGACAAGGAACATCAACCTTCGTATGTCCGCGCATGCCATATTTTAGCGAAAGTGCATAGATGCCGATAGCATTTATAGCCAACACAATCATGACCCATGCCGTCGTGGTCGCACCAGCGTTTACATAACCTATGGCGCCGATGGTATCTACCACCGCCCATATGCCGTAGCTGGTGCGGGACGGACGGGTTTTTCCTTTCAATATACTGCGGACATACGGAACGACCTGCACGATGGCAAACAGAGCAGCGATTTGACCAAGCAGTGTTTGTGTTGCGTGCACACCTGCAGTATACCAAAAGCGTTCTGCAACACCATAGGGCAGGAAGCCCGTGACACCCAGCTACTATACATAGGCACCACGCATCTGCTCCGATACGCTATACTAGGGCCATGCAACCGACTAGCGGAACCCAACCAACACCCACAGACATAGGAAAAGCCGGCATATATTGGCGCAAAGGCATCAAATCCACACCGGGCATCATGACGCTCGAAGGCCGCAACCTGCGGTTCCGAACGGCCAAGGCCGAACTTTTCAACGCCGACATCTCTGATGTCGAAGCCAAGCTCAGTATTTATGCGACCCTCACCATACACATTCGGAGCACCGGCCAGAAATACCGCTTCCTCACGGGCGCATACGTGCCCGGGAATGCTGGAAAGTTCACCCAACTACAGAGGGCGGAGCTGGCCGGGAAGACTGGCGAGCGGGAGCACGACCAAGCACTCGGCGGTTTGAATGTATATATCGGCTCAAATGTCATTGCGACCGCTTCGAGCATGGGCGGTAGTAGTTCTGGTGACATTCTGGGGGCGATAGGTGAAATCTCGGGCGCTTACTCCATGACAAAAGCCCAGCGTATATCGTTCTACGCGGCGTACCGGTGGGCTGCTTACTTGCAATCCCGTGGGGTTGCCATACGGATTCGGACCGATAAATACATGACCTCTCAAATCGTCGTAGTCTCGATAGTTATCAGCATTTTACTGATTATGATAGCGACAATCCTCGCAACCGTCACCCCCGCATAAGGCCAACCAAGAGACTATTGGTGAACCGAGGGGACGATGGCGTTAATCGCCTGCGAATTCGCGTTGTAGTAACTGTCGACCGCGGTCACATCCAGCCGGTTTGTCGAACCGTACTGGTCATACCATACACCGGAGCTTCCATGTATCTGTCCGTCGTACGGGCTCTTGCAAGTGTAGCTATAGGTCATGCCGACGAGTTGGTCCTTTTCCTGATACGTCGGGCCCTCCGTCAGCTTCCAGTTCGACGCACACCCATGGCCGGTATCGCGGCCGTTGCCGTCCCATGTCTTCATCTTCTCGACATTGGCTTTCATGGCCGCGACTGCGGTAGCGTGAATAGTCGAAGCGGACGCAGAGCCTTCGGCCTTCTGAACTGAGTAAACAATTATACCTGCAGGCTTATCCGCCGAACCGATTGTAGCCGGGGAGTAAAACAGGTCGTAAGTATCGTATGCGCCATCTGGAGCGAAGTAGTGCGCGTTGGACGTATCGGTCTGCGTCCAGTTGCCGGGATACTGAAAAGAGAGAGTCGAGGCGGTATATGTCTTGGTAGCCGTACTACTGGAGCCCGTCTGCGTGCCGCCTTGGCTGTCGCTGGTACAGTGCGCCGCAGGGCCTTCACCGAAGCTGACACAATTTTGTCCGCCCTTTACGGCTGCGACAATTACTAGCGCCCAGAATAGTGCGCCTAAGGCCAAGAATACAGCATTCAGTATGATTCCTGCCGTCGCGAGGCCAAACTTGACGCCGGCTTGTTTGGCTTTTTTGCTAGCTACGATGCTAAGAATCAGGCCGGCCAACGGGAAAAAGAACGCCAGCACGAAGCCGACTATACCGAGCGTGCGGCCCGGGAAATCACCCGGCTGCGCAGGTGGAGGTGGCGGCGGGGGAGCGGCGGGTATGGGCTGCACGGGACTAGGAGCAAGAGGAGTAACGGGTGGCGTTGGCACCGTGGGCGGTTCGGGCGGCGGTACTGCCCCAGGCTGGTTACTTTGTGTCGTGTCGGGTGTGTTGTTATTTGTATCCATATTGCTTGTAGTATACATTAACATGAACTCGGCATCACCGCCGAGCTCATAAGGGGAGGGTTTACCCTCCCCGCTAGCTATGCCGGAATAAATCCGGCATAGCTAGCCCCCACCCCTAAAGGCTTCGCTTACGCTTGCTTGCGCCTGACGGCGCTCACTGGGGTGTTTATGGCGAGCTGGGGTTACAGTAAGTCACCCATAAACCTGGAAATCACTTGAGAAAAAGCCCTGTCTTGGGAAAATTCTCCTTGAACCAAGGCGTACCCTTGAAATATCGGTCCAAGGAATTTTATCCAGCCACGCTGTCTACGAAATAGCGGAGAGGGGTTTGTACCAGGCCCAGTCGACCGACATCGTTGCGGGGAAGTCGGAAGCTTTGGGTGCGGGGAGCCAGTCTGGCGCGGCTGCGAAGTTAAAGATGTAGTACATCGGTTGCTGGAAGTGTGCTGCCCAGATACCGGCCGAAAAGTCGGTTGATTTCCAGTCCCCCATCCGGACCTGGTCGACACCGATGCGGATGCGGTTATCTTCCCATAGCATCCAGTATGTGTGATAAGCTTGGCTGGCGTCGCTGCTTTGGGATGCAGGCACATCGACATACGATTCCTTATTGTCGGGGGAGTCGGTTTGGAAAGCGTATAAGTGCGTTGAATACTCAGTAGAGTTGCCAAACTGCTCCATGATGTCAATCTCGCAGTAGTTTGGACTGGTGTTGTAGCCGACCAGCAGCAGCCAGAAGGCTGGAAACCAAGCTCCACCCACACCATTCTTTGACATAGGCATTTTAATGCTAGACGCGAGCCATCCATACTTCATGTTGAATTTCTGGCGAGATGTAAAGCGCCCCGAATAAATCGTGCTGCCGCTCTTGGTACACGTCATAACCGCATGTCCGTTACCGTCAAGCGCAAAATTCGCGCTTTGGTACACTTGAGTGCCACCTTGGTTGATGGTATCTTGCTGCCACAGACGGCTGTCGAGCGTCGTGCCGTCAAAGTTGTCCCAGATTTCGTTGGTAGCAAGCGTCCCCGTGTCGAACTGCCCAGCCTGACCGACCGTAGAGCCAGACGGGGCAGGACTGGCGGTAGTTGGCGGTACCGACGCAATCAGCGCATTCAAAGTCGCATCAGACACTCCTCCCGTGCTTGTCCCAGAGCTGAATTTGACTGCCTTGCCGCCAGACGCCGTCGCATCGGTCACCGCTGCCGCACCGCCGCTTAGGGTGCCGTTTTCCGGTTCTATGCTCGCAGTGGGCGTAGCAGCGTGGGATTCGAGTTGCCTGATAAGCCCCGTAATTCCAGTCAGCGTGGCGACAGCCAACCCGATGAGTCCGATAAACTCTTTACGAGTAAGGTCTTTGTCCATGAGTCTTTGAAAGTATTGCTTCGGCATGTATAAATCTTACGTTACCCATATAGTACCGCTAAGCCCCACAAACGTAAACATTTTCTCGTCATGGGCCCGTTACAATACTGTCGTAAAAACAAATAATCCAAATAGGGATTCCTATCTGCTAGGATAAATCTATGGAAAAAATATTTGCCGTTTACTGTGAAGTACGACTTGCTGAAACACCCGAGTGGTTAGCGACGTTCCGCGATAAATACGACAAACCCTATCCGTTTCATCTGACACTGAAACAGGCCGCACGGGTGGGGGACAAGCAGCTACCGGTAATCCGACAGCTTACCAAAACCGTTCTGCACGAATGGCAAGAGAAACTACATGGTATTACCGTCGAATTTGACGATTTGCAGCTGGACGAACACGACAGTTTCGACGGCACTGGCTGGATATATCTGTTCGCCAGCCAGCCGGATACGCGCTTGCTGCAGTTCCAAACGGCCATTCGTGAAGCGCTGAAAGATTTCAGTGACTACGAAAACCCTGCATCATACGGGTACGAACACGACTTCAAGCCCCACATAACCATCGGCAGAGAGCTCGCCGAAGGGGCGTTCCAAGAAGCTATACGCCAAATACCCCCGAACCATGTATGTACCGGTATGGTAACTCAGCTTGTCGTCTCAAGCATCGATGATACACCCCACGCATCAGTAAACCCACCTAGCCTCACCACATACAAGCTCTGAATGATTCATAAACTCCCTTACAAAAAAGTCCGCAATTTGCGGACTTTACACTTTGTATTCATGGCAGGGGCGGCCAGACTCGAACTGACGACACCCGGTTTTGGAGACCGGTGCTCTACCAACTGAGCTACGCCCCTGTGTTGTCGGATAGTCTGACAGTCTGGATTGTCGTATTGTCGAAGACAGTTCAAATAAGACTATCCGACAATAAGACTATTCAACTATACGACTACCGTACGACAGGGGAATTATACCTGAAAGGGGCAGGAAAACTCAATCGTATCTGTAAGAATTATTGCTGTGGTACGCTTGCAGCTGTAAGTATGCTTATGTATAGTGAAGATAATTGTACGTAAGGAGTGCGCGTTGTGAATCACCGCTGGACGAACCGTATCTTTCCACCGCTGGTCATAGTGGCGGTAGTTGGCGGTGTGTGGTACGCCGCGACGCATCGTGCCGAAGAAACCGCCGTAGCCGAAACCACCCACACCACAACCCCAGTGGTCACCAGTGCCAAACCGGTGCAGCAGACTGCAGTCGCAGCCGACACGCTGGCCATGCCCCTAGTAGAAAAGCTGCCAGGTAAGGTTAGGTTCACGGTCACGCCCAAGAAAACCGCCAAGGTCCAAAAGGTGGAGTTCTACGTCAGCAACCGGTTGGTTGGCGCGGCATACAGCGAGCCGTTCACGGTCAGCATAGACGAAAAGAGCCTCCAGCCCGGCACACATCAAGTGGTCGCCAAGGTGTACACCGACGCCGACACGCAAAACACACCTCCGGCGGACTTCGTTTCGACCGTCACGCCCGGCACCAAACCGAGCACCGACGCCATAGCAACCACTCCGCCAGCCACCACTGGTAGCACAGCTAGTGGCAACAGCGGCCAAACCCAACAGGGAAGCTCAGACCCGAACCCAGGTTCCGGTACGACCGCGCAGCCCGCCAGCCCGCCGACAAACGTAGTAGCCACCGCCTCAGATAGTACGCCCGAGATATCGGTAAGCTGGAGCGCTCCTGCCGACGGGTCCGCCACCGCATACCGGATAGTACGCGGCGGCACAACATTAGAGGACAATTACTCGGGTACGACCTATCTCGACGACTCCGTTGCGGCCGATACTCCGTACACCTACCAGATTATCAGCATCGGCTCCGACGGCAGCACTGCATCCGCGAGCTCTAACCCTGTCACATACACAGCGCCTGGGCCCTAAAGCGAACCATATGAAAAGACCGGGCGGAAACCCAGTCTTTTCTTTCGTGCGTGCCCACCCGGCGACGGGTGAGGGACATTTTTGTTTGAAATGTTTTTGTTTCACGCGCCGCCATGCGACGCACGAATTACTTTAATCATAAGCTATTTTGCTGTGTTGTCAAGACCCCGAAAAAACTCGCGGAGCTGCGGAAAGACCTTGGTGGTACGCACCCCGAACGCCGCCAGCTCATCGTCAGTCATTTCGCTATACGTGTGCTGGCTACCTCCAGGTATAAATATCGGGTCGAATCCGAAACCCGCCGTACCACGTGGCAACGGAGCCAGCAGGCCATCTACCGCACCGTCAAAAAACCGAATCTCCGCGCCATTGAACCAACAGAAATCTACCATTGCGGTGGCGTTTCTGCTGACACCTTTGGGAACAAGGTTACACAGTTGCTCAAGCGTAAGCTCTTCTAGAAACCATTTCACAAATGGGCCTGGCAACCTGCCTAGGGCACTAATCGTCAGTCCGGCGTCTTCAACTAGCACCGGCCGCTGCACGATTTCGTACGCCTGCCGGGCTTTATGTTCGACAATCTCGTGCAGGTCCAGCGATTGCAGCTCGTCGAGCTCGACCTTTTGGTGGTCCAGGGGTATGCCAAGCCATTTCGCCAAGAAATCCGCCTTGTTCTGGTTTCCGGTTATAAAGAGAGGTGTCCGCATTATTGCCAGTATAGGCCACCGCCCTGGAAGGCGCCAGTCATAAGTTATCCGGCTCCTCGTAGGTTAACGACCTTATGCTAAACTATGAGCAGAAATGCTATGAGCAAACACCTGGGGAAACTACTGTCGCGAGAGATGACGCGCAAAGAATTCTTGGTATACGGCCTGCTGGCCGTAATGTCAGTTTTCGGTATTGTAGGCGTAGCGCGTCAGCTTGCATCCAAAGCAAGCACACCCGCAACGGACATTGAGCCAGAAGAGGGAACGCCGTCTGGCAGTGCTGCCACCGTAGCCGACACGGGTGCCTCCGGTGGTCAAGCTGTGCAGTTCGGTAGCAGCTCGGCAGCCCGCGGGCCCATAAGCTACCCTGACTTAGCAACTGCCCGCGCCAACCTGCGAACGCCCGCAACCGCCAACTACGTTATGTGGAACAATGCGTGGCCAGCAACACGAGATTTGGAAGACATCTTCGCGCTCGAACTCGGCGATAACGACATTTTAGTCCTACCCGAGCGAGCACAGCCCTATGTCATCGATTCGTCAGAAGGCTTCCGAGCTGCCGGCGTCGCTTCGGTTACCGGCCGCAACGGCCAGCTCACCATCGTAAACCGCTATAAGAACATCCGTACCGCCCGCACCTGGTTCGCTATGGCCCGGGCACGCCGCGGTATAGTGGGCCTCGGCCCAGGAGCGGTCATAGAAATAAGTCAATCTTCCTGGACGCAGGAACCACAAATCGAAGACAAGGGCAGTGTACAATCAGACGGGTGGGTCTCGCCCGGCCGCTACTGGACGAATACGAGCGGGGTTGTGCAGAGCGAGCTGGTAGGCTGTCAGGAAAAGGTCATCGAAAGCGTCGTGAACGACCCTTACTTCGGTAACTTTACCATGCGTTCGCATAGTTTAGGCGGAGTGGCATACTCGGGCATCGTCGCCAGCAAAGGAGCACCGGTTTTCGAACGACTGAACATGACAGGGGCCTGGCATGGCTTCCAGGGCGTGCCGAACGGCGAGGCGGGCGGAGTCTGTAGTGGCGGAACAGGCTACTACACTATAAGTAATTGCGTACTTGGCACCCGCGACAGCACCGGTGCGCGCACTGGTACTTCGCCGATAATGATAAACAGTAGTACCGGTGGCGGGCTTATAGAAAACACCGATGCCAGCGAAACCTATGCCGGCATGCTTACCATATGGAACAGCTCAGGCAAGCACACGCTCAAGAATGTCAATTGCCGTTGGAACCGCGGTTCTGGCCTGAACCTCGAAAAGTGCCAGGCCGGTATGGAGGTCGAGTGGATAGGCGGCTCGAACTGGTCCGACTACATGGGGCAGGGTGGCAAACCAGGGCGTCCCAGCGACTCGCAAGCGCTCAACACATTACATACCGGTATCTACGCCGAGGGCGGCTCCGTAAAACTGACCTACCGCGGAGTCGATTTCGACACCGGCCCGACACCCGGCGCCGTGAATATCCAGTCTTACGGCGCTACCAAACAGAAGCTTGCCGACATCCAAGCCTTCGACGCCAACGGTAACCCATACCCCATAAAGGTCTATGGTACACTAGCAGGCTAGCTTATAGCTGCGATTTGAACATAGTGTAGAAGCTGCCTTTTTTGGAGACAAGCTCTTCGTACGTACCGGTTTCGACCAGTTTGCCGTCTTCGAGCATATATATAACATCCGCTTTTTTGATAGTCGATAGGCGGTGGCTGATGGTTATAACCGTCCGCTGCCGGCCCTTGAACAATCGCTCGAAAATCCGTGCTTCTGCCAGTGCGTCTATGGCCGATGTCGGTTCGTCGAGGATAATAATGGGTGCAGCGCGGTAGAAATCACGCGCCAGCGCCAGCCGCTGCCACTGCCCGCCGGAAAGGTCAGTGCCTTTGTTGCCATCGTCATCCTCCATCCAGTTGTTGACGTAGGAATCGGCACCTTTCGGCAGTTTACGCAAAAACTCAGCTGCCTCGGCGTCGCGCAGCGCCTCCTGAAACTTAGCTTCATCCTTCGGAGCATCTACATCGCCGAACTCAACATTCTCGCGGGCTGTAGCAAAACCATACGATATGAAATCCTGCTGCAGCACGCCAAGCTGCCGGTGCCACGACACGATGTCTATGTCATTCAGTGCTGTCCCGTCCAGCCGTATGGTGCCGGAGGTCGGTTCGTACAATCCGGTCAGCAGTTTTATGAACGTCGACTTACCAGCGCCGTTTTCGCCTACTATCGCTATGTGTTGGTCGCGCTTTATTTCAAGGTTTACATTCTGCAAAACGTACTTTGTTTCGCTACCGGGGTAGGCAAACGAAACATTGGTAAATCGTATCGATTCCGGCACGGATTCGATACGCCTGCCATGCGCCGGACGACGGGGCAGCTGCATAAACCGCTCGTAATCAAACAAGTTGGCTACATCCTCGTCTATACTTGCCAGGGTAGAAACGAGAGCGTTCGCGCTGCTGATAGCGCGTGAAACAATCTGCTGCACATAGATGAACTGTCCTATCGGCTGCTTGTGGGCGATAATCTGCATACTTATCCACAGCAGAGAACCGACCTCCGCCAACGCCTCAAGCACATCGGAAAGCAGACGGAGCGGTATACCTCTCCTATCTATCTCCAGCTGCTGTTTCTGGTCTTTATCACGAAGTTTTATACGAAGCCGAAGCAAATGGTTTACAACGTTGTACAGACGCAGCTCGCTGATGAAACGGGGTTGGAGCATGTCCCATTCCACAAGGTTCAGCATACGACGTGTCTCTACGTTTTCGTTCCAGTGTTTAATCTGCTGGCGAGAGATACGGAATTGCACATATACGCCCGGCACAATCGCAAGCAAGATTACGAGCGCTAGGCCTTTGTTGACAAAAGCGAGGGCGACGACAGCGCTCACTGTCGTAATCAATTGCGATACAATGGACGCGATGCGGTCGAACACCCAGGCAAAGAACTGTGAAAACTTCTGCGCCCGGTCGTACAGGTCGGCCGTCTCTTTGTCGTCGTACCGCCAGAAGTCGAGCGACAGAAAATGCTCAAACATCTTGTTGCTAACCTTCGTTTCCACGACGTAGCGCATCTTTGACTGCACCAATGAGTCAAAGCTGCTCCACACGGTCATGACGAGCCCTAAGCCTGCCGTAATAAGGATGTATGTGAAGATATGCTCTTTAGCGCCCAGCACGCCATTATACGCGTCGGCGAGCGCAGTAGTCGTCTTGGCGGCAAAGTATGTCGTCGCTATCGGGAGGAGCGCATCTATAATCGCACCGACTAACTTGAATATGACAGCTCCCGGAGCAGTCTTAAAACTCAGCTTCGCCACACCGGCAACCGCCCGCACCTGCTCCCGCAGCGTCAAACTTCTCTTTTCCGTCTCTGCCATTACAGGGCTATTTTACCCCAAATGTCCCGGTTCGTAACCCTATTTAAAGCGACTCGCGAATACTAGCAGCTGCTCGGTCTATCATATCGGCCTCATCGTCCGCTTCTTAGGCGTCGATTCTCATCTGATATACTTCGGCCCCTGCCAAGTGCTTCCACATCTGCTGCTCGTCTGGGCTGAGACTGTCGAGAGCTTTTGGACTTCGTATGGCCGCCAGAGCGTCGACCAGGACACTTTCGTATTCCTTGGACAAAAAGCCACCGTATGTCGCAAACTGGCGAATAACCTCATCAGTACCCGACGGGTCGAGAATGTGCATAGCCGGCAACAGCTCTACTATGCTTAAGTAGTTCCAACCCTCGCTGTAGCTATCGAGTGGAGCATGCCAAACCCGCTCCGGCAGCACGAGCCGATGCGTAAGCATAACCAGCTGGTCACGCACTTTTTCAAAACGGGATTTGCTTTCTGTTAGGTTTAGCTTTTCAACCGTTGCGGCAGTCACTAGCACATCTTTCGGAACATACCTGTCATTGGGGCGGATTGTATTGTTTGACGCCCCGACAAACTCTTCATAATAATCGACAATCTCTTCTTCGCCGATGAGCAGTGCCCTAGTTACTTCAACTGGTTGTACACCTTTCCGATCTTCAAACTGTAAACCATATTGAATACAAGGATACTCAGTATTGTCAGGGTTGTATGGGTGGCCAAAGACAGCTGTCGCGGGTGCAGCAAGCACACCGCTTTGCTGCGGGTCAAGGCTATGACCATCGAGTACAGCGACCTTCTGGCCCGCAACAAGCCCACGCGCTCGGCTGGCAACCCATTCTTCGCTTGCGCGGCTCGTGTCGACACACCGTATAACACTTATATTGCTGCCGTGGCGGCATCCAACGGCAAAGTACCCGCTACATATTCCGCGCGTAAATCATTCCACCACTCACTGTAATACGGGCTAGCGCCGTCTTCCGCAGCCACACCAAGTTGCCGCAAAAGTTCAGAGTCAGGGTTTTGCTGAGCGTATTCACCAATGTCAATCCGGTTTGTTGTCTCTACTGCCATACCAACCTCCTGTTATGATTACCCAGTCTCTCACAATCACGCGAGATGTCAAATGCCGAGCAGTTTCAGGAATGCGGGTTCGTTGAGGATTTTGGTGCCGTAGGCTTCGGCTTTTTTGAGTTTGCTGGCGCCGACTTTGCCGCCGGCGACGAGGTAGGTCGTGTCCTTCGCGACCGAAGTTTGGAATGTACCCCCAAGTGAGCGGATTTTTTCGGCAGCTTCGTCGCGGCCCATGCTTTCGAGCGAACCGGTGACGACAAAGTTCATGCCTTCCAGCTTGCCGGTTTTCTTTTCGTAAAACGGTTTGACACCCAAATAGGTAAACTTTTGCAATAAAGCAAGATTATCTTCGTCCGCGAACCAAGCCAGCAGGCTTTCTGCGACTACCACGCCGATGCCGTCGACGGCTTCGAGTTGGTCGGTGGTAGCGTGTTCTAGAGCTTCGAGCGAGCCGAAATGGTTCACCAGGTCTATGGCCGTTTGCGTACCCACGTGGCGAATGCCCAGGCCGTAGACGAACCGTTCAAGCGGCGGGTTTTTCTTGTCGGCAATCGCATCCACCAACTTGCGAGCAGAAATGTCGGCGAAGCGGTCCAGCGCCAGAATCTGCTCGTACGTCAGCGCGTAAATGTCGGCCATATCTTTCACGAGCCCTGCATCCACCAGCGCAACGACATTCTTTTCGCCTAGCGTATCGATATCCAGCGCACCTTTGCTGGCGAAATGTTCCAGTGCACGTTTGAGCAGCAGGGGACCGGTCGCACCTTTTACACGGTAGACTACCTCGCCTTCCGGTCGGTCGAATTCCAACTCCGGATATTGCTTCGCCAGCTCCTTTTCATAGTTGAACGGCTTCGCAACTTTCGGCCGGAGCTCCGTGACTACACTTTCTACCTGGGGGATGATATCGCCAGCCTTGAAGATAACGACCGTGTCACCGACCCGCACATCCTTGCGCGCAATCTCATCGGCGTTGTGCAGGCTGGCGTGCTGCACGGTCGTCCCGGCGACCTGCACCGGGTCGAACACTGCCACCGGTGTCGCCGCACCGGTCCGGCCGATGCTGATGACTATATCTTTCACGACTGTCGTAGCTTGTTCGGCCGCGTACTTGTAGGCGATGGCTCCACGCGGGTTTTTGCCCACCACGCCAAGCTTCTCATATGCAGCACGGTCGTTAAGCTTCACAACCAGCCCGTCCGTATTGAAGGGCAAGTCGTGGCGTTTGCCATCCCACTCTGCCACGAATTTCATAACATCATCAAGCTCGGTAAATACTGCCGCCTGCTGGTTACGCGCCAGACCGAGCGCGCTCAATGCTTCGTACACAGACATGTTTGTCGGCACCTCGCTTGGGTCATCACGCAGTAAGTCGTACGCCCGGAAACGCAGCGGGCGGTCGGCAACCAACTGCGGGTCAAGCTGACGGATAGTGCCGGCCGAAAGGTTCCGGGGGTTTTTGAAGAGCGGCAAGCCTTCGGCCTCACGTTGCTTGTTTAGTGCCTCGAAGTCTTTTTTGAGCATTATCACCTCGCCACGAACCTCTGTTCTGCCGCGTGAAAACTTTGCCGAATCCGTGAAAGCTTTATCTTTGCGGAGGCGAAGAGGGACATTCGGGATGGTTCGGATGTTCATAGTCACATCCTCTCCGACCCGGCCGTCACCGCGCGTCACCGCTTGCACCAGCAGACCGTCCTGATAGATAAGTGCGACGGCCAGGCCGTCCATTTTTATATCACAGAAAAACTCGTGCTTCGCACCTGGCAAAAGCTTATCCATGCGCTTCACCCACGCTTCCACTTCCTCGCGGTCGAACACGTCATTCAGCGAAATCATCAGGCGGGAATGGGTAACTTTGACGAACTTGTCCAAGGGGGTGTTGCCGACCCGTTGCGTCGGACTGTCGGGCGTCACCAGTGACGGGTCAGCCGCTTCGAGCGCCTTCAGTTCCTGCATCAACCCGTCATACACTGCGTCGGACACGCTTGGGTCGTCTAGCACATGGTACTCGTAGCTGTACCGGTTCAACAGTTCGCGGAGTTCCGCCACGCGCTGCGTACCGTTCACAGCAGCTTCCTGTAGAGCGCGTAGAGGTAGCCGTGGAAGAACACCACCGCCAGGGTGCTGAGCACAAAGAACACCCAGTACGCCGCAGGTGTCAGGAACATAATGAGCGGCAGCTCTATGAACGCCGCGGCCAGCAACAGCACAATGGGCAAGGCAATGAGCTTGCGCCATATGAGCAGCCGGCGCTTATACACCAGGTCCTTGGCCGACTGCAAAGCGCGGAGCGGCGTCATGTCGGGCAGGGTCACGATGTAGAGCGCAAATATGGTAGCGGTAACCATGCGGAGGGACCACAGCGCCAGCACCGCGAACCCCGCTCCAAAACACAGCTTTTCTATACTATCTTTGGCAATGCCGCCCGATACGACCGCGCCATACAGATACGCGCCAGCCAGCGCCGGCACCAGCTGCACGCTCAGTATAACCAACAGCACCAGGAAGGGCACCAGCGGGTACATACCCCGGTAGTAGCCATCGCGGACGGTTATACGGTGTCCGGCCTGCACCTGCCGCAGCGACCAGATGACAGCCAGGCTCGCGACCAGCAGCAGAAAGCCTTGGTATAGCCCGGTGGTCTGGTCGACATTGCTGTTCGACGTCCCCAGCAAAATGACGAACGAGGTGAATGCCGATTGCAGTTGGCCGAAGGTGCCCGTAAACAACCCGTTCAGGAGGTCTTTGAACTCGCCGAGGCTGGTCGGGTCGGAAAGCCCCCGTACCAGCAGCAGATTCAACACACCATAAATGGCAGCGATACCCAGGAACGGCTTCCAGTTCTTGAGCAGCAACCGGGAGACTTCGACCAGCAGGTGGCGGACTTTCGGCAATGGTTCCCGGGGCGGGGCAGGCAGATTGCGCACCCACGTCCACGGGTTGTACCACACCCGCTTCGGCAGCGGCAACTTCCTCGGCCCATCCGATACGGAAGTACCGCTTTTCGCCGAAGCCGCCTTATTCTTCGTTCTCCGTTCTCCGTTCTTCGTTCCAACCTTCTTAGGCATGTGTCCCCATCTCCTGCAGCCGCTTGATACGCTCTGCGATAGGCGGATGCGTACTGAACAGGCTGTTGATACTTTTACCCTTGAGTGGATTCGCGAAAAAGAAGTGTGCGGTCGACGTATTCTGCTTCTTCGTCGCGCTGCCGGCCTGGCCGATTTTTGCCAGCGCGCTCTCGAGGCCTTCCGGATAGCGCGTCGTAAGCGCACCGGTAGCGTCGGCTAGGAACTCGCGCTTGCGACTCACGGCCAACTGAATCATGGTGGCGACGAGCGGTGCGATGATGGCGGCGGCGATACCGGCCAGCATCAACACTTGGTTGTTGTTTTCGCTGTCGCGGTCACGGAACCAGGTCATACGCAAAATGAAATCTGCCAAAACAGCGATGACCGCGCTCAGGGCGAAGGCTATCATACTGACGCGCATATCGTAGTTCTTTATGTGGCCGAGTTCGTGCGCCATCACACCCTGCAGCTCTTGGTCGTCCATGAGGTCGAGCAGGCCCTGCGTGGCACATACGGCGCTGTTGCTAGGATTCCGGCCGGTGGCGAAGGCGTTCGGCGCCGGGTCGTCCATTATATACACCTTCGGCATCGGCAGCCCCTCGGTAATCGCCAGGTTCTCTACCGTACGCCACAACCGTGGATTATCACTTTTCTGTATCTCACGTGCGCCGTTCACCGCCAGACTCAACCGCGAACCGGCAAAATACATGATAGCCGTATAGCATAATGCGAAAACGAGCACTCCATACATAGCGCTCTGGCCGTAGAGAGCGCCAAGCAACCACGCGAGAGCCCCGGCAAACACCAGGAACCCCAGCATTATAAACACCGTTTTCCGCTTATTACTGGCTATTTCACTGTACATAAATACTGACTGGACTTCCTGATTCGTCATCCTGAACTTGATTCAGGATCTTTTACGACTCTTTAGAAGATTCCGAATCAAGTTCGGAATGACGAAAGATTAGAATTTGACTTCGACGGGGGCCTGGATAGTAGCGTTTTCTGCGTCGGAAACTTCGAAGAACTGCTTGTCTTCTTTGAACCCGAGCATTTTGGCAAAGATGTTGGTCGGGAACACGGTGCGCTTGGTGTTGAAGTCGCGGACAACGCCGTTGTAGAAACGGCGGCTGGCTTGGATTTTGTCTTCGGTGTCGGTCAGGTCGGCCTGCAGCTGCTGGAAGTTCTGGCTGGCTTTCAGGTCGGGGTACGCCTCGGCGACAGCGAACAGGCTCTTCATGGTCGCCTGGAAATCGCCCTCGGCTTTGGCGGCTTGTTCCGGCGTCTGGGCATTCAGGGTAGCGGCACGCGCAGCAGTGACTTTTTCGAATACGCCGCTTTCGTGCGTGGCGTAGCCTTTGACGGTGTTCACGAGGTTCGGTATGAGGTCGGCGCGGCGCTTCAGCTGGACCGTGATGTCGCTCCAGGCTTCGTTGGCCCGGACGTTCAACGTCACCAGGCTGTTGTACAGCGCCGCCACGACGATGCCCAGCACGACCACGACGCCGACGATGATAAGAATGATTGTCATGTAGCAAGTTCTCCTTAGAATTACCTACGTTTCAGTATAGCGGAAAGCGCAGCAGTATGCGAGTAGATAGCAGCGTGGGTCACTCTGGTCATTTTGGCATACAATTCGCATACAGGAGAGAATCCAAAATTCCAAATTCCAAGCTCCAAATCACAAACAAATTCCAATAGCTTACATTACAAACGGCTTCATACCGTGATTATGAGTCGGTTCACACAGGGCAACCGCGTAGTAATAACGGGGCGGCATTTGTTTTTTGGAATTTTGGTATTGTTTGGAATTTGTGATTTGGATTTTGGAACTTACACATCTTGTATCCTTCCGGGACCTTGCCCACATGCACTTTTTGTCATGCTGAACTTGTTTCAGTATCCATGCGTTGAGATGGACGTCCGTGCTACCGTATGGATTCCGAAACGAGTTCGGAACGACAGAGAGGAAATGTTTGTCTTTAGAAAAGTGCATGTGGGTCAGTTCCGGGATTTACCTGGACAGGCAAGGAGTATAATAAGGGCTAATCGTATGCGTGTCATCCCCGTCAAACCGCCCCCTCAGCCAAAGCGGCACACCGGCCGCCGAGCCGCTCTGGTTTTGCTAGGCGTCTTCTTACTGGTAACCATAGCCGGAACAATAAACTACCTCCGCCCACTACCAATGGTCGAGGCAACAGGTATATCCGGAACACACGTCTCACCGGCAAGTGTTTCGTTGGCCTGGCCAGACTACGGGCAGTCGTCGTTGGCGCTAGCCGACGGGACGCTGCTGGCGACCCATGGCGAACAGAAACCGCTTGCCACAGCCAGCATCGCCAAGGTCATTACCGCTCTGTGCGTACTCGAGAAGCGACCACTGAAGCCAGGTGGGCAGGGACCGACCATAACCCTCACGCAGGCCGATATCGACATCTACGACCACTACGTCGCGAACGACGGCTCGGTGGCGTACGTCGAAGTCGGCGAAACTATCTCCGAATACCAGCTACTCGAGGGTCTTATGTTGCCCAGCGCCAATAATTTTTCTGACACGTTGGCGGTATGGGCCTTCGGCAGCCTGAAGGCATACTTCGCGTACGCGAACCAGTTCCTGGCGCGCAACGGCATGTCGAGCACCAGGGTCGCGGTCGACGCCAGCGGACTAGACGGCGCCACCGTCAGTACCGCGAACGACTTGGCGAAACTCGGCAGCCTCGCAGTTGCGCAGCCAGTGCTGATGGAAATAGCCGGACAGAAAAGTGCCGAGCTCCCGCTTACTGGTACTGTGACGAATTATAACTTTGCCCTGGGCGAGCAGGGAATCCGTGGCATAAAAACGGGCAATAACGACCAGAACCCCGGCGCGTTCCTCTTCGCCGCCGATGTACCTGTAAACGGCAAGTCCGTTACCGTAACCGGTGCGGTCATGGGCGCCAGCACACTGTGGCAAGCACTGAATGATACCGTCGCGCTGCTTGCATCGGTGCCGCCGAACTTCGCACCGGTCTTCTTGGCGGCCAAAGGCCAGACCGTTGCGACCTACCGGGCACCATGGGGTGCGACCGCAACAGCCGTAGCAGCCGCAGACCTTACAGCTACCCGCTGGAACGGCCAACTTGCTTCGGTGCATGCGGCCCTGAGTGAAATCACAGCTGGAACGCGACCGGAATCAGTCGGGACATTGTACGCCCGCACGCCGAAGACCAGCGGGCAAGTGGCAGTCGTACTCGAAAAACCACTCGCCGAACCCAGCTTCTGGTGGCGCCTCACCCGCCACTAGGAGAATGACCGAGTCACAAGCACTAATGACCAATCAATGCACGAATGCCCGAATGTCCAAATGCGTGCATGACCCCAAGCCGTACGGATATTTGGTCATTCGTGAATTCGGCCATTGATTGGTCATTGGGATTTGACGCTTGGTTATTTGCTATACTTGGTGGGATGCAAAGTTTTTTTACTTCCGACTTCTTCGCCGGCAACCGCGCCAAACTCCGCGCAGCCATCGCCAGCGACACCCCCATCATCATCACCGGCAACGGCACCATGCAGAAGGGCGCCGACGAAGCGTTCCCATTTCACCAGGACAGTAGTTTCTGGTACCTGACCGGGCTGAGCACGCCAGATTTGGTGCTGGTAATCACTGCCCGAGAAACGTACCTCATCGCCCCAACGCTCTCATTCGAACGCGAGGCGTTCGACGGAGCACACGATTTCGCCGCCTTTACCGCCACTTCAGGAATCACACAGATAGTAGACAGTACGACCGGCTGGAAAAAGGTACGCGACGAGCTAGCCCGGACGCATACGGTCGCCACGCCGCTCAGCGCGCCGTCATATATGAAGCGGCATGGGCTCCATACGCTTCCATACCGAAGACGGTTGATTGAAAAACTCAAGCGCCTCGACCGCGATGTTGCCGTCCAGGACATCCGGGAGGAAATCGCCCGGCTGCGCTGCGTCAAGCAGCCCGAAGAACTTCAGGCGCTGCAGCGGGCCATAGACAGTACCGTCGAGACCATAGCCGATATTCGCCAGCCGGAGTTCTTGAACACGGTTCGGTATGAATACGAGATTGAAGCCGCTATAACCTATGGTTTCCGCAAGCGCGGCACGGACGGGCCGGCCTTCTTTTCAATCGTCGGCGCAGGCAAGCACAGCACCACGCTGCATCACCAGGAAAACGACGGGGAAATCGCAGCTGGCGACTTTATTGTCATCGATATCGGTGCTAGTGTAGAACACTATGCGGCGGATATCACCCGCACCATCAGCAATCGCCCGCTAGAAGGCCGGAAAGCCGAGCTCTGGAATGCCGTGGCAGACGTGCAGGCATATGCGCTCGGCCTCATCAGACCCGGCGTGCAGCCACTAGATTACGAAAAGCAGGTCGAGACATACATGGGCGCCAAACTCCTCGAACTTGGCGTCATACGGGAAGCGACCCGGGAGAATATCCGGCGCTATTTCCCGCATGCAACGTCGCACTTCCTCGGGCTGGACCTGCATGACGCCGGTGATTACCGCGAACCATGGCAGGCAAATATGGTCATTACCTGCGAACCGGGGATTTATATACCAGAAGAAGGCATCGGCGTACGAATAGAAGACGACATCCTTATCACGAAAGATGGATGCGAAGTGCTGAGTGCGGCTTGCCCGCGGCAGGCATTTTAACTACAATTATAGCTAGCCACATGAGCACAAAAACTCACAGCAAACAAGTCGCGAACCAACCAGGCCAAAACCCGGCGCCGGGCTTTGCGGTACGGTTTGCACTCCGGTGGCTCGTCTGTTCGCTGGGGCTTTGGATAGCCGCCGGGCTGCTCAGTAGCAGTGTGTCATATGACGACCGGTTCATCGTTATCATCATCGCCGGGCTTATACTGGCGGCCATAAACGCCGTCATCAAACCCATCCTGGTACTCGCCAGCCTCCCGGCCATACTGGTAACGCTCGGCTTGTTCATGCTGGTCGTCAACGGGCTGACGGTATGGCTCGCCAGCGTGCTCTACAAACCCTTCGAGGTCACGAATTTCTGGGCGGCTATGGGCACGGGGCTTATCATAGGCTTGGTAAATTACCTGGTTACCGCCATTCTCGAAGAACGCCAGAAATAACCATGAATATAAAGTTCTTAGTCGGATAGTTCTTAGACCTGCCTACCGGCAGACAGGAAAGCCCAGAAGCCACCACCGGCCAAACTATTCACCGTTCACCATTTTCCATTCACCATACATGCACTGTGAACCGTTTACCATGAAGAATAACGCCCGCACGATAAATGGTGAATGGGTAACGCACGGTAAACGGTGAAGGGTAAATGGTAAACGGCTTTCCAGAATGTGCCATTCTGCGAAAGTCCCATGCTATACTAGAAGAACGATGAGTATTTACAATTACGTCACTATTGCTTCTATGCTGTTCATGACATTGCTTATCCTGGTGCAGACCCGCGGAGCCAGTCTTGGCGCCGGTATCGGCAGCAGCGGCGAGGTCAACACCGAACGCCGCGGCACCGAAAAAACCATTTATCAGATTACTATCGTTACGGCTACGGTGTTCGTACTGTCTATTTTGGCGGGTATTATTGCGGCGTAAGAAGTACTAAGGAATAAGGGGTGGTTCGAGGGTATAATGGCACTTTCTTTTGACCGCGCAGCACGCCTACGGGTCCGACGGCTGTTTCGCCGGCGGCAACGGCAAGTCGAAACAGCCGCGCAAGAGGCCGAGGCACAGTTCGAAAACAACCTCATCGCCCGGTTCGACCGGCTATTACATGTTAAGCGCTTCGCATTCGGCTGGCTCCTGCTCGTCGCACTACTGGTCGGATGCACCGTGGCGCAGACTATGGCGCTCAGTACGTTCTACCAGACCACGCAGCCTGTCGGTGGCGGCGCTTACAACGAAGGCATGGTGGGCAGCTACAGCAACGCCAACCCTATCTACGCCACCGGGAGCGTCGATTCCGCAGTGTCGCGCCTGATTTTCGCCGGCCTCTTGAAATACGACAACCACAATTCACTCACCGGCGACCTGGCCAGCGGCTTCAGCGTCGATGCCAGCGGCCGGCAGTACACTGTCACCCTCAAGCCCAACCTAACTTGGCAAGATGGCAAACCGTTGACGGCGAACGACGTCGTGTTCACCTACCACACCATACAGAACCCCGACGCGAACTCGGCGCTGCAGGCAGCCTGGCAGGGAATCAGTATCAGCGCCATAAACCCGGCGACCGTACGGTTCGACCTGCCGAGCACGCTCGCGTCGTTCCCCTACAGCCTGACGACCGGCATCATCCCGGAGCACCTCCTGGGCAACGTACCGGCCGAACAGCTGCGCTCGAACAACTTCAACACTATCCACCCCATCGGCGCCGGCCCGTTCAAATGGCGCACCATAGAAACGAACGACGGCGGCAGCCCCGACAAATCGACCACCTTCATCGCTCTCCAACCGTTCGACAACTACGTCGGCGGCAGCCCCAAGCTCAGCCGGTTCGTCATCCGCGCCTACTCTACCCGTGACCGGCTGGTCGCCGCGTTCAACGCACACGAAGTCAACGCCATGGCCGGGCTGAACGAAGTTCCGAAAGAAATCGGCACCGGCTCCGACATACATGTCACCAGCTTTACATCGACCGCCGCGCTGATGTCATTCTTCAAAACTTCCAGCGGCGTCCTGAGCGATACGGCCGTCCGCCAGGCGCTGGTCAAAGGCGCCGATACGCAGGGAATCATAGAGGGCCTGTCGTACCAGACCCACGCCGTGCGCGAACCGCTGCTCATAGGTCAGCTGGCGTACGACAGCAAATACTACCAGGCCGGCTACGACCCGACAGCCGCCAAGGCGCAGCTCGACGCAGCTGGGTGGGCCGTCGGTTCGAACGGCATCCGTACCAAAAACGGACAGCGGCTGACATTCCGCTTGTACACGCAGGAAACACCCGAAAATGACTATGTCGTCCGCCGGTTGGTCAGCGACTGGCGAGCTATCGGCGCCGATGTCGTGCCGATTTCGCAGCAGGCGTCAGACTTCCAGACCACGCTTGAGTTCCATACGTACGATGCGCTATTGTACGGCATTTCCATCGGCGTCGACCCCGACGTCTACGCCTACTGGGATAGCACGCAGGCAGATATCCGCTCCACGAGCCGGCTGAATTTTTCGGAATACCGGTCGACTACTGCGGACACCGCCCTCGAAGCCGGCCGCACCCGCACCGACCCGGCCCTGCGCGTCATAAAATACCGGCCGTTTTTGCAAGCCTGGCAGACTGACGCACCCGCGCTCGGCCTCTACCAGCCGCGCTTCCTCTACATAACCCGCGGCCCGGTCTACAACCTGGAAGAACATGCTTTGAACACCGACACCGACCGGTACAACTCGGTCGCCGCGTGGGAAACGCACACCGCCAAAGTTAGTAATTAGGGAAGGGCTCACCCTTCCCAACATGCTTCGAAATGAACTCGAAGCATGTCTCCCATCCCCTAAAGCTCAGCTATCGCCTCGTGCACTAACGCGCAGTGGGTGAGTCACCAACGCTAGTCGCAGATTCCGTTGCGACTCGCGACCAGCGAGTCTCTCTAATCCCCGGTCTGCAGACCGGAAAGGTAGCCCGGCTAGCATCCGCGAAGCAAGGATGCTACCGAGCGTAGGGAAACCCGCGGGTTTCCCTGGTCAGACCATAAGACGCCTACGTGGGAAGTCATCACGGATGTGGAATCGTTTGCAGGCTTCACACTCATCCCTGTGCACGGATATCCAGCCAACGCACCAAGCCAAGAACCGTCCGGACGTACCCTAGGCTCGTCAGCCCAGCGGAAGCTGGGCTGACAAACGCCCCGTGAAAAGTTGGCCGGAACCGTGAAAGGTTTTCTGGAAGTACATCTACTAGTTCAAGCCAAGAAAATACCCCAAACATTGCCTGGGGTATTTTCTTGGTGCGGACGAGAGGACTTGAACCTCCACGAGTTTAAAGCTCACTAGTACCTGAAACTAGCGCGTCTACCAATTCCGCCACGTCCGCATAGATGTAAAGTGCACTTAGTTTTAGGTCGTCCCGGACCAGGTTTCCGAACGCGTTAGCGCGTCTACGATTAATTTGCGTTACGCAGCCGCCACATCCGCAAGGTGATGAGACAAACCTGACGGTTTTTCTCATCGCGCCCCGACGTACGTCGGGGGCTGCTCTTTTCCCTCACTCGGGAAGAAAGCCTGGTATCAACTCCGCTATTCTATCTGTTTTCAGTTCTATTTTCAAGGGGGACATTGACAAATGTGGTATAATATTACAATCCATCATAGATGGAGAGGGTAATTGCAGTTGTACTACCGAGCCAATCTCGATCGCTGGCGGAAAGTCCGTTAGCTTGGAGCGAGTCACCCCCTGAAAGGAGGTGAAGCATGGGCACACAGTTACATAGTGGAGCAAGGAATCGCATCGAGCGCTTCATCGGTCAAATGGATGTGGCGTTAGCGCTCATTCACGTTGGTCGTATTGAGGCGGCACGAGTGATTGCACTACGTATGCAAGATGAACTCAACAACAAATCTCTGATGGTCCCCCCGGAAGAGTTTGCAAAAGAAGTTCCTGCATACGCGCGTGCGGTCGGAGCGATGGAAGCTATCTTGGAGATTTAGCTTCTAGCGGAGGGGGTAATTCGGAAACGAAATTTGCGCTGGCTCAGCGAACAAGTTTTCCGACACTGCCCCGGCGTATACGCCAACCCTAGCCCCACCCGACGACTGACTGCAATTACCCGACTTCCCAGGTTTCTAAACCGAGCAAAATGGCTCGGTTTTTTCGTGCTTCGAAAGCGTTTATGCTATCATAGGCTCTAGACATGAAACAGCAGAAACTGACACTGGTGAGGAGTGGTTACGGTGAGTAAAGTCGCGCATTATCTGCAGGAACATTTGCTGGGAGAGGTCATGACGAGCGCCGACGCGCGCAAGTACTTCGCAACCGACGGCAGCATTTTTACCGTCACACCAAGCATCGTGCTGTACCCCCGCAACGAAAACGATGTCCGCAAAACCGCCCGCTTCGCCTGGCAGCTGGCCGAACGCGGCCGAATAATCCCCATCACGTGCCGAGGCAGCGGCACCGACCAAGGCGGCGCAGCACTGGGCGAGGGCATCATGATGGTCTTCCCGGCCCACATGAACCGCATCGTCGAGCTTGACCCGAAGAGTGGTGTGGTCGCCGTAGAACCCGGCCTGAACTACGGCCGCCTGGAGCAGACGCTGCACACGCACGACCGTTTTCTGCCGCCATACCCGGCCAGCTACGAATACAGTACCATCGGCGGCGCGCTGGCGAACAATGCCAGCGGCGAAAAGAGCCACAAATACGGCTCGACTCGTGACTTCGTGAAGTCCTTGCGCGTCGTGCTCGCGAACGGCGAAGTCGTGGAGACGTTCCGGCTCAGCAAGCGCGAACTCAGCAAAAAACTCGGCCTCAGCACGTTCGAGGGCGAAATCTACCGTGCCCTCGACACCCTTATAGAAGAAAACCGCGATGCCGTCGAAAAACTCCGCCTGGATGTTTCCAAAAACACCGCGGGCTACGCGCTGGCGAGCGTCAAGGACCCCGACGGCAGCTTTGACCTCACGCCGCTGCTCGTGGGCAGCCAGGGCACGCTCGGCATCATCACCGAAGCGACGCTGGAAACCGAAAGCTACAACCCCGATACCGTGCTCTACATGGCCGAGTTCGACAGCCTGACCAAAGCCGAGCAGGCCATAATGCAGCTGCGCGGGCTCAAAGACCTGCCTTCAGCCATAGAAATGGTAGACGGCCAGTTGCTGGAACTCGTCCACCGGCTGAACCCGAACCAGCTGAAGGGCATCGTCGGCACGCCGTTCGCCAAAGTCGTCTTGCTAGTGGAGTTTGAAGGGGCAGGGGACCGCAAGCTCAAGAAAACGCTCAAGCAGGCCGAAAAGATTCTCGACGAATACAGCCAGACATTCGTGCACGAAGAAGACCCCGAAGCCCAATCACGTCTCTGGAAAATCCGTCACGCCTCGGCCAGCGTCGTCGCGCACAGCGAAGGCCAGCTCAAAGCCGTGCCGATAATAGAAGACGGCGTCGTGCCGGCCGACAAGTTCGAAACCTACGTTACCGGTGTCTATAAACTCTTCGCCGCCGCCAAGCTGCAGGTCGCCGTTTGGGGACACGCCGGCGACGGGAACCTGCACATGCAGCCGTTTCTGGACCTGAGCCAGCTCGGCGACCGCCAGAAGGCCTTCAAACTCATCGACGAATACTATAAACTAGTCATTTCGCTCGGTGGCACCACCAGCGGCGAGCACGGCGACGGCCGCCTGCGCGCACCCTACCTCCCCCTGCTATACGGCCCCGAAGGTTACGCCCTCCTCAAGCGCGTCAGGCACATTTTCGACCCGTACGCTACTCTGAACCCCGGCGTCAAAATAGACGTCACCCTCGACGACATAAAGCCCCTGGTTCGTAACACCTACACCATGGACCACCTCTACGACCACATGCCCCGCAGCTAGTATGAGCAAGCTTTGGCGCTGTTAACCTCGCTGTCTTTTATCGTCGTCAGGCTGGGTGCAATCAAAAATACCCTCAGCCCATCCGCAAATCGTCAGAAAAAGCTTCGTGTCAAGCACATAGATATCGAATACACCATATGGTAGGGAGTTCTTTTTATTTTGACTGGAGATATTGGTTTTGTGGTATGTCTTAAAGAATTGTCCAATAGGAATTGAGGAAACATCAGACCAATACTTCTCTGCACGTCTATGGTCAAGATGTGGATGAATATGTATATACCCCCTAAATTTAGGTTCAGGCACTGCACAAACTTCACGGAAAAATCTCATCATTAGCGTAATCATCTCTGGGTCACCATTCGAAAAACGTACTAATCGTTGCGTTTTACCGCCCTCCGCCCAGTACAACATGACTCCCATAAGCCAGATTTCCCGCTTTGAAATAGCAGACACTGTGGATTTTGCCTGCAATTGAATCTCTCTCCGCTTTGCAGCTTCATTGGCAAGTCGGGTTATGCGTCGCTTTTCGACTGCAGACTTTGCAAAAGGCTTGGACGCTAACATATCTTGTTGAGTTGGGCTGAGTTCGATATCGCGTACCCATATGCTCACACTACTTTTTGCAACCTGCAAACGCTCGGCAATATCTTTTATGGAGAGTCCTGCCGTACGTAGTTCTCTCGCTTGAATTTTCTCGTTCAATTTCACAGGAAGTATTATGGGGTAAATGGCTTGGTGGTTCAATTCTATATTTTACATATTGAAAAATCAGATACAAACAGATACTATTGATGAGCTAGGGTTGTTAGCTCAGCTGGCTAGAGCATCTGTTTTACACACAGAGGGTCGGGGGTTCGAGTCCCTCACAACCCACCATAGAGAATTGCGGACGTGGCGGAATTGGTATACGCGCATGCTTGAGGTGCATGTGCCGCAAGGCTTGGAGGTTCAAGTCCTCTCGTCCGCACCAGATTTAGAGAGCCGGTCATTTGACCGGTTTTTGTTATATAAAACCATAAGCCACATCTGTTACGCGTTGCGTGAAGACTGGAATTTTGGTATACATAGTAGACGATGGCAAAAATAATTCCTCACAAGCCGCTGCTCGTCATGCTCTACGGGTACCCCGGGTCGGGCAAAAGCTATGTAGCACGCCAGCTATGCGACACCATTCAGGCCGCACACATCCAAGACGACCGCATACGCACCGAACTCTTCGAAAACCCCAGCTACAGCAAGCAGGAAAACCACGTCGTCAATAGTCTTATGACCTACATGACGACCGAATTCCTGAACGCCGGCGTCAGCGTCGTGTTCGACACCAACGCCCTCCGCGCCAGCCAGCGCATCGGCCTGCGCAACCTTGCACTGAAAGCCAAGGCCGAGTCGGTTCTCATATGGCTGCAAATAGACCCAGACACAGCCCTAGGGCGTGCTAGCAAGCGCGACAAGCGTAAAGCAGACGACCGCTACAGCCCGGCCATCGACCGCGGCCGGTTCGAGCAGCTCAGCACCGGCATGCAGAACCCCAGCGGCACCGAGCAGTACATCGTCGTCAGCGGCAAACACAACTTTACGACGCAACGCAGCGCCATCTTGCGCCGCTTGCAAGAGCTCAAACTCATAAACCTGGACCCGAACTCTGCTGCGCAAGTTATCAAACCAGGCCTCGTAAATCTTATCCCGAACCCTATGGCTGGGCGTGTCGACCTGTCTCGCCGTAACATCAACATCCGCTAGCACCCTGACGGGGAAGCACCAAGCACCAAATCGCAATGGCCAGGTGAAGCAGTAATAACCAAGCCGCAAGCACCAATACCCAAGCAATTCACAAATGCTTAAATGACCAAATGACCACGTCCGTTGAGTCATTCCGTCATTCGTGAATTCAGACATTGATTGGTTATTGGGATTTGGTGCTTGGTCATTAATAGGCTTTCGGCCAAGTAGTATAATAAGAAGCGACATATGGCAACGAAAAAAATCGAGCTTGAGGGTGTTGGGCCGGTAACACTCGTCAAGTCGGCGCAGAACCGCAGCCTGCGCCTGACTGTGACCGCAAATGGCATACGCGTCAGCATGCCACGCTGGACACCGTTCAGTGCCGGCAAGGCCTTTGCGGAGCACCACGCGGAGTGGATTTCGCGCGAGCTGGCAAAACGGCCTACGGCTCAGCTGGAGGCCGGCCAGCGTATCGGCAAGCTGCACTACCTGCGGTTCGAGCAAATTCTGGATGACAAACCGCCGACCAGCCGCGTAACCGGCACAGAAGTCGTGGTACGGTTGCAGCCCAGCGAGCACATAGAAGACCCAGATGTGCAGCAAAGGGCTGTCACGGCCGCCGCCCGGGCGCTCAAACGCGAGGCCGAGCAATTGCTGCCACCGCGTTTGCGGGCCCTGTCCGAAAAACATGGGCTTGGCTACAAAAGTGTCAGCGTCAAATCGCTCAAGCGCCGCTGGGGCAGCTGCGACAGCCAAAAGAACATTGTCTTCAACCTATATCTTATGGATTTGTCGTGGGAATACATCGACTATGTCATCTGCCACGAACTAACCCACACCGTGCACATGAATCACGGTCCAGAGTTCTGGAAGCTCCTTACGCAGCTGAACCCACGCGCCCGCGATATCAGCCGTCAACTCCGGAACCACCAACCCACCGTCGGCAACTAGAATAAAGAAGGAGGAAGATAGAAGGTAGGGGGCTTCGCCTTTCATTCTTTTAAAGCCCTTCATTCTTCCTTCTATCTTCTTAATTCTCCTTTCGCTATACTAGGCTTATGCCTAAAGTATCCAGGAAACACACTGCAGCTCCAGCCGTCCAGACGGCCGCACTAGAGCACGAACGCCTGAACAGCCTCATCGGCAGCATGGCCGATGGCGTCATCGCCGTTGACGACCACATAGAAGTCGTCATGTACAATGGTGCCGCCCTAAACATCCTCGACCTGAACGGCAGCATACGGGGCCGCCACTTGCGCCGGGTGCTGCGACCGTTCGACACCAACGGCCAGGCCGTCGATATAGAAACCATGGTGCACGAGACCAAAATCCCCACCACCAGCCGCGACCTGCTGCTGCACTATGGCGACGGCAGCCGCGCCAACTTGTATCTTTCCATCGCGCCAGTCCACCTCGGATACGGCGCCGGCGGCGACCAGGGACATGTGTTGCTTATCCGCGATATTACCCGCGAAAAATCGCTCGAAGAGGAGCGGGATGAGTTCATCAGCGTCGTCAGCCACGAACTGCGCACGCCCATCGCCATAACAGAGGGGAACATCAGCAACGCCCAGTATATCGCCCAGCATACCGGCGACGTAGCCCAAATCCGCGAGGCGCTCAAGAGCGCGCACGACCAGATACTCTTTCTCTCGGGCCTCGTGAACGACCTGGCGACGCTCTCGCGCGCCGAGCGGGGCGCTATAGAACTGGAAATCGAACCCATAAATCCGCACCAGCTGGTCGAGGATTTGGCCGCCAGCTACCGGAGCGACGCCGCAGAAAAAGGCTTGGAGCTCCTGACCGAATTCGACCCACACCTCGAAAGCCTGCATTCCAGTGCGCTGTATGTTCGAGAAATCCTGCAGAATTTCGTCACGAACGCCATAAAATACACCGAGACAGGCAGCGTGACCGTTGCCGCATATGCCGACCCCAAAGGCGTCCGGTTCACCGTGACCGATACCGGCATCGGCATCAGCAAAGCCGACCAGGAAAAGGTCTTCGACAAATTCTTCCGCAGCGAAGATTTCCGCACCCGTCATACCAATGGCACCGGCTTGGGACTGTACGTGACGACCAAGCTGGCGCGCCTGCTACACGCCGACATAACCGTCGCCAGCGAACTCAACCAGGGCTCGACCTTCATCATCTTCATCCCGAATCTGCAGTAGACTGTTCGTCCAGCTGCCGGGCGCAACACTCCAAAACCCGCATACCGACAGCAGTAACCAAAAAGGCCGCAGACACACTGGCCAGTTCTGCCTCCAGCGAGGTGCCAGGGGCTTCAAAAGCAGGCATATATGCCAACGCCGCCGCACCGAGTGATACATTCCTCACGTCCCGCGCAAAACCGGTGAATCTCTCGTAAATACTCACTATTTATGACTCTCGACAGGCGGTAGTTCAGGTAGGTGCGGTTCGACCCGCATGACCGGGATGCAGACGTTGCGGCCCTTCCAGTCGACCGTATCGAATTCATATTTATACAGCGAAACGTGCAGCATGACCAGGTCTGTCAGCACAGCGACCGGGAAGAGCATCCAAGCGAACGCCGGATTATTTAGCTTGGTTTTGACCGCGACTTTGTAGTATGTGAACTCCAGCGCCACGATGGTACACAGCCAGATGACACCGAGGATAATCTGGTGCGGCAGCGCCCAGAGCAATAACAGCCCCACGAAGGGGCCTATGAGAAACACCAGCTCCAGCACAGTCGTCACCGCCACCAGTTCCAACCGCCGGTGCAGCTGCGGGTAGCGCGTGCGGACAGTAGTCTCGTACTGCTCACTGGCCGGCTTGGTGCTATACAGACCGAAGCCCAAGTTGGAGCGTATAAAACTGTAGCGGTCACTTGCGACAGCTTTGCGCGCAAAGTGCGCCTCGGGCGTCACCGAGCGCGCAACCGCCTCAAAGCCACCGTCCCGCCGCAAGGCCTCGGCCCGTATAGCCCAGAGGGTACTGAGCACCGGCGGCCGCTTGAAAAAGCGGCGTGGCAAACAGATTTCCCAGAAGTACCGCATGGGCTGCAGCAGCGAACCCTCCGCCCAGACTCTCTGGGCACGCAACGGCATAACGCTTACCATGTCTTTGTCGCGGCGGTGCATGAGTTCTACCAGACAGCGTATGGTATGGGGCGAGAACTCCACATCCACCCCGCAAAATACCAATACGTCACCACTGGATTCTTCACTCAGACGCGCATACGCCTGGTTCTTCGCCAACCAGTTTGCCTCGTCCGGTTCGGCACCTTGTATGAACCGTACGCCGTCGTGGGCGAAACCCCGGATGATTTCGGGCGTCCGGCGGTTTGCCGAGCAGTCATCCAGCACCACTATTTCGAGCTTAGGATAGTCGCTCGCAACCAACGTCTCCAGGCAGCGCTGGAGGGCATCGGTTTCGTTACGCGCCGGTATAAGCACGCTGACAGCCGGCAGTTCTTTGTCCGTCATGGACGTCTCGAGTGGGCCAGGCCGGGTATGCCGCCAGGTATTTACCGTGACACGCACCAGTATCAGTGCCGCCAGCACCTGGAGCGCGACGAGGATATCGAACGCATATATCGCTACCGAGCGTTCATGCTCAGCCAGCCAGCCGAAGCCGATAAACAGTACCTGCGCAAGGAGCAGCCAAGCATACGCCCGCACCGAAATCCGTTGGAGCTCGCGGCGCGGCAAACGGCCCATCGCCGCCCGCGCCAACGACACCAGCTTGTACAACCCGATGAGCGACGCCCCCAGCCAGATTTGCCAATGGTAAGCCGTAAGCCATACGCTACTAGCCATAAGCAGTCCTGCGGTTATACCCGCCCAGGCTACCCGTGCTTTCCTACCCGGCAACACCTTATACAGCAGCAATTCGCTTGCGGCCGCGAACAGCCACAGGCCCAGCGCAAACATCATACTACCTACTATAGCAGACGAGTTAGAAGCAAGGAGGACAAAGGGCAACGTTTGCCCCGCGTCATTCCGGGCTTGACCCGGAATCTAACGCTTTACGTATCATCACGCTGTAGATTCCGGCTTCCTGAATCAAGTTCAGGACAGGCTCCGGCCGGAATGACACCGAATAGAGTTCGCCTTACTCCCCGCCGGTTCTAATCCTGCTCTCTCTGACCTGAAAACTCTGCCCTATCTTCTGCTTGACGCCAAGAGGTACGTAAGGTACTATTGACACGAACGCCTACAAAACACTGTAGGCTTTTTTGTTGGGAGCGATTCCTGCAGACAGTGTCGAATGGATAAGACGTAAGAGGTAGGTGCACACGTGGCAAAGAAACAACAGCCGAAGACAAATGGCGACGACGAATCGCTCGTAAGGGTATTTTTCCGTGGCTTTTTCTGGCCGGTCCGGATGATTGGCAAAGGCCTGGCCTGGCTGGCGCATCACCCGCCGCTCAAGCAGATAGGACACGCGTTCCGTTGGTTCTTCCGCCTCAAGCCTATCCGATTCATCGGTAAAATTCTGGGCTTCGGCTACCTGGCTAGCAGCTGGCGCGAACTCCGTCAGGTCACCTGGCCGACCTGGAAAGAAAGCCGCCGTTTGACTGGCGCAGTTATCATCTTTTCGGTCATCTTCGGGGCACTGGTCGCTGCAGCCGACTACGGACTCGACAAATTATTTAAGCAAATTTTACTAAAGTAGGGCAAAGCAAGGAGGGCAAAGGGCAAAGTACGCTCCACCGACGAACTCAGCCCTTTGCCCTAAACCCTTAGCCCTCCGTTCGACAAAGGAGAACAACTATGGCAAGCAAACGATACGACACCAGCAAGCAGTGGTACGCCATCCACACCTACAGCGGATACGAAGAAAAGGTCGCCGAAAGCATCCGCCAGCGCGCAGATTCCCTGGACATGAAAGACAAGATTTTCCAGGCTTTGGTACCTAAGGAAAAGCAGATTGAAATCAAGAACGGCAAGCGCCGCGTGGTTGAAAAGCGAATCTTCCAAGGCTACGTCCTCGTACAGATGAAGATGAGCGAAGACGCTTGGTACATCGTCCGCAACACGCCGAGCGTAACCGGCTTCGTCGGCAGCGGCACCGAACCGACTCCGGTCGACCAAGACGAAATCGAAAAAATTCAGAAGCGCATGGGCTTAGAGCAGCCGAAGCACAAGATAGACTACGCTATCGGCGAAGTCGTGAACATCACCGACGGTCCGTTCAAGGGCTTCGACGGTTCCATAAACGAAATCGACCCGCAAAAGGGCAAGCTCAAAGTCCTCGTCAACATGTTCGGCCGCGAAACGCCTGTCGAGCTCGACAGCTTGCAAGTCAAGCGCGTCTAAAGAGATTGCTTCTAGCAAGCACTTATGACATAATTATGTATTATGTCATTTTCAGAAGCTATTCAACCGCAACCTTGTCTGATAGCGCAGGCCTATAGAGCTGCGCTTGATGCTGATCCTGCAGATTTAGAAGGCGTCCATGCACTGAGTGCCCCGGAAGTAGAATGTGGCTACGAGGGGACTGATGGCACGGGCTGCACGGTGAAGGATCTGATGATTTTTCCTAATCCTCCGATATGTATGGGCTACCAGAACTTTTGCGAATTACGGTTGTCCGATCCAAAGGAATTCAACCGTGCCGCCAACGGAAATCTGAGAGAGCGCGCACAACGCCTTGGGCGCAATGTCATTCGCGGCCTACACAGCTCGACAAGTAAGAAGCAAACTGATATAATCTAATCTGTTACGCACTACTTAAAGGTAGGAGAATGAGTACCCGCGCTTCAAACCCCGAACTAACGGGAGCGGCGAAACTTCGTAATAAAGGAGTTACAAGATGGCAAAAGTCGTCAAAGCAAACCTAAAAATGAAGATTAAAGGCGGTCAAGCCAGTGCTGCGCCTCCGGTCGGTTCGACCCTCGGTCAGTACGGTGTGAACATGATGGATTTCATCCAGCCGTTCAACGACGCCACCAAAGACATGATGGGCAAGACCGTCACAGCACACATCACCATTTACGATGACCGTACGATGGCTTTCCGTGTCGTAGCAGAACCAACCGACGACCGCATCCGTGCAGCCCTCGGTATCCAAAAAGGTTCTGGCCGCCCAAACAGCGAAAAAATCGCTAAAAAGCTGAGCCAAGCAGACCTGCGCAAAATTGCCGAAGAAAAAGCCGCCGACATGAACGCCGACGACGTCGAAGCTATCATGAAAATGGTTGCCGGCACCGCCCGCAGCATGGGCGTCGAGGTCGAGGCCTAACCGGCACATAGTCCGGAGAAACAGAGGAATCGTTATGCCACATTTTTCAGGAGAAACACCAGGGCACGATGATTTAGCAGATTTCCGTCGAGGTATCGTAGCAAGCCTCAGTACTCCAGCTCTGCAAAGGCTGATAGAGGTGCGAGGCATCAGTACCGATACGGAAGTAGCCTTAGTCTACGAGGCACAAGATGAATTAGAGCGCCGAGCCGACACAGCTTGGCAACCACCTCAAGAGATTTAACTTTAATATTGTGGGACCTGACACTTCAGTGAAGAGTTGGGGTTTGCACCACGAAGGAGATAAGATTATGGCAGCAGCCAAGAAACAAGACGAAGTCATAGAAGAAGCCGCTGTAGTAGAAGCGGAAGTCGCAGCAGAAGCTGTGGAAGTCGTAGAAGAAAAGCTAGAGACTAGCACTACCAAGAAAGCCCCAGCCAAGGCTGGTAAGCGTAGCGTAAAGGGAATCGAAGAAGCCGAAGCTAAAGCCGAGAAAATCGAGGCCCAGCAGCACCGCGCCGAAGTAGAAGCCGAAGAAAAAGAAAGCAAGCCAAAGCAGCACCAGAACCCAACCCGCAGCCGCCTCGTGCGCCGCAGCAAGGGCTACCGCAAGAGCGCAGAACTAGTCGAAGCAGGTAAGACCTACACTTTGAAAGAAGCTATGGACCTCGCTACCAAGACTAGCAGCGTCAAGTTCGACGCTAGCGTCGAACTGCACGTCAACCTCGCTGTTGACCCACGCCAGGCCGACCAGAACATCCGTGCCAACCTGGTCCTGCCACAGGGTACTGGTAAGACTGTCCGTGTCGCTGTCTTTGCAGACGACAAAGCCGAAGGCGCAGACCTTTCTGGCGTCGACAACATCATCAAAGAACTCGAAAAGGGCGCTATCAACTTTGACGTACTCGTTTCGACTCCCGCCAACATGGCTAAGCTCGGTAAGTACGCTCGTTTGCTCGGCCCACGCGGTCTGATGCCAAACCCAAAGAGCGGTACCGTCACGAACGATGTCGCCAAGGCTGTCAAAGAAAGCAAAGCTGGTAAGGTTGAGTACCGTGTCGATAGCACCGGCATCGTCCACCTCGCCGTTGGTAAAGTAAGCTTCGGTGGCGCTAAGCTGCTCGAAAACGCAAACGCAGTCATGAACAGCATTCGTGCTGCCAAGCCTGCTAGCGTCAAGGGCAACTACATCAAAGCCGTCCACGCTACGACCACCATGGGCCCCAGCGTCACCGTTTCCACCAACGAGTAGCTTCTACCCGTGTTGTCACCCGCCGCGGCGGGTCCAGAATTACCTGGATTCTTAATCCAGTTGAGTATGACAAACCACATAAAAACAGCGCCACTTCCGGCGCTGTTTTTTTAAACAAGGAAGATAGTATCAGGGTAAGGGAGAGTTTCGGCGGGCGGCGGGGTTCGCTAGTGTATCGTCTGACAGTGTCAGGTTCAACCAGCGAACCCCGCCCGGGCACAGAGGGTGCGTCAGGCACGCCCCACCTAGTGTGTGAACTGCTTGAAGAGCTGGTCGATTGCCGTTTCGAGGTCCTCTTGTTGAGGCATTTCGGCAACCATTACATGCAGCACGCCGTCCTCGAACTCATACCCGATTACTTCCTCGCCAAAAACCTGCAACAACGCTGTATCCAGCTCGTCACGAGAAACCGGCGCGGGGTTAGGATTCGAGCGGCTATACTCGACGATTGTCTCACCATCGCTCGGCACCACAATCGATACCTGGAGCAGATACGTCGCGTAGTCCATCGGAACACTCATGCACATTCCACCTTCGTTTCGTGAGTCCGACCCAGTGCCGAAACTCTCCATGTACTGCCTCGGAGTTCCAGAAATCCTTTCACTCGACAATGAGTACGCTCAGTATCTTCACATTTCTGCCATAAGCGGTCAAGCAGCTATCTTACTAAATTCCAGGCCGTCTGCAGCAACCGCTATTTGGCCAGTTGGGCGTGTCGGTTGGCCCGGAGCTGGGACGCCCAGTCGTCGCCAAATACAGTTGTAAAATTGTGTGGGCAGTATTGCAAGGTGCTAGAGCATAACCGTACAATAGTACGTAACAGAGCTGGTCGGGAGCGATGTACTAAGAAGGGGAGTTTTACACGTATGGGCGTGTTTAGTAACACACAAATCCGACAGGCTATTGCTAGTGGGCACATCGTCTGTCACCCGTTCAACGACAAGCATGTCAGCCACGCCTCGCTAGATGTGACACTGGGGTATTACTACTACCGGACAGAGCTCGCCAACGAACGCACCATCTACAACCCGTTCGACCGCGAAGACGTCGAGCGCTACTTCGACGGCCCGTACAAAGCCATGCCGCACAAGCAGTGGTGCGACCTGAACGGCATGAAGCCGGTAGTCGGCATCCCCGACGACCACCCGGTCATCGCGCTCAAGCCCGGCGAGCGGATTCTGGCGCACACCCACGAATTTTTCGGCATTTTGCCGCCCGGCGCTTGCGAAGTCAAAAGCCGCAGCAGCTGGGGCCGCAACGGTGTCGCCGTCTGCTTCGATGCCGGCTGGATAGACCCCGGCTACATAAACCGCCTGACGCTCGAAATCTACAACCTCAACCAGAACGAAACCGTACTGCTGCCAGTAGGCGAACGCATCGCCCAAATAGTCTTCCACGAAACCGGCGAGGTCGACGGCAACTACGGCAGCGGCCGCGACGAAGGTTTTAGCGGCAAATACCAGACGGGGACCGACCTCGAAACGCTTATCAAGACGTGGTCGCCGAGCCTTATGCTGCCGCAAGCGTACAAAGACACCCGCGAACTGCCCACCAAAGTCGAAGGACTCAGCTATGAATAGACGAAAAATAACCAAGCACCAAATCGCAACCTGTCCGTCCTGTCGGCCAGACAGGCGGGTGACCAATCAAGCACCAATGTCCAAATACACAAATGACCAAAATCGGTCATCCGGACCTTCGGTCATTCAGTCATTGCTTGGTAATTGGTGCTTGGGGTTTGGTCATTCCCCCTGGGAGTCTAGATATGAATAGGGGTAAATACATCGTCATAGAGGGCGCAGAGGGTGTCGGCAAAACCACGATGGTCCAGATGATAGGCCAGCACCTGCAGGCAGCTGGGCTGCCGGTAAAAATCATGCGCGAGCCCGAAAGCCAGAACGACATGACCGCCCGGGCCATCCGCCGCCTGACCCAAGACCCACGTTACCCCATGAACACCCGCACCGAAGTGCTGCTGTACAACGCCGCCCGTTCACAATCGCTCGAGATTATACGTGAGGCGACTGTCAATGGCGTCTACTGCCTGGTCGACCGCAGCTATCTGACCACGCTCGCCATCCAGTATTACGGCCGGGGCGACGTAACCGATTACGAAAAAATCAACGACATCATCGGCTTCGCCGTCGGCGACATGCAGCCCGACCTCATGGTAGTGCTCGATGCGCCGGTGAACACGCTGCGCGAGCGTGTCAAACACCGCTACAATGGCGAGCGATTCGACAACCTCGACGAATCGTTCCTAGAGCGTGTCCGTGCAGGCTACCTCTGGGAAGCCAAGCAGCGCAACCTGCCGGTCATTTACGCTACCGAGAGCGTGGACGAAGTCTTCAAACAAGTCTGGAAACACGTCGCCGATACGCTGGCCACGCGCGATGGCGCTCCCAGCCAGACCACCTCGGTCGCCGAAGTCCTGGCCGCCAAGCCCCCAACCCAGACCAGTCCCGTCGAACCACCCTTGTCTGTCATTCCGAGCGAAGCCGAGGAATCTCGTTCTATTACGGCACCGACGGAATCTCTCGACAAGCTCAAGCTGACAGAGACAGCAACATCGCCGGAGCAAAGCGAACCATGGATACAGAAGAACGAAAACGGTTCTACCAGCATCACGCCCGCTGGCAACGCCGAAATCGCCAAATACATCACTAACACCGAAGGTTCGGTCTACAGCTTTACGCCGGCACTTTCGCCGGTTACGGCCGCCGCTGCCATGGCCCGGCTCAGCCGCCGCGGCGACGACATGCGCGTCACGCTGCTCGACGAATTCATCGGCAAAGTCGACAAAGACGCACAGCTGTTGCACCGGGTCATTACCGCGTACGGCGACGATTCGGTCCAGCAGCTGGTCGGCCAGCATTTCGTGGTCGAAGGCGCCAGTATACTGCTGACCAAAAAGCTGGAGCGGGGCCGCCTGGCAGCTTACCTGGAGCAGTCCAGCCGCTACATCTACTTCGACCAAAAGGACGCCGAGGGCCGTTACCGCTACTATGTCCCGCCGGAGCTGAAGGGCAAAATCCGCAGCCAGTACATCCGTACTACTAACAAGATTTTCGACATTTATTCCGACTTGGTCCAGAAAATGACCGGGCACGTCCGTGCCACCTCTACCGTACCGAAGGCCGAGCAGGACGCCGCCTGGCGCGCCGCCACCAAAGCCCAGGCCTGCGACGCTATCCGCGACCTGCTGCCGCTTTCCACCAAAGCCACCGTCGGCATCTTCGCCTCTGGCCAGGCGCTCGAAAGCCTTATCATGCACTTGCTCGGCGACGAGCTCGAAGAGGCCCGGCAAACCGGCCAAGCCATGCTGGAAGAAGGCCGCAAAATCATCCCCGTGTTTCTGGAGCGCGCCGACAAGCCCGACCGCGGCGGCGCCACCATCGCTTACCGTTCCAATACGTACGACGCTGTCCGCAAGCTGGCAGACGAGCTGCTGCCGCCGAACCACACCGGTGCAGCAGCCGACCCGGTCCAGCTGGTCGCTTACACCCCGCGCAACGAACTCGATATCGTACCCGACATGCTCTACGAACACAGCGATTTGTCGCTCGAAGCGCTCCAGCAAGTCGTGCAAACCTGGCCGTACCAGCAGAAAGCCGATGTCTTCAAGGCCTCCATGGGCGAGCGCCTCAACCGCCGCCAGCGGCCGGGCAGGGCCCTCGAAAAAATCCATTACAGTTTCGACCTAGTCGGCAAATACGGCGCGTTCAAAGACCTACAGCGCCACCGCATGGTCGACGACCTGCAGTGGCAGACCTTTAGCCCGCGCCTCGGCTACGATGTACCGAAGCTGGTCGAAGAGGCCGGCCTGACCGAGCAGTTCGAACAGTGTTTCGACCTCAGCCTTGAGCTATACAGTGCGCTGCAGGCAGCCAAAGGGCCGGTCATCGCCCAATACGCCGTCCTCCACGGTAACAATGTCCGCTGGAAGGTAACCATCAACGGCCGCGAAGCCTTCCAGATGCTCGAGCTGCGCTCGTCGCCGCAGGGCCACCCCACCTACCGCAAAATCGCCCAGCAGATGCACGCCAAAATCGCCGAAGTCCACCCATTGCTCGCCGAAGCCATGAGCTTCATGAACCAGGGAGAAGACCCCGAACTAGCCCGCCTCGCCGCCGAAAAATACACCCAGTTCAAACTAGAACAACTAAACGGCAGCTGACCTGGCCGCACCGACAGTGCACCTTTCTGACGCCGTCATGTCATTCCGCGGATACGGAGACGTCTTCAAATAGCGGCTCGCAAGAGCCGTGCAACTAGTTGCCGGCCATTCGGAAGGAGCCCGGCTGGGTGTTGGTCGAAACGACAACTTTTCCAAGCCGGAGGCGTAGGAACGTTTTGACTGTCCGACGCGACTCCCCGTCGCTAGTTGTCAAAACGGTTGTCGGCTTTGACAACACCCACCGAGCGACTGGAGCCTGGCCGGGGAGTTTTGGGCACTTTTGCGATTCAAAAGTGTCATTGGTGTTTTTGCGAAAAAGATGAATCCTGCTCGTGTGGAACACCAGCAAGACTAAGCAGAGTGTCCATTGACAAGCCAGCCCACTACCTCATACAATAGGGCGCATGGTTTCGTTCGCCGCAATCCAAGCCTGCTGCATGATGTGCCCCGCTACATCTAGCAGTGCTATTGCCGCCGAAACAATGTAAAACATAACGAACGCACATAGACCGCTAGATGAACCCATCTAGCGGTTTTTTAGTGACCACAGAAAGGACAGTACCATGACAGCAGAAACCATTACCCGAGCGTCCCTCGACGAAGAGCTCATTACCCAAATCGGACGGACGGTCGTACCCGGTAAGAAGAATATCGAGACCTGGACAGCACAAGTTCACTCCGTTAGGGAGCGGCTGCTTGCAGCCGGCAAAACAGACAACCGATACGTGCATGCCATCTTATCACCGCACAAAATCAGTACCGCCGTACATGATATAACCGGTGATATAACAGGGAGGAACCATCCGCACCTTATGACACGGTTCGGCAATATACAAGCCGCCATCCGGAAAGATACGAAACCGTTCGGTACCTCCGTCCTGGACACCGTCAGGGCTATCAATCACCATACACCGGATGCGAAAAGCAAAGAGCGGGCCGCCGTGTTCGCGCATTTACTCGGGCAAATCGGCATAGAAGTAGCCGCGTTACCACCCGATACCAATCCAGCTGACCAGTTCGACTGCGAAGGGAATCAGGCGTACGCTATCGCAGGCAAGCCATTCTTCCTTCCGTTAGCACGCAACCACCCGCTTATCGAAGCTCAAGCGTGGACGACACCCTACGCCAACCTACCGACCCTAAACTAACCCACCGAAAGGAACTATCATGTCACAAGCATTCAGAAACGAACGGGCACCCATAACACCACTCGGTGCACCAGACGGAGTAATCGGCAGACTAGCGGTCGCACATGTTGATGCGATTGGGCGAGGAGAGAAATCCTCCTGGCCGTATATAGCAGACGTCGTCAACGCCGCCCTCGACACCGGAGATGTGGCGCCTGGTGACCTTCACCAGCGCTTTCCATCTTCCGGGGAGCCTATCGTAACACTAAAGGTCGGAGCAGAAACCTACCGGCTGACCGGCCAGGGCGACAGAGGGTATAGCATCGTGCAGCCGAGACGCCATCCTTAGCTTGACGCGGCGGCGGAGCGGGCGTAAAATAGAGGTTGTGAAAACTGTAATGAAGCAATTCGTCCTCGTCATTCTCGGCCACAAGGGGCTGTGCTTCGTTCCGGTTGAAGCCTCGCGGAAAAGGTACAACTAATCCGCACAGCACAGTCCCAGAGAAAACCAAGTAGGCTTCAACCAGAAGCCTACTTTTTTATTTGAACAGAAAGATACTATGAACTACCCAACCCCGACACACATACAGCAACCTCAGTACGAGACACAGCCCGTGGAAGACACGCCCCGTACACAAGACATCCTGTTTCGTCTTATCATGAAGCCGGTCTTGGCGGAGCTCCCAGCAGACATCGAGGCGGGGTTCATCGTGCTTGATACGCAGCGTGAACTCGGGACTATGGCAGTAACCCACTACGAGCCAGATGCCACTGGTGCCGATCAGATACCCCACACGGATTAACTATATGAGCACACGATCACGACAAGAACACGTTGACGATTTACTCGCCACAGCCGAGCTGGATTATCAGTTTAAAATGCATCTTCCGCTCTTTTTTGAGATGGGAGATTATGGGGATGACCCAGATTCAGCCGACTATGAGTTTCGGAGGCAGATGCGACAAAACTATGGAAATGTACAGGCGCAACTCAACATTTTGAGCTCACATTTACTTGGGGAAGTCGCTACACCACAACTAGTTGAAGTCGCAGCATAAAGTCGCAATTTCTGTTGACTTAGAGGCATCATACTGCTACAATTACATCTGTTACCAAAGACAGTAGCGGGTACGTCCCCGAAGTAGGTACCAAATACTTCACTGACCGACCTTAAGAATGCTACCGAGGCAGCGATAAATCTTTTTGTATTTTGAGCGAAATCTCAGTAAGAGAGCCTTTGGAAACAAAGGCTCTTTCTCTTTGTAACATCCGGCGAGTACAGGTCGAGTACTCCCGTTCCGTGTCATTCCGGGCTCGACCCGGAATCTACAGCACTCAGTAATTGTGAGCTTTAGATCCTGAATCAAGTCCAGGATGACGCAAATAAAATTAAATTCCAAAGGAATTTACTTATGGCTTTAAGCAAAACTCAAAAGGACGATGTCGTCAGCGAAGTCGCTGACTTGCTCGGTTCTTCAAAAATGACGATTGTCGCCAAGTACCAAGGCACCACCGTGAAGGCTATCCAAACCCTCCGCAAAGAAGCCAAGGGCAACGGCACCAAGGTCAAAGTGGTCAAAAACCGCCTCGCTATAAAGGCTATCCAGCAGAACGACACGCTCAAGGACGCTGACACCAGCGCACTGACCGGCATGTTGCTGTACGCCTTTAACGCCGACGACGAAGTCGCCCCTGCACAGGTACTCAACACTTTTGCAAAAGCCAACCCGACGATTGAATTCGTAGGTGGCATCACCGCAGAAGGCTTATTTATCAGTGCAGCCGACGTCAAAGCTCTGGCAGACCTGCCAAGCAAACCACAGCTTATCGCCCAGGTCGTCGCAACGCTCCTGTCTCCAGTCAACGACGTTACCAACGCTTTGTCTGGCAACTTGCACGCGCTACTCGACGGCGTCGAAGCGAAAGCTACCGCTTAATTTTAACGAAAGAAGGAATATCACATGGCTGATGTTAAGAAACTGGCAGAAGAGCTTACCAAGCTGACTGTCCTCGAAGTAAACGAACTCAAGAACGTCCTGAAGGACGAATACGGCATCGAGCCAGCTGCTGCAGCTGTCGCAGTTGCTGGTCCTGCTGCTGGTGGCGAAGCCGCTGCAGCTGCCGACGAAAAGGCTGAATGGGACGTAAACCTGAAGGACGCAGGCGCCCAGAAGGTTGCTGTCATCAAGGCTGTCAAGGAACTGACCGGTCTGGGTCTTGGCGAAGCTAAAGCTCTCGTCGACGGCGCACCAAAGGTTGTCCTCGAAAAGGCTGCCAAAGAAGACGCAGAAGCTGCCAAGAAAGCTCTCGAAGCTGCTGGCGCTACTGTCGAACTCGTCTAACCCACGCTGTTCAATTACAAAACGGCCTCGTGAAGAGGTCGTTTTTGTTATAGTGGAACATATGCAAAAATCCCTTTCATTCATTATTGCTCGACCCTGGATAATCTTTGCCGGATTTTTTGTCGTATTGTTCGTCCTTGATACTTGGTTCGGCCCTGACAATTACATACCGACCTGGAATGCTCATGCTTGGTTCGCCGAGGTACTTGCCTTCATTCTTACGGCCCTAGTACTGATAGTGAGCAGAAAATTCAGCCTCAAATCGTTGCCTTGGTTTCTGACCGCTCTATCGGTCACCGTGTTCACAGTATGTGTCTTTACCACACACATACATGAAGCAGAAGGCACACGCTACGATACCTTGCTAGGGAAACCCTACTACGCCTTGCAGAACACCATCCCGTACTACACACCGTTTCACCAGGCAGAAAGAGACCATTTACTATTCGGTGATGGTATAGAGATGCTGCAAACCCAAATCTTTATCGTAGTTCCGTTTGCCCTGGGTTATACGATTTACTGGCTACGAAAAACACCAGAAAAACCGAAGCACAAGCAGTAACAAACCCCACTTATCCACAGGTTTCTGCAGGTTCGAGCGATATCTTTGACTTGAAAATGGGGGTGTGCTATGGTTAGGTTAAGGTGTAAACAGATACAACCTGTGAGGAAACAGAGTAAAAAGAGATAAAAGACGAGATAAAGCATATGGCCGACGTACCAGAAAAACAAGTCAAACGGTTGCGGACACTTATACAGGAGGCTGAAACAGCCCTCGCTGCAGCTAACGAACTGCTCGTCAGTCTGGTGGGCGACGACGACAAAGTCCAGGCCAAAGTTACCGATGAAGTCCTCGGCAAAGTCATAGAAGGCGTCTTCGACGGCCAGAACATGGTCGGCAGCGACGGCAAAACCTACCCGGTTCCAGCCAACTACGCCAGCAAATCCAAGCTCGTACAGGGCGACATCCTGAAACTCACCATCGCAGATGATGGCGCGTTCCTGTACAAGCAAATCGGCCCAATCCCACGCAAGCAAGTCGTCGGCACGCTCAAACTCGAAGGCGGCCACTACTACGTCAGCGTCGGCACCCGTGACTTCCGTGTCCTCCTCGCTTCGGTAACCTACTTCAAAGCCAAGCCAGGCGACCAAGTCAGCGTCAACGTCCCCGAAGACGACTCTGCAGCCGAATGGGCCGCCCTCGAAGCTGCTCTCTAGTATGATGCCCCATCTATCGAAAACACTCTGGCTGACACTTGTCAGCCTTTTTGTATTGACCGGGCTTATTTTCATCTTTACATTTCTTGTGCCCATCAAAACCAAGACTCAAAAAGGCACCCCAATCTTTTGTGAAATCGGGCAGGGCGCCTCGACTAGCCAAGATTTACGCCCAGTTATCATAAAACAGCACTGGCTAATCAAGCAGGACAGGAAAGCATTCGAGCAACTCTCTCCCACCGTGAACTGTAGCGACACGGTATATAAGCTATACTTGTGAGTAATCTATGACCTGGCAAATTGCACTGACACTATCCGTATTGGCTGGCGTAGCACGTATGCTATTCACGCGGCGTTACTCGCAGACGTCTAAAATCCCCAGCACCATCCCACCAGCCGCATCATTCTTGTTTGGCATACTGCCCATTGGACTTATTGCCGGGCTTTTCATCTTCCCCCACGCCATTGCATGGAGTTGGTGGGTCGTATTCCTAATAGCAATACTTGCCGCCGTGATGGCTTTCTCTAACTGGCTTGGCTTTTTGGCAGCAGGCAAGCTCGCCATCGCACCACAACAAACTATTAGTCTACTAACGAACGTGTCCGTAGTGGTGCTGGGTTGGACATTTTTGGGCGAAAGCCTGACTACGGCACAATTTGTTGGTGGTGGCATTTTACTGGTCGCAGCATCACTGGCCATCATGGCACCAACGAAGACAAAAGCCGGCGATTTTGAACGTATTCGACCGAAGACCATTATAATAGCCGTTACTGCCGCAGTCTTGCTTGCCATAGGTTTCGTAACCGAAAAGGCACTGCTTGGCCATATGGAGATTGGCGGCATATTCCTCATTAGCTGGACCACCCAGACTATTGGCGCCTTGTTGCTTGCAAGTAAAGACATAAACCGGACAACGTTGCGTGCATTTAAGGGCCGGGAATTTAAATGGTCAACTTTTGTGGGCGTGTTAAGCGGTATAAACGGCGCCTTTTACATCTACGCTATTTTCCATTCAGACAATGTTTCCCTAATTTCCGTTCTGAGTACTATCGCTTTACCGTTAACAGTGCTCGGCGCCTACATATTCTTGCGAGAACGCGAACACCACTTGCTGATGTGGTTGAGTCTGGCCATAAGCTTTGTCGGCTTACTGGTGATGGCATTGGCTTAGCATTTTCTACAGCAGACCGGCGTGGCATAACCGCGTATAATAGATAGCGATATGGGGAAGGCACTGTACCGGGAGTACCGGCCGAAGAAACTGAGTGAGGTAGTTGGGCAGGAACACGTGACCACTACACTCGGGAACGCGCTGAAACAAGGGCGGATTAGTCATGCATACCTGCTGACCGGCCCGCGAGGTGTCGGTAAGACCTCCATCGCCCGCATACTTGCGCATGAAATCAACGGCTTGCCGTACGAAGACGAAGCTCACTTGGACATCATAGAAATCGACGCTGCTTCTAACCGACGAATTGATGAGATTCGTGACTTGCGTGACAAGGTGAATACCGCGCCGTCGGTCGCAAAATACAAAGTGTACATCATAGACGAAGTCCACATGCTGACAAAAGAGGCATTTAATGCGCTTCTGAAGACGCTCGAGGAACCGCCAGCCCACGTCGTATTCATCTTGGCCACTACCGAAGCCCACAAGCTACCCGAAACCATCGTCAGCCGTACACAGCGCTACACGTTCCGGCCAGTGCCAGCCGAACAGGTAATCGCACACCTGAAGCAGATTGCCAAAGCAGAGAAGATTACTGTCAGTGACGATGCCCTGACGCTCATAGCCGAGCACGGCGAGGGCAGTTTCCGTGACAGCATAAGCCTGCTTGACCAAGCCGGCAACACTGGCGCAAAAGTCGAGAAATCGGATGTGGAACGTATGCTAGGGCTAGCGTCGGCAGAGCAGATAAGCACGCTACAGGTAGCGGTACTATCTGGCGACCGCTCACAGATAGTCGGTTCGCTGGCAGAGCTGTACGCTAGCGGCTACGAACCCGCCGCCATTGCCCAGCAGCTCGGCGCAGTCCTGCGCGAAGACGTGCTGGCAGGCAAGGCAGCCGACAGTACTTTGACGCTTTTGAAAGACTTACTCGACGTCCCAACCAGTCGCAGCCCCCGCCAGTTTCTAGAGCTCACCCTCTTGCAGGCCACCGCCAGCGAAATGCCCGTCCGACCAGTCGTCGCAGCCCAACCCAAAACAGTCGAACCACCCCAACAGACAGCCACAGCATCACAACCAGCGCCAGCTCCCGAGTCAAAGCCAGCACCAACCACTGTCATTTCGACCAACGTGGAGAAATCTTCCCAAAAATTAAAAGGGGAAGATATTTCGACTCCGCTCCGTTCCGCTCAAGATGACAGTGAGACTACGAACGCTTCTGCAGAAAGTGAAGCCAGTGAAACTGCGAGAGTAGAAGTGCGGCCGGAAGAACAGACGTCGGACGAGAGCGTTGGAGCATCTGAAGCCGCGCTCGAGTCAGAATCTAGAGAACCCAAAGAAGGCGATTTGAGCGAGGTGGAGCTGAACGATTTGTGGCAACAGACGCTGAACGAGATTAAAAAGCAGTACAACACGCTCTACGGCATCGCCCGCATGGCCACGCCCGAACTAGACGGCGACAAACTGACGTTGAACATGAAGTTCGCGTTCCACCAAAAGCGCATCAACGAAGCAAAAAACCGCAAGATTCTCGGCGACGTGTTCAGCCAGCTCGTCGGACGCCAAATAGAGATTTTCTGCGTCGTCGCCGACAAACCGCTCCCGAAACTCAACCCCGAGGCCAGCCCGGCAGACGTATCTGCCATAAGCAATATCTTCGGTGGGGCCGAAGTGATACAGTAAAACCATGAAAAAACTCTTAACTCTTAACGCCCAACGCCCAACTGCCCGGCAATTTGGATTTGTGGACGAGTTAAAAGTTAAGCGTTTGTTGAGCGTTGAAAGTTATGAGTTAAGAGTTACTTCGAAAGAAGGTGTATAGTGGCACAGGGCAATACTCCGCCGCCCAGCAATGTCGACGCCGAAGCCAGCTTGCTCGGCGCCATACTCATCGACACCGACGCTATAGTCAAAATAGCCGACCAAATAACGGTCGAAGATTTTTACGACCAGCGCCATGCCCGCATATATGAAGCCATTTTGGCATTGTACGAAAAGCGCTCGCCTATAGACGTCTTAACGCTAGCCGACCAGTTGAAGGGCAACGGCTTTCTGGATATGGTCGGCGGCCCGGCGTACCTAACGGAGCTCACGAACTACGTGCCGACCGCCAGCCACGTCGAGCAGTATGCCGAAATCGTCGCCCAGAAAGCACTCCGCCGAAGACTCATCGCCGCTAGCGCCGACATGGCCGAACTCAGCCTCGACGAATCGAAAGAGCTCAAGGAGCTCATAGAAGAAGCCGAAACGCGGTTGTTCGAAGTCAGCCAGCAGCACGTCAAACAGACGGTTGTCAGCATCGAAGAAATCCTGACCGAAAGCTTCGAACGACTCGACGACCTCCATAAAGACAAAAAGAAAATCCGCGGCATACCGACCGGCTACAAAGACATCGACGACACGCTGGCCGGGTTGCAGCGTTCCGACCTCATCATCCTCGCTGCTCGCCCGTCGATGGGTAAGACCGCGTTCGTACTGAACCTAGCACACAATGTCGCGGTCGACGCCAAAGAACCGGTGCTCATCTTCAGCCTGGAAATGAGCAAAGAGCAGCTGGTCGACCGCTTGCTGTCCATGCAGTCCGGCGTCGACGCCTGGGCGCTGCGCACCGGCAACCTGACCGACCAAGACTTCGAAAAACTTGGGGAAGCCATGGGCGTGCTGAGTGAAGCGCCGATTTACATCGACGACACACCAGGGATTACCGTGGCAGACCTGCGCACCAAAGCCCGCCGCGAAGCCCACATCCGCCGGCCGGGACTCATCATCGTCGACTACCTGCAGCTGATGAGCGGGGGCAGCCGGTTCAGCGGCGACGGCAACCGCGTGCAGGAAATCTCGGAAATCTCGCGCGGGCTGAAGGGCGTCGCGCGCGAACTGAATGTCCCGGTCATCGCCCTCAGCCAGCTCAGCCGCTCGGTCGAAAACCGCAATCCGCAGATTCCGCAGCTATCCGACCTGCGCGAATCCGGTTCCATCGAGCAGGACGCCGACATCGTGGCGTTCATTTACCGCGAGGACTACTACAACCCCGAAACCGACCGCAAAAACCTTACCGACATCCTTATCAAAAAACACCGTAACGGCGCACTCCGGAACATCGAACTGTACTTCGACCGCGACAAGCAGCGCTTCCGCTCTGTCGACACCTCCCACGCCGGCGACCCCTTCGCCTAGGAAGAGAACGACGAACGAAGAAAGTAGAACGAAGAGAATCGCCTCAAATATTCTTAGCTCTTCTCTTGCCACCGATGAAATGAGCGAAGCGAACGAGGGCGCAAGCCCGAGCTTTAGGGGAAAGGAGTTTTATTTCGAATTCATTTCGAAATAAAACGGGAGGGTGAAGCTAGCCAGTGGCTAGCTGCAAGGCGACCTGCCGGAACAAGCTATGCTTGTTCACGCGCAGTCACGGGGCCGCAGGATGTGGCAAGCCCCTCCCTAGATAAATAGTGTATACTTTGGGTAAGAACAAATTTGCTTATGAATATACGCACCGATATCCTGCACCGTTTCTGGCGCCCCGCTGTCGCCGTGCTGCTTATAGCCCTCCTCAGTTACATCCTGTTTTTCCATAACCTGACTACGCTGTTGCCCGGCTATTCTGCCCGTGAAGTCGCGACATACAAGGCGTCGAGCAGCCTCCAGGTCATACTGGACCACCCGTTCAATGCACCTTATAAACTACCCGTGCTGGCGCTGCAGAAGGCCGGCTTCGACAGCTGGGCTGCCACACGGTACGTGGCAGCTTCGTACGCTGTCGTTATGTGCGGCCTGTTTTTCGTAGTCGTGCGGTTCTGGTTCAGCTATCGTATAGCCGCTATCGCGACGGTGATGTTCGCCACCTCGAGCGGGCTGCTGCATTTCGCCCGGCTCGGTTCGTCGCTCATCCTCCAGATGAGCATTCTCGCGCTCATGGCCTGTGCTATTTGGTGGCGAGGCGGCAAAGTGAACCGCCTAGTCGTCGGGTTCGGGAGTGTGATGACATTCGCGGTACTGTGGTACATCCCTGGGCTTGTCTGGTTCGAGCTATTGCTGCTCATCCTGAAGCGGAAAACCGTGTTGCGGGCATGGCAGGAAAGTTCGGTTCTGGTGCGTTCGCTCGCCATCGGGCTGTTTCTGCTACTGGTGGCACCACTGGTGTGGCACATAGTGCGAGCACCGCTGGATATGCTCATCTTTGCCGGGCTGCCGACGCACTTCGCCAGCCTGACACAAACCGGACAAAATATACTCGACGCGCTGCTCCTCGCAGGGATACACAGTAACGGCCAGGCGGAACTGTGGTTGGCCCATGCGCCGCTGTTGAATGTGACGGAAATTGCACTCTTGCTGCTCGGTCTCTGTGCGTTTACCCGTTCGGTATCGGTTACCCGCAGGATTTTCGTCTTCGGAGCCATAGGTATCAGCCTGGTGCTGATAGGCCTGAACGGCGCCGGCAGTTCCGGCAGCGTCTGGGGCTACCAGCTGGCGCGCACCGGTCCCGTGAATGTCAGTATGCTCGTGCCACTGCTGTATCTGCTGGTGGCCGGCGGTATCTTCGAACTCATCCGCCAGTGGTTCCGAGTGTTTCCGCGTAACCCCATCGCCCGTATCGGCGGCATCGTCTGTCTGGTGCTACTCGTAAGCTTTTCGGTGCTGTACCACTACCGCGCCTACTTCATTGCCTGGCCGAACAACCCCGCCACCAAAAAGACCTTCGTACTCAAACAACCCCAATAGCGGCCAAATTCTGTTACAATATGAGAAGATGCCAAGTGAGTAGGACGTTCACAGTTTAGTGCAGTTTGTGCAAATTTCGAGTACCGAAGCTTGAGCGTACTAAAGTACGTGAGCTGAGGCACGGAGAAATTTGTGCAAAATGTACTGAAGTGTGGACGTCCCGTAGTAAAGGAGAGAGACATGTCACGATTCGACCAAGCCAAGATGCTTATGAAAGTCAAAAAAATCCAAAAAGAACTCCAAAAACAGGTGATAACCGTAGAGCAGGGCGATGGCGCGGTGCGCGTCGAAATCACCGGTGAGCAGAAGATAAAGAAAATCCACATCGACCGCGAGAGCGTCGACCTGGACGACATCGCCCAGCTGGAGCGCTGGATAGAAGATGCTGTCAAAGACGCCATCCAGCAGAGCCAAAAGATTGCGGCCGAAAAAATGCAACCGATGATGGGAGCACTCGGCGATTTAGGCCTCTAGCCAAATCACAATAACCAAGTAATGACTGAAGCGCGCCAATTTGACCTCGCCACTCGTACGGCAACGTTTGCAAGCGAATGCCGGACGCTTATCAAGCATGTTTCGAAACATGTCAGCAATATCGAAGATGCTAAGCAGCTAGCGAGAAGTTCAGGTTCAGTGGCGGCTAATTACTTGGAAGCCGATGAAGCTCTGAGCAAAAAAGATTTCACGATGCGTATTAAAATCTGCCGCAAAGAGGCGCGAGAAAGCCGGCTATGGCTGACTCTACTAGAAGTTGGCAGTGATTACGAAGAACAGCGTAAAAAACTGCAACAAGAAGCATACGAACTAGTCAAAATCTTTAACGCAATCGTTAGCAAAACCCAGGCGGTGGCAGTATGACATTCAGAAATTCGGGCATTGATTGGTCATTGCGGCTTGGTGCTTGGTCATTATGAGTCTGCTGCCACCTGCACTTGAAAAGTTAATAGAAGCTCTGGCGAATCTGCCAGGGGTCGGTTCGCGCACCGCGGAAAGATATGCGTATTATTTGGTGCGCCGTGAACCGGCCAAAGCAGAGCAGCTGGCGGCCGCGCTGACGAATCTTCATGCCGGCATAAAATATTGTCCGAAAACGTTTGCGCTCATAGATTCTAAAGAAGACGTCTCGCCGCTCTACAGCGACCCGCGACGAGATAAAAAACAAGTTGCAGTGGTGGCCGAACCGCTCGACATCGTCGCGCTCGAAAAAACGAACAGTTTTCACGGCACGTATCATGTGCTGGGCGGCCTCGTCAGCCCCATCGACGGCATCGGTCCCGAACAACTGCACATCCGCGAGCTCGTCGAGCGCATAGACGACGACAAGGTCGACGAGATTATTCTAGCGACCAATGCGAGCGTCGAGGGTGAATCGACCGCGCTCTACATCCAGCAGCAGCTCGGCGAACGAACCGTCAAGGTCACACGACTCGCCCGAGGCCTACCGATAGGCGTCGACCTGGAATATGCCGACCAAATCACCCTCAGCAGAGCCCTCGAAGGGCGCCAGACACTTTAGATTTAGACACCGATTCGGCGGAAACGGTAGACTTGGGCGCCTTCGTGTTCGACGACATCTTGCCACTCGACGAGTGGGCGGATAAAACGCACCGTGGGACGTTCCAACGATACGTATACGACTGCGAGCGCGCTCGTCAGCTCAATCATAGCTATTTCGACTACAGCGTATTTACCGCCTTTGTAGTGTTGCCATTTTGAGCCGACCGGGATAGCTTCTTTGGCCTGTTGTATTTCGAGCTCAAGCTCGGGAAGTGGTCGTTTCTGCATACTTCTTAGCCTAGCAGAAGTTTTTTCGACTGGGAACTGGTAAACTGTAAGGAATGGAAGAAAAAATCAAGCAATTGGTCGGTGAGGCGCAGCGGATTGTCGTCGTGCAGGCAGATAATCCGGATGCGGATAGTCTGGGCAGCGCGCTGGCGCTCGAGCACATCCTGGGCGACCTTGGCAAAGATATCGCGCTGTACTGCGGCGTCGATATGCCGACGTACCTGCGCTATCTGAGCGGCTGGGACCGCGTGCTTACCGAGTTGCCGAGCAGCTTCGACCTCAGCATTATCGTCGATGCCAGCACCTATACGCTCTTCGACCAGCTGGAAAAAGCAGGGCAGTGGGGCGTCCTGAAAAGCAAGCCCTGCGTCGTGCTCGACCACCACGCCACCGTCGAAAGGCCGCTGGATTTCGCGGCCGCGCACATCATCGACGGGCAAGCCGCTTCGACCGGCGAAGTGATTTTCAACCTTAGCAGAACGAACAACTGGAACGTTTCAGCCGAAGCAGCTGAACACCTCATGACCTCCATCCTCGGCGACACACAAGGGCTTATGAACGACCTGACACATGCCAGTACCTACCGCGTCATGGCCGACCTGACCGAGCTCGGCGCAAACCGCCCGAAGCTCGAAGAGCTCCGTCGCGAATACAGCAAAATGGCCCAAGTCATTTACCAGTACAAAGGTCGTCTGCTGCAGCGGACCGAATTCGTGGCCGACGGCCGGGTCGCCACCGTCACCATCCCGCACGAAGAAATCAAAGAATACAGCCCGCTCTACAACCCTGCACCGCTCGTCCAGTTCGATATGTTGCAGGTGCAGGGCGTGCAGCTCTCTGTCGTGTTCAAAACGTACGACGACGGCCACGTCACTGCCGCCATCCGCGCCAATAACGGCTCGCCCGTCGCCGGCAAACTGGCCGAGCACATGGGCGGCGGCGGCCACGACTACGCCAGCGGTTTCAAGACGCCGGAAAGCGCTAACTTCGACGAAGTGAAAGCCGACTGCCTTCGCAAAGCCACCGAGCTACTCGACGAACTTGCATAGCCCATACGCTTTTGGTACACTCAAAGTCATGAAACGAACCGACTCGTTCATGTGTTGTTGTCGTACCCATCTCTAGGTGAGGGCGTGTTTCTTTGTACGAATAAATGAGCCCTGACCGGCTCTTTTTATTTGTAAATCCAAGGAAACACCATGACAACCGCACAACTTACCTCCATAGAAACTTTCACGGCTCCGTTCAACCTTTCACGGGGCGACACCGCCCTCATCACCACCGCCCATCCCGACGACATAGAAATGGCGAATGCCGCCGCCGTAGCAGAGCTACAGGCTGCAGGCGTCCGTATCGTAAGCATTACGGCAACGCTAGGTGAGGCCAGTACGAAAGGGGAGTTGGCAAGCGTGCAGGCAGGCGACCGCCTGTTTGAAAGCATTGCCGGCCAACAGTCGCTCGGCATTAGTCGGGAAGACCAACACCACTTGACATTCCCCGATGGCAAGTTAGACGTGCCATTTACAAAGCATCGATTGGCGCACGCCATCGCACGGATTGCGATTACCGAAGGCGCCAGCGCACTGATTACGCAAGGCCAGGCAGTTTTTGACACAGCCGAGAACCCTCACGCCGACCATATTAGCGTCCATGCCGCAACTATCATGGCGTCGGTTTTGACTGGCCAGCGCCTCCGCCGACCACCATTACCAGTCTGGGGCCTGACCATAGCAGAGCCCAGCTTCAGTTTTCCAGTAGTTGCAGAACGCAAATTTGCCGCCCTTGCAGAGCACGGGCAGTTTGAAATCACCCGTATCGGCGCAACCGACCGGAAGCCGGGCGATGTCAGAATCGGCAGCTTCGTACTGTCCGAGACGACAGCCAGAGAACTGAATCAATACGCGCACATTCTGCATGCACCAGACGCGACCGAACACTACCGCCGCTACGACGCCCAGGTTACCCGCTAAATACGCTATACTAAGGAGAACTATGAAACTCTACAACACCCTGACTCGCCAAGTCGAAGAGCTGAAGCCACTGAACGCACCAACTGTCACCGTCTACACGTGTGGACCCACCGTGTACGATTACGCGCACATCGGACACTGGTTTACGTACGTCCGCTGGGATTTGCTGGTGCGCACGCTGAAGTCGGCCGGTTACGAGCCGAAGTGGGTTATGAACATCACCGACGTCGGCCATTTGGTCTCCGACGCCGACGACGGCGAGGACAAGCTGGAAAAAGGCGCGCGCCGCGAAGGCAAGACCGCCTGGGAGGTCGCCGAGTTCTACACCAAGGACTTTTTGGGCGAAATGAAAGCACTCAACATACTCGAACCGACACACATTACGAAAGCCACTGACCACATTGCCGAACAGATAGCGCTCATTCAAACTCTGGAAGAAAAAGGTATCACCTACGTTATCGACGACGGCGTATATTATGATACTTCGAAGTTCTCGAAGTATGCCGACTTTGCGCGGTTAGACTTAGAAGAGCAGGAAGCGGGGAAGCGAGTCGGTTTCAACCCACAGAAGCGTAATGTCAGCGACTTCGCCCTCTGGAAATTCAGCCCCAAAGACCAAAAGCGTGACATGGAATGGGAAAGCCCGTGGGGTGTCGGCTTCCCTGGCTGGCACATCGAGTGTTCCGCCATGAGCATGAAGTATCTAGGTGAGACCTTAGACATTCACACCGGTGGTATCGATCACATTCCCGTGCATCACACGAACGAGATAGCTCAGAGCGAAGCTGCCACTGGCAAAACATTTGCCAACACCTGGCTCCACAGTAATCACGTGCTTATAGAAGGCGAGAAGATTTCCAAATCACTCGGCAACGGCATCCGCCTGCCCGACATCATCGCCAAAGGTTACACGCCGGAAGTCCTGCGCCTGCACATCCTCGAAAGCCACTACCGCTCCCAAAGCAAATTCAGCTGGGAATCCCTCGAAGCAGCCAAAAACCGCCTGCAAACCTACCGCGCCCTGGCCGATTTACGTTTCCAAAACGTAGGCGCATTTGATGCAGTACGCCCAGTCTATGCTTCGGCTGCCCGCAATATCGACAGTGCGCTCTTCGAAGACCTGAAGACTCCAGAGGCACTGAAAGCAATATCTCAATTAGAAACAGAGATTTCTATGCTTGGGGTTGCAGAGAACGAAAAACCGGAATTCATAAAAGTCCTAGAGTACATTGACTCTACTCTCGGCCTGAATCTTTTGGCAAGCCAAGACATCACCGCCGAGCAGAAGCAGCTTATTGCCGAGCGCGAGCAAGCCCGGGCAAACAAAGACTGGGGGAAGTCGGACGAACTGCGCGATAAGTTGACAGAACAGGGTATAGGTCTGCGCGACACGCCGAACGGCGCCATCTGGTACCGGATATAAGATGAAGCGGTTCGATACAGTCTGGCGGCTGCGGGTCATGCATCTGCTTATCGGCCTGATGTTTTTCTACGGTATCGAGCAGCTGTTTTTCAACGACATACTGCACGACAGCGCCGCGCGAGGGGTTGCTACACTCGGCTACATTGTGGCCGTCATGGTTTGTGACATCCCGGCCGGCCTGCTGGCCGACCGGTTCGGCCGCAAACGCAGTTTGTTAATCGGTTGCTGGACGCTCGTACTCACGCTAGTCGTGCTCGGCGCCAGCCACAACATATGGACGTACGTGCTCGGTTCCGCCCTATACGGCGTCTATACCGCGTTCTATAACGGCGCCGCGCAAGCGCTGCTGTACGATTACCTGAAAGAGACAGGCGATACGGAAAACTATGCTCGCTACCAGGGGCAGAACTACGCATTGTTCCTGGCCGGCGCGGCAATCGCCAATTTCTGCAGCGGCTTCATCGCCGAAGCGTTTGATTTACGGGCGGCATATTTCGCCTGTCTGATTCCAGCAGTATTGGCGATAGCGACCGTATGGGGCATACGTGAACCACGGCATACCGAGTCCGAAACCGCAGCCTCGCTTCCTTTTGCCCAATCGCTCAAGCAGGTCGGCCGGGAAGTGCGGGCCAGGCCGCGGATACTCCTGTTCGCGCTGCAGTTCACCATGTTGCAGACATTTCTGCTGACCATCGGAGAGTTCGGCCAAGCATACATTCTGAGCTTCGGCTACAGCGCAGTCGCACTTGGCGTCTTATGGTCTATCGACGCGATCTTTTCGGCCGTCGCCCAGCTGAACGCGCACCGCTTCCGTAGCCGTCCACGCTTATGGGTCGGCTTATTTTGCGTACTCCTGGGTATATTCATGATGATACATAGCAAAATCGGCATCGGTATATTCTGGTTGTTATACGGCCTGGCCGAAGCACTCACGACGGTCGCCGAGGCCGAAGTACAAGCCGAGACCAGCTCGACAGTGCGTGCCACCATGCTTTCCACGGTCGGCTTCGCTAGCAACCTCATCGGCATCCCGGCGCTCGTACTCTTCACGACCGTCTATAAGCATCACGACGTATTCGTGGCGAACACAGTATTGGTGATTGTCATAGGCATCACCCTCGTACTGACGCTGCTAGTACGGCCGCCCGTAGCGAAACCGACCAAAGAGGCGCCACACGCTCCACCCCTTATATCTTAGCCATTCTCCGCACGCTTAAGCTTCTTCTTTGCCAGCCTCAGCTAGAGGGCACGAGCAGATAAAATTAGTCGGTTCTGGCAGGCTTAGGAGTAGTGATGCGTTTTTTGGTGGCGGGGGAGAGGATTTTGCGGTATTCCAGGTAGTCGAGGACGAGTATGCGCAAGCAGCCGGCGACCGGTATAGCCACCAGCGCACCCAGCAGGCCGCCGAAGTTGGCACCGACTAGCACGGCGATAAAAACCAGCAGCGGTGACATATTCGTCGAATTGGCTTGTATGCGCGGCTGCACGGCGTAGTTTTCAATCTGCTGGTACAGGATGTAATACGCCAGTACTATGATGGCCGAAACCGGCGACTCGAACAAAGCGACCGTCGTCACGATAATCGCGCCGATGGTGTGCCCGACCATAGGTATAAGCCCGCAGATGAAGACGATGACCATCAGCGCCAGTGGATACGGCACGTGCATAATAAACAGGATGGGCACGATGAGCAGCGAGGCGATAGCCGCCAACACCACCTGGCCGTTCACGAAGCCGCGGATGACTTTGTTCATATCGTGCGAAAGACGTTCGGTTCTATCGGTGTGACGGTCGGGTATGAGTTGCAAAAATATCCGCCGCCAGTACGGGCCTTCGACTATCATCATTACCGTCAGTACTATGACCGTCAGCGTCGCGAAGATGCTGCTGCCGATGGTACCGATAGTCGAAACCGCCGAGCCACCGATATCACCCAGCCGGTCTGAAAGCTGCGAAGCGAGCTTATTGACCTGGCCTTCGAGATTCTGCTCGCGGATGAATCTGCCGATACCGGAATCTTGGTTCTTGATGTTTTCGAGCAGACTCGGCGCGGCCTGTATGAAACTGCCGGTCTGTTTGACGAGCGGCGGCACGATAGCAGCGATGAATCCGGCCAATATGACAGCAATGATAAAGATAGAAATACCCGTCGCCAGCGCTCGGCTGCCGCGGCTTCGGCCGGGCAGATGATTCGCCAGCCAACGCACCGGCCCATTGAAGGCCAGCGCCAAGAAAATGGCGATGCCGATGAGCGTCAAGGTGCGGGCGCTTCGCTCTATAGCCGCGAAGGCGATGACCGAAACCACCACCAGCCCGATGATTCTCAGGATAGTACGCGTCGATACGGTAACTTCAAAATCCGGATTGTCCGAAGGAAACAGGCGAGCCATAGTAGCTACAGTATCTCATGGTTGCCGCCGTTTTTGCAAAGCCTGCGCGTAGACTTGCAGAAGTCTCCCGCCAACCTCGGCGATATCGAACTGCCGCACGTATGCATGCTGCCTGTGGGCGATGCCTGTCCGGCCGGAAGCATCCTGCAGCCACGTGGCCAACAGCTCCGCGAACGCGCGAACGTTCTGCGTGTCGAACACCTGCTCCGGAAACGGTTGCATGACCGATGCATACCCCGGGTTATTGCCCGCCAGCACCACGCCGCGCGCCGCTGCCATGGCCTCCAGCAGTACGATGCCGAAGCTTTCGCCGCCACTGCTCGGAAACACCGCTACATCGGCGGCCGCCAAAAAGCCGGCCTTTACATCTTCGCCGATAAACCCGTCGAACCGCACACATTCCGCCACATGATGCGTCGCGGCGAACGCCTGCAGCTTCGGTAGCAGCTCGCCTTTGCCGCCGATACGCACCGTAAAATCACCATCATACAGCCGTTGCTCGCGCACATACGCCACCGCCTTCAGCAACTGCAGCGCGCCTTTCCGCTCTACCAACCTGCCCAAAAACACGATGTTCAGGCCCGCATCGTCCGACCGTGCGTCCTCGAACTGAGCGAGCCGCACCGGATTCGGCACGACCGCCACGTCATGGTATCCGTACGTCTTCTCGGCGAATTCCCGCGCCGGTTCGGAAACTGCCAGCATCTGGTCGAACCGGCTACCGCTCCGTTTGTTCCACACACCAAGCGCTCGGTTAGCCGAACGCACCATCCGCGAATACGGCAGTATATGGAACGTGCCGACGACGGCCGTCGTCTCTGGCACCAGCTTCAGCAGCCGTCCGGCCATGAACGGGCTGTACGGCACCTGCACGTGGATAACATCGAACTGATGCTCCGCAAAAAACGCCCGCAAACGCTTACGGGAAGCGGGCAAGGGCATAGACATACGGTTGCCGTTGAACCGGACTTTCAGATTGCGGCTCAGCGGATGGACATGCGCGATGTCGCTCCGCGACGTATTGCCGACCAAATAGTGCACGTCGTGACCCTGGTCCGACAGCCACGCACCGACGTTCAAAACATACTGCTGCACGCCGTCCGGTGTATCCAGCGTGTCATCCAGCACCAACCCTATGCGCATAGCAGTTCTAGATTTCGGCTTCCGTGGCCAGGGCTTTCTGGTACTGATGTTCGCGCTTCACTGCAGCCTCGTAGGCCTTTTCGTACATATCGACGACGCGGGAATAGTCGTACTGTGCGACCGATTCTTTGGCCCACTTCTTCCAGAGTTTGCGGAGTTCCGCGTCGTTCAGGAGCAAGTGCAGCCGCTGCGCGAATTCGGCGATGTTCTTCGGATTTACCAGCGAAATATTGCCAAGCCCCTGCATAACGCTCTTGTAGCCAGGATTGTCGCCAGCCGCCGTTACCAAGCCGCTCGCCATCGCTTCGAGCAGGACTATGCCGAAACTTTCGCCGTACAGAGCAGGCGAACAGAACAGGTCGGCCGTCTGCAATAGTTCCAGCTTCTTCTGCTCGTCTATGTACCCCAGGAATGTAACCGATTCCGCGATATCCAGCTCATCGGCCAACAGCTCCAGCTTCGCCCGGTCGACACCGTCACCGGCGATTACCAACCTGACGCCGGGCTGCTGCTCGTGCAGCTGCTGAAACGCCTGCAGCAGATAGTTCACTCCCTTGCGACGCTCCAACCGGCCGATATACAGAATGGTCGGTGCAGCCGTCAAGCCGGCTTCTGTGCGACTGATTTTACGCGGTTTGAACTGGCGCAGATTTATGCCATTCGGGATGATTTCGATATCGAGCGGCGCCAGCGAACGGACATATTCGGCGGCCGCCTCCGAAACGGCGGTAAAGTGGTCGACGTGCTTCAGGAGCGGTTTGGTGTATGGGGTTATGACCTTGCTGATGGTCCGGCTGACGACTGTTTCGGGCAGCTTGGCGTGGAATGTGGCAATATTGACCGTCTGGCTGCGGCTCAGAATCTGGCGGCTTAGCACTGGCACCCACGGCTCGTGGAAATGGATGATATCGAACGCTTCGGCTTCGAGCATGGCGTCGATTTCGTCGGTCATAACACTGGCGCTTATCTGTCCGGTCGTACTGGGCATTTTGAAGTCTGTCGCTGTACCGAGCAGCAACACCTTGCGCTCGTCGTACTGGTACGGTTCGCGCGGTTGCGGCGTAATGATGACCACTTCGTGCCCCTTGTGCGTCAAGCCGTCGTACAATGCCAGCACGACTTCCTTGACACCGCCGCCTTTGGCGATGTTATAGGGCAGAACGAGTCCGATTTTCATAACTTTACATTAGTATACACTATCTTTTAGGGAGGGGCTCGCCCCTCCCAACGTATCTCGAAATGAATTCGAGATACGTCCCCCTCCCTCTAAAGCTCGGCTATCGCCTTGTTCGCTACGCTCATTGCCGTAAATCCTTATTCATCTCTTGAAGTACGGCCGTAACAAATATGGCTCTCATTCCCGCAAAGCGGGAATGTAGTCAATCGTGGCTCGATAGAGCCACTCAACGTTCCGGCCATTACGGAACTCCCCGGCTGAAACGTTCGTGAAAGTTACAACTCCCCTGAGCTGGAAGCGACAGGGCGTTCCGACTTGTCTGAGCGACCTATCGGAGCGAGTTGTCGGAACGGTTGTAAGCTTTGACAACGTTTCACCGAGGAGCGGAGTCCTGGCCGGGAGTTTTTGCCTACTTTTGTCGGTACAAAAGTAGGAGGCTGTTCTTGAAGAAAAGCAGCAGATGGACCCGCCGCGGCGGGTGACGGGAATGGAAGCGGTGACCCTACACCTTTTTGCGGAGCACCCGGCGGAGCCCCGGCGGCACCATAACCGACAGCTCCTTTTTGTCACCCAGCACGCTCGGCGTATGCGCCTTGGAATCCATCATGCCCTGCGTGTAGCCGTTGAACACGACCCGCATGTGCTGCTCCACCACTTCGTTGTTGAAGTAGTGGTCGCCCTTCGACACGACGTGCCACACCGGCAGCGGCACAGGCACCTGGCAGTTATCGACGGTTATGAACTCGCTGGTCGTCCGCCAATGCGTTCGGACATCGTTGGCCTGCCACAGTTTGACCTCGAAATCCATCAGGGTCGAAAAATCGCCCGCCTCCATGGCGTCGAACCGCCGTTTGCCCGCCTTGGTACGCACGTAAATGTACTTGATGACGAATTTGTTGAGACAACAGTAGCGGATAAAGAACGACACCGGCCAGGTCGAGAAAATCCGCGCCCAGATGTGTATGTCGGCCCGCCGTTTCGGCGTGAACAGGAAATCGTCGCGGTGCATGAAGCCGACGACACTCACCACCAGGTCCACCTTGCCGACAAGCTCGGGATACCGCTGCAGCATGCGCGTCGCCACCACGAACCCGAACGAGATGCCGACGATGGTGACACGCTTGCGCTTGTAGCGCATTTTGACGAATGCCGCCAGGTAGTCAGCATAGTTGTCGATGGTCGGTTTCTGCCCGATTTTAAAGAAGCTGTCCATGCCGCCGAAGCCAGGCAAGTCCGGCATGGTCACCGCGCCGAATTCGCGCAGGTTCTCCACCAGACCCCACCACCGTTCCAACAGCGCATGGTGACCGTACACCAGCAGGATTTCGCGGTGCTTGTTCCGCGGTGCCGGCACGTGCAACATACGGCCGTTCATACCGTTTATGTACAAGGGTTGTATATAGTCTGCCGCCTGGGGCTCGGCCGGGCGGCCAGTCTGTGTATCTGCCATAGTGAACCGTGAGATTACGTATTACTCTGTAATATACGCTAAAACTTAGCAAGCGGGCAAGCCGGAACGCTGTTTTCACAACGCCCATAGAATAAAATGTCCGAATCTCAAGCACCAATGACCAAGCAATGGCTGAATTCACGATTGGCCGAATGGCCGAAAAGCCGGTCGACACGGAAGCTTGGGTCATTAAGAGCTAATCCACCTCTATTTGTAACGAGCGAATTTCAAGCAGCTGTCATGATTTGGCATCTGTTTTCTCGGCCCATGATTCTACCGTCGTACTTGTTAGTACGAACCGGAAACAAATAAAAACAGATGACAAGTGACAGACCTTGGAATTGTAGCCGGCAGATAGAGGTGGATTAGCTCTAAGGCAGTGGTCATTTGTGAATTGCTTGGTCATTGGTGCTTGCGGCTTGGTGATTAGTTTCATTTCGGTTTGGCGCTTGGTATTAGGCCACGTGTGCAGTGAGACCCTCACGCGAAATATGCTGCTCTACATGAGTCCGCGGTATAATTAGAATGATGCATCGTTTCCGTCTTTACATGTTCGTCGGCCTGGGCCTGCTTATCGTCGCCCTGTGCATGGCACTGCTGTGGCGGAGTCAGGCGGGCGCGCCAGCCGGCGAAAAACCGGCCGTAACCTTCGACAAAAAGACATATTCTACCACCGACCCGGCCAGCCCGTGGGTCATCGTGAACAAACAACACCCGCTGCAGCCCAAAAACTACGCGCCGGCCGACCTCGTCAGCGTCGGCAACGGCCAGACCATGCGGGCCGAAGCCGCCGCCAAGCTCACCACGATGTTCGCCGACGCCAAGGCTGCAGGCCTAGTGCTCACCGCCAGCAGCGGCTACCGCTCGTACGACGAGCAGGTCGTTACGTACAATAGCGAAGTGCAGGCCTACGGCCAGGCGACCGCCGACAGCGAAAGCGCCCGGCCCGGCTACAGCGAACATCAGACCGGCTGGGCGGTCGATATCGGCGGTGGTGGCTGCAGCATAACAGACTGTTTCGGCAACACCGCCGAAGGCAAATGGTCGGCCGCGAACGCCTACAAATACGGCTTCATCCTCCGCTATACTCCCGAGGACTCCACAGTGACCGGCTACCGCGCCGAATCGTGGCATTTCCGCTACATCGGCGTCCCCCTGGCGACCGCGCTGAAAAATCAGAACGTCGCCACTCTGGAGCAATTCTTCAACGTCTCCGGCGGCAGTACGTATAAATAATAATCATCGGCGCTTTGCGCGACGTTTCATCGGCCGGTTATACTCTCGCACCGCCAGAAGCGCTCGCCATCGCAGCACGCCGACCACACAGACCACGCCAAAGAGTAACAGCGGAGCCGCTAGCATCTGCCACAGCCCAATACTAGGCCGGCCAACAACCTTCGCCGCGCCGGCATGCGTTTCCGTAACCACAGGGTCGCCATATACTTGTGCGGCCGGGTCAGGAGCACTGGTTTGAGCCTGCTCTTCTGGGATGCTCGCAGTGCCTGAGAAGGAAATCGGAGCAGCCGAGCCGCCAGCAGCTTGCCGGCTGACGATACTCGGTGGCAGCGAGGCAGCCGCCGTGTAGGGTGGTGGGTCGGCGTAGAGTAGGGCATAGGCCTTGCTGCTTGATGGACAGCCAGTGCCAATGGGGGCAGGGCTGACTTCGAAACTATCTTTAAAGTTCGTGAGCGTCTGCGTGTCACTTGCACCAGCCGCAATCGTCCTCGTCGTACCCGCGCCGCTTGCAGGCGCATAGACGACCGACACGGCACTGCTCGACACATTCTTGACCACCACCTGCAGCGTGTCACCCTCGGCAACCGCATACTGCACGACGCCCGTACTACCATTGACCGTCCCCATACACGTGCCCTCGTCCCAATCAGCCTCCAGCGTCACCGTAGTCGTCGCCGCAAAAACCCTTCCAGACCCCGCAAACATCACCAGCAGCGTGAGCACAAAGATAGGAACAGCTTTTTTATACGTCATTTTTGTCTTTTAAGCCTACCAGCAAGTATGCGCCCTCGTTTCAACCTCGTCAATCTCGCCGCATACCTGGTCTTAAGAGAGAATTTTTGTTATACTCCACCTTGCTACCGCAGAATCATAGGGCGTCGCCAAGTGGTAAGGCACCAGGTTTTGGTCCTGGCATTCGGGGGTTCGAATCCCT
>CAZEMC010000006.1:29676-123539 GCA_964513385.1 uncultured Candidatus Saccharibacteria bacterium | reverse complement strand
GGGGCGGCGTACTGACCGGCATCGTGGCATTGGTGGGGTTCGTGGTGTTCCGGACGCTGGCGTAGGAGGGAAGGAGTTCTCAGCCCTGAGGAAGAGCAGAGGCGTGAGAGCAGAGTCCTCAGAAAAGCCCAAAAAGCCACCACAGCCCAAAAGCATTGCGGTCGCCGCGGCGACCCCCACTGACTCCCGGTCTGCAGTCCGGAAAGGTAGGTCGCCGCGGCGACCGTAGGAGAACCCTTAAGGGTTCTCCTGTCAGACCAGAAGACGCCTACGTTGAAGTTACCACGGATTCTGAACCGTCCTTAAAGCTTCACACTCATCCCTGTGCACGGATATCCAGCCAACGCTCAGGCCAAAACCGTCCGGGCGTACCCAGACCCGTCAGGCCAGCGGAAGCTGGGCTGACAAAGTCTAGAATTCCCACCTCAAGCATGGTACAATAACCTCTGTTTTCGAGGGGATATAGCTCAGTTGATTAGAGCGGTCGCCGCGGCGACAGGTCCAGTGTTTGAGTCATGAGTCTAAATATGACCAGCTACTACGTGTACATTCTAAGGAGTGATAAAGACGGGAAGCTCTACACTGGCTCCACCGATAATCTTGAGCGTCGTCTCACAGAACACAATAGTGGTGCCAGTAAAGCGACTCGCACCCGACGACCGTTTGTGCTGATTCACAAAGAGCAGTATGATAGTCGTGCGGAAGCTTATAGCCGAGAAATGTACTTTAAAACAGGCAAGGGACGTGAAGAGTTAAAACGTATTTTGGGGCTGTAACTCAGCGATAGAGTGCTTCCATGGCATGGAAGAAGTCCGGGGTTTGAATCCCCGCAGCTCCACCAAAGTAAAAGTACTAGACGCTGGTCTAGTACTTTTACTTTGGTGAAACGTACGACACCTACCCCATGCAGCGTAGCCGGGCCTTGCCGAGCTGAGGCATGTGCCGCATACTGAGCACAAACATGCAGGCTACATCACTGACTGACGATTTATTACATAAGGCGAGGCTGCTACGAGAGTCGCAGTTCTTTGTGGACCCATCGGGCGACGGCACCAGCTACGAGAAGCAAACCCTGTTCCTGGTGCTGGCGGGTGAAAAGCCGGTCGGTGAAGCTTCATCGGGGCACTGGGAGACGACTAAAGACGGCCGCAAGACCGTGGCGGATGACCCGCACGATGTAGGCAAGTTCCTCGCCTCGCTTGGGCTAGTATACAATCTGAGTTCGTTTGACGGCCACGCTACCGATGCTATCGTGGCGCTTGATGAGCATTCGCTGGAGCGATACCGTAAGGCCGACGCTATTTATGACATTGCAGAGATTGGCCGGCTTTTCGGCTATCCAGAGACTGCTGTCGCTGCCTTTGCCGCCGATTCAGAGAGTTCACTGCTTGATTTCGAGGAGGTGGATAGTCGGGCTATTGCGGCAGGTATCGACCCATCCCAAGTAAGTTTCCGCCTATCGAAGCCTCACTGGGCTGACGAATTGGCAACCATCCAACATTGGCAAGCGCTACTCATCAGCGCTGGCTTAGCAAAGCCATAGTGTAGGCCATCGACGGCAGTCTGACGCGTACCGTAGGCGGGGGATTCGAGGGCTTCCAGTTACGGCCCTATCGTGGAATATGCCGTATATCCGGTGCATTTTTCTTGAGTAAAAACAGAGGTGCGACCGGTGTCGGAAGTGGAATGTTTTTTATACCACAAAAGCTTTTTGCGACTTATGCGTTTATGGTTTAATGTACGAAGCGGTTGTGGTGCGGCACCGTCCAACAGGTATGAGATTACACCTTACTACAGTTTCCCCTACCGGTCGTGATATCGTACGATGCAGTATTTTTGCGTTGGGATTGGTAGCTTTGGGCAATATGTACCAGAGTATCAATTATTATATCTTCAAGCCAGCGGCCCGGCCGGCGCCGCAGACCACACACGACCTCATGGTGACGGTCATGGCACGTATAGATGCCTACCAACCGAGCGCGACCATCATAACGTTTCTGTTCTGGGGGCTTGTGGGCCTGGGCGTCTTGGCGCTGTGCCAGGGCTTGGCGCACGCCCTGCGGCGCGTGTCGTATCTGCAGTTCGCCAGCTCGCGCTATGGTCGGCACCTGCACACCCAGCCGCTCAGCCGGTGGGCGTTCTGGAAGCAATGGATTATAACCGCCATCGGGTCGTTCATGGCGTTTACGACGGCACTCTTTATCTTTTCGTTCTTCGTCCTCTGTATCGTGCCGGTCGGCATCGTGTATACCCGCATATTCATATACTCGCCGACGCCGTTCAACCTCGTGTACGCCCTTATGGGTGTGGTCATGACGTTTATCGGCCTGGTGCTCACGACTATAGGCGTGCGGCTCATCATCGCCCGCCGCCGCCTCATCCGCCTCGCGTGATTAGAGCTCGACAGGTATGTCGAGCTCTATCTAATAGGGAGGGGCTCGCCCCTCCCACTTTCCTTTTGAAATGAATTCAAAAGGAAAGTTCCCTCCCCCTAAAGCTCGGCTGTCGCCTCGTTCGCTGTGCTCATGTAGGGGTACTTGGGGGCCGGATTGCGGGCTAGTCGGCGAGGCGTTTATCGCCGCGTTTGGCGCTCTCGAAGCCGTGGTTGCGTTCGTAGTGGTTGTGGTTCACGACCGTGGTCATTTTGCGGCTGTCGTATTTGTGCGCCAGGCTGTGCGCTTTGCTTTCGCCCTGCTTGGTCCCCGGATGCTCGCGCCGGTTCTTTTCTGCCATCGACATATGTATGCCTCCTTTTGTTTCGTTTACGATACGGATTGCATATGGTGGGGGATTATTCCAACACCGCGACCATGTTGTGCGGGAGTTCGGCCTTTATGTCGTCGACCTCACGGCCGTCGAACATGTCTTTTATGGCCTGCCAGGCGGCCCGGATGTAATTTTTCGCTTCGGTCTCTTCGACGTCTTCTATGTCCATCAGCTGGCTGATGATGTCTTCGTCGAGATGCGAAGCGGTCGGTACCATCTGGGCGGCATGCTGGAGCTCATCGGGGAGTGCGGCTGCAAACTCTTTGCGAGTGGGGTCTGTCAGGTGCACGGCTACGTTTTCAACGACCAGTTCCAGCGCTTCCTGTGACTCGTCGTCGGCGGCTCCGGCCGCTTCTTTGATTCTTCGTATAAGGTCGTGATAGCTCATTCGCTTGGTTCCCTCCGCTTACGTTACACCACCACTATGCGCGCCCAAGCTTAAGATTCGCTATAAGCTTTTTCACAATTGTTTTCGAGGCTCCGAAAACAATTGTGAAAAATAGCAGAGTCGGTATGCATGCTTTTTCATCCGTGGCGGTGACGCATCTGCTACACTGGGTGTATGAAGAAGTATTGGGTCGGAGGTGTCGTCGGGCTGGTCGTAGTAGCGGGGGTCGCGGCCATATGGTGGTTCGGGGTGCGGGATAACCCTGTCAGGGCGTTTGACGACATGCTGTCGAACAACCTGTCGACGCCAGGCGTCACGCGCGTAGTCAAGCAAGGTAATAGCCAGTTGCAAGTGGCGCAGTACACGCAGCTGCAGCTCGGGGCTCAGCCTGCCGCGCATGCGCTGACGGTCTTCAAACAGAACGGCGGCCTCATAGCCACTGAAGAAATCAGCGACCGGACCAACGACCTGGTGCGCTACCAGAACATCGTCGCAACCACCAAAGGCAAAGACGGCAAGTCGCTCGATGTCAGCAGCGTCGTCGGCAAATGGGCCAAGCTCAGCGGTGACGATACGCTCAGCAGCAGTGTTACCAGCGGGCTGTTCGACCAGACGCTTATGGGCGTGATTCCCATAGCCAACCTGCAGCCGGATGCCCGGCAAAACCTGCTGGCGTACATGCACAGCAGCGGCGTGTTTACGTACGACGCTTCCAAAGTACAGACCGTGCAGTCGGGCGGCCGCAAGGCATACAAATACGCAGTCTCCATAAAGCCGGCGGCGTACATAAAGACCATGCAGGAATTCGGCAAGCTGGTCGGTGTGCACCAGTACGATGACGTCGAAGCCAACGATTACGCAGCCGTCGCCAGCATACCGGTCACCATCGTGGTCGACGCGCGGAGCCACCAACTGGCCGAGCTTGACCAGCAGTCCAGCGGCCGCAACGAAACATACCAGGGTTTCGGGCTGATGACGCAGACGACACTGCCCAAAGCGACCCTGACCGCCAAGCAGCTGACCAATCTCCTCACCAAACTCCAGTAATACGCCTAGGCGTATTACTGCTGAAAGGTGAAATAAGAAATATGAAAAGAGAATCGTTCGTGTCCGCTCTGGCGGACTATTTTAAACAGCCGAGCTGTTTGGTGCTTTCTGTCACGTTTCCCGTTTCACTTTTCACATTTCTGTTATGCTGGCCAGCGCAACGCGCTTATGGCACAATAGAGGAGTGAAAACCTTTTTCCGTGCATTGGGCCGCGTGTACAATCTGGCGTTCCCCGTGACGCTGGTCGTTGCGCTGAAAAACAGCGGGTACAGCGCCTGGCGGTATTTCGGCTGGGTCCTGCAGACCAAGACGTTCGTGACAAAAAGCGCGCCGCTGCGTCTTTCGGAGCGCTGTCTGGCGTGGCTACTCGGGCTCGGCATGCTGTTGCAGATTACGTTCGGCGCGGTACTGCTGGTGCAGTGGGCGCGGGACGGCGACAGCGCACACGCGTATTTCGGCCTGGCGCTGCTCGTCGCCTACCCGCTGACCTGGGCGTTGCTGCTCGGGCTGGAGGTGGCTGTTTGGCGGGGTATTTATTTTCTCTGCAACCCGAAAAAGGCCGGCCGTTCACTGGTATGTACCATACTGGAAAACCAGGTCGTGAAATTACGCGAAAAGCAAAAGTTCACGGTAGTAGCCGTAGCTGGCTCGGTCGGCAAAACAAGCACCAAGCTAGCTGTGGCCGGGTTGCTCGGGCAGACCAAACGCGTCCGCTACCAGACGGGCAACTACAACGACCGCGTGACGGTGCCGCTGATATTTTTCGGGCAATCCGAACCGAGTTTGTATAACATCTGGGCGTGGCTGAAGATTTTTGCCGCCAACAGCCAGGCACTGAAAAAGCCGTACCCGTACGACGTGGTGGTCGTAGAACTTGGCACTGACGGCCCCGGCTACATAAAAGAGTTCGCCTACGTGAAACCGGACATAGCAGTCGTGACAGGCGTGACCCCGGAGCACATGGAGTACTTCGGCACGCTCGACGCCGTAGCTGCTGAAGAACTGGCGGTGTTCGGCTACAGCAAACAGGTGCTCGTAAACGGCGATGACATACCCGGCATGTATCTGACGGGCCGGAAGTTCACAGAGTACAGCGTGTCGGCGCCCGAAGCGGCTTACTATGCCAAGCCTGGCGCGACCACCGCGAAAGGCCAGAAACTGGCTGCGCGCCTTGCCAGCGCATCGCTGAGCCTGCAGACGCAGTACCTCGGTGTGCAGGGGGCGAAGATTATTCTGGCGGCGGTGAGTGTGGCCGACATGGTGGGCGTACCGCACAAAGACATCGCCGCCGGCGTGCCGAAGCTGGCTCCGTTTGCCGGCCGGATGCAGCTGCTGCCTGGCCTGCACGATTCGCTACTGATAGACGACACCTACAATTCCACGCCTATCGCCGCGAACGCCGCGCTCGACGTGCTGTATGGGCTGAAAACCAAGCAGCGTGTCGCCATCTTGGGCAGTATGAACGAACTTGGCGCGTACGGGCCGGAGGCGCATCGCGAAGTCGGTGTGTACTGCGACCCCAAGAAGCTTGACCTGGTAGTGACGGTCGGCGCCGATGCGGAGGTGTACCTTGCGCCCGAAGCCAAGGCCCGCGGCTGCCGCGTCAAATCGTTCCTGAGCCCCTACGAGGCCGGTCAGTTTGTCCAGAGCCAGCTCCGGGCCGGTGCTGTGGTGCTTGCCAAAGGTTCACAGAACGGCGTCTTTGTCGAGGAGTCACTCAAGTACCTGCTGGCCGACCTGACAGACAGCAGCAAGCTGGTCCGCCAGGGCAAAAGCTGGTTGTCAAAAAAACGGCGGCAGTTCACAGATGCCCCGACGAAGTAGTGCTATACTGCCTAAAACTGTATGATGCAACTTATAGTCCAAGATTTGATAACCGATTTCAAACGGGTCGGCACAGGTAAAATAGTCCTGATTTTACACGGCTGGGGCGATAAGTCCGCCGGCTGGACGGCCTTTTCGCAGGCATTGGCCAAAGATTTCGATGTGGTGTCGCTGGACCTGCCGGGCTTTGGCAACACCGAACCGCCGCGTACGCCGTGGGGGCTGGACGACTATGCCGCGTTCGTCGCGGCTTTTATACGCAAATCAAACCTGGAGCCATATGCCATTGTCGGACATTCCAACGGCGGCGCCATAGCCATCCGTGGCCTCGCCGAAGGCTTGCTGAAGCCTGAAAAGCTGGTGTTGCTGGCAAGCGCCGGCGTGCGAGGCGAGTACAAGGGCCGCACTAAAGCGCTGCGGCTACTGACGAAGACGGGCAAGGCGTTGGCGACGCCGCTGCCGGGTAGCGTGAAAAAGCAGCTCAGGAGCAAAGTGTACGAAACGGTCGGTTCCGACATGTTGGTGGCAGAGCATTTGCAAGAGACGTTTAAGCGGGTGGTAAGCGACGATGTGCGGAAAGATGCTGCCAAAATCACTATCCCGACGCTGCTCGTGTATGGCGATAGAGACGAGGCCACGCCGGTGCGCTACGGCTACGAATTCTCGGCCGCTATACCGGGCTCACGACTCGAAATCGTCAAGGGTGCGGGGCATTTCGTACACCTGGAGCGGCCCGAAAAGGTCCAGCAACTGGTGCGGGAGTTCCTGTAGTGCTGTTCCGTAGCCTGAAATGTCTGTACGGCCTTGGCAGCTTTCCGAAAACCATCGTGTACATGCTGCAGGCTACCGAGTACCAAGCCGGGCCGTATCTGCGCTGGTTCTGGCGGACGCAGGATTTTTCGCGGGTGATGTATCGCCGCGAGCTGCACCGCACGAAGGCGGCGCGTTTGCTCCGTTCGGCTGTGGTGTTCGGCATCGCGGTGCAGCTGGTGCTCGCGTTGCGCTGTTTTGTGCTGTGGCGGTGGGGTGATTTCGCGGGCGGACTGTATTTCGGCTTGGCGCTGGTGCTGTCGTATCCGCTGGTCTGGGCGCACCTGGTCGTGGTGCCGCTGGTACTAGGCCGCGTGTTCATAGCGGCCCCGAAACAACGGCGGCAGATAGCGCAGTCCGAACGGATTTTCGCGGCCCACCCGGGCATACGGCTCGCGGTTGCCGGCAGCTACGGCAAAACCAGCATGAAGGAGCTGCTGGTGACGGTGTTGGGTAAGCAGAAAAAAGTCGCAGCCACACCTGCCAACAAAAATGTCGCGATTTCGCACGCCCAGTTCGCGGCGGGGCTTGCGGGCGATGAGGACATCCTAGTTATCGAATACGGCGAAGGCAGGCCGGGCGATGTCGCGGCCTTTGCCCGTACGACACACCCGACGCATGGCATCATCACGGGCCTGGCGCCGGCGCACCTCGACCAGTACAAAACGCTACAAGCAGCGGCCGAAGACATTTTCTCGCTGGCAGACTACGTCAAGGCGGAGCGACTATATGTGAATGCCGACTCCGAAGCCACCGGGTCGTATCTGCGGGATGGCATGCGACCCTATGACCACAGCGGCGTACTTGGCTGGAAGGCAAAAAATGTGGTGCTTGAGCCGACCGGTACGGCGTTTACGCTACACAAAGGCAAGCGGCGTCTGCGCCTGCAAAGCGGGCTGTTGGGCGCGCACCAGGTCGGACCGCTGAGTCTGGTGGCGGCGCTGGCGCTGGAGTTCGGCCTCAGCGAAGCGCAGGTGCAGGCGGCCATCGCCCGCACGCAACCGTTCGAGCACCGTATGCAGCCGTACCGGCTTGGCGGCGCGTGGGTTATCGACGATACCTACAACGGCAATATCGAAGGCATCCGTGCCGGTACGGCACTCCTCAAAGCATTGCCCGCCAAAAGGAAGCTGTATGTCACGCCAGGTTTGGTAGACCAAGGTCGTGAGACTCGGCGTGTACACGAAGAAATGGGCCGGCTGATTGCGGCCGCCGAACCGGATGTCGTTGTCCTGATGCAAAACTCTGTGACCGAATATATTCGTTCGGGACTGGAAGAAGAAGGTTTTACGGGTGAAGTCCGCACTGAACCGCAGCCGCTCGATTTCTATACCAATTTAGAGCATCAGCTGGCCGCAGGCGACCTGGTCGTTATGCAGAACGACTGGACCGACAATTACAAATGAACCCATCCCAAAACCCCATTCCGGCCGAAACCCGCAGCCTTGCAGGCCAGAGCACTCGGAACACTCGTCACCGTAACCACCATTACGCCTCCTCCCGTTCCCAGCACTCCAGCCCACAATCTGCACGTTTCGGCTCGAAAGCGGGTTTTGTAATGGGTTCATAGCTTTTAATTGTATGTGCTAATTGCATATACTAATTGTATGAAAACGATTGCAGTCATATTCGGCGGGCGCTCGACGGAGCACGATGTATCAGTCATAACGGCGCTGGCCAGTATCATAAAACCCCTGGAACTCAGCAAGCAGTATAAGGTCGAAGCGGTGTACATCGCCAAAGATGGCGCGTGGTACTGGGACGAAAAGCTGCGGGATGTCGGGCTGTACAGCTCGGGCGCCATCCAAGACTTCTTGCACAAAGCACATCCGGTGAGTGTGCAGCTCGACGGCGGTATGACGCTAGTGAAGTCGAGCGGTATAGCCGGGCGCAAAACCAGCCGCAAAATCGATATCGTCTTTCCGGCTATGCATGGTACGTACGGCGAGGACGGCAGTCTGATGGGCCTGCTACGGATGGCGAACGTGCCGTTCGTGGGTTGTGATATGGACGCGGCGGTACTGGCGATGGACAAGGTGCTCGCCAAACTGATTGCCGAAGCCTACGGCCTGCCGATTACCAAAATGCAGTTTACCGACAAAGCCAGCTACGAGCGCAACCCGAAAGCATTTGCAGACGCGTGCGAAAAAGCCCTGAAATATCCGCTGTTCGTCAAACCGGCGCACCTTGGCTCGAGCATCGGCATCTCGCGCGTCGCCGACCGGCGCGAGCTCGATAACGCGCTGGAGGTCGCGTTTCACTACGACAGCAAGGTGCTGGTCGAAGAAGGCGTCCAGAACCTCATAGAAGTCACGCTGCCGATTATGGGCAACGACCAACCCAAACCAGCTCTCCTGGAGCGGCCGCTGACCAAGGCCGAAGATTTCTTCGACTTCGAGACCAAATACATGCATGGCGGCAAAAAGGGCAAAGGTGCCAAAGGCGCACAGGGCTACAGCGAACTGCCCGCCAAACTGTCTGAAAAGCAGTACGAAAACGGCATCAAGCTCGGACTGGCCGTCTACACGGCACTGGGCTGCAGCGGCACTGCGCGGGTAGATATGCTTATAGACAGCAAAACCGGCCAGTTCTACTTCAATGAAGTCAATCCTTTGCCCGGCAGCCTGTATCTACACAACTGGCGTGCCGCCGGCATGAGCAGTATAGAAGCCGTGCAGACCCTTGTGCGCCTGGCCGAAGAACGCTGGCAAATACAGCAGCGCCAGAACACCGTCTTCACCACCAACTACCTCCAGCAGTTCTAAGCCGGAGGCCCCATTAAATGCTCATGCTTGCATATCAAGCTATAAGCTGTACTATCTATCTTATATGCATGTTGGGGTTGAAAAGAATCAATTTATAGGCGTGCCAGTCCCCGAGGGCGTAGACCGGCCTGGTCTCGACGCGCTTTTCCGGTTCAGGGAATTGAGTGACGGGGGAGTAGAGGTCTTTCACCCATTCCACAATACTGTAAGACTAGGCGATGCGAGTACCATCGAAGACAAAAGTCTCGATGCCGCTGCGACGGTATTGTTCCGCGAGATGCCATTCCTGATAGATAGTATGAAGCTGAACCGGCCTCGCCAGTTTGAAACGCGGCCGTATGCTGGGGAGTATTCACAGCTCAGCCATTGTTTTTCGCTCGGTATCTTAGCGGTCGAATTCGGTGGTGGTCCAATGGATGTGCTTGACGGCTTATTCAATGATGCATCGCATATTTACAATGGTCATCAAGGCGATGACAACTATCAGGGGCATGGCCAAGAAGACCTGCACGACAAAGAGCGGGCTATGTTTTTTGAACGTGCCGGAATCATAGACGCACTTATAGATGCAGGGGCATTCCGTCGCGATGCATCAGGAGTGTACGTTGGCAAAACTCGTTTGACTATCGACCAGCTGCTCAGCGAAGACGAAGTTACTATACGTCGAACGTTCCTCAGTAATAAGCATGCTTCCCGAAGGGATGATGCCGACCGCCGGCAGTATCGTGAAGAAGAACGCTATCTCATGGGCTGGGCAGCAGCGCAGCATATGCCCGATCCGGGGCGGGTACCCAAAGCACTTGCCGACACTAGTTGGAATTCTGCGGCGCGCATGATTATCCTTGAAGGTGATGAGGGTGACCAACTGGTCGACCGGGATCCGCAAGCTGCCCTCAGTTCGGCTATGGCTTATGTAGATCACAATGCCGAGCACTGGTGTGAGCCGGTTCAAGACCTTGTGAACGATATATTGAACCTCGCAGAACGCTATTTCTTTGTGTGCGACCATCCGACTGCACGTGAGTACCAGTACTTCTATCCTAGGGACTACTTACATACCTCTTCAAGCCTGATGTTTAAGCGTTTCTATGAGGTGGCAAAGGATGACCCGGTAATGCAATGGCTTCTGGATACGGCGGAACGTATCGCTACTGACCAACGTGCAAAGTCATTATCCTATCTTCGTAGCCAAACGACGTACGCCGGACCGAACCCGCCGGATGGTGTCGAGCTGCAAAAACTACCTCCCCAAACAGCTGGAGGTGTGGCGGCGGTAGCCGACGGCAAGTTTACGATATCTTTGCCGGCAGGCAAAATGCGGACATTGAACTCCCGGGTCTTGAACGGTGGGGGCAAAACGAAACCCCTCAGTGAAATATATCCGGATTTTATTAAATACTGTCACGAGAAGAATTGCTGGATAGGTGAGTACAGGGCAACAGTAGAGATAGGGGATGAGGCACTTGTCCCCTTAATAGCTGACGCGCTTAAACGCATCAATACCGAGTGGAGCCAGCAGCTTAACGCGCGGCCACATATGCCCTCCAGTGAGTTGCGCCGCACAATCGAAGAGGCAAATCAGTACGTACGTGTAGCAGGGAAAATGGTAATCGGTCGCTAGGTGTCTGTGTGCAGCGATACTGTGACCAAACGTATGCTTGGGCTCTTAATTCTTCCCCTCTCGATAACAGTAGGGGGCATTTATTCTTCATATCCGGTATAATGCAAGTCAAAGACCAGAGGAGTTTTAACTGTGCAACGATATAATCCGAAAGAGATAGAGCCGAAGTGGCAGGGAATTTGGGACGAAACCGGCGTGTATACGGCCGACCTGAAGAGTAGTAAACCCAAGTACGTCGCCATGAGCATGTTCAACTACCCCAGCGGCGCCGGGATTCACATCGGCCACGCCATGAACTACACCATCAGCGACGTAAAGGCGCGGTTCAAGCGGCAACAGGGCTTTGAGAGCTACCACCCGGTCGGTTGGGACGCGTTCGGTCTGCCCGCCGAAAACTACGCCATCAAGGCCGGCGTCTCGCCGCAAGAAAGCATGGCGACTATAATCCCGAGCTACCACAAACAGTACAAAGCCATGGGCTGGAGCAACGACTGGGAAAAAGAAATCGCCACCCACTTGCCCGAGTACTACAAATGGACCCAGTGGATTTTCACGCAGATGTTCAAGCACGGCCTGGCTTACCAGGACAGCCGTATGCAGTGGTGGTGTACTAAATGCCAGACGGTTCTGGCGAACGAACAGGTCATAGACGGCAAATGTTGGCGGCACGACGGCACCGACGACCCGCTGGTCGAGAAAAAAGAAGTCAAACAGTGGTTCTTCAAAATTACCGAATACGCTGACGAACTGCTGGATGCCATCGACGGCCTGGACTGGACCGACACCGTCAAACTCGCCCAGAAAAACTGGATTGGCAAATCCACCGGCGCCGAAGTCGAATTCATAGTTGCATCTATGGGTCATCCTGAGCAGAGCGAAGGATCTGTTCTGGGAGATGCTTCGGCTACGCCTCAGCATGACTACGAAGTCAAAGACACACTGAAATTCACGCCCGAACTGACTGAAATGATTCAGCGTGGCGACAAATACTCGACCATTCGCCTGGAGGCGAAAGACCTGCAGGTTGGTGACTATGCAAAACTGCAAACTCGCTATTCAAAGGACGACGTCAAATCATTCGCTATCGCCAAAATTACCAGCTTCGAAACCAAGAAACTCCGCGATATTTCAAACGAGTACCCAGGCCACGAAAAATACACGACTGAAGACGAAAAGCTGGCCGACTACAAAGGCTACTATGGCGAACAAGTCACGCTCGATACCGAATTCGTCGTGTACACCTTCGAAAAAGCCGCTGACATCATCACGGTCTTTACGACACGGCCCGACACGCTGTTTGGCGTGACCTTTATGGTGTTGGCACCAGAGCTCGAGATTGTTTCGCGCATTACTACCACCGAGCAAAAGCAAGCGGTCGAAGACTACATTGTTGCGAGCGGCAAGAAGTCCGAAGTCGAACGCCAAGCGAGCAAGGAAAAATCGGGCGTATTCACCGGTGCCTATGCGGTAAATCCGATTAATGGCGAACGAATACCGGTCTGGATTGCGGACTATGTTTTGGCCGGTTATGGTACAGGTGCCATCATGGCCGTCCCGGCCCACGACGAGCGCGATAACGAGTTTGCCAAAGCCTTCAACTTGCCCATAAAGCAGGTCGTAGCCGAGCGGTTTACGCATGCCGAAAACGAGCACCAGCCCGAGAAGCCGACCGTGCCACGTCAAGTCGTTTGCGTGGTCGTTGAGCATCCAAGCGAGAAAAAGTACCTGATTGCAAAACCACATGGCAGCGAATTCTGGTCGCCGGTCATGGGCGGCATAGACGAGGGTGAAACGGCGGTCGAAGCTGCAAAACGCGAACTGCTGGAAGAATCCGGCTATTCTGAAGTCGCTTCGGCCGAGCTGTGCGGTGACGTCATTGCATCTGAATTTTATGCCCAACACAAGGGCGTGAACCGTATAGCGTACATCCAGACCGTAAAGGTCAAACTGGCGTCGCTAAATAAGACAGAAGGTGCGGCTGTCGACGAAGCAGAGCAGGAGCTCAAATGGGCTACCAAGGCTGAGGTCGATGAACTGTGCGTGGGCGCCGGTGCAAAAGAAATCTACGAATTCGCCGCCGGTGTCGAACGGCCAATGGCGCTCGAAGGCCGGCTGATAAATTCTGGTGATTTCGACGGTGTGTCGACTAGCGAGGCTCGCGAAACTATCGTCACCGAGCTGGCAATGTACGGCGTAGGCCAGGAAAAAATAAATTATCGTATGCGGGACTGGAGTGTGAGCCGGCAGCGGTACTGGGGTGCGCCGATTCCGATTGTGAACTGTAAAGAGCACGGAGCGGTGCTGGTGCCGGACGACCAATTACCGGTCATCTTGCCCGAATTGGACGATTTCCAACCGAGTGGCGACGGCCGCAGCGCCCTGGCGCGTGCAACCGATTGGCTGCAGGCGACCTGCCCCGAATGTGGTGGCCCGGCCGAGCGCGAAACTGACACACTAGACACCTACATTTGTAGTAGCTGGTACATGTACCGCTACTTTGACCCGCGCAATACCGAAAAGATTTTCGATAGCGAAATCGTCAAAAAGTGGGAGCCGATAGACTTCTATAACGGTGGCGACCACGCGACGGCACACCTGCTGTACGCCCGCTTCATTGGCCACTTCTTTAAGACGCTCGGACTCGTGGACGAGCCGGAACCATTCAAACAGTTCTTGTTTAACGGTAAAGTCACGGCCGCCGACGGCACGATGTTCAGCAAGAGTAAAGGCAACGGCATCGACCCGCTCGAAATCATCAACCAAGGGTATGGCGCGGACTCGCTGCGTACCTACTTGATGTTCGCCGCGCCCCTGGAAGTCTGGGCAAAATGGGACCCCCAGGGCGTCCCAGGTGCATACCGCTTCCTTTCCCGCATCTGGACACTAGTACAGGAATACCACGAAACTGTCGAAGACACTGTGGACGGGAGTGTGCAGAAAGACCTGCGCCGCGCGACCCACGCCATGGTCAAGAAAATGACCGAAGACATCCAGGAAAACCGCTACAATACCGCCATCGCCGCCGCCATGGGCACGGTCAACGACCTGTACAAGCTCAAAACCAAGCAATTCGTGAAGTCGGACGCGTGGCAAGAAGCGCTCGAAGCCGTCGTGGCCTGTGTCGCGCCGTTCGCCCCGCACACTGCCGACGAGCTCTGGTTCCAGCTGGGCCACCACCTCTCTGTGCACAAAGACACCTGGCCGAAGTGGGATGAACAGTATCTGGTCTCAGACGAAGTGACCATCGCCGTGCAAGTAAATGGCAAGCTGCGCGGCACCGTGCAGGTTGCGGCCGACGCTGACCAAGCCGCGACCGTCGAAGCCGCCAAGGCCGACGTCAAAATCGCCGCCAATCTCGAAGGCAAAGACATCGTCAAAACCGTCTACGTCCCCGCCAAACTCCTTAACTTCGTTGTTAAGTAAGTACTAGGGTAAGCGATTATTCAGGGCGGGCAAGCCGTAGCTGACGCATGTAATAGACAGGACCGTCCCAGACTGGGGGTGCGTAAAGCGCATTGCTTGTCCATGGCCATCTTGGCCGACCGCCTTACTCGCCCCGAGGCTGGCGTCGATGTCGAAGTCACCGAATTTGGTACATACCGAACCGATGGCGTGTTCCACAGTTTCACCGTATTGGAGCGTAGCGCTCCCCGTGCCAGTCTCTTCTTCGGACAGTGCTTTCGGAGTAAGATAGGCAGCCGCAAGCGTGGCACAGGCCGTTAGGCCGACGAAAATAGCAGTACGTACTTTGCCACGATGACGAGGCAAATGTTCGTAGCCGAAGGGTTCTCTCATAAAGTAATAAAAATACGACTGCGAAGACTTGTCAAGAAAATGTGCAAATTTTACACCAAAATACCGTTTACGCCTTGAGATTTAGGGTAAAACAGGGTATAATGGTGTCTAAATAGTAACTAATACACGAACTTCGACGAAGGAGTTAGCACATCTATGGGTAAACCAAAGAAGCGAACCAGCCCGCGCGCCACTGGCGCACGCCGCAGCCACCTTGTTCTCAAGCTGGCACGTGCTGTCAACAAGAAATCACCAGTTAAGGCTCGCACTACCGTACGCGAAACCGGCAAGAAGCTAGCTGCTGCTAGTAATAAGTAATAGGTAAAAAGTAAAAGGGGCTTTAGCGTTACGCTGAGCTTACCACCATGAAATCCCATATTACTTATTACATTTTACTTACCCCAAGCAAGCCGGAGGTTTGCTATGGCGAGTAATCGACATCTTGGCCGTATCGTTGCCTTGCAGACGCTCTATGAGCAGGATTTTCGCCGTGAAGCCGGCGACAGTTCGTTTGACCTGAATTCCGTGCTGAAGCGCAACATTGCTCGCTACGAAGAAACGGTCGACGATGTGTTCTTCATAGAAGAGCTGGTAAAAGGCGTCGCTGGCCACGAAGCGGAACTCGACGAAAAACTCCGCCCGCTCGCACCCGAATGGCCCATAGAACAGATTGCCCGCATGGACCGGGTCGTATTGCGTATGGGCCTGTACGAGCTGCTGTATGCCGTAAACGTACCGCCGAAGGTCGTTATAAACGAGGCGGTCGAACTGGCCAAGGCGTTTGGCGGCGACAACAGCAGTAAATTCGTAAACGGCGTGCTCGGCACGGCGCTCAAGGCCAAAGAAGGTGGGGAATCGGCATCAAACGAGACAGATAAACCCGCAGAGGAAGCTCCTGCTGAAGGGGAATAATCCGATGGCTGACAACGAACGGCACCACCCCAAGAAGCAGCCTTCAGGGGATGGGGCGGCCGCAAATGATAAAGCAGGCGGCAAGCGCCGGCCGATAGACTTCAAAAAGCCCATCCAGGGCATAAAGAAGTTCGTCCGTGGCTACCGACCAACTATCGAAGAAGTCGTGCATGAAACCACCTCCGGCGGTGTGGTCTTCCGCCGTAACGAAAAAACCAACGAGCTAGAAATCTTGCTCATTCAGGACGCCAAAAACCGTTGGACCATACCGAAGGGCCACGTCGAAGAGGGCGAAGAACCCAAAGACACCGCCGAGCGCGAAATCCGCGAAGAAACCGGCCTGCAGGAAATGAAGGTCATGAACTGGCTGGGCAAGGTAAACTTCCGCTACCGCCGCAACCACACGCTGGTGCTGATGACCATGCACATTTACCTGGTGCAGGGCCTGGGCAATACCAACCGGCTGCACCCAGAGGATTGGCTCAGCGACATCCAGTGGCTGCCGGCTACGACGGCGGTCGATAGCATTGCCTACGAAGACATTGGCAAGTTAATATTGCTAGGGATGAAGAAAATCCGCGAAGCAAAACTATAGAAAGGAAGAACAAGTTTATAGTTTGTAGTTGTTAGTTTATAGTAGGGCGGCACATTGCACTGCACAAACTACCAACTATCAACTAAAAACTACCAACTAACCACCATGGACACGACACCTTACCAAGAACTGGCAACTACTAAACTAGGCGGGGCGTTCGAAAAGCTCGACCTGCTCATAACTGCCTTTACGCACCGTTCATACCTGAACGAACACCGCAAAACCGTCTTCGAGCATAACGAACGGCTCGAATTCCTCGGTGATGCCGTGCTAGAGCTGGTCGTAACTGAGTACTTGTACGGCAGTTACAGCGAGCCGGAAGGCATACTTACTAACTGGCGCTCGTCGCTGGTACGCACCGAAAGTATCGGTGCGGCAGCTGAACGACTTGGCTTTGAATCGCTTTTGCGCCTGAGCCGCGGCGAAAAACGTGGTACCGACCGCGCCCGCGCGCAGATTTTGGCCAACAGTTTCGAAGCCGTCATTGGCGCCATTTACCTCGACAAAGGCTACGACGCCGCCAAAGTCTTCATAACCGAAAACATCCTCAGCACCTTCGACGGGATTTTGAAGAGCGGTTCCTGGATGGACCCCAAGAGCCACTTGCAGGAAGTCGTGCAGAGCCAGGGCGGTTCGACGCCAGTGTACAAAGTGCTGAGCGAAGAAGGCCCCGACCACGAAAAAACCTTCACTGTCGGCGTCTTCGTCGACGACCAGCTAAAGGGCGAAGGCACCGGCCCGAGCAAGCAAACCGCCCAAGTCGCCGCCGCCACCTCCGCCCTCACCAAGTACAGCTAGTAACCACTTGATTTATATTTGGGAACATTGTAGACTCCAAAAAACAAAGGAGTACTTATATGGCAAATCCTAATGTTACGCCTGGTCTCGACGCATATGCCGCAAGAACAATAGGCAGAGAAGAGTTTATCGAAGGTGTGGTTGCGGCTGATGTGGAATGGCTCGATGGGCCCACGCTAACTGGCGTACCACGGCATATCCTCGACCAGGCAGGTTCTCGTCTATTGCGTCGCACTCATGAGCTTGCCCCGTACGTAGTCTCAAACGACTAATCCGATTGCATATCTTCCTTTCTGGAGAAAGGTTTTAGTATTCCCACTGTCATTCCCGCGTAGGCGGGAATCTATTCTAATCATGAAAGAATATCACGTCTATATTTTGGCAAGCCAGCCACTCGGCACGCTCTATATCGGCGTAACGAATAATCTGCAGCGCCGTGTCTACGAACATAAGAACGGCATCATCGAAGGCTTCACAAAGAAGTACGGCGTGCATCAACTCGTGTATTTTGAAACTACGAACAGTATCGAAGTGGCTATCCAAAGAGAAAAGCAACTCAAAAAATGGGAGCGAGCTTGGAAGGTGCGGCTCATTGAAAAGGATAATCCATACTGGAAAGATTTGAGCGAAGAATGGGTATAAAATGGATTCCCGCCTACGCGGGAATGACAGGGGTGTGGTGCTAGTTTCACTTTTCACCTATCACATTTCCTGCTCGGTTAGATTGACAACAGGGGTAGAAAAGGGTAAAATGGCTTGGTAATTTAATGCCGTGTGAAAACATGGAGAAGGAACAGGGATGTTAGTCATTCGCATGCAGCGTACTGGCCGCAAAGGTCACGCTCAATTCCGCGTTGTCGTCCAAGACAGTCGCCGGACCCCTACTAGTGGTAAGATAGTCGCCCAGGTGGGCACTTACGACCCACACACCAAACAAATAGTTCTAAACAAGGAACGTGCCGAGCACTACTTGAACAATGGTGCTCAGCCGAGCCCTCGCGTGGTCCTCGTACTGAAGGCCGAAGGCGTCAAGCTCCCTGCTTGGGTCAAAGAAGCTACCAAGAAAGAAGGCAAGATTCGCCACGCCGAGAAGCTTCGCCGCAATCAACCCAAAGAAGAGACACCCAAAGAAGAGATGTCCAAGGAAGAAGCACCGGTAGAAGAAGTTGCTGAAGCTCCCGCCGAGGAAGCTCCGGCCGGAACCGAAGCTGAAGAAAAGGCCGAGTAGTCTCGCTACGATTATTCAAAAACTGTGAGATTTTAAGCTATTTTGCGCGCGTGGCCGCGTATAATGAGTAAAGTGCAGAAAGTGTAACTGAGGAAAGAGGAGAAAGGACATGGCAACCAGTATTGACCAGCAATTTGTCGAGTATGTCGTGAAGTCTCTGGTGGGCAACCCAGATGCAGTCAAAATAGACCGTCGTATAGACGAGAAGGGTGTGCTCCTGGAGCTCACCGTCGACCCGGAGGACCTGGGTCGGGTAATCGGCAAGCGCGGTGCGACCGCGCAAAGCTTGCGGACGCTGCTTCGTGCGCTTGGTACCAAGAACGAAGCCCGTTACAACCTGAAGATTGTCGATGTCGACCGGCTTGACGAAGATGGCAACCCCAGGTCTCGGCCGGCCCGAGACGACTCTAGTTCTAGCTCGGACGATGACGACGATACTACCGCGGACGAACCGAAACAGAGCGACAGTGCCGCCCGTACTCGCAAAGAGCTCGCGGACTTGGACGACCTAGATATTTGAGGAAACCGAGATAGGTTTCCTCAACGCGCCGGCAAAATGATACATTTTGTCGGGCTGCTCCTTCCTGCAGGAAGCTAAAAAAATAACCTCGGAGTGAATCCGAGGCTATTTTCGCATTACTGACGCTGCTTCGCAGTGGGATGGGCGATTCTGAACTCCCGCTTCTGATGCGCGGAGCGCACGAGGGCATAAGCCCGAGCTTTAGGGGGAGAGAAGCCAAACCTCGAATTTATTTCGAGGCTTGGGTGGGAGGGGCGAGCCCCTCCCTGATTATTTCTACTTGCAAAGGGAAAGTGCTTGCGGTATACTCAGGCTCAGTCTTCACTAGAAGAACCAAAAGCAAAAATATACAAGCTCTGCGAGCCAATGCGGCCTAAAAACTACATTGGGAGCTTTATGTGGCAGAAACACCTCTGATTTTCAGGGGTGTTTTTGTTTGTTGTATACGAGTACGCAGAGGACAAAGGATGCAATAAGTTTATATTTACATTGTAGCATATATTGTAAAATTAGTCAATGTAGGCTAAACTGATAACAGATGAAATCACTGTATGTGTTCATAGACGCGTCGAACCTGTGGCAGGCCCAGAAGGTTAAGGGCTGTTTTTTTGATTACCCTAAATTGGTTGCGTACTTACAGAAGCGCCACGAAGCCGCAGAAGTTGTCGTCTACTACTATACAGCGTATCCGGCGGTCGGAACCCGTGAATATGACCTGACCGCACGGCACCGCTTCTACACATTCCTAAAGAAGGGATTAGGATTCGTGGTCCGCAAAAAGGAACTGAAGCGAATTTCGGTTGTTACCGCAGAAGGTGTGGCAGTTGAGGAAAAGGGCAATATGGATGTTGAAATGGCCATAGACGCGGTGCACACCGTGGGCCAGTACGATGCGGCGGTGCTGTTCACTGGGGATTCAGACTTCCTGGCTTTGGTCAATTATATTCGTGGCAGAGGTAAGAAGGTGTATGTCTATTCTTCTCGTAACAATATTTCCACCGAGCTGCGGACTGGGGCCGACGGATACGTAGATGTCCTAAGTATTACCGAAGATATTTGGCGAAGGGAAATTAGACATCGTGGACAGAAATAGAAAACGACCCGCTTTGCAGAAGGTCGTTCTGGGATGTAATACCCTTTCGGTTGGAGTAACCAAAAGATGCTATAAGTATAGCATATTACCACAACATGTTCAAGTAGGCGTAGTCAAATGAAAATTCAAGTTATAACGCTGTTTCCGGAGATGTTCGAGGGCGTGCTGGGCAATAGCATGCTCTGGAAGGCTAGTGACCGCGGAATCGTGGAGTACAGCTGCATAAACTTGCGCGAGTTCGGGCTGGGGGCGCGCCGCCAGGTAGACGATGCTCCATATGGCGGTGGCGATGGTATGTTGCTGAAACCCGAGCCGTTGGTTGCGGCCATAGAACTGGCGAAAAAGAACGACCCGACCGCCCAAGTGTACTTGCCGACACCTAGAGGACGGACCTATAGACAGTCGCAGGCCAAGCAGATTGCGGCAGATAACAGGGGTATGATTATCGTATGTCCACGGTACGAAGGCTATGACGAACGCGTTACCAAATGGGTCGACGAGCAATTTTGCATCGGCAGCTACGTGCTGACGGGCGGTGAACTGCCGGCGATGATTCTTATAGATAGCGTGGTACGGCTACTGCCAGGCGTGCTAGGGGGCGAGCTAAGCACCGAAATCGAATCATTCCAGCAGGACGACGAAAACATCGAATTCCCGCAGTACACGCGTCCCGAAGACTTCCAGGGTATGAAAGTCCCTGAAGTACTTCTGACTGGCCACCACGCCGAAATCGAAAAATGGCGCCAGTCCGTCAGCCATAAATTTGACCATTGATCTTAGAACCTAGACCGTTCCTATACCTTTGATCGTTGACCCCTTGAGCCCCATCAAGGGTATATGATCAACGATCAAGGAATGGTCAATGATCTAAGTTCAACGTTCTATGTTTCGGGCGTATACTAGGGGAGTAAAACAGAGGAGGGATGATGAAGCTACCATTTGTAAAGCCGGTGTATGCGCATTGTGATTTGCCGTGCGGGGTATACGACCCGGCGCAAGCGCGGATAGAGGCCCAGAGTGTCAAGGCCATTCAGGACAAGATGGCTAACTTTGAGGGCGATGACCGAGTGCGGGCGCTATTTATCAAAGAAGAGCGCGCAGAGCTCGTAAAGCACCACTTGTGGGTGCTATGGACTGACTACTTCAAGCCGGAACATCTCGAAAAATACCCAGACTTGCACGACAAAATCTGGAAGGCTACCAAGCAAGCTGGCGAGTGCAAGCACCACTCTGAGCCCGAAGAAGGCCAAAAGCTATTGAATATGATTGATGAGATCGCGGAAATCTTCTGGGCTACTAAAAAAGCGTAGGACTTTCCTCGTCGTCATTCCCGCGCAGGCGGGAATCCAGCCTATAAACCCAGAAATAGTTCATTAAGGTTTGCGTATTATATAGCGTTCGGTTATACGCGCGGCTGAAGCATGTTACCAAAGCTAATCTACTGGATTCCCAATCAAGTTGGGAATGACGTGGGGGTGAGGGTCATTTCACTATGAAACACCGGCAGCAAGCCAAGAAGAAATTCATCATCCGGCAAGTGCAGGGCGATAGCATGCTACCCGCCCTGCACGACGGGCAGTTGGTGGTCGGGAGGCAGACGCACGAACTTAGGCCGGGCGATGTCGTCATAGTCGGTCACGACGGCCTAGAAAAGATAAAGCGCATAGAACGGCAACAAGGCGATCTGATTTACTTGTTGGGCGATAATCCTGGCGCTAGTACCGACAGCCGCAGTTTCGGTTGGGTGCAGGCCAAAACCATCGTCGCCAAGGTAGTGTGGCCGAAACTGTAAAATTTGGCACACGCGTCCGTCATTCCCGTGAAAACGGGAATCTAGTATATGGGCTTGGAAACGATTCGCAAAAGCTTTTGTATTGCTGAGCGTCAGTTATACGTGCAGCCGAAATGCGTTTATGAAGTTAATCTACTGGATTCCCAGTCAAGCTGGGAATGACGGAAATCTGAGGCGTCTGGCACTTGCGGGTGAGTCAGTATAGAATAAAGCCCATGGCAACAGCATTTTCTCCTTTGCAACCGAAGGTCGTGTTGGGTGTGGCGGCGCATCCGGACGACTTGGAATTCAGCGCCGCCGGAACGATGGCGAAGTTTATCGCCGAAGGCGCCCAGGGCTACTACCTTATACTTACGAATGCCAACAAAGGCACCGAAGACCGCAGCCTGCAGCCCGACCAGCTGCGCGACATGCGCCGCGAAGAGCAGCGTAACGCTGGCAAAATCCTCGGTCTGACGGACGTATTTTTCGGCGATTACGACGATGGGTGCCTGGAGTGTAGTCTGGGCGTCAAACGCGATATCGCCCGGGTAATCCGCCAGGTCAAACCTGACGTGGTCATAACCATGGACCCGACCATGGTGTATGACGCCGACCGCGGCATGGTGAACCACACCGACCATCGGGCGGCGGGGCAAGCCGCGCTCGACGCCGTCTATCCGCTGGCTCGCGACCATCTGAGCTTTCCGGAACTGCTCCAAGCCGGTCTGGAGCCGCACAAAGTCAAAACCATACTTATGAGCAACTTCGGCGAATCGAATTTCTATGTCGATATATCGCCCTACATGGACGCCAAACTCCAGGCGCTTCGCGCCCACGCCAGCCAACTCGGCAACCCCGACGCGACGTGCGAAATGGTCAAACAGTGGGCCGCCAGCAACAGCGCCAAAGTCGGCGCAACCTACGCCGAAGGCTTCGTCCGCCTGGACCTCAGCCTTTAACTAACTCCAAAACACCCGTTCCAAGGCTGGCTCATCATTTTACGGCACCATAAACATGCGAGTATACTAAAACGATGAAAATATACTTTGCACGTCACGGCAGGACTAACTATAACGACCTTGAGCTTTGTAACGCAGACCCTTCTGTGGATGTATATGTTACTCCTGTAGGTAAAGAGCAGGCCCGGGCATTAGCCAAAAACCTTGAACAAGTACCCATTGAGCGCATATATGTGTCAGAACTTAGGCGTACCCAGCAGACGGCAGCAATCGTTAACGAATTCCATCACGTACCAATCGAAGTGGCCCCTCTGCTAAACGACCACCGTTCGGGCTACGAAGGTAAGTCGGCAAAACTGCTCATGCAGGCACTGGACGAAGCTGAGGATAGGTGGACGGCCCGCTTTAACGATGGTGAATCCATCGAAGATATGAAGCACCGTATAGAGATGTTTATAGATGAACTGAAAACGGAACCGTACGATATCGTCTTGGTTGTAACTTCCCAATGGGTTATCCATGCGGCAGTTGCAATCATTCAGCACATCTCAAACGAAGACGCGTGGGAGCTCAACGTAGAGCAGGGAAGTTACCTAGAGCTTGAAGTTTAGTTCTTAGATTCCGTGGGAGGGTTCCATGCCTTCGGCTTCCGCTTCGGCTTTGGCGGGGCCTTGGAGGGGTGTGTCCTTTAGGAATAGGGCGACGATGAAGGCGGCGACGGCGAAGGGGATGCCGAAGAGGAAGACATCGTGGAACGAGTTCGCGAAAGCAGTTAGAACCTGGTGGGCCACTTCGGGTGGTAGGTTTTGCAGGCTGTTGGCGCTTCGGCTGATGCCTTTGGCGGCTTCGGCACCGGCGGCACCGTCTATAGTTTCGGTAATGTGGCGTGTCAGGCGATTGAGGAGTATCGCGCCAAAGACTGCTGCGCCAAGTGCGCTACCGATGGTCCGGAAGAACACGACCGAAGATGTTGCAGTACCGAGGTCTTTGCGGTCCACAGCGTTCTGTACGGCCAGCGTCAGTACGGGCATCACCATACCGATGCCCATGCCAAGCACAGCCATCCACAGGCCGAGCACCACGCGGTTCGTATCGACCGTAATGTGGCTGAACAGCCAGAAAGCGACAGTAACGATTGCAGTGCCCATGATGGGAAACTTACGATAGTGGCCGAATTTGGATATCAGGCGGCCGGAACCTATCGAGGCGGCCATCAAGCCTGCGACCAGTGGCAGCAACATTAGGCCGGATTTGGTAGCTGAGTCGCCACGGACTATCTGCTGGTACTGCGGCAGGAATATAAGCGCGCCGAACATGACGATACCGATGAGGAAGCTGAGCAGGGTCGAGACACTGAAGATTTCGTTCTTGAACAGTTTGAGTGGCAAGATAGGTTCTTTGGCATAGTGTTCGCGGACTACGAATGCCAGTCCGGCTATGGCGCTCGCCACGAACAGACCGATAATCTGTGCCGAACCCCATGGATAATCCACGCCGCCCCAAACGGTAGCGAGCAGCAGGCTGACGACGCTCGTAGCGAGCAGCCCGGCACCGGCGTAGTCGACTTTGTGCGGAGATTTTTTGACCGGCAGGTGCAAACGGGTAGAGATTGCGGCCATAGCGATAAGCCCGAGCGGGATGTTGATGTAAAATACCCACCGCCAGCTCAAGTGGTCGGTGAAGAGCCCGCCAAGCAATGGGCCGATGACCGACGAAATGGCAAACACAGCACCGAAGTAGCCTTGGTAACGTCCACGCTGTCGTGGTGGAACTATGTCACCGATGATGGCGAAGACTAACGTCATCAGACCACCGGCACCCAACCCCTGCAGGCCACGGAAGACAATGAGCTGGTTCATGCTCTGGGACATGCCACAAAGCACTGAGCCGACCAGGAAAATGCCGATGGCGATGAGGAAGATTTTCTTGCGGCCGAACATGTCGCTGATTTTCCCGTAGAGCGGTGTCGAAACGGCGCTGGTCAAAAGGTAAGCCGTGGCGACCCACGAGTATTTGCTAAGCCCATGCAGGTCACTGGCGATTTTCGGCAGTGCGGTTGAGACGATGGTCTGGTCGAGCGCGGCCAGTAACATGGCCAGCATGAGGGCAAAAATGACGGTCATGATTTCGGCGTGCGACCGTTGGGCTGGTTCTTCGATATGTGGCGCGGGTGCGACTTTTGCGGCCATGGTCTTACGACGCATTAATTTCTGTAACATAATCTCTCCTCTTTTGGTTATTCGGCCGTTTCGGCTTTGAAAAATTCAATCATCTTCTGCTGGACGCGTAGCCAGACTTCCAGTTCTTCGTCGGTCAGATCGCGGATGACAGTCTGCATCATGTGGGTGCGGTGCTGTTCGAAGCGATGGATTAACGCTTCGCCTTCTGTAGAAAGCTGTAGGTACTGGACACGGCGGTCTTCTTGGCTGGTGTGGCGCTCCAGAAAACCCTGTTGTTCGATACTTTCCACGAACTGGGAAATCGCGCCGGCCGTCATATTGAGCTTAGTCGCTAGCTCTTTGGCGCTCACCGGCTGGCTGTGACGAATGGTGAACAGTAATTCCGCTTGAGCGTGCGACAAGGGGTAGTCCTGGGCGTGGGCCTGTTGGTAGGCGTGCATGCCACGCTTCATAGCCTGCATGGTTTCGGTGAGCTGCTGGGTGAGTTCTTCGCGTTTGTTCATATGCTAAACAATTAAGTCACTAAACAATATAGTCCCTAAAACATTCATTGTCAACAAAACATTGAACATTACTGTGGCTCATACACCTGGTAACATATAAGCCGGAGTATTCATGAACGTAGCTCGTCTATTTCAAAGATGGCTGAGAGACAAAATACCGTCCCCAACCTCACATTGTTGTAATATTGTGAGGACTGTCCTCTCAATTCCATTGAATATTACTGTGGCTCATACACCTGGTAACATATAAGCCGGAGTATTCATGAACGTAGCTCGTCTATTTCAAAGATGGCTGAGAGACAAAATACCGTCCCCAACCTCACATTGTTGTAATATTGTGAGGACTGTCCTCTCAATTCCTCTCAAGTCACACATGAGCGAAGCGAACGAGCCGACAGGCGACCTTCAGGGGGAGGGAGATTGCTTTTCGAATTTACTTCGAAGAGCAATCGGGAGGGGCAAGCCCCTCCCTAATAGTAAAAGTAAGATATCTTATAGATGCTTCGCTGCGACACACGTAGAATTACCATTGTCCCTAATCATAAGGAGATACGCTTATGGCAACCAGTATGGCAACCAAAAAAGCGGGCAACACCAGTAAAAAAGGCTGGCACGGCGACCCGGCCGGGCACGCACGTGCGGGCCGCAAAGGTGGCATGATGAGTTCGGGTAACTTTCGCAACGACCCGAAGCGTGCCGCCGCTGCAGGTCGTGTCGGCGGCAGTGTCAGTCCCGGCAATTTCAAAAACGACCCGGAACGCGCCCGCCTGGCAGGACGCAAAGGCGGTAGCCGCTAACAAATCCTATCGTCGCCGTAATCGCTCACAATGAAAGGAGTGACTCATGTCATCAGTCGACGATTCGTTCACATATAACGAATTGAACAACGAAGACAAGTTGCTACTCTATTCGCACGGCCTCAAGCCGGGCGAGCTGGAACCCGAAGAAGAGCAGCAATACCTGCGGGATTTGCGGGACGAGGTCGCCGGTGACGAAGACAGTGACCATCCGAGCGGTACGGTTACCGATTTGGAACGCGACGGCACGGAGTAGTGCCACGGCGAGTAACAAGTTTTGACATGCGCCTTGTCGCGGAGGCGTGATTTTGAATTGTGCGGTGCTGGTTGGTGATGGAAATCACATTTGTGATATAAAATAGCGTAAAATTTACCGCAAGCCCTTGAACCTTGCTCCGCTTATCCTTATAGTAAGAAGGTAGACACGTTATAAATCTTTCATGGTGCCTTGCAGACAGGAGCTGCGCCGAGAAGAGGTAGACTACATACCGAAGCGAACATACGACATAAAACATAACTATGCCGAGGAGGATTGCCTGTGGGATTTGGCGGCGGTAGCGGTGGAAGCAGTACTATTGGAAGTGCGACGGATGTCGCGCTGAACAACCCATCGAACGGACAAGTTTTAACGTACGATGGGTCGGTGGGCAAATGGAAGAACGCTGCAGCGAGTGGCGGTAGCAGTTTTACAGCCGCAAAAGATACGGCAGCCAGCGGAGCGGTAACACTTACGGCTGGCACGAGTGTACAGTTGACGAAATTCACCGGGACGCTTACAGCTGACCGGACGGTTACGCTTAGCGGCACGACGGCGAACGCAGTGTTCGAGCTCTCGTTCATAGACACGGTATTCAGCGGTCATACCGTAACGGTGACGAACGGTACGTTTTCGCATGCCTTCAGTTATCCGACCTATGTCAGATACGTGTACATAAGTGGTTGGGAAAGAGTTATCTAGACGATGGCGTTCAGCGACCCGATTTCGACCAGCGCGCCAGCCTACGACACCAAAACCAACGCAGTAGTTACCCCGAACAGTTGGTGGGGCCCGGCTATCAGCGCGCCGTACCCGACGAACGCGTGGTTCATGGATTTTATCCTGACGCCGAACAGCGACGAGCTGTCGTCCAATGCCGACCGCCGCACCAGCATCTGGCCGTACAATTTCCGGGCGACTTCCAACGGGTTCAACGTGAACCGGCCGTTCATACGGCAGTACCCCGACGGCCGCACGCTCCGCAACGAATACCAGATAAACTACGACGCCACGGCGACGAACTGGGGCTGGACAAGCGACCAGTCGCCGCAGATTTGGCGCTATCTTGACTTGACTCTGGCGGCGACCGAATCCATAGCCACGCAGTACGTCAAAAGCTATGACCAGCTGTCTGCTACGTTGCGCTGGAACGTAGACGGCAGCCACTATATGGAATCGCCGGTAGTGCGTGGGGCGGCGTATGTGACCATGCGTTACACGGCGCTTACCCCTGTTTTTTCAACGAGCAATACCGATTATCACGCCATCGCTACGGTAAACGGCAGCGCGCCGAGCGGCACTGTCAGCGGCACGAAGTTCAAACTGACCATCAACCGGCCGTACCTGGGTAGCGGCGCTACCGAAACCTGGATTCTGTACGCCAGCAGCTCTCTAACATTTACGGCCACGAACGGCAGCCTGACGGCCACCGCGCCGTTCACCGGCTACCTGCGCTTGGCGATGGTCGCCGACGGCAGTGGTGCCGAAACCGCGCTGGACACCTACAAAGACGCGGTGCCGGTCGGCGGGAGTACGAGCGTGAGCGTTTCGGGCAATACGGCCACGACGACATTTACCTACAGCCTGGTCGGCACCGGCAGCACGGCACTCATCTTTTGCTTGCCCCACCACGAAGCTATTCTGACTTCGCCGACCTATGCGCCGAACTTGACCTTCACGACCATTCGTGGCACGTTGCACGCAGCTGTAGGCAACACCTGGACTATGAGCGAACCGCTCAGCACTATCACCTGGCAGTCACCGAACGCTATCGACAGCGGCAAGATTTCTGGTATCACCACTGCGCTAGCCAGCGAAAAGACGTTCCAGGCCAGCAACCTCGATGCTACCGAGGCGTACACCTTCGGCAAGCAGATTGGCCGGGCCGGACGCCTGGCGCTCATCGCCGACCAGCTGGGCGATACCACGACGCGCGATAGCATCCTCGGCTCCATGAAAACCTACCTGAACCCCTGGCTGACGAACACTACTTCGACACAGGTCTACAGCCTGGCGTACGACACGACGTGGGGCGGCGTGGTTTCGTACAATGCGCTGACGACTTCGCCGGCTGGCAACCCCAACCAGGCGACCGAATTCGGTAACGCCGTGTACAACGACCATTACTTCCACTGGGGGTATTACATTTACGGTGCGGCGGTCATCGCTCACTTCGACAGTGCCTGGGCGACAGCGCACAAAGACCAAGTGAATGCGCTGGTGCGCGACATCGCCAACCCGTCGCCATCGGGCGACCCGTACTTTACGCAGTTCCGTCACCACGACTGGTACGAAGGTCACTCGTGGGCAGCCGGTCTGCAGGCTAACGGCGATGGCCGTAACCAAGAGTCTACTTCCGAAGCCGTGAACGCTTGGTACGGCATAAATCTATGGGGCCTCGCGACGGGCCAGTCGGACTTACGCGATGTCGGCCGCTATTTGCAGGCCAAAGAAACGCGTGCTGCTCAAACTTACTGGCAAATGCCGAGCACGAACAATGTGTACCCGAGCGGCTTCGCGAGCCAGAAGATTTTGGCGCTAGTGTTCGCGAACAAGGTCTTTAACGCCACGTGGTTCGGCCTGGGCGATGACCAAATCGTGGGTATTCAAACTATGCCATTCACGCCCGCTACACACGAGCTATTGCCAAAGGCGTGGGTGCAAGAAATGTACCCGGTACGTCTGGACAACAAAGACACCGTCGGCACGGCAACGACGCCGGGCGGTTGGCTCGGGACGACGCTGGCGACAGAGGCTATCATCGCGCCCGATACAGCATTTACCGCGATTCAGGGCGTGAGTACCGGCGAACCCGAATACATCGACAAACAAGGCGCTTCCAAAACGAACTTGCTGTGGTGGGCGGCGGTGCAGAACAGCAGCAACCCGGCGCCGGCTTCGACCACTACGACGCTTGCGGCTAGCCCTGTAGGTACGGCAGCATCGGGCGCCAGCGTTACTCTGACGGCTACCGTCTCGCCGTCCGCAGCCGGTACGATGACTTTTTACGACGGTGTGACACAGATAGGCAGTGCACCGGTCAGCGGCAGTACAGGCGCGATAATCGTAAGCAATCTGACTACAGGCAGCCATTCACTCACAGCGAGCTTTACGCCTTCGGACAGTGCGGCATACGGCAGTTCGACATCATCTGCGCTGAGCTATACGATAACGTCTGGCGGTGGGGGCGGTGGGGGGCCGACGGGCTCTAACAAGAACGCAGTGAATTATGTGGCCTACGGTAACGGGCAAGCGGCGGCCGCAGTACGGGTAGCAGTGACGAATACGAACTACACAGTGCTTGCGACCGACGACGTTATCGGCTTTACGAGCCTGGGCGCAGCCCGGACGGTTACGTTGCCGAGTGCCAGCAGCGTCCCGGCCGGTAAGGCGCTCATCGTCAAAGACGAATCGGGCAATTGCAGCGGCTCGAACACTATTACCATCACCGGCACTATAGATGGCGCAGCCAACCTGATTTTGAGCACGGCTTATGCTAACGCACGACTTTATAGTAACGGTACCGCGTGGTTCAAATTATGAGAAAGGCAATCGACTGACATGGCAGACAACAAAAACGCAGTAGCATACCTATCGTACGGTTATGGGCAGACCGACACGGCCGTCCGGAACGGCGTTGCCGACGCGAACTACACCGCGACCGCGGCCGATGAAATCGTGGCGCTGACCTCGCTTACCGCTGCTCGCACCATTACCTTGCCGAGTGCCGGCAGCGTTCCCGCGGGCAAACAGCTCATCGTCAAAGACGAATCGGGCAGTTGCAGTGGTAGTAACACCATTACCGTGGCCGGTACGGTGGACGGCGCGACGAATTACGTGCTTAGCAGTGCGTATGCCAGCCTGCGGCTCTACAGTAACGGCACCGCGTGGTGCAAGGTGGGGGTGTAACCATGGCGTTTAGTGACCCGATAGCGACGAGTGCTCCACCCTTTGGCACGCTGGTGCATACCCAAGCGCCGGCGACATTTTTCACGTACAGTGCAAGCAAGCTTATGCCGACCAACATCTGGTGGGAAAACCTGCTGGTCGGCACCGGGCAGCAGACCGTTTCGACGCTGCCGTATATACAGAAGATGCTGACGAACGGTATGCATATTTCGTATGCCAGCCGGACGGTCGCGGCGAACAACATCCTGCTGACTTCGGCGGTCAAGAACTTCAGCCTGGAAGTGCAAGAAACGGTTACCGGCCGCTCCATAGACGATTACACCGACTTCGGCGTCAACCTGACGTACAGCGTCAGCGGCGGCAGCATGAAGCTGAATCTGGTGCGCGGCATGGCGTACAATTCGGCCATTTATACTGCGGCGACACCGGTGCTTAACACCGTCCACGCCATTTTGAGTGCCAACGGCGGCGCAACCGGTGGTAACGTGACCGGCACGAAGTTCAAATTCGCACTCAACAACAGCCAGACGTGGATTCTCTACGCCAGCAGCTCCATAACGCTGAATGTCGGCACCAGCGCTGTGACCGGCACCGCGCCGTACACCGGCAGTTTGCAGCTGGCGGTCATGACTGATTCGTCGCAAGAAACCGTCTACGACGCCAGCGCCAGCAACGTCCTGACCGGCGGCGCTATCGACGCGGCCTACAGCGGCAACACGGCGACTATGACCTTCAGCTGGACGGCCAACACCGGCACGCCGCTGGTGCTAGCGCTGCCGCATCACCAGGACATGATGAGCCCGAGCTACACGGCGCTGACCATCCGCGGCATGAAAGGCGACATGAAGGGTATAAAAGCTACGAGTTGGACGCTGAGCGAAAGCCTGACGACCATTTCGTGGGATTCGCCGAACGGTATCGACCCGACGAAAACCGGTGACATACAGACGGCGCTGACGGCCGAAAAGGGCTTTACGCCCGATGTTACGAACCTCGACGGCAACAATGTCGCGCACGGTGTCGACCCGTATTTCACCGGCAAAGCGGTGGCAAAGCAAGCGCGCATGGCGCTCATCGCCCATCAGATAGGCGATACGTCCGCCCGCGACAGCATCGTCACCAACATGAAAACGACGCTTTCCAACTGGTTCGGCGGTACGCTGCAGAACGACCTCAAATACGATACCCGCTGGCACGGCGTCATAACCGAAAACGGCGCAGCCGACCAGGGCGCCGACTTCGGCCAGGGCTGGTACAACGACCACCATTTCCACTACGGGTACTGGATTTACGCGGCGGCGGTCATCGCCCGGTTTGACAGCGCCTGGGCGACGAGCAATAAAACAGCGGTTGAATCTTTGGTGCGCGACATCTGCAACCCGTCGCCTACCGACACGTACTTCCCACGCTTCCGGTTCAAAGATTGGTACGATGGCCATAGTTGGGCATCCGGCATTTTCGAATTCGCCGATGGCCGCAACCAGGAATCGACCAGCGAGGCCATAAACGCCTGGTACGGCGTGTATCTGTGGGGTCTGGCGACCTCGAACGCGGCGGTGAAAGACCTGGGCCGCCTGCACCTGGCGCAGGAAATCCGTGCCGCCAAAAAATACTGGCACGTGTACAGCCCTGACACCATGTACGATGCACCGTTCGACAACCACGCCACCGTCGGCGTGCTGTGGAGCGACAAGGTCGAATACGCCACGTTCTTCGGCGCCAACAACGAGTACATCCACGGCATCCAGGTCATACCCGTCACGCCGATTACCGAAGAATACGCCGACAGCGCGTGGGTGACGCGGGCGTACACCGAGGCCAGTTCGGCCATGCCGACGAACACTGGCTGGGAAAGCATCATCTACGCCATGCACGCGGTGATTGCGCCCACGGCCGCTTACACCGAGTTGCAAACTGCTGACCTCGACGATGGGGCAACCCGTACGAACAGCCTGTACTGGGGTGCGACCCGTACTGCTAGTTCGGGCGCGACGAGCACGAGCACGACGCTGTCCGCCAACCCGTCCAGCTCGGCCGCGCAGGGTGCAACGGTGACGCTGACGGCTACCATTTCGCCGTCCGGCGCAACCGGCAGCGTGACGTTCAAGGACGGCGCGACGACCATCGGTACGGGTACGGTCAGTGGTGGAACGGCTAGTACGACGACGTCGTCGCTGAGCTTGGGCGCGCATACGCTGACGGCCGTGTTTGCATCCAGCGACACGAACACCTACGCCAACTCGACCTCCAGCGGCCTGAGCTATAGCATAACTTCCGGCAGCACGGGCACCTCTACGAACGCCAGCGGTGCACCTTTTATCGCGTTGGCCAGCGGCCAGCCGAATGTGGCGGTGCGCGCTACGGTGGCGGATGCGAACTATACGGTGCTCGCCAGCGATAGTGTCGTGGCCTATACCTCGCTCTCGGCGTCGCGTACGGTAACGTTGCCCGCGGCCAGCGGCGTCCAGGCGGGAAAGCAATTCGTGGTCAAGGACGAATCCGGCAGTTGCGCCAGTGGCAAGACGATAACCGTCGCCGGTACCATAGATGGCACCACGAACCTGGTGCTGAATACGGCATACGCCAAAACGGTGCTGTACAGTAGCGGCACTGCCTGGTTCACTATCGCCAGCTGAACATTTGCTGCAGGCAACCGGCATTTTTCGGAGTGAGAGAATCGTCTTCATGGAACATCCAGCTGCGCTCCGTATGCTGAGTGCATGTTTACTGCGACTACAGCTACAGAATCACTCAAAAAGGCGCGGGCTGCCGAGGTGCAGCGCGTCCTGGCGTCGCTGGACGTCGAAACGGCGACGCTCGATGTCGTCGTGCCGTGCCACAACGAAGCGCCGACGCTGGCGACGAATATCACGAAGCTGTACGAGTATCTGGGTTCAGTATATCCGGGCCGCTTTACCATTGCCATCGCCGATAGCGGCAGCACCGACGGCACGCGACGGATTGCCGAAGATTTAGCGGACGGCTACCCCGCCGTCCGAGTGGTCACACAAGACGTGAAGGGCCGCGGTCGGGCGCTGAAAGCCGCTTGGCGCAGTTCCCGTGCCGACATCGTCATGTATATGGACGAAGACCTGTCTACTGACCTCCGGCACATTCCGGAGCTTGTCGCACCGCTCGTGGACGGTACGGCGGCGTTGGCGGTCGGCAGCCGGCGGTTGCTGGGGTCTGACGTCAAACGCAGTTTCAAGCGCGAGTTCATTTCGCGCAGCTATATACGGCTCCTAAAACTGACACTGGGCATAGGAGTGAGCGATGCCCAGTGCGGTTTCAAGGCCCTGCGGCGTGACGCTGCAGAGCAGTTATTGCCGCGTATCCACGACGACGCCTGGTTTTTCGACACCGAACTCATCGTCAAAACCGAGCGGGCCGGATACGGTGTCGCCGAAATCCCCGTCCAGTGGGTCGAAGACAAAGACAGCCGCGTCAACCTGGTGCGGACCGCCGTAGACGACCTGAAGGGCATTGACCGCGTACGCCGCGAGCAAGGCAAATGGCTAACCGGCGAACGGCTGGCGCTTGTGTCACTACTCGTCTTCACGGCCGGACTGTATCTAGTAAATCTTACGGTGAGCGGGTACGCGAATAGCTTTTACGCGGCCAGCGTGCAGGCGGCGACGCAGAGTTGGAAGGCGCTGTTTTTCGGTAGCCTGGACGCCGCGAACTTCATAACTGTCGATAAGCCGCCGGTGGCGCTCTGGCTGATGGGCTTGTCCGGCCGTATTTTTGGCTTCTCGAGCTTCAGCATGCTGTTGCCGAACGCCTTGGCGGGTATCGCCACGGTGTATCTGGTGTACAAGATTGTCCGGCGCTGGTTCGAGCCGAGTAGTGCGCTGTTAGCCGGGCTGGTGATGGCGTTGACACCCGTGGCGGCGCTGATGTTCCGTTTCAATAACCCCGACAGTTTCCTGACGTTATTCTTAACTGCAAGCGTGTATGCGTTCGTCCGGGCCATCGACGCGGTGCGTGCCCGCAGTGCTATCGGCTGGCTGTCACTGGCTGGCGTATTCACGGGCCTGGCCTTTAATACCAAGATGATGCAGGGGCTGCTCGTGCTGCCGGTGCTGGCGCTGGTGTACCTGTACGCTGCGAAACCGCCGTTTTTGCGACGCCTGCAGCACCTGCTGTTCGCGGCGATTCCGACCGCCATCGCGACGCTGTGGTGGCCGGTGGTGGTGGCGCTGACGCCGGCGGCGAACCGGCCGTACATCGGCAGTAGCACCGACAATAACATCTGGAATCTCATCTTCGGGTATAACGGTTTTGGCCGTTTGCTCGGTACCGGGCAGGGCATGGGCGGCGGGCGGCCGGGTGGCGGTTTCGGCGGAGGCATGGGACAGTCGCTTGGTCAGGGCGGCATGGGTGTACTGCCAGGTGGGGCGGGCGGTTTTGGTGGTGGCCCCGGTGGCGGAGGCGGCATGGGGCCGGGCGGTAGCGGCTTCGGTGGCTCGACTGGCCTATTACGTATGTTCAATGGTGACTTCGGCCCGAACATCGCCTGGCTGTTGCCGCTGGCACTTGTCAGTTTGGGCGTGGCACTGTGGCTGCTGCGGCGTGCACCGCGCACTGACAAACGCCGCGTGGCCTTCCTGGTGTGGGGCGGCTGGCTTGTCTTGCACATCATTGTCTTCAGTATGGTCAGCGGCGTTATTCATCCGTATTACGTCGTCGCGTTAGCGCCCGCCGTGGCAGCCCTGGTCGGGATGGGCCTGCCGTGGCTTTGGAAGGCATACAAACAGCGGCGGCCGCTCTCGTTCGTGTTGCCGGTGACGGTCGCGGCCAGCGCCGTCGTGGCGTGCGTTATCCTCGGCTATCAATCGGTGTGGCCGGAATGGGTGCATTGGGTCGTGCTGCTGAGCGGCCTGAGCGGCGCGGGGTTACTATTGTATAACTTGTACCAGCCGGTGAAGCGGTTTGTGCAGGCGGGAGCCATCGCCTCCATAATCGCACTGAGCATCGGGCCGGTCGGCTACACCTTCGCAACCGTACGCCTGGCGCACACCGGCAGTGTACCGACGGCTGGCCCGGTCGAAACGGCGTTGCAGGGCAGCAATAACGAACAGTCACAGGCTGAATCCACACTAGTTTCGTACCTTTTAGCACACCAGGGTTCGGCGAAGTGGATTGTGGCGGTCGATTCGGCCAATACCTCGGCGGCGCTCCAGATTTTGACCGGTCAGCCAGTCATGGCCATCGGCGGCTTCAACGGCAGCGACCAGGCTATAACGTTAGCTGGATTCAAGCAGCTGGTCTCCAGCGGTCAGGTGGTATATTACGCGGTGAACAGCGGTGGCCGTAGTGGAATGCGCGGTGGCGGCGGACCGGGCGGGCAAGGCAATAGCGAAATCCTGTCCTGGGTACAATCGGCCGGCACGGTGGTGGATTACGGCGGCAGCCAGTACACCCTGTATAAGCTAAGCAACGAGTAAGGAGTATATTATGACAACGAAATCAGCAGATGAGTCACCGAAACCAGCGCAGGAACATGCGGCGGCACAGCCGGTAGATACCTTCCCGGACGGCGCACAGTACGCCAGCCAACGGCCACACGAACAGGGCGGCAATCACCGGCGCACTAGCAAAGGGCAAGGCGTGGCGGTTCCGCGCGGCGCGCTTATCGCAGTCGCAGCTGTCTTGGTAGTCGGCATGAGCTTTTTCGCCGGGGTACAGTACCAGAAGGGACATGCTACCAGCACCTTGAACGGTACGCAGGCCGGCGCGTTCAGTCCAAATGGTACCAGTGGCACGAGTGGCATGGGCGGACGCATGGGCAACCGGGCGGGTGGCTTCGGTACAGTGACGGCCGTTTCCAGCAGTAGCATTACCATCACGCAGCGCGAGTTCGGCCCGAATAGCAGTAGTTCTAGCGGAACCTCGAAGACGTATACCATCAACGACTCGACGACCGTGACGGCCAATGGCAGTACCGGCAGCGTCAGCGATATCCAGACCGGCGACACGGTATTCATCCGTACCGCCAGCAGTACGAGCACGGTGGCGACCGAAATCCGCGTCGGCGACATAGGTGGTCCTGGCGGCGCACAGCCTGGCACGACGCAGAGCGATAGCTCCTCGGATACTGACGCGAACACTATATAATAATGCTCCATGACACTCGGGTCCGGTTTTTGCTAGTCGGGGGCCTGAACACTGGGCTTGACATCGGCGCGTATACGCTATTACGGTACTTCGGCTGGCCGGCTATACTGGCGAACCTGTGCTCGACTAGCCTGGGCTTAGCCAGCAGCTTCTTGCTCAATCGGCATTTCACATTCCGGACGGCAGGCAGCAAAGGCCAGCTCCCGGTATTCCTGGCTGTGACACTGGCGGGCCTATGGGTACTGCAACCGCTCATCCTCTATGCCACTGCACGACTGTTTGCTGGCTGGCTGACAGGGACCGTACTGACGCTGGCTACCAAACTCTGTGCCACCACGGCGACTATTGTCTGGAACTATTTGTGGTACAGTCGCCGCGTATTCCGGCCCTGACCCACCTGCACTTTTTCCGACGCCAGGGGTGCTCCGCCAGTAGCTTCGCTCCTGCCTCCGCGGGGTGACCCCTGTCTGACGGAAAAAGTGCAGATGGTTCAGATTTCGGCCGGATTGACTCGCAAAAAACCGGCAGATGCTTTAAGGTGTATGCAGAGGATGTGTAGACAGGGGGACGTCGCGCGTAATGGCAGGTAAGCCGCAGCCTAGGCTCAAGGGATGGCAGAAGGTACTAGCAGCACTCGTAGCAGCACTTATTTTGTGGCAGCTGCTGCTGAGCGATACCGTCAGCAATGCCATACTCGGATTCTTGCTGGGCGGCGAAGTGCCGGGGACGAGCCTCGTTGTTTCGCCGCAGGCCATGTTGTGGGGTATCGTGGCTATCGTAGCGCTGGCTGTGATTGTGGGCGTATTCCGTATGGCCGCCAAGAGACGGCGCGTTCGGCGTCTGACCTTGGCAGAAGCCGAAACCGCGGAAGAGATAACTGCGGCTGAAGCCGCTTCGGAAGAAGTAGCGGCTGAACTCGGACCCATCGTTCTTGAGGCAGAGGGCGTGACGCCTGACTTTATCGCTATCGCAGAGCCCGAAGCAGACGAGCCGGAAATGCCCCTTGTCGTATCACGTCGTACGACCTGGAAGCGGCAGTTCTTCGCCGCCTATTGGCGGCTCCGTTCACGGCTGAAGCCGCTTCGGAAGCGCTTGCTCCTAGCCACAGCGGCCACCGGCCGGGCACTGCAGAAGCTCGCTGCTTACGCGAAACGTCTCTACGAGGCGACACGAGTGCAGACGGCCGCCTTTCTGGTATGGTTGCGTCCTCGGCTGGTACGGGCGGGGCGCGACATACATGCGTCCGCTATAGAGGTGGCACGGCAGCTCGTCATCGTGTTCGGGTACTGCAGGCGCTGGCTTGGGGTGCAGCTGGCAAAACTTGAACAAGTGGAAGTGGTCCGGGAAGTCAAGCGGGCGGCCACCTCGGCGCTGCAAGAGTCGAAACAGACTGCCAGTTCAGCAGCCGCGAAGCAGAAAGCTCAAACGGCCAAAATGGCGCATAAGGTCAAGAAGCCGAAAAAATCGGAAGACAAAGAGAATAAGAGGCATAAGATTACCGACTAACCATGGCCCCCATGCACTTTTCCAACGCCAGGGGTGCTCCGCCAGTCGCTATCGCTCCTGCCTCCGCGGAGTGACCCCTGTCTTACAGAAAAGTACATGGGGCCAGCCTGATTCGGACTGAAAACGTTAACGCTTAATGCTTTATTGACACAAATGCAAATAAAGTATTAAGATGAATAGTGATGCATCGGGAAAATATGGCAGCCAAACTGAGCAGTGTCAGCGGTTTCGTCGGCCGGCTGGTGAAGATTCAATACGCTTCCGGCCAGCCGTGTGCGCAGCTACTATTTCAGACTGCTCATGGTCCGCGCTTGTCGCTGAACCGTGATATCCACCTCCTCCAGGCCCTAGCCGTCGGCGAAACATATCGCGTCGAGGGTGCCCGGCGCGAAGTTTCCGGCAAGCTGTATTGGCATGAACCGGCTATCAAGCCGGTACCGCAAGGGAACCGGTTCATGGGGCAGGTACGGGTAGCCGGTGTGGCGCTGGTTCTTGGACTGGCTATCGCCGTCGCACTGCTTGTGCGCGGTCATCGCTCCGACAACTTCGCGACCGCCGAATCGGTCTCCGGACGGACGCGCACCACGCAGGCTGCTTCCAGCAAGTCTGCGGTATCGGACAGTGCAGCAGCGGCTTCACAAGCTCCTGCGCACACCCCGAACCCCACTCCGGTTACGCAGAAGACCAATCAGGCTGCTGGCCGCAAAAACACTACCACTGCTACTGGCAGTAGCCAGTCTGGCGCGACGACTCCTGCGCCAGCCACTCCAAGCGCCACCGTGACCGCACCGGCTTCATCGGCCCCACCCGCAACCGACCCGACGACTCCTGCTACAGGTCCCACGACGCCCGCAACCGACCCGACTCCTCCGAGCGACCCGACGACACCAGACCCCACTCAGCCGACCGACCCGCCGGTGGACCCTACGCCGCCCAACCCGTAGTCCGACTGTAATGCCTCGGGGGCAAATGTAATCTTTCTTACAGTTTCATATGGCCCGGTTTGCTATGTAAAATCTATTGTGCTCATGGTAAACTACCTGCAATGTCCAGGGACCGCATACGCCGCTTCTTGTCTTCGGTGACGCCGAAGATGGGAGTAGTGGTGTTTGCTATCCTGTTTGGTGTCATCGGCATCGGTACCTTGCTGTTTTCTCATGCTACGACGCCCACTGCGGCGTTTGAGGCGGAGAACGGTACAGCGTCTGGCTGTGCGGGGGATGTCAGCGACGCCTCCGCGTCGGGCGGAGCGGCGACTCAGTTCGGTGCTTCGGCCTGTGGTGCGGCGAGTGCCGGCGCACACCTGCCCATTTCGTATAATTTGTCGTCGTTGACCGGCACGGTACGCTACATGGCCACGAACGGCAGCGACAGCAACGCCGGCACTGCGGCTGCGCCGTACGCCACGCTGTCGAAAGCATACAGCGCATCGGCGGCGGGTGACACCATCGTTGTCCGTGGCGGTACGTATCGCCAAGGCAACCTGACGTTCACGAAAGCGGTCAAAGTCATCGCCTACCCCGGCGAAATACCGGTCTTCAACGGCGCTCAAACAGCAAGCAGCGGCTGGACGACCGAAGGCTCGTACCAATACCACAGCTACACGGCTATGCCGGTCACGGACGGCAGCGGCATAAGCTTCACGACCGGGCAGAACCTGAACGGCGCAGGTGATGGCAAGTTCCCTGACCAGGCCTGGGTAGGCAGCGCACAACTGAAACAGGTGCAGACGAAAGGCGCGCTGCAGGCTGGCATGTTCTACGTCGAAAGCGGGCGGCTGTATATGATGGCCAGTGACGTGGCAAAAGGCAACGTAGAAGTCTCGAACCTGCGAAGTTTTGTGAGCATTCAGGCTGCAAACACGACGCTCGAAGGAATACGCATCACCCGTTTCTCCAACACTGCCAGCGACTACGGCGTCGTCAAAATCCTCGAGAACGCCGATAACGCAACACTCCGGAACGTCGAAGTCAGCGAAAGCGCGTTCATGGCTGTGCTGGTTAGCGGTAGCTCAAACCTCAACACTGGTTTGACGTTCAAGAACGTCACGATTCTAAGCGCCAACTGGATGGGTGTGAGCCTGAACTATACCGACAATGCTACTTTCGACGGTGTGAACGTTACTAACACCGACCAGTGGGATGAGTTCAGTAACTCGCCGCAGTCCGGCGCTATCAAGACCAGCCGCACGCGCTACACCAAGGTGCTCAACAGCCAATTTACGAACAACAAGGGGCCGGGCGTGTGGTTCGACCAAAGCAATTACGATGCACAGGTGGCGAACAATATCTTTACTGGCAACACCGGAACATCATTCTTTTACGAAATATCCGACAAACTGACGTTCGTAAATAACTACATCGTCAGCCCGTCGAACGGCGAGCGAGCCTTCAAAGCGGCCGGCTCGTCGGGCCTGCGGCTTATCAACAACACGATTATCGGCGGGGATGACCCGGTCGGTATCTATGTGGACGGCCGGTCCATTGCTGGTTGTGCCAACCCGGCGAACGCCGTCTGTTCCGGTTCGTACAGTAGCGACCGCGATTCGCTGCGGCCCTACCTGTCAACCATCGACTGGATTCCGCGTATCGACATGATGTACGACAACATCATCGCCTACCCGAAGGCTATTGGCTATTGTGGTGGGATAGTCGCCTTGTGTATCAACAAAACGACCAGCGGCGTCACCATACCCATAAACACCATCATCCACCAGGCCGATTCGCTACGACCTAAGACTGCTATCAATGGCAATGTCTATGCGAATGGCACAGGTTCTATCATCGGCGCTGATGGTGCGAGATACACGACCCCGAGCGCGTTCGCGTCTGTTATGGCCGGGTCGCCGGTGAATATTAGCGGCTTTGAAACAGCCGGGCTATATGGCGACAGCTACGTTAACACCGACGGTTCGCCGACTGCGGCCTTGGCGGCACTGCATTCCCAGGCCGCACCAGTACCGACTGATTCTATCATCAACCAGTACATTCCAGCCGGTACCAAACACTACGGTGTAACGTACAAGTAGCCAGCGTTCGTATGCCATGCGGCGCAGCGAGATATAGACAACACTTATGCTTTCGGGTATCATCCAGGCATGCCAAATAAAACAAATTACTCTAAACAGACTACAAAATCCAACAAGCGTAAATCGACAACCACGTCCGCAAACCGTAACCGCGGAGTGGTGGTGTCTAGGAGCTCCGGCCCGCGTTTCTTCTCTTTTTCGCCCAAGATGACAATAGCCGCATTCGCTGTTGTTTTCGGGATTATCGGTATCAGTACGCTGCTGCTGACGCGTGCTGCAACGCCTGGTAGTACATGGGAAGACGCGGGTGCGCACCTGCCGATTTCTTATAACATAGCTTCACTGACTGGCACTGTCCGTTATGTTGCTCCCGGCGGTAATGATACAAGCGGTACCGGCAGCGCCAGTGCGCCGTACGCCACGCTCGCCAAAGCTTATAGCGTAGCGGGGTCCGGAGACAATATCGTCGTGCGCGGTGGCACGTACCGGCAGGGGAATGTCACTATTACATCCGCAAAGCCGGTCAAAATCATCGCGTATCCAGGTGAGACACCGGTATTCGACGGCGCGGCCGCTGTTCCCGCTACCACCGGCTGGGTGACCGAAGGCTCACTCAAATACCGTGCCTATACGCCGATGCCGGTGACCGACGGAAGTGGCATCAGCTTTACTACTGGTCAGAACCTAGCTGGCGACGGTGTGGGCAAATACCCCGACCAGGCCTGGGTCGGCACGACCCAGCTCAGACAGGTCAGCGCCAAAGGCTCGGTTGTGGCCGGAAAGTTCTATGTGGACCGTACGAACAATCGTATATACCTGCTAGCGACTGATGTTTCCAAAGGAAGTATCGAAGTCGCAAATCTGCGTAACTTCATTACCGTCCAAGCGCCGGGTACGACGCTCGAAGGCCTGAAAATCACCCGCTACTCCAACACTGCCAGTGACTACGGTGTCGTGAAAGTCACCGAGACGGCCGATAACTTCACCGCTCGCAACGTGGACATATCTGACACCGCCTTCATCGCCATGCTCATCACCGGTGGTTCCAGGGTAAACAAGGGCGCGACGCTCAAAAATGTGTCGGTTTCGACTTCCAACTGGATGGGCGTGAGCGCAAGCTACACCGACAACCTAACGTTCGACCAAGTGTATCTGAAAGGCATGAACCAATGGAGCGAGTTCACCTACTCGCCGCAATCTGGCGCTATCAAGACCAGCCGTACGCGTTATACGAAAGTATTGAATAGCCAAATCAGGAACAACGTCAGCCACGGCATGTGGTTCGACCAGAGCAACTATGACGTGCAGGTGGCAGGCAATGTCATCGCCGACAATAGCGGTACCGCCGTTTTCTTCGAAATATCCGACAAACTGACGCTTGCCAACAACTACATCCGTACAAAAGTTGCCGGTGCTCGGGCGGTCAAGCTAGCGGGTTCATCAGGTTTGCGACTGATTAACAACACTATCTTCGGCGGCGTCGACCCAGTTGGCATCTACGTAGATAGCCGCTCTATAGCTGGCTGTGCTAACCCGGCACATGCAGTCTGTGCCGGCTCATACAGTAGTGACCGTGATACGCTGCGTCCATACCTGCCGACTATTACCTGGATTCCGCGGCTCGACATGATGGTGAACAACGTCATCTCTTATCCGACCGCTGCAGGCTACTGCACGACGACCACCGATGTCTGTATAACTCAGACGAATGGCAGCGCGAATGTACCGCTAAACACTATCATCCACAAGGCGGACTCGGTCAGTCCCCAGACAATCATAAACGGCAACGTGTATGCCAATGGCACGGGCAACATAATTAATACGGCGGTAGGCAAATTCACGACCACCAGCGCGTTTTCGGCTGCTATGGCCAAGGCGCCCGTAAGTATCAGCGGCTTCGAAGCGGCTGGCCTGTACGGCAATACGTACGTGAGCACGGCCGACGGCAACCCAACCTCCGCCCTGGCGGCGCTACACAGCAGCGCAGCCGTCGTACCGACAGATGCTATCGTGAACCAGTACGTCCCGGCAGGCACGAAGCACTATGGCGTCACATTTAGGTAATCCGCACCGAAAAATACAGCCATGCCAAGTAAAACAAATTACAACAGACAAACCAAGACAGCAAAAAGCCGTAAAAGGCCTCAGGCCAGAAACAGTAGATCCGGAGTTGTCGTCTCTAAGAACTCCAATTCTAATCCCTTCTCTTTCTTGTCACGCAAAGTAGTCATAGGTGCTTTTATGGCCGTCTTCGGCGTCATAGGCATAGCGACGCTGCTTATTTCGCACGCTGCTACGCCGGACTTCGCGTGGCAGACCGCTGGGGCGCATTTCCCGATTTCATACAAGCTGTCGTCGTTGACCGGCACGGTCCGGTATGTCGCTACGAACGGCAGCGACTCGACTGGCAACGGCAGCAAGGATAAGCCATATGCCACCGTTGCCAAGGCGTACGGCGCATCTGCTTCGGGTGGCAGTATCGTCATCCGCGACGGCACCTACCGGCAGGGTTATATTACCATCGCCGCTGCCAAACCGGTCAGAATCATCGCCTATCCCGGTGAAACTCCCATTTTCAACGGCTCAGCTCCTGCGTCCAGCGGTTGGGCAAGCGAAGGCTCGCTCAAATATCACAGTTACACACCCATGCCGGTGACCGACGGCAGCGGCGTTAACTTTACGAGCGGCCAGAACCTGGCCGGCGACGGCGTCGGCAAATATCCCGATGAAGCGTGGGCTGGCGGCTCGCAGTTGCAGCAGGTACTATCCAAAGCGGCGGTAACCACCGGAAAGTTCTATGTGGACAGGGGTGCGAACCGGCTGTACATGACATCGGGGGACGCAGCAAAGAGCGAGGTTGAACTCGCAAACATACGAACCTTTATAACCATCAAGGCTCCCGGCACAATCCTGGAAGGCATAAAGATAACGCGGTACGCCAACGCCCCCAGCGACTACGGGGTCGTGAACATACTGGGGACTGCAGACAATACTGTGGTCCGCAATGTCACCATCAGTGACAGCGCATTTATGGCCATGCTTATTTCCGGCAACGACAATATCAACACCGGCACGACGCTCAAACACGTCAGCATCGGCTACTCCAACTGGATGGGCGTCAGCGCGAACTATACCGACAACCTGACATTCGACCAAGTGTTCATACATGGCTTGAACCGCTGGGGCGAATTCACGTATTCACCGCAGTCGGGTGCTATAAAGACTAGCCGGAGCCGCTACGTCAGGGTGCTGAACAGCCAGATTCGCAACAACGTCAGCCACGGTCTGTGGTTCGACCAGAGCAACTACGACGTGCAGGTGGCGGGCAACGTCCTTACTGAAAACCACGGGACCGCGGTATTCTTCGAGATTTCCGACAAACTGACGATGGTCAACAACTACATCCGCACGCTGAATGGTGACCGGTCGGTCAAGTTGGCCGGTTCCTCGCAGCTCAGACTGGTGAACAACACCATCTTCGGTGGCACCGACCCGGTCGGCATCTACGTGGACAGCCGCTCCAAGCCCGGCTGCGCCAACCCCGGCGCCGCTCTCTGTGCCGGCTCCTACGGCAGCGACCGGGACTCAAAACGGGCCTATATATCGACCATGACGTGGATGCCCCGGCTCGATATGATGGTCAATAACGTCATCTCCGATCCGACCGGCAACGGTTACTGCGGCACAAAGACCACCTTGTGCATAACCCAGACCAACGGCGGCGCCAACGTGCCCATAAACGCCATCATACACCAGGCCGACGCCACCGGACCCCGGACTATCATCAACGGCAACGTCTATGCCAACGGCAGCGGTACTATCATCCATGCCTCGTCCTATGGCAATTTCAGTACCGTCGGCGCATTCTCTGCGGCGATGGCCGGAGGCCCCGTAGGCATAGGTGGCTTCGAAGCGGCCGGCCGGTCCGGCAGCTCTTATGTGGGCATTCACGACGGTAACCCGAGCAATGCATTGATTGCGATATACAATCAGGCCGCACCGGTGCCGACCGACCCTATCGTCAACCGCTACATCCCCGCCGGTACGAAACACTACGGCTCCCTGTTCAAATAAGATTACTCCGTATGGACAAAGGAAAAACCGGGTCATCCCTTTTCTATGGTTCATATATGCCGCCCTTTTCGCATTCACTACACACCCTGTGTAGCTCTACGGACTGAGGCGCGAACATCTTCCGGTGATGGATAAGTAACTCCCAGCCCAACATAAACACCGCTCCCTCACCCCAAGACATCCGTGTTGAGCGCAGCGAACGAGGCGATAGCCGAGCTCGGGTTACGCAAGGTTGTTTGATGGCTATAGACTGTAACGCCAGCTTTGCGTTCGGTATTTTCTTGCTATCGAACGGCGGAGGTTGCCGCGCTCTGGCTGCTTGTCGTCGGCGCGGTATAGCCCAAAGCGGTCAGGATGTCCTGGATGGGCACGGTCGGCGACGGTTTGGTGAACTTGACGTCTTTGTTTGAAAGCGTGGCCTTGATGGTCGCTGTCAGGTCATACGGAGAGCCTTCGTCAGTGCTTTTGGCGGTAAAGGTACCGGTAGTGGCGTTGGTCTTGAGGTCGGTGTCGACGGTGAACTTACTGTCGCTTTTGGCTTTCGTGTCGTGCCAGGCCGCGAACAGCGACAGTTTGTCGTCGCCCTTGTACAGCTGGCCGACATCGGTATATATACCCTTGTCTTTTTCGTCGTAGACGCGGACTTTGTAAACCAGCTTGTATTTGCTATCGATCCAGAGGTCGAACGTATCGGTTGCCTTGAAATCCTCGTCCACAGTGGTCTGGCAGTCTTTGGCGGCGTTTTCCTTGGCCTTGGCGAGCTCGTCGTCTTTGGGTTGAGCGACCTTTTTGTAGGCGTTGCTCGAAAGCATGGCGTTGCTGAGCGCGGTGCAATAAGCCTTGGCGTGGTCTTTGTCGATGCCGACAGTGTAGTGGTAGGCTTTGACGCCGTCCACGGTCTCTTTGCCGACGAAACTCTGCTGCGTAAAGACCGCTTTGTCTTTGTCGGTCGTGAGCAGGTAGTCGGTCGTGACGTTGGTGGCCGAGCGAGCCAGTTCGGCGACGTCGCTGCTGGTAACTTCCTTTTGGTTGTTGTCGGTGCCGCTCAGGTAGGTGGCGCCGATAGACTCTAAGTACTTCGAATCTATCTGAATCCATTTGCTGTCGTACGACGAGACGTTCGGGACGAACTGGTCGAGGCCGAGCGATTTGAGGCCCACAATCTGGAAGTAGATGTCGGGGAAGTTGTTGCCCTTTGCGATGTTAGTCTTGGCCAGTACTTTCAGGTCTGTCGTCTTGCCGGTCTTGTCTTTGGTGCTGACGGTCAGGCCGCTGTCGCTGTCGGCGTCGTCGAACGCGCTGGTCAGCTCGCCGCTGTAAGATTGGCCGCCGTAGGTTGCTTTGAAGTTGCCGGAAATCTCCGATGTCTTGTAGGTTTCCAGCTTCTTTTCCTCGGTGGCGGAAGTGACGATGCTGTCGAGCGCCTTGCCGGTCCGGTTCAGGCCGGTGCTCCAGACGTGCGAAGGCGTGTTCGGCAGGTAGTAGCCGAAGACGAAGCCGCCAGCGAGCAATAATGCGAGTAGCGCGCCACCACCTGTGAGCAGGAAGAGTTTTTTCTTGCCTTTCTTTTCTGGGGCTTCTGGTGCGAAGGTACTGCTGAATACCTGGGCTGGTTGTGCCGGTTCGACGGGTGGGGACGCTTCGGTACTCGCTGGAGTCGTGACGGCTTGCGAAGTCTCGGATGGCGTGGGGCTAGCCGGTGTCGTCGTGGTAGGCGTTGTACTGGGTTGAGTCGGTCCAAGGTTTGCGGGCGTGATAGCGGGGCTAGGCGCAGCGTCTGCGGTGGCCTCGGCTGGTGTTGCTGGTTCGGCAGCCGACTGCGCTGCATCAGCCGCCGCTGGCGTGGTGCCGGTCGATGGTGGCACGGATGCGGGGATGGTCGGAGACGGTGCGGCGGCAGGCTCTGACGTGGCGGGCTCCGGGTCGTGCGAGATGGGCGTCAGCCCGGCACTATGTACGGTGGGGGTGATAACGACAGGCTGGAGGCTATCGGGTGTCTCCTGACTCTGACTGTCAGGTGCCGGCGTATTGTTCCGTGGTTCCGGCTCGGTGGTCGGCGTGGGTTTTGGTTCCATAAAGGTATTTGAGTGTTTATTTTATTTGATAAGTACGTCTAGCCACAGTATATCATGAAGCTTAAGGATTATTGTGCCCCATTTTTGTAAAAGTAAAAGAGGACACTTGGCCCTCTTTTACGCTAAGGAAAGACTTTATCTAATTACTTCTCGTCGTCGCTGCCTTTGAGAGCTGACTCTATGACGTCGCGTGGCAGAGCGGCTGCAGAAAGCAGTGCGCCTCGGACGGTTTCGACAGCGTCGCCACCGACGCTGGTTGCGGCATCGAGTGCGCCGCTGGTAGCTGCCTTGGCGGCTTCGGCGGTGTCGGCTCCAACATCGCCGGCGGCCTTGATGGCACCTTCTACGGCACCGACGGCGGCTTTGCCGATGTCGCCACCGGTCTCCGCTGTAGCTTCGACAACACCTTGGGCACCACCGCGAACGGCACCGACGACATCACCGCCGACTTCGCTCACGCCCTTGACGATGCCGCTCATCGTGCCGGCAATGGTGTCGACGACCGATGCGCCGACCTGGCCGCCACCTTTTACGGCGCCACTCGCGACAGAGGCAATGGTTTCAACGGTCGTGCCAGCAACGTCGCCCGTGCCCTGTATGATGTTGACGACCTGACCTTTGACCGAACCCGTCACGGCGTCCAAGATATCATCTACGCCGTTCACGGCGGCGGCCACAGCGTCGGTAACTTCGGTAATAATTTGTGCGAGCATAGTATTTTTCCTTTTTTATTTTTTACTACTGTCTCTCCAGCATACCACATAAGCGGAAGTGGTAAAGGTTATTTTTACATCTATTTGACAGGCGTGATATATACACCATATAGTAAAGTTACTACATATCTAAACGGAGGGTTCAGGTTATGCGTACTATTCTTATCCGCAGGCTGGGTGTCGGGTCATTTGCAAAATTCGTCGGGTTCGCCAACGCGATTCTTGGCCTCATCTACGGCATCTTGGCCTCGTTCGGCGCCGTGGCCGCCATCGTCGACCAAGACAGCTGGAATTTCTTCGCGAAAGTCGGTGCGAGCATCGCGGCCGTTTTGGCGTCACTCGTGATTATCCCGCTGGTTTCATTCCTGGTTGGCTGGCTGTATGGCGCCGTCCTGGCGCTCGTTTCGAACCTCTTCCTGCGCACCGCCAACGGTATCGAACTCGAAGTCGAAGAGCTCGGCGAAGCCGCCACTTCAAAGACTAAATAACACGTTCGACACTTCGAATAAACAAACTGGCCTGTATAACCCCGGTTTGTTTATCGTGATGATACCGAGATGTCCGGCATCTCCACGGCTTGTTTAACGGGTGGCTGAAAACCTGCACGAGGACTGTTCTTAAGCGCAGCTCTAGCTATAAACCGTGTCCAGGAGTTTGGATTTGGTCACGTCGTTGATTTCACCGATACTATGGAGCAAATCGACAAGCCGGATGAAGTAGCCGGCTTCCTCGGGATTCTTGGTGTCAATCGATAAGACGGTCGCAATCTCTTCGTTGCGCACGACTTTCTGAAGGTTCGTCACGAAATTATCGGTTCCGAATATAAGCTTAGCCGCACCGTCAGCATAGGTGACGACGAGCGCCTTCACATGCGACGGCACGGCCCGTTTCTCAGCGCCCCGGCCGATTTCGCGCATGCGGAACGCCGCGGTATTGAAGTTATAAGGAAAACTCCTTGAGCGGTAGTCGTCGTCTGGTTGCAAGGGAACGCTCACGTAAGCGCCCTTTTCGGCGGCATGCGTCAAAGCATTGGCCAAGATGCCGTTCGGCGCATACTGGGAAAGCAACAGTATCGCTTGGGGCTGGGGCACGGCAGGGCAGTAGGGGTCGCGGACGGTAGGGTCGCGGTGCGGGTCGATGGCTATGAGTGCTTCCGTCAGGATGGTCGGAAGCCGGGCCGGCTCGCCGCTATTGCCGACATCGTGCACCATCTTCACCGAGTCGCCGTAGCTGTGCGTACCGGCTTCGGGGCTGAAGCCGCTGGTCACCGCGCGTACTATGAACGCCGCTGTCCGGCCATGCGTGCGCATGATGACATTGTTCATCCCGACCGCTCCATCTGCGGAGGGGAGGCGCAAGTCGGAATCGGTAAGGTTTCCTGTGTTGACCCAAGCGGTATGCTCACCGTCGGCCGCCACGGAGAATGCCGCCTTGCTGTGTATGACCGCGAACGGCCGCTGGGCAATATGCAGGCTTCCGAGTTGCCGCAGCCGCGGCACATAGCCCCTGGCCGACTGTCTCGGGTAGCGCTCCACTAAGACGTCTGCGTCGCGCAGCTCATTTAGCCAGGCGTCAGTGCGCGCTCTGGTTGCAGCCCGTTCTCTACGCTCCTCTTCGCTGCCGAGCGGTAAGTAGTTCGGATAATCCCTGTTGCCGATGCGGGTCATCCGCCGCACGTAGCGGCCGTCGACTATCACTTCGGCGCGGACGCCTCGTTGCTTGGCGGCTACCACATTTTCCAGGAGCTCGTAAACTACCGATTCCTCACGTTCGACTTGGGCTGCTAGCTGCATCGCTACGATGCCTAGGCGGTCACCAGGGCGGGCGGCGGCAGTGTGCTCACTGAATTCGCCTACGAACTGCTCGGAGAGCATCGGAACTGGAAGTGTTTCGGCCATCGTATAGTAAGTATCTAAAACTTACTCTCCATTGGCAACGATGTAACGCGTGAAGTAGTCAATATGTTCGTAACATTGCAGACACTTCTAGCGGAATTGAGGGCGCCTTGTTAAGTCTCACGACAAAATCTACGAAGTGGTATAGTAAGGCCAGTTTCACTAATCAATGCAGGAGGCCGACGACATGGAAAAACCTAATGACTCGCATTTGGAAACCGGTTGGTACTTTACCGACATCGCAGATACTGACCCGATGATTCCTGAAGATGAGCGCGAACGGAAGCTTGTCGAAATGCTCCAGACGATGACAGTCGAGGAAATCATAGAAGCGCAACTGGTTGAGACTCGGTCTGAAGTGACGGCAATTTATTCCGAGTAGCGTCCCTCCAATGACTATTTAGACATCGTGGTGGCGTCGTCGCCGCGGGTGTAGAGGGTGGCGGCGGTGGTGAAGGCGGTGACTTGGGCGGGGGTTTTGCCGGGGAAGAGCTCGACTTTCAGGGTTCGTTTGGCGGTGAGCTGCACCAGTGCGGTGCCCTGGGCGGTGGCGTAAGTCGTGCTGAGCGTAATGCTTTTCGCCGGTGCCGCGCCTAACCAAGTCCTACCGAGTTCATCGATGTGGCGCACCTGGACGAGCTGGTATTTGACGGGTTCGCCACCAACAGTAAGTTTGTCTGGGGTCGTGGTTGGCGCTTTGATGGCGTACTGCGTACCGTGGTTTACGGCGCCGGTCGATAAAATCCAGCCGCTTGGGTCGTACAAATCGGGGGCAAGGGAAAGGTGGCCGTCGGCGTACGTCTGCGGGTTGAACATAGACTCTTTGAACGAACCGATGTAGCCGTTCGTACCTTGCTTGAACCAGTTGCCGGAGGCAGTGCCATCTATGTCGTAGCCTATCCGGCCGTCACGCGGTTCGACAGTGCGGGCGTACAGCGGCAGCAACTGGGCTTTGACTTGGTCGGTGTAGTAAGCTGTCGGCTCGACGGTGTTGATTTTCCATGGTTCGTAGTTGTTGTATGCCTTCGGCACCAGCAGACCGCTCATAGTTTTGGTGGTGTCCCAGACGGCGAAGTCGAGTGATTGGCCACCGACCATGGCCAGCACTTGGCCTTGTTTGACGGGTATTTTAACGTACTGCGGGCCGTTCTTTGTCTGATAACCTGCAGGTAACTTGGCCGCAAGCGTTGGTGCGATGCTGTTTGCGAGGTCGAAGTAGCTAAAGAACGTGCAGGAGTAGCTAATAACCACGCGGTAATCTGCGGTGCTAGTGCCGCGCGGGCGGGCTTCGACACTGACGACAGTGCCGTCAGCCGGTGCATAGACTGGGTATGTGCTGGCTGCGGCAGCCTGGTTCTTGCCAAAGTAATATTGATGGTCGACCGGTGTTACATGGCCGCCAGCGGTTAGGCCGTACGGCAAGATGACGCTCAGGTCGGTCGGATTCATCGCGGCTGCACCCAGCGCCTTGCTGCCAGTGCCGCTACAGTTGTCGTGCGAGAGGTATTTGCCACGGGCGACGGGGTCGGTCGCGTTCGGGCCGCTCGCTTCCGAAGTGGTTTGCTGCTGCGTCTTTGCGGCGACCACCGGCTGTTTTTTCGGGGTTGACTTGAAGTTTGCGAGCAGTACGATTCCGCCGATTATGATGACAAGCAACGCAGCGGCACTCGCACTGGCGAGCGCGACTATACGGCGCTTTACTTTTTGTTTCTTATCGGCGCCAACCTGCAGCTTCGGTCCGGTCGGTACCGGTTGCACTGGCTGCTCTTCCGAATTTTGGCTTTCCACGTACTTACACGTCCCACATTACGTTACATGCATAGTACCCCCAAACCCCCATTTTTACAATGACATGCCATGCGCATGACAGTGTTGTAATATTGTGAGGACTGTCCTCTCAAGCCTCTTAAATCGCGCATGAGCGCAGCGAACGAGCCGACAGGCGAGCTTTAGGGGGAAGGAGACCTTGTCTCGAATTCATTTCGAGACAAGGTTGGGAGGGGCGAGCCCCTCCCTTACCTTATATAAGCACTAGCTCTATCATAGGCACTAGCGTGTCGGGGTCGATGACATACACCGCGTAGCTGGTCAGCTCACGGTTCGGCAACCGCGCCCAAAACGACGGCCGAAGCAGCAGCACGTTATCTTCCAACCGGATTTCTTCTATAGTGCCGGTGACGCTCAGTTTTTTAGAAGTGCTGGTGCGGTAGCCAGTGTGCGGGTTGAACCAGATGTATTCAAGCGGGCTGTTCGTAGCGTCCAGGACGGTTACCTTTACCTTGCGGCTTTGGTAGGTGGCTTTTGTCTGAGTGACAAGCTCCTCCAGCTGGGCGTCGCTGAGGGCGCTGAGTTGGCGGGCCTGGATTTTCTTTATGTGCGCGTCTAGGCTTTCGCGCGAAATGTCATGCTGCGTGCCCTCGTCCAGGTTGCCGGGTTGCAAATACATCCCACCGCTCAGTGCGGCCAAATGGTCTTCGAGCGCCGCTTCCGAACGGGTCGCCTCGTGCTCCGCGACGGTAGTGGTGGCTATGTTCAGAAAGGCGGTCTGAAAGTTCGCGACCAGCAGTTGCCCGGAAACAGGAATCGGTGTGTCGTCGTGCATGCTCCTACCATTGTACCAGCCGGAGTATACTGAAAATACGGGCAGGGCGTTGCCGTTTACCGTTCACCATGAAGAACAAACGCCCGCACGGTAAACGGTAAAAGGCTAACGCATGGTGAATGGTTCATGGTGAACGGTAAACAATTCGAGCAAAACAGGTAAAGGAGCACTATATGAACCTTTTCCCGTTTATTCCACTTTATACGCATCACATTTTCGACAGCGGGCGGCAGACCGCCTTCGTCGTGCTGGTTTCGTTCCTGGTGACGTTTGTGTGCGCTCGGGGGTACACGCGCTTGGCTCGCGTGCACGGGTGGGGCAGCACGTCGTTCGGCGGGGTCCACACGCATCATCTCGTTTTCGGTGTCGTGATGGTACTGGCAGCCGGGGCGATGCAGTTCGCGTTTCTGCCGCTCGATGATGGTCCGTGGCAGTTGCTGCTTGCGGTAATCTTCGGCGCCGGGGCGGCATTGGTACTCGACGAGTTCGCACTGCTGTTCCATTTGCAGGATGTATACTGGGAGCACGAAGGCCGCAAATCCATCGACGCGGTCGTCATCGCCACGCTGCTCGGTGTGTTGTTCCTGCTGCACACGACACCCTTCGGCAGCACGAGTGATATGACTGGCGCAGCGCTCACTATCACTGGTGTAGTTAATCTGGTGTTCGTGCTTGCTGCGGCGCTGAAAGGCAAGCTGTTCCTGGCGGTCTTCGGCGTTTTTGTACCGCCGCTGGCGGTCGTGGGTACGCTGCGGCTGGCCGAACCAGGTTCGCTCTGGGCGCACCGCTGGTACCATCCTGGTAGTCGGGAACTACGCCGCGCCGAGGCACGCTATGCGCGGTACGACGCATTCTGGCAGCCACGCAAAGAGCGCTTGTGGGATATCGTCGGTGGCAAACCCGGCCGGCCCGACCACCGTCCAAAAGTGTAAGAAAGATTACATGTCGCACCCGCCGCCGCTGGTATAGTGCGGATATGCCTCCGCCCGGCATAAGCAATACCCCTTCCATGCACTGTATATGAGCGTAGCGAACGAGGGCGTCAGCCCGAACTTTAGGGGGAGGGAGACCTTGTCTCGAATTCATTTCGAGACAAGGTTGGGAGGGGCGAGCCCCTCCCTTGAGAGCTCGACAGGTATGTCGAGCTCGGGTTAAAATAAACACAGGACTACAATCGCCCCCATGAAATCATCAGGAGCCGAATCTGCGCATACCATATCTCTAAAGGTTTTGCGCGTGCTCATGTATGGGATGATAGCGGTCTCCGCGCTCGGCTTCGCCTCCATAACACACCGTGACGCTGCTTTGGTTGTGTCGCCCGACAACGGTTCCGGCACGTTCTTCGTAACGAATCTTTCTTACATCGTGTTCGAAATACTGGTCTGGGTTGTCGTGGCGCACACCGCCTTGCATCTGAAGGCGTACTCCCGTTCAGTTCTTGGCAGCCCCGATGGACAGGGGTTGGATTACATCGCCAACGCGCTGCTCCTGCTGGTGCCGTATTCCATACTCATCAGTGTCGGTACCAATGTAAAACTACTGTTCGTCAATACATCGTACAGCTCCCAGATTGCAGCGGTCGCGAACCATGTGCCGCTGCTTGTCGTGCTGGCGTCGGCCATCTACCTGTTTCTCGGCTCGCGCCGGCTCGCCCGCTTGGTGCCGGCCGAATCGGAAGCGTCGCGGCAACGCCGTATCGTAGCCCTGGCGCTCCTGGCGCTGTTGTCGGTCGCCTTTGCACGCTACTTTTATGCGGTCGCGCCTAGTATCAAAGACGACGATGGCTTGTTACACTACGGACTGTCTGCCGGTGTCATGCTGCTCACGTACGTCTTGCCGTACGTCGTGGTATGGCTGCTCGGCGTGCTGGCCTGCCTGAACCTGGTCCACTACATGCACCGCGTCAAAGGGGTGGTGTACAAACGGCTCTTTCGTGACCTGTATCGTGGGCTGCTCCTCGTATTCGTCTGCACGTTCATAGTGCAGTTGCTGCTGGCTTCGCAGATAAGTACCAAAGCGTTCAGCTTGCAGCTGGCTCCCGTTTTCGGCGTCATACTGCTGCTCCTGCTCGGGTATGCACTGATTTATCGGGGCGTGAACCAGCTGCACCGGCTCGAAGAATAAAAGCCATTGACCCTTCACCATTTTCCCTTCACCCTTCACCATACATTCACCATGAACCGTTTACCATGAAGAACAAACGCCCGCACGGTTAACGGTAAACGGCTAACGCACGGTGAACAGTGAATGGTAAACGGCCACCGCCTACAGTGACAACTATCACATAAAATCTTCAGGTGTGCAGCAGGCATACTCTAGCAATCACAACCGTAATGGTTTACGATGGAGCTATTATGAATCCAACCGATACAACAGCTCCCGCGGCCCCGACGCCATCGGGCGCGTCTCAGAAAATTATCATTGTCGAAGACAACGCCTCGCTGGCGGAAATCTACAAAACCCGGCTCGAACTGCTGGGGTACACCGTGTTCATGGCATACAACGGTATCACAGCGTTGTACTTTATACAACAAGAGCGTCCTGACCTGGTGCTGCTGGATCTGATGGTGCCAGATATCGCTGGTGACCAGATTCTTGCTAAAATGCGTTCCAGTACATGGGGCAAAGATATTCCGGTGTTCATTATTTCCAACCTGAACGAAGAAAACGCACCTGCGGGCCTGCGGGAGCTCGGCATCTCCGGTTATGCGGTCAAAATGAACTTGGCAAACGACGATATAGACAAAATCGTCAACGACATCTTGCGCCCGACAGATGGCCCTGCACCTGCTGCGGCCCCGCCCGCACCGACTGTCGCCGCAACTCCTGTACACGAAGCTCCCGAACAGCCCGCTCCGAGCTCGGTCGAAGTACCGGCTTCCGGCACGCAACCACCTACTGGGCCGACAGTCGCTTAGTATCTCGAATCTGAATATATGACAAATCGCAGTCTGGTGGCTGCGATTTGTATAATTACGGCTTACTCTGCCTAGAGCACGCGGCGAGCGCGACGTCGCGAGCGTCGGTTCATGCCGGCTACCGAAACCGGTGTCAGTGGTCGTCCGAGCATAGTTACCTCCTTTGCCTTCGCAGTGCATGCCAGTCACTTTCATGGACTGCATGCATAGTGCACTGGTATCATAGCGGAGCAAACAGAACCGGGCTATAAACAGCCTTACAATTTTCTACAGAGCGGAGGACTATACTGAAGCCATGCGACAGTACGACCCCATGTTGCTGCAGCCCGTGAAGCCCGGCGAAACGTTGCCGGTCGGTCCGGAGTGGGTGTTCCAGCCGAAGCTCGACGGCTACCGGATGGTTGCGTACGTTGGACTAGAAAAGACCTGGCTGCTCAGCAAAAGCGGTACTGACTATGCGGACCGATATACAGATGTTGTCGATGAATTCCCGAGCGCACTACCAGGGCATGCCGCCGTACTTGACGGTGAAATGGTCGGGCTCGACGCCCGAGGCCGCGAGAGTTTTGCGGAATTGCGCAGAAAGATGGCGCACGTTGCTTTCTGTGCGTTTGACGTGCTTCGCCTGGACGACACCGAACTGATTAACGAGCCGTATCACGAACGCCGGCGATTGCTTGAGGAGATACTCGTGCCGTCGGAACATATCTGGCTTATGCCGCAGTACGACGACCCTGTCGCGTTGCTTGCGGCGGTGGCGGAGCAGGGGTTGGAAGGTGTAGTTGCCAAAAGGCGGGATTCAATCTACACACCCGGTAAACGGAGCTATGACTGGCGCAAACAACGACTTCGCCGCTACCACGGCTTCAGGGGCGTCTCTCGATGAGACGTAAATAAACTCGCTGCCAAGAGAGGTGTTCGCGGTAAAACCCGGTTACCAAAATGGTCGTCAGGCCAGCACGGTTGCCGCCCAGCACGTCATTCAGCGGATGGTCGCCGACCATGGCGATGTGCTCGGGCGTGGTATCTGCCGCAGCGATAACCCGGCGGTAGAACGAATGCAGCGGCTTCATGGAAACGCCTATCGGACGGACTGCAACTACCTCCAGCGCTGTGATAATGAGCTCTATATCGCGCCGCGTATTGCTCCCGACGAGTAGGGTCAAACCGGCCCGTTTCAAGTGGCGTAATTTCGCCAATGACTTGGGGGCGACTGTACTGGTACCATGGGGTAGTAGTGTGTTGTCGAGGTCGAACACCAGGTGGGTAATCCCGCGGCCGCGAAGTTCGTCGGCATCGAGCTCTAGCACCGAACCGACTATGTAGTCGGGGTGCCAAAGCCTGGTGCGAGTAAGTTTCTTCATAGACGGATTGTACTACAAAGCATACCGTAGGAGAGAAAGGAGCGGCTATGCGGTTACCGGTTGTCTGGCGAATAGTGGCAGTCCTGGCATTGCTGGTCTATGTGCTGCTGGTGTTTTTGCTGGTACGCGTGTTGCTACATAACCTTGGGTTGGCACTGGCGCTCGGGTCCACGGGGCTGGTGCTACTATGGGGTGCGTGGCTGGTTTTTACCGGTCGCCAGAAGCGTGTGGTTGCCGGCGTTATACTGCTGGGCGTTGCCACTGTCGCGATAATCGTCGAGTTTATGTATTTTGCCGGTAGCGACAACGAACAGATGGTGCGCATCGTTGCGCTAGTGACAGCACTGACTGCGTTGTATTTGGCGTTTATCGCAAAGTTGCGGCAAATATATTGGGAAGAGGCGCGCGAAGCGGGGGCGCTTGGGAACGTGGGGCATTTCCGGCATCCGTGTCTTATTGTGAACCCCAAGTCGGGCGATGGCCGGGCGCTGAAGGCGCACATTCCGGAGTTGGCAGCCAAGCAGGGAATCACGATAAAACTGTTACAAAAAGGCGACGATGTCGAGGCATTGGCCCGTCAAGCAGCGAACGACGGCGCGGACGTGCTGGGAGTTTCCGGCGGCGATGGCAGCATCGGTGCGGTGGCGAAAGTAGCACTGGAACGCGACCTGTCCATGGTAGTCCTGCCTGGCGGCACCCGCTGTCATTTCGCGCGAGACCTCGGGCTTGACCCGAAGCGGATTGCCGATGCGCTGGCTGGCTTTCACGGCGTCGAACGCCACATAGACGTCGCTGACATAAACGGTCGGATGTTCCTGAACAACGTGTCGTTCGGGCTGTACGCCGACATCGTCGATAGCCCCGGCTACCGCGAACACAAACTGCGTGCCGGCCGGAACGTGCTGCGCGACTTGCTGAGTGGCGCCAAACGTCCGTACGACTTGCGGTTTCATCACGGCAAAGAACACTTCCGCCGGGCGGCACAAGTGCTAGTCGGCGTGAACCGCTACAAATTGCTGAATGTGACCGAACTGGGCCAGCGCGAGCGGCTGGATGAAGGGGTGCTGCAGGTAACGGCTATAACGAAGCTGGATGACGCCATGGTCGCAGGTCTGGTGAAAGCCATGAGTTTCGACAAGCGGCCAGGCAAGACGATGGCTGATTTCCACCAGTGGGTTTCCAAAACATTTGAAATGGGCAGCGGCCAGAAACGGCTGGTCGTGGGGGTGGATGGAGAACGTGAAGAGTTTACGGTGCCGGTGCGGGTGCGCATCCGGCCTGGTGCGCTGCGGATTTACGTACCGGCAGAGGGGGTGCGGAATCGCGCGACTCACGCATTTGCACCGCAAACAGCGCGGCGGCTGTGGCAGGGCGGGGTACACGGGTAGCCATTTACCCTTCACCGTTCACCATGCGTTATCCTTTTACCGTTTACCGTGCGGGCGTCATTCACGGTAAACGGTTCACGGTGAATGTACGGTAAAAGGTGAAAGGTAAACGGTGAATGACTTCCAACTCAGCCAAATGTATCTTTCTGTATGGTAGCTTACGGAAACGCAGCCGAGTATAATCCTACACTAACAAGCAGAAACGAGAGGGTATCGTATGATTGCTCAGTTTAGGATAAAACGCGGGACACGGGCATGAAAGCATTGTCGTTGCCGTTGCCGCCTGGCTTCAAATCGTTCATGAGCTACAAGCGGGAATGGTTGCGACACGACTTGGTCGCAGGTTTGGTGCTCGCCACGTTGCTGGTACCGCAAGGTATGGCCTATGCCGAGCTGGCCGGGCTGCCGGTGATAACCGGTTTGTATACCACAGTGCTTTGTCTCGTTGGGTACGCGCTATTCGGGCCGTCAAAAATACTGGTACTCGGGCCCGATTCGTCGCTCGGCCCGATGATAGCCGCTACCATCATTCCCATCGCTGGTTCTGGCGGCGACCCCGCGCAGGCGGTGGCACTGGCTTCGGTGCTTGGCATTTTAGTTGGCCTAGTGATGGTCATCGCCGGCACGTGCAAGCTCGGGTTCGTGGCTGACCTACTTTCCAAGCCGACGCAAATCGGCTACATGAACGGTCTGGCGCTGACTATATTCATCAGCCAATTACCGAAGCTGTTCGGGTTTTCTACCGATGCGAGCGGGTTGTTCGGCGAAATCGGCGCGTTCTTCCACGGACTGTTTTCGGGCGAGGCGGTCGTGGCGGCAGCGACTATCGGCCTATTTTGTCTGGCGCTTGTGCTAGTGCTGAACCGGATTTTGCCGAAGATTCCGAGCGTGCTCATCGCGGTGGTCTTCGCCGTCTTTGCCTCGGCGCTGCTGCACCTGGGCGACCATGGTGTGTCGCTGGTCGGGACGTTGCCGCAGGGCTTCCCGCCGTTCACCATTCCGAACCCAGCAGACTTGGTCAAGAACTTACCGCTGCTTATCGCCGGCGCAGTCGGCATCGCACTAGTAGCGCTGACCGATACCATTTCGACCGCTTCGGCGTTCGCGGCCCGGCACAAACAAGAGGTCAACGGCAACGGCGAAATGATAGGCATCGGTGCGGCCAACATCGCCGCCGGGTTCTTCCAAGGTTTTCCGGTCAGCACCAGCGGCTCGCGCACGGCGGTGGCGGAACAGGCGGGCGCCAAGACGCAACTGACTGGCGTAGTCGGCGCGGTGCTTATCGTGCTGATGCTACTGTTCGTGCCTGGTTTGCTGCGCAACTTGCCGCAGCCGACGCTAGCGGCCGTGGTCATCGCCGCTTCGCTTTCATTGGCAGACATACCGGGCACAGTGCGGCTATGGCGACAACGCCGGACGGAGTTCTTGCTCATGGCGGCAGCGTTCCTGGGCGTAGCCTTCCTAGGCGTGTTGCAGGGCATCGCCATCGCCGTGCTACTTTCGGTGCTGAACGTGTTCCGCAAAGTGTGGTGGCCGTACCAGACCACGCTCGGCCGAGTAGAAAAGATGGATGGCCACCACGACCGTTTGTTGCATCCCGAAGCCGAAGTACTGCCGGGGCTGGTGGTGTTTCGGTTCGATGCGCCGCTGCTGTTTGCCAATGCCCGCACGTTCCGTGAGCAAATCCGTGAGCTGGTGCGCGCAAAACCGAAACCTAAGTGGGTTATCATCGCTGCTGCGTCCATAACAGACGTAGATACCACAGCGGCAGATATGCTCCTGAATCTCGATACCGAGTTGAACGACCGGCACATCCACCTTGTCTTTGCAGAGCTCAAAGAGCCGGTGCGTGCCAAGCTAGAACGCTACGAACTCATCGGTCCGCTCGACCCGGACCATTTCTTCCTGACGCTCGACGCAGCCGTCGAAGCTTTCCAGCGCAAAACCCGCACCCGCTGGGCCAAGCCCCGTACATCTCGTAAGCGTAGCCGAACATAAAAGCGACAGGGGTTCAGTGTTCAAAATTGTAAGATATCTTACAGTGAACGAAGCACTTGACGCGTACGATAAGGGCACACTAAGGAGGGTTGTACATGCATGGGCCGATAGATTTCGTACTCGTAGGATTCGAGGGTAATAAATTCAATGGAAGCATCCTGAAGGAGCTTGGCGCAGCGCTCGACAGCGGTGTCATAGGCTTGGTAGCCCTCTCGTTTGTTGCGAAAGACGAAGCCGGTGCAGTAACCACTCTCGATATCGCAGACTTGGGCAAAGAATACGCTTTTGATTTTGCCCAGTATCTGCCAGCAGAACCCGTACCAGTCGACCAAGACGACATTGCCGAAGTAACCGACCTGCTCGAAAACAACACCGCAGCCGGCCTGCTTGTTATCGAACACCTATGGGCTAAGCCGCTCAAGAAGGCGATTATCGATGCTGGTGGCGTACTGGTAGCAGACGGACGCATCCACCCAGATGCCGCAGCGGAACTTAAATAATAAAAGGAGGAAGAGATGCCAGGATTATTACGGGGAATGGCGCGGACAGCAGTAGTGGCAGGTACGGCAACGGCTGTTTCAAATGGTGTTTCACGGCGGCAGTATAACCGTTGGGAAGCAAAGGCCGAGCAAGAACAGGCGGCTGCACAGTCGGCAGAGCCACAGGCTGCTGCTTCAAGCAGTACTGACGACCAAATTGCACAGTTGCAGCAGTTGGGCCAGTTGCATCAGCAGGGTATTTTGACTGACGAAGAATTCGCAGCCAAAAAGCAGCAGATTCTCGGTTTGTAGTTTTTTCGTTTTGCCGGAGCGTGGCGTCGCAATCTAACATCCCGAAAGACAGGTAGTGCCTATGCAGCCAGATGATAGCGTGGGGAGTATGCCGAAAGCAGCGGGTTTTAACAACAAACTGGCGGTCTTGCTTGCCATGGCGATGTTCGTGCTGGTAGTAGACACGTCGCTCATGAACGTATCTATTTCGGCGGTCATAAAGGACCTGCACACCACTGCTAGTGGTGTGCAGTCGGCAATTGCGCTCGAAGCGCTTGTTTCAGCGGCATTCATACTTATCGGGAGCAAAGTAGGCGACTTGTTCGGCCGCAAACGTGCGTACATACTGGGTCTGCTCGGCTATGCGGTCGGGGCACTAGCTATGGTCTTCGCGCAAAATCTGAGCGCCATCGTCGTGTTTTGGGCAATCGTCGGCGGTATCGGCGCATCGCTGTTACTACCCGCCATGCAGTCGCTCATACACGGCAATTTCGAAGGCGCCGACCAGCGGAAGGCGTACGCCATCGTCGGCGCTTCGGCGGCCATCGCCACGGCGGTCGGGCCGCTACTCGGCGGGTTCATAACCACCTATCTGTCCTGGCGCGTCGGGTTTTTGCTCGAAGCGCTCATCATAGCGTTTGTCTTGCTGAACATAAAACTGGTGCGGGACGTGCCCTATACCGGTGTGCGGAAAATAGATGGTGTCGGTGCCGTACTTTCGGTGTTTGCGATGGGCGGAATTGTGCTGAGTATTCTTGCATGGCAGGAAGGCGCCGAATCGGTCGGCGCGTTGCTACTGGTCGGCTTGGTGGCGATGAGCCTGCTTGTTTACTGGCTACTCCGGCAGAAAAAGCTTGGCCGTCCCGCGCTGATAGACCCCGGCCTGTTCCGCTCGCCCCTCTTCCGGCTTGGTGCTTCCAGCCAGATGATGCAGCAGATTGCGCTCGGCGGTATGATGATAGCGCTGCCGATGTATCTGCAGATGGTGCTCGAGTATAACGCCATGGCGGCGGGCCTGTCACTGGCGCCGCTGTCGCTCAGTATGTTCGGTATCGCGCTGGTAGCTGGCAAGCGGGCCGGGAACCGGCGGCCGGCAGCTATCATACGCGTCGGCTTTGTGCTGCTGACGGTCGGCGTGGCGCTGTTGCTAGCGGTCGTACCGCGGGCTTCGACGGGCTGGGGGCTGCTTGTCCCGCTGCTGCTTGCCGGCTGTGGCTTGGGCCTGCTTGTTTCGCAGCTGAACAACTACACCTTGTCGCCGGTTTCGGAAGAGCGGGTCAGCGAAGCGGCGGGCGTGAATTCGGCGGCCGGTTCATTCGGCCTGTCGTTCGGCCTGGCGTTTGCCGGAGCTATAATGCTGGCTTCGCTGAGCCTGGCGTTTACCCGGGTGGCGCAGACGAGCACGGTGCTGACGCCTGCGCAGCAGCAAACGGTTGCCAGTGCGCTGGAAACCGATGCCGAAATCATGTCCAACACTCAGCTGCAAAAACAGCTGGCCGGTGAATCCCAAGCAGTACAGGACGAAGTCATCCGCATAAACACCGAAGCCCGCCCGAAGGCGCTCCAGGCTGCATTGCTCGTGCCGCTTGTTGCGGGCGCTATTGGTGTCATCAGCTCGTTTGGCATGGTTCGTCTGCCCGACCCGAAGCAATCTTCCGGCGAAGCTTCGCTGCTCGGCTAGTCATAGAGTTTTAGAAAGTATGGAGTATACTGCAGATATGGAAGAGAGAGTTTTGCTGAAACGAAGCCCACGAGGTTTGGAAGCCCAGATAGGCATCTCGGCCGTTGTGACGTTGCTTATATGCATACTGGCGGTTTGGCTGTTCGGCAGGTTGTTCCACTGGACAGAAAGCGGTGGGTGGCGGCTGCAGGCGCTGACATGTATCGTACTGTTCTTGCTGTGGGTCTTCGCCGCACTGCGGCTCTGGTTTAGCTGGAAGGTGAAGCGCTATGAAATCGGCCGCGACGCGCTCATAGTCCACGCCAAGGCCGGCAAGTGGGGCTCTTCGCAGACTATTTATCGCTACGAATCAATCATCTCTATCCGCATGACCCAGGGCTTTCTGGGCAAGCAGTTCGGCTACGGTGACATACGCGTCACTATTCCGAAGCTGGAGCACGAAGTCGTTATGAACGACATTGAACGTCCAGTGGAACAGCTAGAAGACATTCAGCGTCGTATGGGTGGCCGCATAGACAACGTCTCTGCCACCGCCGCCCTCATCAACTAAGTGGCTACGTAGAGCGGCACCCTCTGGGCGTAAGCTAAAGGCAGCAAGCATTTACCATTTGCCCTTCACCATTCACTATGCATTATCCTTTTACCTTTAACCGTGCGGGCGTCTTCCACGGTAAACGGAGCAATGGTGAATGTATGGTAAATGGTAAAAGGCGAACGGTAAACGAAGTACGCGACTGGTTTCATCCAAACTGCACCATTCTGTGCAGGCCTAGAGTGGGTTATTGTTGACTGGCTTGGGCGGCTTGGAGGAGGGAAGCACCACCGCGTTCTTTCCAGCGGTCGAAGGTCGGGCTGGTTTTGCTCACCCGTTCGCGCCACATGTTAAAGGCGTCTCGCGAATATATAACTGGCTGCGTGTCGCGCAAGCCTTCGCCCTTTTCGAGCGCGGCAGCAGTGCCGGGTCCGCCGTTGTAGCCCGCGGCGATGAGTTCGACGGTGGCTATGGAATCCGGCCCGGGCTCGTCGGTCGTAAAGTAATCGCGCAGGTATGCTAGGTAGGCAGTACCGAACTCTATGTTCGTTTTCGGGTCGAGCAAGTCGTATTTGTCGACGGGCTTGTCCAGGTACTTTCTGGCGATATCGCTCGCGGTTGCCGGCATTATCTGCATCAGCCCCTGTGCTCCCGCCTCACTCTTCGCCTTGGCGTTCCCGCCTGATTCCATGGTGATGATTATGGCGACCAGATTCGGGTCTATGTCATACTTCTTCGCCATTTCATTTATCGTGCCGCTCCAATGCTTTACCGTATCGGGTATCCAAGCGGCCGTAATCCCCGCCGGCTGGTACGGCACCAGCGTCGCGTTACTGCTCAAAACACTTACTCCTTTCACAACTAACAGCACCAGCACTGCGCTAATCACGGCGACCACCCAATCCCGCCGCGTTAGCCTAAACTTCCCCCGAAAAATCCTCATACATCCAGTATACTGTAAGTAAATAGAGCAAATACTATGGAACTGACACTTACTCCCGAACAAGCACGATACCTCGACAAAAACAGCCCCATAAAGGCCGGGACTCTTAAGCGTGTCTACAAAAAGTCCGTCCAAGACCAGCAGAAAACGCTTAAAGCAGCCGAACAAATCCGCAAAAAACAAAAATAACCCCGCCAGCGCCGGAGGAGTCCGCGAAGCCAAACTACTGCAAACTCATCCCCGCGAAATTTCGGTCGTACAGCCCAGAAAGGTGCTTGGGTATTCAAGAAAAATCAAAAAAGCACCCCGTAGAGTGCCTTTATGCTGCAAATGGGTCGGTATCGGAACAACGATACTTACTAACGAAAGCTCACCATTTGGCTTACGCATTCAAATCGTAGCAAAAATGGCCCGAAATGTCAATACAACCGTTTGTCAAACTTCGCAATCGGGAATTCTATTTTTGCCTCCAACCTCTGTTCTATGATTTTAAGTAGATGCTTATTCTGGTGCACGTAAGAACCGTTCACGACCCCTGCAAGGATGTCTGCGGTCTGCAAATTATACATTGCCTTGGAATCATATTGGCCCACCACTAGAGTATGTTGGAATTTGCCGGTGGTGTATGCCTTGAGGCGTATGTAATCGTTCAGTGAGTTCATTGAGGCCACTTTGGTGGTACGCTGGTCGAAGTTAAGGCAGATATCGTCATTGTATTTCTTGATGATTTCAAGAGTCAATATCCCAGCGAGATAATTGTATACCAGATTTTTGTCACGTCCTTGCTGCAGCATCGTTATGTGCTGTTTCTGTGCGGTGATGTAAAAGATTTCGTGGTCGGCACGCACTGCTATTTTCTGTAGCAGCTCCTGTTTCTGGGGTAACGACAACCTGTTTGCTTTCAGTTCACTTAACGGTGTAGTGTCAGAAGAATATTTCAGGCACGCTTTTTTCATGACTCGCTTCAAACGTACCTCACCTTTGGGGTCACTAAAAGCGACGGCCGCGATAGTAAAGAAATCGCCACCCCGGCCCAGATTACCTGATTCGTCCAAAAATACCCTAATCATTGCAAGGGTAGTATAGCAACTCTGCCGCGATATCCATGCAATTTCGTCCAATCCATGTAACCATAAGTAAAAACAGATGTATTCTGTTCTTCATTTCGAAAACGAAACCCGCCCGCTCCGACGACTGTAAACTCATCGCCGGCGAAGCTTTTTCGCCGGGTATTCTCACAGGCGCCCGTGCGCGAAGTCGTCGCCGGGAGATGCACTACAAATGCTCCAAACCATGGTCGTCACCAACAGTACATTCACTACTAGTGCTCGTGAACTCGCGAAGCCAAACTGCTGCAAACCCATCCCCCGCGAAGGGCTTGCTACAATACTACTGGCAGGTATATGAGCTATGTATTTGTGAATAATTAGTAATTTATGTTATAATCATTAAAATATGTCTGAGGTTGTTGCACCACCCGTTACAGCGCCGGTTTATCCCACCGTGGCGTTTGATATAAAGCTCGGTAAATCTGTCGAGTACATTGATTTTGATTATGACTCATATTATGAGCACTTGAGCTCTCAGGGTGTCTCAGATGAACAAATTGCCGACTCCCAAATAAAGGTAAAGCCAAATAATTACATCAACCCTGTACGTGGCTCGGTTTCTGCCAAAACTGGCGAGCTGACTGTTCTTGCCGGGCCGGGTCTTAACAAAACCTTCATGCATGAGTCTCAACACTTGATTGATTACCACAATTCTCCACCTAGTAGTACAGAGAAGGCGTACATCGGGGCGTATACGATAGGTCTTTTTGGTGTGGCACCGGTTTTGATTGGAGAATCGCTTGTTAGCGAATACATACTCCACCAACCCGAGGCAGTTCCCGATACCTTATGGAACGTAGCTACGGGCGTGGCGACACTCTCTGCTCTTGCATATTATTGCAGTACATCCGAGAGACGGGCTCGTAAAGCGGCAAAGGTCAACGACCAACAGTTCTTCACGCTTACTAAAAAGTCATAAACACACCTGCCTAGAAAACTACAATTCTTCACCATTAGTCGAGCCTCCGGAGCTCTTTCTATATGAGGAGTTTTGCGTATTGCTCAGCTTCCTTAAGCCACTGTGCCATATCAATATTCATTTGGCCGAGTTGATGGAAGCTCAGGATAGTACTTCGCATCGTTTCTGCAACGCTATCGTCACCCATTTCGTAGTCGGTGAATAGGTATGTATTATGAAATCGCGTAAGATATGCGTTGGTAAGGTGCAGCAGTTTAAGTGGGTCGTGCCACTGCAATGCTTCTAATATTCTTTCTGCGTTACGGTCTGGATGGGCAATCCTCTTATCACGATAATCCTTGAGCGAAGTATATAGACTCTCCGCCTTGTCGCTAATTGTGAACGGCACTTGCTCTGTCTGTTTGTGCTGAAATTTATCCAAGTCTCGTAGTGTACTATGATTAATTCTCCCTGTGTCATACAAGGCACAAAGCTGAAGAATGCCCGTGTCAAAGTGAGCCTCGGCAGTAAAATAGAAAAATTGATACAGCGCTTTATCGTTCGCTTCATGAAGTGCTGTTGCAAATGCTGGCTGGAGTAAGCTGTATGCTATGGCGATGTGTTCGGTCGTGCCCATTGCCATACCTTCACACTCGTTAAAGCGCCTGGGTATACTTGCCAGGTACTGCGTATCTGCGATTCCTGAAGTGCTCGACAGGTTATCAATCTCGTAATTAAGGCTGTCTTGGTCTTGTGTGACGTTTATATATGCCATAGTATCTCCAGAATCAGAGTAGCTACGATGGGGAGCCTCGTCAAGTCCGGTAGCAGAGTGTTTCGCGTTTTAGTGCAGTTGGAGGTACGCGATTATTAACCCAACAACTGCAAGTACTGTAGCAGTGATAAATTTGTATTCTTTCTTCAAGTATTTTACGAGCTTGTGAGTATATGTTGAAGTCCAATGGCGGTGATAATGACCAATTATAAAAACCGGGTCATTGGGCTTATTGATGTGTGGCTCACCTTGATACCATTTTTTCAGTCTGGAACGTACTGCTCTAAGCATTATTCGTAGCCTCCTGATATTTTTGGAAGAGGAGGGCAACGCGGGCGGTGTCGGATTCGAACGGCTCTTTTTGGTAGAGGCGGTCGATGGCGCGGTCGAGGGTGGTGTGGGCTTTGGTGAGGGCGGGCGGCATGGTTAGGGGGTCGTAGAGGTCGGCGAGGGTGGCGTCTGGGAATTGGGCGCGGGCGTCGAGAACGGCTTGTGCGAGTTTTTCGATTTCGGCTTTCTGTGCGTCCGTCGCATCCGGCCAGATGAAGTTGTTATACACGATGTCTTTGCTGTATCGATAGTCGCTCTTCAGGCGACCGCACACAGTGCGCACCCATGCCATGTGCATTCGGCTGCTCAAGATTCCAAAATGATAAAGTTGCGCACCGGGAATAACCATACAACTATCACCCGCTATGGTCGTGCCGTCAAAGAAGCCCATAGGTATGTAGCTCCTGTTTTGGGATGAGTGTCGGGGTATCAACACATAAGCCTCGGGATTATTAGTATCTCGGAAAAGTGCAGGAGTTGTAGAAAATTTTCGAGTTGAAGGTGCTTTGCTCGCTTCGCGGAACGTCCTGACTCTATCAATTCTCGTATATAAATTCGGTAGCTTACCGAGTTCTGTCGGATCCGCGCCTACTAGCCAAAAACAATATCTTTTACCGCCTTGTAAAAATTCATGCGCACCAACGAATGGCTTGATATATTTCTTTGAGCTCGGCTCCAGGTAGGTCGCGTACTCCATCTCTTCAGGAGTCATTAGTAGATTGCCTCCTTCTAAAGGCATATTACCAAAACTCATTAAAGGTACGTCGTAAATGGGTGTCCCTCGACTAGTTACCAAAACATTAGGGGCGTCCACAAGGTAGGGATTGATATTTTTAGCTGGGATTTCAACAGGTTCGCCCTTGATATCCGGATAATCGAAAATACGTTTTTCTTTAGGTTTGCCGTCAGCTATCGCAAAACCGATGATTACGCAGTAGACGGCGGCATTGCCTTTTGCATCATTACTCCATTTGAACGTTCTATGTGCAAAGAGGATTTCTGTGTCACGGTCAAACATCCAGCTCCAAAGTACAGCCACTTGCTCGCCTTGCGTGATAGAGTTAGTTGAAACAAATGCTGTTTTTATATTGGGGTTGCCGTGCATGAACAAAAGAGCTTGCGCGTACCAGGCTGTTACAAAATCAAGAATGCCCGCTTTCTTAAATACGCCGAATTGATATTGTAGCTCGGTACGCATAGTCTCGGTCATCATCTTTGAGCCAATAAAAGGTGGGTTGCCGAGGATGTAGTTAATCTTCTTGGGGTCGATTAGCTCTTCCCAGTCTTGTGTCAGAGCGTTGGTATTGAATATGGTGGCGCTAGTGGTGAGGGGGAGGCGGACGAAGGTTTGGCCGCTTTGGCGGCTGAATTCGACGTTCATTTGGTGGTCGGTCAGCCACAGCGCGGTCTGGGCTATAAGCGCCGGGAATTCCTCGAGCTCGATGCCATACATCTGGTTCACATCCACCTTCACTAGTCCGTGCTCACCGGTTTCGAAGAGCCCGGCGTTCTTGCCGTGCAGCTGCTCGATGACCTTGTGCTCTAGCCGTCGTAGCTCACGGTAAGTTATGACCAAGAAGTTGCCGCAGCCGCAGGCCGGGTCCAGGAACGTCAGGCCCGCCAGCTTTTCATGGAACTCGCTCAGGCGCGGTTTGGTGCTGCGTATTTTCGCAAATTCCTCGTATAGCTCGTCCAGGAACAGCGGTTTTATAACGCGCAAGATGTTCTTTTCGCTGGTGTAGTGCGCGCCCAGGTTGCGGCGCTGCTTTTCGTCCATCACGCCCTGGAACATACTGCCGAAGATGGCCGGGCTCACCTGACTCCAATCCAAATCCATGGCCTCCAACAGGTCGTCGCGCATCTTGGCCGTGAAATCGGGTGTGCGGATGGGGTCGGCGAACAGGCCGCCGTTCACATATCGCAGCTGCTTCAGGTCTTCGTCGAGCGCCTGCGACCGCTTGTCTTCGGGCGTGTTCAGCACCTCGAATACCTTGACCAGGCGCGGGCCGAGGTCGGAGCCGTCTATGTCGGTGCGGCTGCGCAGATAGTTTTCGAACACACCGCGTTCAAAGATACCACTGTCGTCGGCAAACATGCAGAATACTAGGCGCACCAGCAGGAGTTCCAGGTCATGGCCGGTGTAGTTGTCGTCGCGCAGCTGGTTGTGCAGGGCGGCCATGGCTTCGGCGGCTTTGCGGTTCACCGGGTCTTCTTCGGCGTACTGCTTGCTCTGCTGGTCGAGCAGGAAGGCGAAGCTCCGCACGTGCTTTGGGAAATCAGCTAGTTTGAAGGTAGTGATTTCGTCGGAGCCCAGCATGCGCAGCTCGAAGTTGGCGAAGTCGCTGACGACGATGGCTTCCGGCAGGTCGTGGTCGGGCATGGTCTGCAAGTAATCCAGCGCCTGGATATTGGCTTTCGCCAGGTCTTTGCCAGCACTCTTTTGTTCGGCCAGCAGTTTGCCCGGCCAGAACATGTCTATGAACCCCTGTTTGCCGCCGGTTTTCTTGATGGCGTACTCGAAGAACGCGCCGTGGCGCTTGCGGTCGATGCCGTACACGTGCAAAAAGTCGCTCCAAAAGCTCTGGCTTTCGCCCTTTTCGTAGGTTTCACTCGCCCATTTGCTGGCGAATTCGGCGGCGCGGTCTTGTATGAGGTTCCAGGAAATGTTGGGCATATGTCTCTAGTGTACCGTGCCAGCTCTTGTCGCGCCACTGCATACCCGACTTACGGGACGGCAGGTTTATAATGATGGCATGAGAACTGCTTCTTTGAGTGCCAGGCAACAAGTCTTTACCGAACTGTTTGTCGGGACGCTTATATATGTCGTGGTGCTGGGGTTCTTTAGGGACTACACCGATATCGTATATGCGAAGAGTTTTTCGACGATGTTCCTAGCAGCGGTGGTTTTGGAAGCGTTGACGTATCTCGCATTTCTTCTGAAAAAACGAATTGTTGCCTGGCTAAAACCGAAATCCGGCGCGTTGTATCGTGCACTGATGTTCTTTGCCGTCTGGTTCGTCATGTTCATTTCTAAGTTCGTGTTCATAGGCGTGCTTGACCTATTGTTTGGCAGCTACATTTACGTCCACGGCTTCTTCGGCATCCTCTTCGTCGTCCTTACTGTAACCCTCCTCCACAAACTCGCCATCTTCACCTTCCAAAAACTTGCAGATTAAAACGTGCTGAGTCTGTGTAATTGTAAGAAAGTCGTTTGACTTAAAGTACTTTAAGTTCCTAGACTTAGAGTTAGATTACTTTAAGTTACACAACTCTAGGAGGGGTATATGGCACAAGTACCAACGGTGAAATTGTATAACGGCAATGAAATGCCTGCTTTAGGTTTCGGCGTCTTCCAAATGACGAACGAAGAGGCGGAGCAAAGTGTATACGATGCTTTGCGAACCGGCTACCGGCTAATCGATACGGCAGCGTCATACATGAACGAAGAAGCAGTCGGCCGCGGCATAAAGCGGAGTACTGTACCGCGCGAAGAGATTTTCGTAACCAGCAAACTATGGGTTACCGATGCTACATACGAGGGTGCCAAAGCCGCTTACCAACGTTCGCTGGACAAACTCGGGCTCGACTATCTGGATTTGTTCTTGATTCACCAGCCATACAACGACGTCTTTGGTGCCTGGCGAGCTATGGAAGAGCTTTACGAGGCCGGCAAGGTCAAAGCCATTGGTGTTTCGAACTTTACGAGTGCCAAGCTCACCGATTTTGTCATTAACAACAAAATCAAACCCATGGTCAACCAAATCGAAACACACCCCTTCAACCAGCAGACCGAAGCGCGGAAGGTGCTGGACGAATTCGGCATCGTCCACGAGGGCTGGGCACCGTTCGCCGAAGGCCGCAACGACTTATTCACCAACGAAGTTCTGACGCAGATTGCCGAAAGCCATGGCAAAACGACCGGGCAGGTGGTGCTGCGGTGGCACGTCCAGAAAGGTATCGTCGTCATACCGAAGTCGGTCCGCAAAGAGCGAATTGCCGAAAACTTCGACATCTTCGACTTCGAACTGAGTAGCGACGATATGCAGAAGATTGCTGGCCTAGACGAAAACAAAGGCTTGTTCGTGAACCACGACGACCCGGCGTTCGTAAAGGCATTGTTTGGGAGGAAGTTGTCATGAGTACTTCGACTACCACCAGAACGTACACCATCATGGAGGCCGCCCGCCTGAGTGGGCTGCCGGAAAGCACGCTGCGATACTACGAAACCATCGGCATCATCGACCCCATCGCGCGTGACGCCAGCAGTAAACACCGCGTGTACAGCGAGGACGACGTGAACATGGTGGTGGCGGTAGCGTGCCTGAACGCGACAGGCATGTCCATAGACGACATGCGGACGTACTTACGGAACAGGACGCACGGTGCGAGCGCGGCGGCCGAGCAGGTGGCGTTGTTGGAAGCTCAACAGCAGCGACTGGCAGACGAAGCGCGTTTTCTGGAATTGCGGCAGCGCTATGTCGAAACCAAGATTGAATATTGGAAAGCCGTGGAGGCCGGCAAAACGAAACAAGTGGAAGCTATAAAGCAGCGCGCCGATGCGATTGCTAAAGAGCTGAAACTGCCAAGAGAATAACAAGCAGAACCTAGGAGGGTTAGTATGAAACAAGTAAAAGCACGCGCAGTCTTTGGGCTGGGCAAACCATTTGAAGCAACAACTATCGAACGCCGAGAGGTTGGTCCGAAAGATGTGTTGATAGAAATTAAATATGCCGGTATCTGCCATTCCGACATCCACCATGTGCGGGGCGATTGGCAGGAAGAAACGTATCCGCTGGTACCAGGACACGAAATCGCCGGTGTGATTACGGAAGTCGGTTCGGAAGTTACTAAACACAAAGTCGGTGACCGCGTTGGCGTTGGCTGTATGGTCAACTCGTGCGGTGAATGCGAAAACTGCCAGAAGGGTGAAGAGCAGTACTGTTTGAATGGCCAGACTCCTACCTATGCCGGTGTCGACAAATACGGTGATGGCACGCAGACGTACGGTGGTTACTCGACGCACATCGTTGTCACCGAAGATTTCGTGCTACAAATTCCGGAAGGAATTGAACTCGATGTGGCGGCACCGCTGCTTTGCGCGGGAATCACCCTGTATTCACCGCTGCGGCACTGGAACGCGGGCAAAGGTAAGAAGGTTGCCATTGTCGGGCTTGGCGGTCTGGGCCACATGGGCGTCAAACTGGCGCATGCCATGGGCGCGGAAGTAACCGTACTATCTCGTTCGCTCAGCAAAAAAGAAGATGGTTTAAAGCTCGGTGCCGACCACTTTTACGCTACCGAAGACCCGGAAACATTCACGAAGCTGGCGAAGACTTTTGACCTCATCATCAACACAGTCAGTGCGCAGGTGGATGTCGATGCGTTTTTGTCGCTGCTAAAACTGGACGGTACTCTCGTGAATGTCGGTGCGCCAGCCGAGCCACTTTCTGTCCGGGCATTTTCACTGATTATGGGTCGCCGTTCGTTTGCTGGCTCGGTCATTGGCGGCATAAAGCAAACGCAGGAAATGCTGGACTTTTGCGCGGAGCACCATTTGGGTGCCGAAATAGAACTCATTACGGCAGACCAAATAGACGAAGCCTACGACCGCGTCGAAGCGTCGGATGTTCGCTATCGCTTCGTCATCGACAATGCCACTATATAAGGAGACAATCATGAAACGTATCGAACCCAAGACTTCCAAAGGCTCGGCCGAGTGGTTTACGGGCGATGTCTACCCGACCATAATTCTGAGTGGCGAAGAGCCTTCGCGCGTACGCATGGCCTCGGTGCATTTCGCACCCGGTGCCCGGACTGCCTGGCACAGCCATTCCCTGGGCCAGCACCTGCATGTCGTGGAAGGCACGGCGCTAGTCCAGGAAAGGGGTGGGGAAATCACCATTCTGAAACCTGGCGACACCATCTACACCGCGCCCGGCATCGAACACTGGCACGGTGCCTCGCCCGAGAGCTTCATGGTCCACCTGGCCATCTGGGAAGGCGACGATACAACCTGGGGCGCTCATGCCACAGACGAAGAGTACGGCGCAGTGTCTAAATCTTCACTGAAGATTTGAGGACGACTTTCTCGATTGGTTGTACGGTAAGTACTTCGGCGGGGAACAGAACCTTCAGCAGGTTGTCGACGGATTGCTCGACGGTAAAGAGCTGAACGGCCCGGCGCCGGGTGCGTTCGCTGAGGGGGCCTTTGGCTATGGCGACGGTTATGCCCTCGGCGAGTGCTTCCGGGTCGTCCGGTTTGACTAGCAAAACACCGCCGCAATTCGTTTCCGGCAGCCCGCCGTCGTCAGATGCTACCACCCGTATGCCCGAGTGCTGCGCCTCGACCGAAACGATTCCGAACGTCTCGTGCCAGTACTGACTGTTGGACGGCATAACCACTACGTCGTGTGCCGCCATCAGCTTGGCCATCGAGGCCGGTGTTTTTCGGGCTGGCACTACAGTTAAGTTCGGATGTGCGTCTACGAGCAGCTTTATGATTTTGCCTTCGGGTTTGTCCGAGCCGGCGGTGGTTACGGAAAAAATAAGCGAAGGATTGTTTCTTATCCCATCCATATGCAGCATTTCGAGTAGTGTATATATGCCTTTTTGAGCGCTCAGGCGTCCGGCAAAGAGTATGCGCGTAGTCTGGGATGCGTTCAATGGTCGCACTTGGGTAGCGAAACACGGTTCCGCGAACGGGTAGGCGATGTGGACATCGCGGTACGGCCTGCCCGTATAATCGGCCCAAAGCCTTGCGGCATATTTGCTGGGGGCTATAAGCGTGCGACCGCGGATGGTCGGTTCTACCGCCTCTAACCGCTCTTTGCCGGGTGGCGGGATGTGCATGATGACGAACGCCGGTTCTTTGGTAGGAACTACCGCGGCTTCGTTTACGAACACTACGACTCCGTCCAGTGTGCTTATGCGGGCAATGGTTTTCAGCGACAAAAACGGTATGTCTACGAACTCGGTTCGGCCGTCTTTACGACCCAGGCCTACCGTCACGACCTGCGCAGCAACGCCACGGCGAATCAGCTCGCGCACCTGGCCGACGGTGTAGTTTTCGGACCCGCCAGTTCCGGCCGGCAGTTTGGTACCTGGCGGCCACACAAAACTAATCAACGACTTGCTCTAGTGACTGCTCATAACTCATAGAGAGGTAGTATGAGGCATCGGACGCACATAACCTAATCTCACTGTCAATTCGTCAAGTGAGCGTATCATAAAAGCATGAAGGCGAAGCAGGGGTTTTGGATTTGGTTGTTCGGTGGGTTTTTGGTGGCGTGCAATGTGGCGCTGACGCAGACGCATGGCTGGGCGCGGTCGGGTGCCGGCATCGTGACATATCTGATGCTTTTCGGGCTGATAGCACTCAGCAAGCTGAAGCGTGGTGAGCTTGGTCTGAGCCGCGCGCGGGTTCGGAGCGGGCTGCTGCTGGGGCTGCGGGTGTCGATGGTCATAGCTGCGGGCTTGTTGGTGGCAGTCCTGGTCGCGCCGGACGTGTTCCGGGACGAGCGGTACCACTATGGTTTCTGGCTCGCGCTCGTGTTCGCGCTGGGCATTATACCGCTGGAAACGGTCCTGTTCGAAGAGTTGTTGTTCCGCGGTCTGGTCTGGGGGTATGCCCGCCGGGCAAGCGGTGCGCGGACGGCGACACAGGTATCTTCTGTGCTGTTCGGCCTGTGGCATATCGCACCGTCACTCAGCATCAACGCGGCCGCGATTTCGGTCGGCGGCCTCGGTCTCGGCCGGGCGCCGCTCATCGCGGGCACTGTGCTGGTGACGTATGGGGCGGGGGTGGTGCTGTGCGAACTCCGCCGTCGCAGCGATAGCTTGCTCGCGCCTATACTCGTCCACTGGACCATCAATGGTTTCGCTGTGCTGCTGGCGGCGTTCGCCTGGGCTAAGTAACCCCCGCCCGACGTAAGCGATATTCCCAACCTTTCTCCGGATATGAGCGATAGCGAACGAGGGCGTAAGCCCGAACTTTAGGGGATGGGAGCTTTCTTTTGAATTCATTTCAAAAGAAAGTGGGAAGGGCGAGCCCTTCCCTAAAGAGCTCGACAGGTATGTCGAGCTCGGGTTAAGTAATTACGCGCGGCGCATGTAAGCGCGGACGGTCAGTGGGGCGAAGACGGCGACGATGACGCCGGCACCCAAAATGCAGAACCAGAAATCCGAACCGATAGTGCCATACGTGGCGAGTTGCCGCACGGCGCTGATGAGGTGCGAAACAGGGTTGATTTTGACAAATGCCTGCAACCAGCCGGGCATGGTACTCACCGGCACGAACGCATTACTGAGGAACGTCAGTGGAAACAGGATGATGAGTGAAATTCCCTGCACACTAGAAGCGGTGCGAGCTATCATGCCAAAGAAGGCGAATATCCAGCTGAGACACCAGGCAAACAGAATGACGAGCAAACCACCGGCAACGATACCGCCCAGGCCTGCGCCAGGGCGATAGCCCATCAGGTAACCCATCGCGAACGTAATGACGGTGGCGATAAGGTAGCGGATGGTGTCGGCCATCAGCGCTCCGGCCAGTGGCGCGATGCGGGCGATTGGCAAGGAACGGAAGCGGTTGAACACGCCCTTTTCCATGTCTTCGCGCAGCTGCACGCCGGTCACCACCGTGGCCGTAATGATGGTCTGCACCAAAATGCCAGGGATGATGATAGGCAGGTAGGCTGCGGTGCCGCCGGCAATCGCGCCGCCGAATATGTAGGTGAACATCGGCGTGAACAGAATCGGCTGCAATACGACGTCGAAGAACTGTTCGGGCGTGCGGCGGAACTTGAGCAAGCCGCGGTAGCCCATGGTCAGTGAATTGCGCAGCGTCTGTCCTAGGCTGGTGTAGTTCTTTAGCTGGCGCTTGGCGCCGGGGATTATCTGTGTGGTCGCGCTCATGCCGCTACCTCCTCTTTCTCTTCGGTTTTCGTCTCGGTATTTGTGGCGTGGCCGGTTATGGTCAGGAAGACTTCGTCGAGCGTCGGCTTTTGCACGCTGACTTCGCTGAGGTGAATCTTGTGTGACTTAAGAGCCACCAACAGGTCGGTCACTGCATCGGCATCGGGCATCGGCGCGGTTATGGAACCGCCTTCGGGCGAGGTGCCGGCCGTGCCGAGCACTTGTTTGACGAACTGCAGGGCTTCGGGTGTCCGCTTGGCGTCTTTGAGCCGCAGCTGCAGGGTAGAGTTACCGATGGATGCTTTCAGCTCGTCGGGGGTGCCTTCGGCCACGACTTTACCGCGGTCGATGACGGCTATCCGGTCGGCCAGCTGGTCGGCCTCATCGAGGTACTGGGTGGTCAGCACGACCGTAGAACCGGTCGAGACCAAACGGCGAATAGTATCCCACATCTGCGCGCGGGTACGCGGGTCGAGCCCGGTGGTGGGCTCATCTAGGAAAATGAGCGGTGGCTGGGCGATAAGGCTGGCAGCCAGGTCCAGGCGCCGGCGCATACCGCCGCTGAATTTAGCCAATGGACGCTTGGCCGCTTCGGTCAGGCCGAATTCTTCGAGCAGTTCGGCGGTTTTCTGTTTGGCTTCCGTTTTGCTCAGACCCAGCAAACGGCTGAAGATGATGAGGTTTTCGGTGGCGCTCAGCGTTTCGTCGACGCTGGCGAACTGGCCGGTGACGCCGATAAGCTGGCGCACAATCTGCGCTTCTTTTTCGACATCATGCCCGAAAATCTTAGCACTGCCACCGTCTGACTTAAGTAATGTCGCCAGCATGTTTATAGTAGTGGTTTTACCCGCGCCGTTCGGGCCAAGCACACCATAAATAGTGCCGGTCGGCACCCGCAGGTCGACGCCGTCGACCGCGCGGTTGTCGCCAAAAACCTTCACCAGGCCTTTGGCTTCAACGGCGTAGTCTGGAGAGTTACCCTTCTTTGCCATTCGTGTTCCTTAACAATGTTAAATAGTTTTGTACTCTTTAATTTAACACTGTTAAATTTTAACGTCAAGTGGTAAAATGACCGCATATGATGAGACGAGACAAATTCGAACGCGATATGGCGAAGCTGGAAGCGGCACGTCTGCACACGCAGCAAATCATGGCCCGCGAACAGGAGAAAATCAACCGAAGGTTCGAGCAGATGCAGGAAAAGCTGGAACGCAAAGCCGGTAGGCCGAGCGTCAGCCAGCAGCGGATTATCGAAGCTGCGCTGGAGCTGCTCAAGGAAGATGGCCTGGCGAACATCACATTGCGCAAGTTGGCCGCCAAGCTAGATATGCAAGCCCCGGCATTGTATTGGCACTTCAAAAACAAAGAAGAGCTGGTCGACCACATGGCCGAGGCTATCTTGGAAAAAGAATTCAGAACCCTGGAACCACGTCGAGACGATGAAACATGGCAGGACTGGTTGCGCAACCACATGGTACGTCTGCGCCGGGCGATGTTGGCGTACCCAGACGGCGCCCGCGTCGTGGCCGGTGCGCACCTGTACCCGGCGGTCACGCTCGCGAAGTCGCTGGAGTGCGGACTCATCTCGCTCGCTAGCGCCGGTTTGTCACTGCAAAGCGCTCGGCAGATTATGACTACCGCTACTACCTACACCTTTGGCTACGTTATCGAAGAGCAAGCGGCGCCGACCACCGAAGAAATGGCGCAGTTCGACCTCAGCGAATTCCTGGCGCCATACCCGCACATGGCCCAGGCACTCGGCAAGGATGACCGCAGCGCCGAAGCCCAGGAACGCGACTATCTCGCCGGCCTCGGCTATATCATCCGCGGCAGTACCGCCGGATAACAGCGCGACCCACGTTGCGCGACCCACGGGCCGATTATCTGAACGTCACGCCGTAGTGTTTGGTGCCGGCGGGGAGGTACTGGTTGATGGTCGCATCGGTTGGAATAGCCGTGGCTTGGTCGCTCAGGGCGGTCAATGCGCCGGTCGGCGTGCCGTCGTTTCCGACGTAGGTGCTGCCGTACCACGCGCCGGCTTCGAGCCCGCTGATGTTTACTGCGCTGACCATGGCGGCCGAAAACGCACTCGGTGTCGTGTATTTACCTGCCGGTGTGCTGATGATAGTACCGGAACCGTTGGCGTACACATTGCCACTTATCACAGTCTTAGGCCGGAGCGAGTCGGCCTGGTGGATGATGGTGCTGAGCGGTATGTTCGCCCCGCCGTTTTTCTGGGTTATGCAGACTGCCGTCGTCACGCCACAGTAGCCGGCACCCTTCGGGTAGGCGATGATGTTGTTGACCATCATGTCGAGCCGCGGCACCCAGTCCATGGTCGCTTGGTGCGGGTGGACGCTGTCGCGGTCGCTGCCGTACGAGTTGGCGCAGAGTGGTTGCGACGCGTCCGCGCAGCCAGGCTTGGAACGGCTGTCGGTGTAGATGCCGATGGGGTCGGAACCGCCGATAATCGTGTTGTTTATGAGCTTCAGGCCCGATGAGCCGGCCAGTTTGACCGCCCGGTCACCATTGGCCGGTGAGACAATGTAGTTGTTCGCGAGTGTCAAGTTATCGGAGATTTCGAAGAAGACCGAGCTGCCAAGGTTGCCGGTAATGGTGTTGCCCGCTACCTGTACGTCGTAGTTGCTTTGGTCGAACCACAGGCCGTGGCTTTTGTTGTCGGTTATGCGGCTGTTCAGGACCTTGGTGTGTTGTGTGCGGCTGGTCTTTATGGCGCCGGACTGTGGTGAGTAACTGAACTCGCCCCACTGGTTCATTCCGTGTATATCCACGCTGTCGAACGTCAGGTTGTCGGTGTAAGTCGGGTTTACGCCCATCCAGTTGGAGCTCGAGATGGTGACGTTTTTGAACATCGTGCCATTGTTCGTGTCGCTGCCGCCCGAGATAGTCACGGCGATGAACGAGGTGTCACTGATGTTGACGTTCTTCAGCAAGGTTTTGTCGGCGCTACCGTTTAGTTTTATGACGCCGTAGTCGCCCGCGCTGTTGGAGTACCGTGTGACTTTTATGCCTTCGAGCGTCGTGCCGGGTGCCTGGATGCTCATGAAGTTGCGCAGGTTCGAAACCTCCACACTCCCCTTCGCGACATCGCTGGCTGTCATATACAGCCGGCCGCCTTCGACGGCGAACGTGCCGTCCGAAACCGCGCCCTTGCCTTGAACCTGTTTGAGCTGAGTGGAACCAACCCAGGCTTGGTCAGGGAATTTACCGTCACCGGCGCCGGTCAAGTTCTGACCGCCCGGGAAGTTTATGCCGCTGCCGCTCGTGACCGGCATGGCGGTGTAGGCGCGGGACTGCAGTGAACCTTCGTTTGTCCAACCATCCGAAGCTGTCGTAGCGCCGTTGAATACCGGTATTTCACCTGGGTAAGCGATGATTCTGACCGGCTTATTCGCAGCAATAGTGATATTGCCCTGCCGATAGGTTCCGCCGCGTATGACTATGGTGTCGCCGGCCGCCGCGGCGCTATACGCTTTCGCAAGCGTGGCGTACGGCGAACTGTCGGTGCCGTTGCCACTGTCATTGCCGTTTGTCGCCACGTACCGCACGGTGCCGGATAGTGAGGCTATGCTGTACGAAATCGGCAAATGCGCTCCGGCGGCTGCTTGCCCCGCTCCGGTGCTTCCTGTCGGAGCCGTCGTTCCGATCGATGATGCAGGCTGGAAAGATTCTACGACCCATTTCGGCGGCGTGCCGATGCCCGTGAAGTGAAAAACGGCCGCATAGGCGCCGGTGCTGAAAAGCGACGCTGCACTTATGCTGGTTACCACGAAGGCTGCAAATACCACCCTTGCCACTCGCGGAGTGTTAAAGAATAATCGCTGTAAACGATTCATATTGTACTCCTGTACCTCTTACAGACATGTTATAGCACTGTAAGCTACAAAAAGCAATACTTTTTCCCATGATTCAGAGAATATGTAAACCGCGTCGCAGCAAATCTGGCTGATTCATGAGGTGTACCTAGCGGGGGAAATAATCGAACGAGGGTCCGGTCATACGGTATTCGTGGATGTGGTAGATTTTGCTGTCCTTATACTGCACGATGCTTGCGCCGTCTAATGATGTCGTTTCGCCAGCTATGGTGCAGGTGAAAGACCACTCGAAAAACGCCGTGCCTTTGGCCGGGTCGAAAAAGAATGCGTCAATCGTCCATGTGTCGACCGTACCGGTCCGGTACCACTCCTCGGCCTACCGCCGGACTTCATCCGGCCCATGATACGTCGGTCCGTGCGATTCGGTTATGAAGCAGTCATCCCGCAGTGTGCTCACTATGCTCGGTATATCAGCCGCTACCCAGCCATCGGCATACGTTTCGGCCAGTTGCCGCGCGAGTGTTTCGGTCATGCGGGTAGTATAGCAGGCTTTGCGGGGCTACTTTCGGCGGATTTGGAGATGCCTTTGGAAGGCCAGGGTGAACCAGAGGCTGGCGTTTATGAACGACATGGCAAACGAATACCACAAGCTTAGGCTCGCGAATACGGTGGCCTGCACCAGTACGAACAGAGCGGTCAGCAGACTGGTCATAACTCGTGGTTTTTGCGAACCGACCACCGAGGGCACTAGCGCCACATTAAGCGCCACCAGGCTTATGGCGAGTACGACATCTTGCCAGCTATGCATAGCCTTCATACTATCAAACGTTTCGCCATTCGGAAACGGTTCGGTTCCCTCGGACTTGCCGGTACGGGGCGGCGATTAGGAAAAGCACTAAGAGTATGGTATACTTATACACAAGCAAGTTATTAGGTATTTCTTACCTCCGTTGTCATAGTTTATCTACCAAGATTGAACAACCATCGCGAGCAGCAATAATGAACGCAAGCGATATCAAGTAAAGATAGGATGAACAATGGCAATGAAATTATATGTCGGCGGTTTGGCGTTTAGCGTTACCGACCAAGAACTCGAACAGTTTTTCGCTGAACAAGGCAAAGTCGTCAGCGCGACGGTTATAAAAGACCGCGAAACCGGCCGCTCGAAAGGCTTTGGCTTTGTCGAGATGGAAGACGTCAAAGAAGCTCAGAACGCTATCGAAGCACTGAACGGCAAGGACTTCTCTGGCCGGTCAATCGTAGTCAATCAGGCACGCCCGCAAGAAGACCGCCGGCCACAAGGTGGTGGCGACCGCGGCTTCAGCCGTCGTTCGTTCTAACCGATTCCTCCTTCAAAAACAGGCTCATACCCGAGCCTGTTTTTTTGTAGGAACAGTTTTGTTGCGAGCGGTTAGTGGGGTTTTACGAAAGTAAACCAGTAGCCGAAGACGTACAGGCCGCTGACGAGAAAAATGCCGGGAACGAGCCAGATTTTGTACGTGCGTTTGTCGAGGTCGAGGGTGTAGATGAGGGCGGTAGAAATGAGCGCGCCGGGGAAAATGGGGCAGATGAGTGCAAAGAACTTCAGCCCGTGCTTGTTTATGAAGCCGCGTGCTTTTTGGGCTTTTTTGTTGTCATCGCCGGCATCTAGGACCTGTATGACCTTATTGCCGATGCGTACTTTCCTGAGCTTTTCCCGGAATTTTTCGTTGGTTATACGCTCGGCGACGAAAATGACGAACAAGGCCGAGAGCAATGAGCCGAGGCCGTTCCCGACCCATACTATCCACGGGTTAGGGCTGACGGTAAAACTGACCGGTATGGATGCGCCGCCGATAACGATGCACAAAACGGCGATTTTCAGTATCTGGACGAACATGTAAGCTGATTATACGCGACGTGGCTCAATGATGATAGCGGTGCGTTATGGCGTGCCCTTTACCGCGCTTCAGCAGGTAAGCGTTGACAGGGTACCCGACGGCGAACGCCGCAGCCAAAGACAGGAACCGGCTGAGCCAGTAGACGGGGTGGGCAAGGTTCTTGTCCATCGCGCCGGGGATGATGAGGATGAGCAGGTTGTCGGCGACGGTCATTGTCAGGATGGACAATGTGTCGGCGGCGAAGACCAACCGCAGCGCCTTACGGAAGGGCACTTTTGCCCGCAGGAGCGGCCACGTCGAAACGGTATAGCCAGAAACGAATGACAGTATTGCCGCCAACAGAACCGTTTCGTGCGGCTTGAACCCCAGGTGTGTGCCGATGGTGACGCCAAGCATTTCACCGACCGCACAGCCGAGGAGGCAGTGAAGTGTGGCACTCAGCGCCATGTTTTTGGACTTGGCGTGGTTGTGGTGGTTCTCGTGATTCTGGTGGTCGTGCTGTCCGCTATCTTCCATCATTTGCCCCGTATATTGTGCAGTTCATACAGGCCCAACAGCTCTTCGACGGCCAGCTCCCGCTGCTTCGCGTCGTCCGAAGCCATATTCTGGGCCACATGGGTTCGCAAGTGGTTTTCGAGGATGAGCTTGTCCAGCGATGCGAGCGATTTCTGTATGGCCAGGCTCTGAGTGAGGATGTCCATGCAGTATTCGTCGTCTGCAATCTGTTTTTCGAGACCCTTTAGCTGTCCCTGGATGATTCTGCTACGGTGGAGCGCCCGTCGCTGTATATCTGCTATCATACGCTCTATGATAATACCCCTAGGGGGTATTTGTAAAGACTTTGTAACCCACATCACAGGCCGAGCCGGATGTTGTAAAACGTACTGAATTTTTACAGACGGGCGAGCGGAGCGGGCGAATAATGCAACTGTAAGGTAAGGAGGTAGGTATGAAAGATTTACTTTTTGCCATTCTGTTGGGCGGCCTGGGGGCGCTCTTGCTGTTCGCGGGCTACCGTTTTGCGCGCGTGCTTTTGGCGCTGTGGGGGCTGATAGGCGGGTTCATGGCGGGCTCGGCCATCTTCACGGATTTTTCGGGTGACGCATTCATCGCTACCACGCTCGGTATAGTTACCGGCATCATCGTCGGCGTTGTGTTTGCAATCCTGGCCTACTTGTACTATAGCGTCGCGGTCGTGTTATTGACCGCGGGGATAGGCTACGCCATCGGCAGCAGCTTCATAACAGTCTTCGGCATCGACCCCGGATTCCTTTCGGCGAGCGTCGGTGTCATAGTCGGCTTGGCGTTTGGTGTCGCCGCGGTGATGTTCCGTGTGCCGAAGGCGTTGCTCATCGCACTCACCTCGTTCGCCGGGGCTATAACGGCCATCGGCGGCATACTGGTGCTGTTCAACCAGATTCCGCTGTCGTTCTACGATTTCTCGGCGACTCGGGTCATAGTAGCTAGCTCGTGGGCATGGTCGCTCGCAGCTCTGGCTCTGACCGGCCTCGGCATCGTCGCGCAGTTTATGCTCGACCAGGAGTACGAACTCGAAGAATGGATGGCCGGCAGCGACACCACGCACCATCACCATACCCCAACCTCCGGTATCCCGACCCCCACCCACGCATAGCCTTCTGTGCGTATTTGCCAGGTACACCACGTGTCTAAAAGCGTGGTGTATTTTTGATATACTATATCTAAATTTGACATATATCGTTGTTTGATATAGTCTTGAGAGTATGAGTAAAGATTATAACCAACTACCCCAGGTAGCTTTCAGTATCCTTTTGGCGCTGAGCCTCAAAGAACGCCATGGCTACGAAATCATCAAGCAGGTCGAAGACGACAGTAACGGCAAAATAAAGCTGGGGCCGGGCGCGCTGTACACCAGCATAAAGCAGCTGCGCGGCAAGAGGCTTATAACCGAAGTCAAACGCGCCGACGACACGCGCCGACGCTACTACAAACTCTCCGGTGCTGGCCGGGAGGTACTGGAAAGCGAGCTCGAATACTACGAAAACGCCGTGCAGCTCGCCAAAAAACGTCAGATTCTGAGCGGCACCCATGTCTACGGCTAAACGACGCAAACAGTTCCCTATCTACGAGACACTGCTGCACCTATACCCCAAAAGCTTTCGGAACGAATACAGCGAACAGATGGTGCAGACGCTGGCGGATATGCTGGCAGGCAGTGAAAGTAAACATGAACGAACGGCAATCTGGCTACGTGTGGCAGGCGAACTGCCACTCAGTATTGCGCACGAAATTACCAATAACGTAGGAGAAACGACCATGCACAAACTAGCGAAAATTTCGAACAAACAACTGCGAATCGGCGGCTTCATACTACTGGCACTACTCCTCGTTGGTATGTGTACCGTCGGCCGCAAGTCGGTGATGGCGGCCACGGCCACCGTACTATATCGCAGTGGTGTGCAGCACACACTAGATACGCAGAATAGTGCGTTAGGGAATCCTTTTGAACTCTTCGGCATCAGCACTCCTAGAAGTAGCGATAGCTGTACGGTTTCCGCTGCCTCCGGTATTAGCACGCAGCTGATGTGCGTCACGACCGTACAGGGCTATACCAAGCTGGGCGAAACGGATGCCGACCGGCAGCGTAATACCGAAAACGCTCAAACACTCGAAGCTGCGTTGCAAAAAGCGGGGTACAAAGCTGGTAATAACGGCGTGACAGTCACGAGCCTGGTGACGGGCATATACGAAGGCAAAGACTGGTCGCCCGACGCGTTTTACCAGAAGGTTATCGGCCAGTACACGTGCACTTACGATATACGCATCGCCTACGCTAACCCATCTCCGAAGGCGGTCGATATGTACCTAGACTGCACCCGTACTAAAGACGTCCTCGGCACTCCCTCGACTGCCGTCTTCCACTCCGACAAAGGCATACAGCTGTAGTATGAGGCGAGACTGCTAAGTCTCGGGGAATCTCCACTACGAATATGTCGAAACCAGAATTACCACAAAGAATGCGGCGTAGTAACCGATTTGCAGAAGAAGTGCGTAGCGGTATCCGCCTTGGTTCTTTAGTGCAATGCCAAGCAGGGCTATCATAGTGGCTAAAGCTAGCCAGGCTACACTACGTTCTGATGTCGAAAACTGTGACGAGCAAGCGATGATTGTGACTAGCGGCAGGAGTGCGACACCGGATATGGCTGTTAGTATTCTATGAATGACCGTCTTAGTACCGCCCACTTCGGGAACCCACGTGCATAGTATTTGGAACACGGCAGATACTACGGCTAGCCATAGAAATATGTCGGTCAGGTTGTTTGCCGGCACATACCATTTGGCAAAAAATACTACAAGCATCGGCAGCGTGACCATAAACAGAAGCGAGTAAAATATCTTTGATGCTCGGTTAGTAGCGGCGTGTTGGCTAAATGTCATGTGTAGACCGCCTTTCCACTTACGCACGGTAAAGGTCAGACCTGCTATAAGTAGAAGAATCGTAAGTAGTATTAGATGTTGCATTACTTATGTAGTATAACGGTATCTACGGTCGTGAAACTAAAAATGTAAAGGCTGGCCTTTAAGTAGGGCGAAACCGCGGTATTTGGCTTTGACTTCGTCGTCATCGACGTCTTTGGGGCTGGCAAATGTCTGTGGCAGTTCCGCTTTGCTGAACCAGCCATAGCTGCTGTGACTGTCATCCATGACAATGTTTTCGAGTGGGTCGGTAAAGGTTGCGAAGTAGACGACTTCTAGCGAATGCGAACCTTTTATTTCGTTGTGGTAGGTAAAAACGGCAAACGGGTCGCCCAGCTTTACGTTCATACCGAACTCTTCCCGGATTTCACGTTTCAAACCCGCAGGGACTTCTTCTCCGAAGTCTATGTGACCGCCGGGTAATTCATATACGCCTGGCAGGAATTTTTTGTGGTCCGACCGCTTGGCCATGAAGACCTTTTCTACGCCATCTATTTTCTGATGTATGAACGCACAGGCCGTTATGACTTGCTGGCCCTGTGCTGGTTTTTCACTGTCTCTGAGGGGCGTATCCATGCTGGCAGTATAGCAAAAGGTCCACGACTTACGGAATCAGCAGGGCGGCGAGGACAATGGTGAAGTGGCTGAGGTAAATGAACGCTAGCTCGTGGAAAATGTAGCGGCGCTTATCTGCGTATATAAGTATGGCGAAAACCGTCATGGCAAGCGCTAGGCATAGCTCAAGTACCGAACCAACGCCCGCGGTGTTTTTCCAAAATGCAAAAGGCAGTAACAACATGCCCGCGCCCATGCACTGCGCGGCCGCCACGTGCGGATAAAACGTTTTGCCTTTTGCTGGCAAAAGAGCAGCGATTATGACACCCACATACTCTAACGTCCACGCTCCGATGATGAGCCACGGGTACTTGGCCGCGGGCGCTATGAAGAAGTAAACGCTAACGGCAAATAAAGTCGAGCAGAGGAGCAGGGTATGTCGGAAACGAATCAGTAATGTCCGCTCAAGTACGGCTCGCTCACTTAGTGATTTCGGGGCAGTACTGCTGTGTGTACTGACCGCTATACTGGTCAGAATTATCATCGAACCAAGCGTAGCAGAGACCGACAAGATTAAGGCTGGAACCATACAGCTACTATAGCAAAAGTGTACGAAGAGGCTAGCTTGAGTCGGTCGGAAAATACGTTTCGTGACGCTCATGCTTGCAAGTACATTGGTCGGTTACTATACTGCACCCATGATTAAAGCAGCAGATCACTCTCCGTGGGGCCAGGATGATTTTGACTATGATCTTGACTGGGAATCTTTGCTTAGTGATGGGCTTGGTAGGTACGGCCTGACGCTAGGGGAAGCAAGGGACCGAGCGAGTGAGGACGCGAGTTTTGACGTTTTCAGCATGGTTATGCCAACAGACAGGGCAAAGCATGACATAGGGAGGTATGTGCTAGGGCATGGCATCGATGTACCCCTTATAAATTCCATGGCAGAATGGCAAAATGCGCTTCGCGAGGGGCGTGCAATGTTACGTAGTGATTCCACTAGAGATTACTCTGGCGTGTGTGGGTTGCTGACCAGCAAAGTTATTAGACTGCAGGCAGATGTCGGTATCCCCGAAGCCGAGCCGGGAAGGCCTACTTTGGACCCCGTTCATAACATCTATCCACCACTTAGGGATGTACCCCTGCAGGTAAAGCAGAACAAGGCGGATATTGAGGCGCTTCTGCAGGGCACTCAGGACCCATCGCTTATCATGAGGAAGCGATGGTGGAGAAAAGAACAGCGTTACATAGAAGAAATTGCGCTGGAGCGGGGTATGGCGGCCCCTCGAATTAACCTCAACAGAACGTACGCTAGCAGATGGCGTTATGTGCCTGGTATCAATGTCCGTGTATTTCGTGACCCGATTGTAGAAGGTAAATATTATCTAGGTGGCAGAGATGCTCACCACGAGTGGGCGGTCACTGACGGCCGAGACAGCCCAGATGTGGAGGCACATACAAAGTCAGGCTATAGGCGTGGTGAAACCCCTGAGACATTCGAGTATAGTTTGCCGACAGGGCGGATTATAGATTTGTACGAGACGGTTCGTGAGCTACCATTTTTTGACCAGACCCAGGCTCCGGTCATGGAGCTGCAATTAGGTACTAATGGAGTGATTCATTTCTTGCAGTACTTAAAGGCTGGCCAGGAAATCCAGGATGTTCCCGAGTTCTCATTGCCACAGAACAACAACGCTATAACTTGCGGACAGGTTAGGGGGGTGACTAAGCCGGAGGGTGAAAAGATGCGTATGTATCTTGACCCGCGTACTTTTACTAACTCTATGAGAGGTGCTGGAGTGCAGGTAGCCTTCAATATGACTATGGATCCTGGTGGTGTGCTGCTCCAAACGGCCGCTATGAATTCAAAAGTGGTAGTTACAGATTATAATTTGAACTTCAAAGACAATCATAGCAATAGCGCACCATTGTTCCGCCCGCCAGTAGCAATTGGAATGTGGGACGGCTTGGGGGGCATTGGTCCAAAACTGCAAGAACTCAACGAGGCACAGCCGTTTTATCTTGCATGGGATCCGATTGATACCGTAGAGTATATCGACACCATAGTTACTTCAAATGGCCGACAGGCAACCATCGAATCCGACTGGCAAATAAAAAGCCAACGCCTCTAGGCGGCTACCCGTCAAAGACGCCTACCCGCTCATGGTCAAGGTAGAGGCTTGACTCAAATGCTGGCTTTGGTTTTGTATGTGGCGAAAGCGTGGAGGTACGAGATTAACCTTTACACTTTGCAGGCGCAATAACCTTAGTAGGTATGGTAATAGTCGATTTAACAATTTTTCTAAATTGTGATGTTTTCATAACTTAATTATATCACTCTTTCGCTTCTTCAATAATCACTGATAGCTTCTCGACAAACTCTCGTACGTCCAAGAAGTAGTTTGGATAAGCGGCTTTTAAAGACTTTAGGTCACCGGTTCTCACTAATACCTGGTCTTGACCGGGCTTTGCGCTTGCTTCTAGGCGTGCATAGATTTCCGTGGCTTTTTCTAATTGGTCTTCGGTGAAACGGTATATGGTATAAGTTCTCTCAGTTGTGTCAAGGACGATTATATTATAGAAACCAGCATATTTAGTGTGGATGGCATTGGCTGCAGCTGAAAGTCCTTTTATGTGGTCAATCACTCCAAGTTTCTTTTCAAATTTCTTAATTGCGACGTAGATTTCGTTTGGGGTCATATCTTTGTGCCGTTCTACGACTGGGCTTCTCTCGACGATTGCAAACGCAGAACTTACTAATGCGAAGAATTCTTTCCAATTCGTACTCCCAGCACCTGTCTTGAATGATTCTCCGACTAGAGTTCCTGTCGTTTCAACGGCTGTTGCCCAGACGTGTTGTAGCTCGGTACGGATTTGAAGCTCAACAAGCAAGCCTGAATAGCTTGCGGCCAGCCCATTTCTGCTTAGGGTATTGTTATATTCAAATACGAGATGTACTCCACGATAGCCGTCGGGTTTTGGGCGTAGGATATAGTCGTTTTCTTTCCTGAGTTTGTGTGTAAAGCGCTTTGGGTCCTTATACTCTGCTTGTAGTTTTTGCACATTTTTCACCGTATTTACCACAGCCCGGATGCCTCCGATATCCTGCATTTGAGACAAGTTCATATCAGGGTATCTGCCTAGTTTATCAATGATGGTCGGCAGGCGTTTTAACCTTTGGGCTACGAGCGCGCCTGGAAAACGTTTAACCTTGTGGCGTAGCGTTGAGTTAAAGGTATTGAGAGGATAAGCGTGGCAGGTTCTCCATTCGTTGACAACTCTAAGCGCGTCATAGTATGCAGAACCATTTGGCTGAGCAGTCGCAAGTAAACGTCCAGCTCTGTTGAGCTCACCTTTCGAGTGTGGTGGTTTTGGCGCGAAAGTCATGGGGTAAGTATAACAAAACTGGAGATAGCTTCTTAAAAACTTCTTTTACGAAGTGTGGTCGAAGGGGTGCTTGGTTTTGATGGTGGTGGGATTGTTGCGGGCGTCGAAGTGGACGACTTTTTACTCGAGGTATGATTTTTGTGGGTTAAGCTCTATCGTAGTTCGGGACATCAAGCTTATCTGCTGGGCGGGTCATATAGTCTAGTAGGTTGCTATCAAGATTTTCGGTATGTAGCATGCGCCGGGCTCCAAGTGCCCGAGCGATTCGCTTCGTCTGCTTAAACACGCCGCGCCATGTTACCGCCGTTTCATCTGCATCGATACCTTTTTCTGCCCGCCATGCATATACGGCGTTACCCGATGATGGGTTATCGCCAATAGCATGTTCTACTGCTAGGTGTCCTAGGGTTGCTGGTAGGACAGCCACATAATATTCTTCATCGCCCTGTGACTTCAGGTTTGCGACAGCTAAATAAGCGCCGCGCCATTCTCGTACATAATTTTTAAGCCGTTCTAGTCGGTGCCAATCAACAAATTTATCCTTCAAATTGACCGGGTTCGTATCTACCTGCGGGACGGCTTGGGTTGGATTGTCCCATTCTTCTATAGGCAAAATGGTCCAGCCGGTTTCGTCCATCTCGATGCCGACTTTATAGCGTCTGACTAAAGATGCGTAAACCTCGGAAATACCATCATTAACCTCTTGCGGAGAATGTTGTTCGAGCATCTGCAGAATATCTTTGGCCATAATCGAGAGGTAGCTAGCGGCGTGCAGCTCAGGATCTTCACTGAACCTGTCTGCTATCTGCCGGGCGGTGTTAGGGGCGATATCGCCTTGTGAATCTACCACTCCAGCATCACTTGTAATTTGAAAGACTTTTTGTCGAATGCCCTTGTCTATATGCTGGTCTGAAGCATAAGCTCGCAGGAACGTCATCGCTGTACGATAAACCCGGTGGTCAAGTGTCTCCCTACCTTTGCTCGGGGTGGGTATGCGTTTGCCATCATAGCCTTCCGGTGGCATATGCTCGGCCGCCAAAAATGCTGCAGCGACCAGTTGGAGAGGGTTTGGTGAGGACTTGGCGTCTCTTTTTATAACTTTTAGCAACTCAAGGTCATTCGTATCTCCAGTAGTGAAGACGTCTTGTTTGTCGTCGGCAAAACGATGCTCTATATCTTCTTCGTCAATCTGGTAGCCATCGCCAAAAGCCATATGACCTGCTTTAATAGCGGTCAACACCATGGCAAGTACGATTTCTGGGTCGGATTGCCTCGGCTCTTCAATACTTCCGTCAACGCTTTCAAGGGTTTGACAGTACGGAGTGACTACCTCAAAAAATGGGTTGGATTGTATCGAGTTCTCTACTTCAGGCTGACTCATAGTAACTCGGGTCAAGTGATTTTATTAATAATAACACTAATAATTACTTAAGTCAAGTATTCAGGCTTACATTCCACCCCGAACCGCACCATAACCAATAAGGACGCCGTCCGTGAAATGATGTGGTACGTCGGCACTAGATTATACGAGTAACTTGCGTGCTTGACGAGCCGGTGAGATACTGCAGGTAGTCTTGTCGACCGACTAGACACGGGCCGTCGCAGAAAGGCGAAGCCATGGTACGTAAGGGGTTTATCATCCTGCTGAGCATCGTTCTCGGGGGAATGGCTATCTTCTGGGTGCTGAGGAGGACGAATGTGTCCTTGCTGAGCTTTCTCCCGGAATTTATCCGGGCGATTCCGGAGCTCGTCTTCTTGGGCTTTTTCGTGTTCTTCGGGGCAATCTTGCTCGCGCTCATTCTTCATGGGCGGAAGCGCGAAGACAGAGCGTAAACACCTGACAGTGCTCAACCTGCGTTAACATGCGGGGTCGGGCGGCGTACGGATACGTTCTGGTCGGGTTCGCTTGACTGCGAACAAGGGGCTGGTCGTTATGTGACGGCTTGCTCTTGATGCTCGGTGGAGTGAACTGCGGGCGTGGACGCTGCAACTTGGCGTCCACGCCCCGCACCCACCCGCCGTCATGTCCCAGCTCCTTGTTCTTTTCTACCGACATACATGTAAAAACAGAGTCGCATATGCGACTCTGTTTCCTTAGGTAAGCATACCGCGTGGAGCTCAGGCCTTTTTCTTGGCGGCCGCTTTGCCGTTCTGTGCCTGTGCGAATTCGCTGAGTGACATCGAAGAGTTCCAGTACTCCTGAGTGAGCTTCATTTGCTCGCCGAGGATGCGGATTTGTGCGATTGACGCGGCGATTCCGGCTGTCAGCCAAAGAATGTAGATTCCGGCGTGACTCCTAATGTACACGTATACTTTGCCGCTCGAGAAGTCGCCGAACTCTGCGACGTGGAATACCAGCAGCAGGCCATAGATTACCATAGCTATACCGAAGAACGATGATGCGACGATGAGGGTGACCATAGGCAAGTTGCTAACAACTGCCAGCAGGCCGAACCCTAACCCCACGACCGTCCCCAGTATGATGACGAGCCAGTTCCAGTCCAGATGCAGGAACGAAAGGAAGCCGGCGGTCAGCGAAAAGCCCAGTCCCGCGAACGCCAAGATGATTGCGAACGCGTAGAAGAAATACGCCAGCAGTGCGAACAGGAGCGCTACGCACAGGCCGACTACCCAACCGAGCACAGTGCTTAAGAAGCCGTCGCCAGTGATGCCGCTGACCAAGGCTGCGCCTGCGGAAAAGCCCGCAAAGAACCCGACGAACGGAATAATCACCCTCATTAGATTGCCGCCCTGGAACGCGAACAGACCGCCGATTAACACGGCAAGTATGCCGACGATTATTTCACCCATTACTTTCTCCTTTAGCTTATATCCCTACTATAGCCTGGCTAGGCTTTACTGACAACAAAATAGTATGTGCGGTATTTCGCAGTTTCGTTTTTACCTGATGACTCGGGACGCAGGGATTCGAGAGTCAGGATGTGATGCCTTTAGTTCAGATGAAACGTGGCTAGCGTAGGAGTGGTAATTTGTTGCATAAGACCCGCTACTCGGGATTTTGAATAGGTACCTTTGCTCTTGGTGTAGATGGAAAGGACGACCGTGTCCGTACCATTGGTTATGACCGCCGCATCATTCAGATTCTCCAAGTACTCGCCCGCTTTGTGGTATGTCGTGTCGTACGTCGGCACGGCGGGGATGATGAGGTCGCGGTAGTTCGCGCGCTCCATGTACGACAATAGTAACTGCGTATTTGATTCGTTTATGAGCTTGCGCTCGTACAAGTCACCGAAGAGTTGAGCAGTGTCGTGCGAGGAAATAGTGTTGTCGGTGTAATCGTACGAAGCCAGACCGATGCTATGAGCATACTGCTGCAGCTGCGTGTAAGTCAGATTTTCGTTCAGTACGTGCCAGGCGTCGTTATCGCTGACGACAATCATATCTTCTATATTTGCTTGGGCGGTCTGGCCGTTCGCCATGATGGTGTCCAGGCTGCGTTTACCCAGCTCTACTTGCTTTAGATAGTCGACGGCCGTTAATACTTTGGTTACGCTCGCGGCGGTCATAGCGCCCGTGTTGCCGTAGTCGTACACGTCGCCACTGTTCACATACCTTATCGAAACGCCGAACACGATGTCGGTGTTTTGGCTCAAAATGGTGTTGATTTGGTTCGTCAGTTCGGTAGTGTCGACAGCTCGCGCCTGCCCATGCGAACTGGTTACGAACTGCCTGAGCCGGTCGTGGTTTACGGCCCCGGCCGTCAGGGCGTCTTTTTGGGCCGACTCTTCGTTGGCTTGCTCGTATGCGTATTTGATGTGGGCGAGCTTTTCCTTTTTAGCGGCATCTTCGGCGGCTATTTCATCATGCGCCGCTTGCACCCTGTTTACGAGCAGCCCGACGAGCAGCGCCCCTAGCAAACCGATGATAACAATTATCCAGACTTTGGAACGTTTACCCTTGGAAGACTGCATGAGCGTACCTCTTTATGGCTTAATGATAGCAGGGAATTGCATTACTGTGGGGTATTGGCTTGCAAAGCCTCTTCGAGCTGCTTTTGCAGGTCAGTAATCTTTTGGTTTTGGGCTTCGATGACCTTTTTGAGTTCCGTGTTTTCGGTCTGCAGCGACTCAATGGTTGCTTGGCCTTCGGCAGCTGTGTCATGCAGCGCTTCTTGCCCATCGGCGAGCGTGTCGGACGCGGTAGACTTCGCTTTATGCAGGTCTTGTTCGACCGTGCTGACCTGCTGGTTGTACTTGGCTTGGGCATCGGACTTGGCTTTGTTGTAGCCTATGTAGTACGCGCCGCCCGCTACCACAATGGCCGCGACTACGGCAACCAAGATGATAATAGGCGTGCTCAGACCCTCGGAACTTTGACGCAAACTTCGCATGTCTCACCTCCTTCGTTATAAATCCATTCTACACCACGCGTAAAGCGGTTTAGGAAGTTGGGAGTGAGACTGGGCCTGTCTGTCCGACAGGACGGACAAGGATTCGAATGCATTTATTCTGATTGGGGATGAGGGATTCAAGTATTTGCTTCCTGGCTGGGGATGAGGGATTCGAACCCCCGATATCGGGACCAGAACCCGGTGCCTTACCACTTGGCCAATCCCCAA
>CAZEMC010000006.1:0-29576 GCA_964513385.1 uncultured Candidatus Saccharibacteria bacterium | reverse complement strand
CCCCGATATCGGGACCAGAACCCGGTGCCTTACCACTTGGCCAATCCCCAAGAAACAGAATGTAGAATGTTGAAAGAAGAATGAAGGATATGATTCTTGCTGCAACTTCGGTGATTATACAGAATGTTTGGGCTTTTGGCTAGGGGCGTGGTAAGCTTAAAGGGCTTAACAATCAAATATACAGAGTGCAGCGAGAGATCTAGCTCTATGACCTGCCAGCAACCTACCTCTAAGCAAGGCGTGGTGCTCCGTCTAGCCCGCCGACGTCGGTAGGGGAAGATGTTTAGAATTCTCTAAATATCCTTTCTTGTCCGTACGCGGCAGAAAGGATATTTTTATGTCAACACAAACTATCGCAAAGGGGAAAACTGCTACGACTCGTCAGATAGACGAGCAACTGGCGGGCGTGCAGAGCTTTGCGAGTGAATCGGTCTGCGCAGGGCACCCCGATAAGGTCGCCGATGCCATTTCGGACGCTATCGTCGATGCCGTGTTAGCACAAGACCCGAACGGCCGCACGGCAGTCGAGACACTGGTGGCGCACGACCGGGTTATTCTGGCGGGCGAAATCAATACGACCGCGAAAATCGATGCCGAAGCCATCGCCCGGAAGAAAATCGCCGAGCTTGGCTATACGCGGCCCGAATGGGGCTTCAGCGACCAGTCGCCGGTTGAAAACTACCTGCACCAGCAGTCCCCCGAAATCTCGGTCGGTGTGGACGACTTCGGCGCAGGGGACCAGGGCCTGATGTTCGGGTATGCTACGAACGAAACACCGGAATATTTGCCGGCGCCTATCAGCATCGCACATGCACTGACGAAGGCTATAGATGAATCCCGCGAAAGCGGCCGGTTGCCGCATTTGCGCCCGGACGGCAAGGCACAAGTAGTCATCCGCTACGAAGACGGCAAGCCGGTCGGCGTGGAGCACGTTACCATAGCCGTGCCGCACGACGAAGACATAAGCCTGGAACGCGTGCGCCAAGATGTGTATGAGGTCATCATTACGCCGGTGCTCAAGCGCTATGGGTATTTTGTGTCCGAAAAAGATATCGTCGTGAACGGTACGGGGGTGTGGAACACGCCTGGTCCGTCATCGGATTCCGGATTGACCGGCCGCAAAATAGTCGTCGACGGCTATGGCGGATTCGCCCGTGTCGGCGGTGGCGCGTTCAGTGGCAAAGACCCGAGCAAAGTCGACCGCAGCGGTGCGTACGCCGCGCGCTACATCGCCAAAAACATCGTGGCGGCAGGGCTGGCCGACCGTGTGGAAGTCGCCCTGGCGTACTATATCGGCGCCAAAGAGCCGGTAAACTTTACCATCGACACCTTCGGCACGGGGAAAAGGCCAAACGACAAAATCGTCACCTTTGCCCGCAAACTACTCATTCCAAGCGTCAAGAACATCGTCGAACAGCTCGACCTGCGCCAGCCCATCTACTCCCAAACCGCTGCGTACGGCCACTTCGGCAAACCCGACCTGCCGTGGGAGCAGATAGTAAGTAACAAGTAAAAAGTAACAGGTAACAAGGGCATCCGCCTCTGGCGGATGTTATCAAACCGTGGCCTGTCAGGGCCACCCAGCTCTCTGCCGGCCATTCGGAAGGAACCCGGCTCAGCTGTTCGTCAAACCGACAACTCCTCCAAACGAAGTGAGGAGCCGAGGAGCTGTTTGTTCGCGCAGCGGGAGTCCGCAGGTTACTCCGCGACCCCTCGGAGCGAGTTCTCCGCAGGGTTGTCGGGCTTTACAACAGCTGACCGAGTGAGTGGAGCCTGGCCGGGGAGTTTTGGACACTTCTCCACCCCGCGAAACAGGTTTCGCGGGGACCCCGGTTTTGCGATTCAAAAGTGTCATGGTGTTTTGGAAGGGAAAGAAGCTGGACCGGTTGCCGCGGGGTTTGTTTTGTACGACAAGGGGCGTACTATAGAAATACTGTGTAACCACAAGGAATATGCATGACAACAGTCAAAAAACTCGTCGCCTCCACCTCACTCGTCATACTGGTAGCCGCATCGGCCAGCGTCCCAGCCTTCGCCCATAGCAACTCGCAGGACGAAGACAACAGCTCGTCCAGCTCGAACCGTGGCCATGTCACGCTCACCGAGCAGGCAAGCAACAAATCCAACTCGGACGACACGAAACCCGACGACACTGTCAAAACCAACTTCCAGAACCGTGCCAAACAGCAGATAGACGACCTGAAAAAGACCGCCAAGCAGAAAACCCAGGCCGCCCGCGAAACCTCGTGTACCGCCCGTAAAAGCGGTGTCGACCAGCGCGTGTCGTCCATTGCTAAAAATACCGCCGACTTTCAGACTAAACTCGACAACATCTTCACAAAAGTTCAGACCTACAAAACCGACAAAAACCTGACTGTCGCCAACTACGACAGTCTGGTCGCTGCGGTCAACGCAGCAAAGGCTGCTTCGGCGACTTCCCAGGCTACGCTCGATAGCCTGAAGCCAACCATCGATTGCACCAAAGACACCAACGCCCAAGCCGTCGCCGCCTACCGCACTGCCGCGGGGGATGCGCGCGACAAGCTCAAGGCCTACATGCAATCCCTGAAAGACCTGCTAAAGGCTGTCCGTGAAGCCAAGCAAGCGGCCAGCAGCAACACTGGGAGTACGAACTGATGCGTAAACCTTCACTAAACCAGCACGGCAGCTTCCACCTCGGCATAGCTGCCGTCGTACTGGCCTTGGCGCTCGTCGGCTTCATAGGCTACCGTGTCGCCACCAAGCACAAGGACGATGCTGCCGCTACCAAAACGACTGCGACCCAGCAGCAACCGGCTAAGACCACTAGCTCCAGCAGCTACACTTCTTCGGGCGATGTCGCCAAAGACGACGCCAGCCTGAATACCGCCGACATAGACCAGGGCCTCGACACCTCCCAGCTCGACTCCGACATCAACAACTTACTCTAATGTCGCGGTGGTGAAAGCCGAGATGGGGAGCGACTAGGGCGGGTGGCGCCGTCGAACGGCTTGATTTACGCCGCCCTATCTACAGCCAAACAGCCGCCTACGGCCACTTCGGCAAACCCGGCCTGCCTTGGGAGCAGATTCGCAGGGTTTAAGACCGAACGTCTGGTGGCGCTGGCGTAGCCCATTCAATTGATTTTTGTGCGGAGACGCCAGGCTCCCAGCAGGGTAAAAGCTACAATAATGCCCGTGAATATAACTATAATGCCCGCGGGCTTCAGCTGGTACCCACCGATTTGCAAGGCATCGATACCGTAGTGCTGGCTCAGGCGTACTGCTGCTTCGGGCTGCCCGGCTGTGAGCTGTTGCGCGGCTACTTCGGTAAATGGTTTGCGGATTATGGTGCTCGACTGGGCGAACGGCAAGCAGTTGATGACTTTGACTACGCCAGCCGACAAAGTGCCAGGCTGTATGTATATCCCTGCCAGAAAGCCTGCAGCTGTGCCCACGATGACACTCAGGGAAGTAAAGGCCGCCGTTGTTTTTACAAAGGTAACGAAAAAGCTGCACAGCGCAGAAAAACATGCCGACGAAAGTGCAATATAGCCGTAGCCTGCTGCCAAATTCTGCCAGCCTGTAAAGGGATTGCCCGTTAGCCGGAAGTACACTTGGCCAACCACTAGTACTAGGGTGGTCAATAGCAACGAAATGATGAACGTAGATGCCATGTAGCCCGCAATCAGCTGCCGTCTGCTGACCGGCGAAACCATAAAATCTTTGAAGCGGCCGCTAGCGCGGTCTTCGACAAAAACATTCAGTGCCGCCAGCGCGGTCGTAAGCGTGGTAATCATCAGAATCCCGGCGAATGCCCAGGAACTCACAAACGCCTGTATAGTGCCGCTCCCGGCATGTGCGAACTTGTCCTGCAAATCTTCCACCTGTACATTGCCCAGGAAAAATATGTACAGCACCAGCATGATAAGCGGAGACAGTAGGGCGAAAAACACACCCATCCGGTCGCGGAAAAATATACGCAGGTTGCGGAGGGTCAGGGTTGTAATCACGCTTCCGCTCCTTCGTGGCTGCGGGTCAATTGCAGGAATACGTCGTCCATGGAACCGTGCCGGAATTCAAAATCAGTGATTTGTTTTTCATGGCGCTTCAAAATGTTCAGCGCAGCCTGGCTTGAGCCGACCGCGACTGAGCATACGTCGCCTTTCTGGGTAACATGGTAGCCTTCGCTGCGCAGCGATTTTGCAAGCTGGGCCGGCTGAGTGAGGGTAAGCGTCAGGATGTCTTTGGCGTACGACGCCCGTAAATCGGTCGGCGTGCCGTGCGCGATAATACTGCCTTTGTCTATAACGTACACCGTATCGGCCCGTTCAGTCTCTTCCATATAGTGTGTAGTCAAGAACACGGTTAGGCCGGTTTTGGCCTGCAGACCGTATACGGCTTGCCAGACGGTTTCACGGCTTTGCGGGTCGAGCCCGGCGGTCGGTTCATCCAGAAAAAGAATACTTGGTTTGTGTAGTAACGCGCGGGCAATATCCGCCCGTCGCTTCTGGCCGCCAGAAAGTGTGCCGTACGGCTTATCCACGATGGCCTTTAAGTCGATAAGTTCTACGAGCTCGGCAATTCGAGCATCGGTGTTCGCACCAAGGTTGTAAAACCGGGCGCGGCTGCGCAGGTTTTCGCGTACGGTCAGCAAAGGGTCAAGCAGTGATGATTGGAAAACCACCCCGATATCACGCCGTATGAGGTCATCGGCGTGTCCGACGGCGTGTCCATGCACTTCTATGGTGCCAGCGCTAGCACCCGTAATGGTCGTCAGGCAGCTGATGGTTGTGGTTTTGCCCGCGCCGTTGGTGCCCAAAAAGGCAAAAATAGAACCGGCCGGTACGTCGAACGAAACATCGTCTACGGCGGTAAATACACCGTAGCGTTTCACGAGATGTTTGACACTGATTGCCGGTGCTTCCATGTCACCACTATACCAGTCTTCGGCTAGGTCGCAAAAACACCATCGGATTGACGGCACTCACTACGTACCTTCTACTGCTCTCAGCTGATGTCGCGGCGGCGGAAGCCGAGGTAGGAAATGACTATTGTCAGGATGAGTATAGCCCAGAGGTAAATGTTTAGGCCGGCGACCGATTCGCCGTGCAGTATTTTGTCGGGTGCAAAGTAATGGTACGGTGCAAATTTGGCCGGTGTTTTGAGCCAATCCGTTAGCCCACTCAAGGAAGCTAGCATATAGCCACCGAAGCCAAACGCCACAGCTACGGCCACGGCTGCCCGTCGTGTAAGGCTACTGGCGGCCTGCAAAGTAAAGGCTACGAGCCCAAAGCTTAGGGAAAAAGCGGCGGTGTAGAAGGTTGCGACTGCCAAGTGCCACGTGCCGATATGCATGCTAAAGTGTGGAGTCAGCAGGACTATGGCGAGCAGGGTTGCACCGGCTACTACAGCGAATTCGGCCACCAGGCTCAGCGCCTTTGCGAGCAGTAAATTACCTCGGCCAATGGGTCGCGCCAGCAAAAGTTCGAGTGTGTGGTTCTGCTCATCGCGCCCCAACACACTTCCGCCGCGAGTTATAGCTAAGATTATCCAGAGTATCGGTAGGGTTGCGTAGAACAACTGCGAGTTCAGGAACTGCACCGGGTCGGCGACATCTACTTGGGCGGCGCCGCCGGTTTTCAGGTCGCGGATGCCGGGCGGCAGCTGGTTGATGACTTGGTTCAGCTGGTTTGCCTGGTCGCGGATGGACGGGTAGAGCGACAAAATCGCTACCGTCAAAATCAGGCTGCCAATGGTCCACCACAATATAGCCGTTTTGCGCTGCCGCAGCTCCCATAGTAACGTCGCTATCATGTGTTGGCCTCCGAATTGTCGCCGTAGAAGTTCAAAAATTCATCTTCCAGGTCGGCCCGTTCGCTGGCTATAGACACAATGCCGTGTTTGGAAAGTGCCGCCAGGGCAGGGGCAATCTCGCCGGTCGGCTGCAAGCGCAGCGCGTTGCTGTCGGTCTGCTCCAGAATCTTCAGCGCCTTTTCTTTCTTCAGCGCGTTTATGCTGTCATGGTTGCGGAAGGTTACGGTAAGCGTCGGGGTCGTGAGGTTGCCCATGTCGGCCACCGCCTGCTCGCGCACCAACTTGCCATGTTTGATAATGCCGACGCGGTCGCACAAACCTTGGGCTTCGGCCAAGTTGTGGCTGCTCATGAAAACTGCCGCCCCACGTCCGCGTGCCTCGCGCACGCTTTCGTAAAACACCTCTTGCATCAGCGGGTCCAGGCCGCTGGTCGGCTCGTCCAGTATCAGCACGCTCGGTCGGTGCATCAGCGCCTGTATGATTCCTATCTTCTGCCGGTTACCCTTGCTCAGCTCGCCGATACGTTTGCCGGTTTCGGCCTCGAACCGTTGCTCCAGCTGGGTACGATAGTCACGGTTGTCGGTACCCTGCAGGCTCGAAAGATAATCCAACAGTTCTTTGCCGGTCGCTTTCGGGTACAACGCCACATCCCCAGCCAGATAGCCGACGTGCTTTTTTACCGCTACATTGTCTTTGACTATGTCGAGCCCCGCGACCTTCGCGGTGCCGCTGCTTGGCTGCAGAAAATTCATAAGCAGCCGTATGGTCGTCGATTTCCCGGCGCCGTTCGCGCCCAAAAACCCATACACCTCGCCCTCTGCGACATGCAAACTCAACGCATCCAGCGCCGGTACACCCGCCCCCGGATACACTTTTGTCAGCTTATCTATAACAATGCCAGCAGCCATCTTACTTATGATTATACGCTCTTTTGACGGGTTTTCGATGGAGCAGCTTCGCTGGGTTTGGAGTGTTTTGCGCCGGCTGTACCCAAAATCGCAACGGCCTCTTTGCCGGTGTTCTGTGTCTTTGACTTCGCCAGAAAGTAGTAGGTTGTCATTGCGCAGGCGATGCCGACAGCAGAGGCAAGAAACGCAAGCCCCAGCCAAATCTTAACCACGTGGGTCTCGCCACCCAACCCCGGTGGTATCGCTCGGAAAAAGCAGTACGTAATAACTAAAATCGCCAGCAAACTGGCGATACGGCTCGCACGGTATTTCGAAATATACGTCATAACCATAAGTGTAGCACTACGCCGCTATCCCTTCGACGTACAAGCCTGGCGGACTTTGTGACTGCGCATAGGCTTGCTCATCCGCTGGCACTTGCGGAGATGGAGACTGGGTTTGGAGTGCTATCTGCGCCGCAAATTCCTCGGCGAGCCGCCTAGCCACAGCCTCTTGCCGTCGCTGGTTCATAAGCGCCAATAAGGCGGTATGGTCTTCCGGGGACAATGTTGTGGCGGCGGGCATCTCTTGGGCCACAAACGGCTCTTGCGGCCCAGGGCGTCGCCGTAAAGAATGGATGACTTCGGCCGAGCTATGGCCTCGCATTACCATAAGCGAATAGTAGTCCTGCATACAGTACCGCGTCAAGAGCTTGCTATACTACGGCTATGAGCGTCTTAGACCCTGTCCATAATTTCTATCCCTGGGCCAAGTTGTCCAGTTTTGAGTTAAAATCTGCTTGCGGTGAGGAGGCGTAACGGTGTTACGTCGACGAGTCACAGGCAGATTTTGGCCAAAAATGGGCGGTTTGGAGCCGGGAGATGGGAGTATGGACCGGGTCTTAGAAGAGTTTCCGGCCAGGCCGTTACTATACAGAGATAGCGAGCTAGACAGTTATATCGGCACCATCCATGTCGACACCGGTGCAATCGCTGATTTGTCGGCCAGCTACGGTCTGACTTTAGGCCAAATCGGTGTGAACACCATCCACTTCTCTCCCTACACGACAGGCTATGACACCGAAACTGCTACGTTGCAGCTTGGCGTTCTGACAGATGACGCACCGCCAAATGTAGTGAACCCGTCTGGCCAGCACCGAAACACCATGGCGCACAGAAGCGTGCCGGCCAGCAGTGGCCCCGAGGAGTATTTCGCCGGACGTTCGGAAGAACTTTCGCGCACCCTTCAGGGCATGCTGACGCACCTCGCGATAGACGCCGGGTATCAACCGCAGGATATACAGGATTTACGGGGCAGACGCAGCTTGGAGCGCGGCGCTGTGCATACGGTGGCTGGTGCAGCGGCGCTGTTCGGTGTCTACAAAGCAAATGAGCTGGGTTTTCTCGACACGCCCATCGGACTAGGCATGACGGCCGGTGCGCTGGCGTTTGTCGTAGGCATGGATGTATTCGCCTCCAGCGAATCGCACAGACAACAAGATGAAGCCATGCGGGCTTTGGTCGCACGCCATGTGCTCGAAGCATACGATACCGCCCCGGCCAGCCTTATCTGCATAATCCCACCCGGCTTGCGCTGAACGGCTATCTGTTAGAGAACAGTCCTCTAACAGATAAGAAAAATGTGAATTTAGTCTTTGAAAAGCTTAAGGTCTTGGAGTTCGGGCGGGAGGAAGCCGCCGTCGGCTTTGAAGCCGGTTTACAGCGCGACGCGGAGTTTGACGCCAGTTTCTTCGGCGATTTGCTTTATGGCGTCGCGGAGCTTGTCGACCTGATGACTGAGCATGATGGTTTCATTATGATAATCGCGTACTTGCGCGGATAGTTCAGCGATTGCCCCGGTAATATCGGCAATCTTCTTATCTTGGGCATCGAAACGAGAGTTGACGTCCTTACGGAATTCCTCAATGTATTTGAATAGCTTAGTAAACTGGTCGTCGCTCATAGTGTTTCCATTGTAGCACTGTGCTAGTGAAGGATGAAGCGAGCCTGGGCCCTTTTCAGGTATGTAACGCCGGAAATTCTCTATTCTCTAAGTGTCTATCCTCTAATTGCATGGATTCGCTGGCGTGGTGTCTTCCTTCGGCTAACGTCGTTAAGCCCGCCAGCCTACCCTCGGGGAGCATCGAGTCCCACGCCTCATCTGCCAAGACCATTCCGGCAAGGGCGTTAAAAGCGTCCTTCTTTGTAATACCAAAGAGCCATAACCAGTTCGGTAGCGGTTCCTGAGAAGTAAATTGCTGAGTAGTATCACGCAAGAAGTGGTAGCGGTCGGCGATAAGGCTTTCTCTTGCGGAGGGAATATGTCCTTCTGCGGGTGCCTCGACTGCAGCAAGCGCAGCCTCTACTATTTGACTGTTTAGTCTCTTGGCTTGTCTTTCGCTAAGTGGTTTTTCGGGTGCTGCATGTCTAGGCATCGCGAACTCCTTATGTAACGCTACGTACTACTATACTCCATATTGTACTTCCACATTTGAGCTTATATGTTTAGTCGTTGAAAAGCTTAAGGTCTTGGAGTTCGGGTGGGAGGAAGCCGCCGTCGGCTTTGAAGTTGGCTTGCCAGTGGTATCCGGCGTTGTAGCCGAGGTCTTTCATCAGTTTGGTCGGGGCGTTGCGGAGGGTGAGTGGGACGGGGAGGTCGGGGTACTGTTTGGCGGCGGCGAGGGCGGCGTGCATGGCATCGGCGACTTCGCGGCTCTTCTGGGCTTTGGCCAGTACGGCTGCGCAGTGGAAGAGGTTGTACTGGCACTCGGGCATGCCGATTCGTTCGACGGCCATGAAGGTGGAAGCGGCCAAATTGAGCGCGGCGGGTGCAGCCAGGCCTATATCCTCGGAGGCGAAAATCACCATGCGCCGTGCTACAAACTTCGGGTCTTCGCCCGCCTGTAGCATCCGCGCTAAGTAATACAATGCAGCGTTCGCGTCCGAGCCGCGCATCGACTTTATGAACGCCGAAATGACGTTGTAATGGTTTTCGCCTTTTTTGTCGTAACCAGGGAGGCGGGTCTGGGCGGCGGTTTCAACCAGAGTCGTCGAGATAGTCTTATTGTCGGATAGTTGGATTGTCAGCTCCAGGATGCCGAGGGCAACTCTTGCGTCTCCACCAGACAAACGAGCTATGAGGTCGATGCTTTTAGTGGGCAGCTTTTTGGCATTCAGCTTCAACTCCTTAGCCGCTCCCTTGACAATGGTGCTAATAGCGCTTATGTCAAGCGGCTCCAGTACGAGTACTCTGGAGCGGCTCAACAGCGGGTTTATAACTTCAAAGCTGGGGTTTTCGGTGGTGGCACCGATGAGGATGATGGTGCCGTCTTCGACATGCGGCAGAAAGGCGTCTTGCTGGGCTTTGTTGAACCGGTGAATCTCATCTACGAACAGTATGGTGCGCTGGGCGAGCCGCTGGTTTACCTGCGCGTCGGCTATCACTCGCGTCACATCTGCTTTGCCGGCCGTAACGGCGCTAAGCTCTATAAACGCCGCGTCGGTTTGGCTGGCGATAATTCGGGCGAGCGTGGTTTTGCCCGAGCCGGGCGGCCCCCACAAAATGAGTGAGGTTGGCTGCTTTTTCTCGATAATCTCGTGCACTATCTTACCGGCCGCCGTCAAATTATCTTGTCCGATAACTTCGGCAAGCGTCTGGGGTCTCATTCGTTCGGCCAACGGTCTCACATCCATCACCCTATTGTAACCCAGTTACAATAGGGAATGACCAAGTACCAAGCCACAATGACCAAGTAATTCACAAATGACTGAAATGCCCGTGGCTTGTGCTGGGGTTTGTTTCGGACGTTATGTCATTGATAATCCAGCCATTCTTGGTTATCGGGATTTGGGTATTGGTGATTACGAATGGGGGTGACTTTTTCGCAACATTATTTCGTACGTTTTATAAGATGGCTTACATTTTTCTGCCGCCCGAACCCGTACTATACAAGGTACATGTTTCGTTAGAGGATAGATGGATGAAGCCAAAGAAAGATTTTCTGTATGTGCTTGACCAGGTCCGCGAGGTAATCGTCCAACTCCGCCCCGAACATATGGAGCTGCCGACCCCCGATACCGAATGGACGGTGCGCACACTGCTCAAGCACATGCTGTACGAATTGGCATGGGTGCCCGACATCATCATGGGTGAAACCATCGGAAGTGTCGGCAATCGCCACGACGGCGACCTGCTCGGCCCGAACCCCATCGCTTCGTGGCGTACCCGCGCGGTGGCCGCCAGCGAGGCGGTGCGGCGCTGTGACCCCCGGGCCATGGCGCACCTGTCGTACGGTGACGTGCCGGTCGCGCAGTACTTGCAAGAAGCGGCGACCGACCAGCTCGCGCATGCGTGGGACCTGGGGCAGGCCATAGGTGTGCCGGTCGAATTCGACGAAGGTTTGGCGGCCGAAATATTTGAACGTATCGCCCAGCGGAGCGACGAACTCCGCAACGACGAGCTCATGTCACTAGTGCCCGATGGCCGCCGCTCCATACAGGCACGGTTGCTTGCCGTACTGGGGCGCAACGAAAACTGGCGCACGGCGTAACCCCACCCCCGTCACCCGCCGCGGCGGGTCCATCTTCTGCTTTTCTTCAAAACGCCTACCTACTTTTGTCCCGACAAAAGTAGCAAAAACTCCCGGCCAGGAACAAAAACGCGACTAGCCTCCACCTGTCAGTCACAGACTAGCCAGCCGAACTCCCTTCGGTCGGCCCACAAGGGGCGAAGCGTCTGGCTAATCTGTGCCCGACAGCCTCCGGCTAATCGGTTTTTGCAATGGCCGGAGCGCTGTATGGCCGAGGCGGCCACGATTAATGAACAGCCGCTTTTCGCGGCTGTGCTTCGTCGTTCGTCTTTCTTCGTTCTACGTTCTGCTTGCGCTCACATCGGTTTCGTCTTCGATTTCGTGGCCGACGATTTCTTCGATGAGGTCTTCGATGGTTATGACGCCGATAATCTTGTCGTCTTTTTCGACCGGCATCAGGTGGGTGTGCGCCCCGATGAATTTGCGGAACATGGTGTCGAGTGCGGTCATGCTGCCAACCGTTTGCGTGGGGTGCAACGGCAAATCCGTAACTTGCGGCGGGTAATCGTCGAAGTCTATATCGACCAGCTGTTTGACGAGCAATACACCGTAGCAAATCGTTTTCTGTTTGTTGAAAATGGGTATACGGCTGTGGCCGCTGGCTTTGATTTCGTCTATCCGCTCGCTGTCGATAACCGTCTGCGGGGTGAGCCAGTATACGTGGCTCATCGGCGTGGTTATATCGCGGACGCGTTTTTCGCTCAGCTGCAGCGCACCGCGGATTATCTCCACCTCGTCTTCGTCGAGCTCGCTTTCTTTGGTACCCAGGTGCTCGCTTATCATCAGGCCCAGTTCGTGACGGGTCTGCAGGCGTGCCCGCTCGCCTTTGAACAAGCCGTCGAGTAGCAGCTGCAGCGGTTTGGAGATGGGGTAAGTGATGAAAATCATGGTATAGAGCAGGGGTGTCAGCCGCGAACAGAACTGCAGCGCGCGGCGGACAAACAGCGCCTGTGGTAGAATCTCCCCGAATACGACTATCAGCAGTGTGCTCAAAATGCCTGCCACCAGGCCGAAGAACACACTTTCCAGCACCAACGACGTGGCCGACACGGCGGCAACGTTCGTGAGCAATATGGCCGAAAGCGTCAGATGAATCTTCCGCCGCAGTGGCAGAACGCGCTTGGCGTCGCGGTCGCCCAGCTTCGCCTTGCGCCTTAGGTCCGCCTGGTCGAGCGCCATTATCGACACATTCAACCCCGAACAAACGGCCGATATTCCCACCGTCGTGGCGACAACTAAGATAATGACTGGAGTACTCACGAGAGGTTTATGCTACGCATGTTAGTGCTTATAGTATAGCGAAAGCTACACATTCCTACAACTTCGGACTATAGTAGACACATGACAGGAAATACCTTACCAAACCCTTTCGGTATGGTTGAAGTTCCCGAAAAACAATACGGCGTTCCCGTAACCTCTGCCGACGAAGAAAAGCTGGCAGTCGCACTTGGCCTTGTGTGTCAGTCAGAAATCGATGCTCTGTTGACCGCGAACGACCACATTCTCGCTCTCGGTGAGTAAGCATTTTACCTTGCACAACTTTTATGCTATAATTTAGCCAACAATAAGCAGCGCTGCCACAAAGCGCGTCATGCTGAGTGTAACGAAACATCTCGGGTAAGGATGCTTAGCTGCCGCTCAGAATGACACGAATCGTGAAGCCTTAGTTAATACTGGTATAAATCAATGACACAAGACCCATCCAAGATTCGCAATATAGCTATAATCGCGCACGTCGACCATGGGAAAACGACGCTGGTGGATGGGCTGCTGAAGCAGTCGCAGACATTTCGGGATAATCAGGCGGAAATGTCGCAGACTTTGATTATGGACAGCGGCGACCAAGAGCGCGAACGTGGCATTACTATTACTGCCAAAGTCACGGCCGTACAGCATGGCGACTACCGCATAAACATCATCGACACACCCGGCCATGCTGATTTTTCCGGCGAAGTCGAACGCACGCTGAATATGGCCGATGGTTGCATCCTCATCGTCGATGCCCAGGAAGGCCCGATGCCTCAGACCAAATTCGTGCTGGAAAAGGCGCTTGAAGCCGAACTAAAGCCTATCGTTATCATTAACAAAATCGACAAGCCCGGTTCACGCATTTCCGAGGTAGAAGACGAGCTCGCTGACCTGTTCCTAGAACTCGCGGTGCACGAAGACCAGCTGCACTACCCGGTTTACTATGCCATCGGCCGCGACGGCAAAGCCTGGGGCGAAGTGCCTGCCGACCCAAGTGTCGACGGCAACCTCGACCCGATTTTTGACGCTATTATCGAAAAGATCCCGGCTCCAAGTATCGAACTAGACAAACCATTCCAGATGCTCGTTACCGCACTGGCGTGGGATACCTACAAGGGTAAATACGCCATCGGCCGCATCACTCGCGGCAAGGTAAACCCTGGCGATCAAGTGACGCTTTGCAAAAAAGACGGCACGCAGACCAAAGCCAAAGTCGAACTCGTCTTTATGAGCCACGGCGTTTCCAAGTTTGAAGTTCCTGGTGGTGTGGCGGGCGACATCGTGCAGCTAACTGGTATAGCCGACGCGAAAATCGGTGAAACCATCGCCGATGCGAACGAACCGGAAGCTCTGCCAGTTATTGAGGTCGAAGCTCCGACTTTGCGCATTTATCTCGGCCCAAACACCAGCCCATTCAAGGGCCAGGAAGGCGAATTCAACACCTCCCGCCAGATTTCCGACCGCTTGCAGAAAGAGCTCGAAACCAATGTCGGCCTGCAAGTCGGCGACGACGGAATCGGCTTTACGGTCGCCGGCCGCGGCGAGCTGCATCTGGGCGTGCTGATAGAAACCATGCGCCGCGAAGGCTTTGAGTTCGAAGTCGGTCGCCCGCAAGTGGTGACGCACGAAGAAAACGGCCAGGTCGTCGAACCAGTCGAAGAAGTGATTATCGAAGTTCCTGCCGAACATGTCGGTACCGTGCAAATGGAGCTCGGCCAACGCCGTGCAACCTTGAAGGAACAGTTTGCGAGCCCCAAGGGTGTCACGAAACTAGTCTACGAGATGCCTACCCGCGCACTTCTCGGTATGCGCAACATCCTACTCACGAACACCAAAGGCACTATCGTCATGAACAGCCTGGTCACCGGTTTCCAACCGAAGGGTGCCGAACTGCAACAGCTGCGTAACGGCGTACTCATCAGCTTCGAGCAAGGCGTTTCAACTCCGTACGCATTGCAGAACGCCGAAGCTCGCGGTACGACGTTCATCGGCCCAGCCGAAAAGGTCTACGCCGGCCAGATTATCGGTCTCAACACCCGCCAGGAAGATATGGAAATAAATGTCTGTAAGGCCAAACACCTGACCAACATGCGCAGTAGCTCATCCGACGGTGTCGTGCAGCTGACGCCGCCGACCATCTTCAGCCTGGAACAGTGCCTCGACTTCATCGAAAACGACGAACTCCTCGAAGTTACCCCTAAAAACCTGCGCCTCCGCAAACGCGAACTCGACCCCAACAAGCGCAAACGCCAACAAAAGTAGCCGCTAGCAAACGCAACAAAGCGTAAGCGGAACATTGCACCGAAGCAGAGCAATGCTTATACTGAGCGTATGCTGAACTTGCGCCGTATTGTTTCTAAACTATTCTGGCCAATGGTAGTTATTATGCCGTTCTGGCTGACTTTTGGCCGGGGGATGCTGGGTAGTGCTGGCTGGCTACAGCTAGCTTACATGTTCCTGGTAGCGCCAGCCTTGTTTGTGGTATTGCTAGGCATAGCATTTCTCATACAAACAAGCCCACAGTACAAGCTTGAACGGCTCGTTACCACGCCGGAAGCCCTACTACTTACCTTGTTTTATGTCAGTACGTTCCTGCACGGCTTTTTCCTAATCGACTTCGGCGACACAGACGATAGCGCCAATTCAGTAGCCACACATATCTTTGGAGTAGGATTCAGGGATACATCCGCGATGTTGGGCACGGTGTTTCTTTTCGCATCGGTGGCTCTTCTGGCAGCTACTCTCATCGTGGCTACCGTAACTCGATTCAGTGTGCTTAGGACGAAGAAAGGGGCTTCAGTGGCGATTGTCGCTTGCGTGGTAGTTGGCGGGCTGGTAGGTTTTGGAGTCTATGCTCGTGACCATAGCGGTGCTAGTAAAGACCGACAAATCGAATACGATTTTCACCTCATGGAACAAGATATTCATGGGATGGCAACCGATAACCAGAATCGCTTACCCGAAGGAACGGCTCGCGAGATTGCCAGCAGAGGAGAATACAGCAAAGAGTTCAAGATTGCAGAGCGCGCAGCTAACTACACGTATGTTCCTATGCAGGACCGAAAGGCATTTCAACTCTGCGCATACTTCATGACTGACACAACCGGAGAACATACCGCTCAGTCGAGGAGGCCAGACGATGAAAGCTACCATCGTGCCGGTTACCAGTGCATCACCTACGAATTATATTGACGCGTGTGCCCAGTAGTAGGGGTGGATGAGGTAACTGTTCGAATTCACCTCGGAGAATCCCCACCTTTGTTAAGTGCGAACCCAAACCCAACAAACGTAAACATCAAAAGTAGCTGCCCAACATCATATGTAAGTAAAGCTTGCATTTGACAAGCAATTGTGCTAATGTATAAGCATTGTTAGTGCGAGAGAGTCATATTCGCACAGAATGAATCCTAGAGTTGTTCGTAGTTTTACTCATCGGATTCCATAACAATCACGATAGTAAATCTAAACTAACTACAACTAAAGGATTCATTTTTTATGCCACATAATTCTCGTCAAGGTTTCGCCTACAAAAGTAGCCGAACCCCATTTTCGCGCAAACCTCGTGAGCAGCGCAAACCGCGCGGTAACAAGCACGGCCAGTACATAAACCCGGCGAAGTTCGTCAAAGTCGCTCAGCCTGTCACGGCCGAAGAATACACTCCGGAACATAGTTTCTTGGACTTCGATGTCGACCAGCGCATACACGCCAACCTCGCCCGTAAAGGCTTTTTGCACCCCACGCCCATCCAGGACAAGACGGTGCCACTCGGCCTGGCTGGTAAGGACATCGTAGGAATCGCCAGTACCGGTACCGGTAAGACGGCAGCCTTTGCCATACCTATTCTGAACCGCATTATGACGACCAAAGACGCCAAAGCACTTATCGTCGCACCGACCCGTGAGCTTGCGATGCAAATCGAAGACGAGTGTCGCTTTATGGGCAAGGGCGGTGGTTTCGTAGGCGCACTACTCATTGGCGGTTCGGCTTACGGCCCACAGCTGAAGGACCTGCGTGCTAAACCACGTCTTGTCATCGGTACGCCTGGCCGTATAAAAGACCACATAGATCAAGGGACATTAAACCTTAGCGACTTCAACATCATCGTGCTCGACGAAGTCGACCGTATGCTCGATATGGGCTTTGTGAATGATGTAAAGACGTTACTGAGCGAATGTGCGGCTGAACGCCAAAGCTTTTACTTTTCGGCTACCATGGACCGCCGCGTTAGCGACATCATAGACAGTTTTAGCCCCGAAGCGGTGACCGTGAGCGTAAAGCAAAGCGATACCAGCGAAAACGTGCACCAGGACGTCATTCCGTACACTGACAAGACTAACAAGCTCGAAGCGTTGCACAACCTGCTCATCGAGCCAGTTGTTGCCAAAAGCATCATCTTCGAAAGCACTCAGCGCAACGTGGAACGGCTCGAAAAAGAGCTACAGAGCCGCGGCTTTGAAGTCACTGCCATACATGGCGGCAAAACCCAGGGCCAGCGCAAACGCGCTCTGGATGAGTTCAAAGCCAACAAAGTGCAGATTATGATTGCCACTGACGTCGCCGCTCGCGGTATAGATGTCGCCGACATAACCCACGTCGTAAACTATGGCCTACCACAGACGTACGAAGACTACACCCACCGTATCGGCCGCGCTGGTCGCGCTGGTAAAATCGGTTACGCCCTCACGTTCGTTGAACAGTAACGGTAATGAGAGAACCGAGATAGGTTCTCTCACCTCACCCCATGAAACAGGTTTCATGGGGACCCCTCTCATCGCGCCGGGGTCGCCGCGGCGACCTCTGGCTGCTCTTTCCTGACAGCTGAAAAATAATTCTGGAAGTGAATTCCAGAATTATTTTGATTTTTGACTGTCTCGTAAACTTCGGTACCGGTAGTGTACACTGGAGATAAGAGGATACGAAGATGACGACGATTTATTATAGTCGGGCGAATAGCCGGGCTTTGCAGAAGATTGACCAGGCGCGGGCGGGCGCATGGATTGTTTCTGTGGCGCCGGACGAAGCCGAGCTCGACGCGCTGGCAAACGACTACAAGCTCGATTACGACACACTGACCGACGCCGTCGATATATACGAAGCGCCACGTGTCGAGGTAGAGGATGGCGCCGTCTACATATTCACCCGCTATTGTTACCCCGAAGGCAAGGAAATCGCTACCGAACCGCTGCTTATCGTCTATACGCCAGACCACCTTATAACCATCGTCCGGCAGGACACGACCATCCTGAACCGGCTCACGAACGACCAGCTGGAATTTATTACGACCCAAAAAACCAAGACACTGCTACAGATTCTTACGGAAATCAATATTTCATACGAGCGCCAACTGACCAAAGTCTCGAAGCGGATTCTGCAGTTGCGAGGGCACTTGCGGCAGTCGCAGATTAACACCAAAGAATTCATCGGCATCATAGAACTCGAAGAAGACCTGAACGAATTCCTAAGTGCCTTGCAGCCGCAAGCGTTGCTTTTCCGTTCGTTACTGAGTGGCAAATACATACGTTTGTACGAAGAAGACCGTGACATCGTCGAAGACATAGAGCGCTCGACCGGAGAGCTGATAACGCAGGTGCAGGGGCGTTTGCGCACGCTCGTGAATATGCGTCAGGCCTATGACGCCATTGCGACGACCAATCTGAACAACACGTTCAAGCGCCTGACTTCCATCGCCATCTTCCTGACCATTCCGACTATCGTCGGTGGGTTGTGGGGTATGAACGTCATCATTCCGTTCGAACACTCGAAATACGCCTTTCTTTTCGTCGTCGGCCTCATCGCTGTCCTCATGGTTTCAACTATCTACATCTTTCGCCGCAAAAAATGGCTGTAGACTGTGGCAAAAGGTAAAGTCTGCCGGGTGTCATTCCGGGCCCGACCCGGACCCTGACGCCTTGCCTATCATTACGCTATAAATTCCGGCTCCCTGAATCAAGTTCAGGACAGGCTCCGGCCGGAATGACAAAGGGGCGAACTTTACCCTCTGCCCTTATAGCTTTGCCCTGATTCAGTTATACTGAAGTGACATGGCAAAAACCCCCAAGAACCATTCGCCACTCCGGATTTTTGCATTTTCGGCCATAGCGACTGTGGCGATGCTTGTGCTGGTGCTGCTCGGTATGGGGTGGTCGGCCTTTGTAGTCGCCGCGGTGCTTATTATCATCGAAACGGCATTCAGCTTCGACAACGCCATTATCAACGCCAAAGTGCTAGCCCGGCTCAGCAAGTTTTGGCAGAACATGTTCCTGACCGTCGGTATACTCATCGCTGTCTTCGGTATGCGCGTCATTTTCCCAGTGGTGCTGGTAATGATAACCGCCGACCTCAACTGGAACCAGGTCATAGACCTGGCACTGCATCATCCTGACGAATACGCGCACGCGCTCGAAAAGGCCAATCCGACCATTTCGGCCTATGGCGGCGCTTTCTTGCTGATGCTGGCGCTCCATTTCTTCCTCGACGGCGCCCGCGACATCCACTGGCTAGCCGCGTTTGAAAAGCGCTTCCAAAAGCTGGCAAGCCCATTCAGCGCCCCGGCCATAGCGCTCGTTATCCTAAGCATTTTTTCATTCATGCCGGCCAACCCGCACCCATGGGATACGTTTAAAGCTGGTGTACTCGGCATCTTGACCTACATGGCACTGCATGGCGTGACGACACTCATAGAAAAAAAGAATCCTGTGCCGACGAGTGGTGCTAAAGAAGTGGCGAAGCTGACTGGCATGGCAGCATTTACGACATTTCTGTATTTGGAATTCCTGGACGCCAGCTTCAGCTTCGACGGTGTCATCGGCGCATTTGCTATAACCAGTGACGTGATTCTGATAGCGGCGGGTCTCGGCGTGGGCGCGCTGTGGGTACGCAGCCTGACCGTCTTCATGGTCCGCCGCGGTACGCTCAATGAATACAAGTACCTGGACCACGGCGCACACTATACGGTTTTGGCCCTGGCATTCGTACTGTTGGCCAGCGCTTTCGTACATTTGCCAGAAGTCGTGACGGGACTGCTCGGGCTCCTCTTCATAACTGCCAGCGTTATCTCTAGCATCCAATCCCGCAAGCGCCAAAAGGCGTAATAACCAAGCCACAAGCACCAATAACCAAACAATGACTGAATTATGTAATGACTCAATGCCCGAAATAAGCCCGGACATTTAGTTATTCGGTCATTTGCGAATTGATTGGTCATTGCGGCTTGGTCATTGGGTATTATGTAGGTATGGATTTTGAGTTTTTGGATGGGCCGGCGGAGGAAGTGGCTCCGAGGCTACTGGGCTGTTTGCTGGAACGTGAGTTGGGCGGCCAGAAGCTGGTCGGGCGGATAGTCGAAACCGAAGCCTACGACCAGACAGATGCCGCGAGTCATTCGTACAAGGGTCGCACCCCACGGACTGATGTGATGTTTGGCCCGAGCGGCCATCTGTACGTGTATTTTACCTACGGTATGCACTACTGCATGAACGTCGTTTGTGGGCCAGAAGGCCAGGGCTCGGCCGTCCTCATCCGTGCCATCGAACCACTCGAAGGCCTAAGTGTGATGTCTCAGAACCGTGGTGGCAAAACGGGTGTAGAACTTACGAACGGCCCCGCCAAACTCTGCCAGGCTCTGGCTATAAACAAAACGTATAACGGCCACGACCTCCACGAGCCACCGCTCAAACTCGTTGTCCGGCCCGCGCTCCCTAGTGAATCCATCACGCAGACTACCCGCATCGGCATTACTCACGCAAAAGATGTGCCATGGCGATTCTACATCTCTGACAATCAGTATGTGAGCCATACGTAAGAAAACCTTTCACGGTTCCGCCCAACTTTTCACGCTTGGGTAGAAAGACGAATGGGGAAAGTAGAACGAAGAGGTTGAGCTAGTGGACAAGCGCTGCATCCACTCGACGCGGATACTCTTCGTTCTTCGTTCTACGTTCGTTACAACTGGTAACAGGGGTGGAAGTGGGGTAGAATGGAGGGGATATGCAGCGAGATTTTTCGTTTACGGTGCACGACCGGCTAGATGGTGCTCTGGCGCGGACCGGCACTATTCACACGCCACATGGCGACATTCAGACACCTGCGTTCATTCCCGTCGGTACGCAGGCGACGCTCAAATCGCTTACTCCTGAGCAACTCAGCGAGACGGGCGCACAGGCTATGTTGGCGAATGCCTATCACTTGTATTTGCGGCCGGGCCACCAGGTGGTCGATGCGGCCGGTGGGCTGAATAAGTTCATGCACTGGGATAAGCCGACGTTTACCGACAGTGGCGGGTTCCAGGTAATGAGCCTGGGGGCGGGGTTCAAAAAGGTCATCGACATGAAGGGTGACGCGGTTGAAAAACCGCTGACCAAAAAAGAAAAGTTGGCTTGGATAGATAACGACGGCGTGCGGTTCAAATCGCACCTCGACGGTTCGATTCATGAGTTCAACGCCGAACTTTCCATGCAGATTCAACACGGTCTGGGTGCTGACATCATGTTCGCGTTCGACGAACTGACGACGCTGTACGACGACCGCGCGTACCAGGAAGAATCACTCCGCGAACGTACCCACCCCTGGGCGCTTCGCAGTCTGGCCGAACACAAACGACTCACCGAGGAACGCAAAGGCAAACCATATCAGGCGCTGTTCGGTGTGGTGCAAGGCGCGAACTACGAAGATTTGCGGCGCGAATGTTGCCGGTTCCTGGCCGCGCAAGACTTCGACGGCTTTGGTCTTGGTGGTGCATTTACCAAAGAACATTTGGGCGAAATCGTCCGCTGGATGGGCGAAGAACTGCCCGAAGACAAACCCCGGCACATGCTCGGCATATCCGAACCTGACGACATATTCGACTGCATAGAGAACGGCGCCGATACCTTCGACTGTGTGTCGCCCGCCCGAGTCGGCCGTAACGGCGCACTCTACACGCCCGACGGCCGTATCAACATCAAGGGCGCCAAATATCGCACCGATTTCTCGCCGATTTTCGAAGGTTGCGATTGCTACACCTGCCAGAATTACACCCGCGCGTACCTACATCATTTATTTCACGCCAAAGAGCTGCTTGCCAATACGCTCGGCACCATCCACAACGAACGCTTCATAGTAAAACTCGTCGACGACATCCGCACCAGCATCACCACCAACACCTTCCACGCCTTCAAAAAGACTTGGCTTCTCCGCTACTATGCACAGGAGACCGTATAAAAGAAAACGCAGGTGAGTCGATGGCTATGCTATACTTCACCCGATGACGGAAAAGCCCAAGGTGGGGCGTATTATAATCCCCGGCGGTATGAAGCCGCCGCCCGAAGCACATGAGCTGGAAACGGCTGATGTTTTTGCTCGTGCCGGAAAAGATGTGGAGTTCATCCCACCTCGTCGTATGCGTGGTTCCAAAATGCCAGATATAAAGATTGACGGCGTGCTGTGGGAGATGAAAAGTCCGACTGGCAGTGGCAAGAAAACCATCCAAGACCAGATAAAACGTGCCATGCGACAGTCGAAGAACATCATTCTGGATGGTCGTCGAACGAAACTGATGGACGAGTACATTGTCAAGGAATTGAAGAAACAGATGACGCTTTCTCGCTCCATCCAGCGCCTGATTTTCATCTCCAAAACAGATGTAATCATTGACATTCGGCGCTGATTTGGTATAGTGTATTTAGGAAAAGCGTCGGCAGTCCTGGATTGGACAGCCCACGCTTTTTCTTTTTGCGACGAATGGAATCTTATCCCGAAAAGTGTAAGACTGTGTGAGCTGGACGTGAATAGAAGAGTGCCTAGTCGAAGGTGGCGACTTTGCCGAGTTGTATGAGGTGTTTTTCGCGGTAGGCGTCGAAGGCGGCCTTGTCGTGGCCGTTGCGGCGTATGAAGTGGCTTATCTGCTCGTTGCCGATGAAGTGCGGCAGGATGACGTACGCCGCCCCATGCTCATATAGCTTAGCGGCGTCGTCGTAGTCTTCGGCGTGGCAGATGAAGATGACGCGCTTATTCTCTTTTAGCAGGTAGCCCAGTAGGACATTATTGGTTTCGTAGTCGGGGATGGTGCTGACGACCATCTTTGCTTTTTTGACGCCGATTTCTTCGAGCAGCTCGTAGTCGGTCGCATCGCCGTACAAGTGGTGGATATGCTGGGCCTCCATGGTTTCAACGACTTCGGGGTCGTAGTCGACGACCAGATAAGGCTTGTCCATTTCGCGGAAGGCGCGGACGAATTCATGGCCGCCTTTGTGGTAACCGAACAGCAACAGCTCGTACCCAGCATGCGCTTTCTTTTCGACGACTTTCGGTTTGCGGCGTTCAAATATGCTCAAGCGGTCGGCGAACCGTTTATACAGCGAATCGTCGTATTTCATCAGGTACGTCGAAACGCCGATGGTTATAAGCGCCGTCAGCGTCATGATGCTTATCAGCTGGTCGCTGACGATGCCTTTGTTGTACGCCAGTACGGCCAGGATAACCGAAAACTCACTGATTTGCGACAGATGTATACCGGCTTTGAACCCGGTCTGTTTGGTGTAGCCCAGCATGCCCATGGAGGTCATCACGGCTAGCGGTTTTATGGCGATAGCGGCGGCCGAAAATATTAGTGCGGGTACGATAGCCGACTGTATATTGTGCAGTTCAAGTTGTTCGCCGAGGGAGATGAAGAACAGCACCAGAAAGAAGTCGCGCAAAGGCTTCAACCGGGTACTGATTTCCTGGGCGTAGGGCAGGCTGGCCAGGCTCACGCCGGCAAACAATGCACCGACTTCCAGCGAAAATCCGGCAATGTCGAACAGAGCGGCGACGCCGAAGCCCCAGGCGAGTGCGAAGGTGAAGAGCAGCTCTTGGCTATGCGCGAAAAATTTGGCGACTCGTGGCAGCACGAAGCCGCCGGCAAACACCAACCCGGCGGTCAGTATCATCCCCCAGCCAAGCAGCTGCACCAGTTCGTGGCTGCTGGCTCCCCCTTTGCTGGCGGCTGCCACGAATAGCAACGCAAGCGTCGCGACGATATCTTCGACCAAGATGACACCGATGGCGATTTGTCCGTACAGCCGATTCTGTTCACGTTTGTCGTTCAGTGATTTGATGATGACGATGGTGCTGCTGAAGAGCAGGCCGAGGCCGGCAATGAGCCCTTCGGTCAGTGTGAGCCCGAACAGCTCGGCGGCGCCGAAACCGACCAGCATCATCACCGCGACATTCGCCAGGAACACGGCTATCACCGGCTTTCCGGTGGCACGGATGACACCTACATTCAGGCCCAGCCCAACGATGAACAACAGCAGGGCGATGCCGATTTCGCTGAACGAATGGAACGCTTCGCGGTTCTGTATCAGGTTGAGCACCGCTGGTCCGACCAGCATACCAGTGAGTATGTATCCGACAATCAATGGTTGTCGCAACAGGCGCATCACTATCGATACGCCGGCGGCAACCGCCAGGACCATGCTGAGCTGCAGAAAAATACTCTGTTCCATCTGTGTTCGTAAGCGCTTATGCTTAGCTACAGTATGACAGGCTGGGCTCAAAGAGAAAAGGGCTGAGGGCAAAGGGCAAAGCTTGCCCTCAGACTAACCAACGTTCGCGGTGATACCGACGTCTAATGTTACGCGCGAGTAATAAAGGGTCGAGTGCGGACTTTGCCCTTTGCCCTCAGCCCTACTTACTAATGAGGGATAACCGCGCCCTGGGTGGCGCCGTGGTTCGTCGCGGTGTCGTACTGGTCGTTCGCCACATTCAGGCGCGCGATGCTGTTTTGCATGATGCCGTTGACAGATTGCTGGATGGTATCGCACGGGCTGGCCGGAAAATTCTGCAGGTCGCTGAGCATCTCGCCGGCATACTGGCGGTCCAGGTCGACGTGGCCGTTTTCGTGGGTGGTCAGGTTGGCGAGGAACGTCTGCCATTGGCTGGTAAAGCTGGCACTGGCGGTGCTGTCGCTCCAGGCTGGCAGTATCATGGCGACATGGAGGCCGATGCGCGGATTGGTGACGATGCAGCTCCCATCTGCTTGCTGCGTATAGCTGTATTGCCAAGTCATGCTGTAACCGGTCTGGGCAGTGTACTCGGCGGCGCTGTCGCCGGCGTGCTGGCGGGGAGCGCAGGCCTGAATCTGCTCGCGGATGGTTGCGCCATCGGTGCCGTGGATGGCGTAGGTCTGGGTCGGTTCGATAACTTCTTTCAGGCCGGCCGGGGCGGCGCTGAGGCTCAGATTGGAGGGGAGCGCGTAGGTAGCAGGGGTACAGGCGGCCGGTTGTTTTACTGAGGTCGAAGCGGTGGCAGTCGCTGCCGTGGAGTTTGCCGGCGGGGTCGTACTTGTAGCGTCCGAGAGTTTCATGACGGGTTGCAGGGCGCCAGCCTGTTGCAACGAGCCCGCGCTGCCCGAAACAAGCAGTTGGCTCAGGCCACCATATACCACAATGCACAGCAGTAGTAAGCCCACGCACAACACGGTGCCGGTGCGGCGCGATAGTGTGCGGCCAAACAGGGAAGTAGCAGATACGAAAGCCATATGTGATATTCCTAACCCCTACAGCACCTCACGTACCATAGTTGTTATACATTATATACCAAAATTGCAAAAAAGTCAATAAGATTCATTTAAAGCACCACGGTTCGTGCATATCCTGCTAGCGTTGGTCGCAGATTACTTTCGTGGCGGCGTAGCCGCCCCGCCTACTTTTGTCCCGACAAAAGTAGCAAAAACTCCCGGCCAGGAACAAAAACACGACTAGCCTCCACCTGGCAGCCACAGACTAGCCAGCCGAACTCCCTCCGGTCGGCCTAACGGCGAAGCGTCTGGCTAATCTGAAGCTGCCAGCCTCCAGCTAATCGGTTTTCGCAATGGCCGGAACGTTGAGTGACTCCTGCGGAGTCACGATTGATAAACGTCCGCCTCGGCGGACGGCGCCGGGTAAGTCCAGATACCATTCCGGGCTGATATAATAAGAAGGAAGCATGTCTCGAACTCCCCTAGAACGTATGTATCGCTGGTCGGTAGCGACGATTTTTCTCTGGCTCAAGCGGGCCGTCTTCTGGGCGGTGCTGCTGGCTAGCGGCTGGGCGGTGTACAAGTTGTTCGTGGTCAGCATCATCCGCGGGCAGAACGAGATTTTCGGGTTCATAGCCATATGGGCGATAACAGCTTATATAATTATCCCGCGCATCAACCGGCTGCTGACCCGTTGGTATGTACCGGAATATTTCATCGGCCGGGTGCGGACAAGCGACGGGATGCTGTCTGACCCGGTCAACGTAGCGTTCTGTGGTACCAAGAAAGACTTGCAACGGGCCATGCGCGAGGCCGGCTGGCACGAGGCGGACCGGACGGGCTGGGGCTCGAGCCTGAAAATCATCAAAAACACCATACTGCGCCAAAGCTATCCGAATGCCCCCGTCAGTGCCAAGTTCCTGTTCGGGCGGAAACACGATTTCGCGTACCAACAGGAAGTGGATGGCCACCCGGCGCGCCGCCATCACATCCGCTTCTGGAAGTGCCCGCCGGGTTGGCGCCTGCCGGGCGGGCACAAAGTGCAGTGGCTGGCGGCCGGCACGTACGACCGCAGTGTCGGCTTTTCGGCCTATAACCTGCAGGTGACGCACAAGATAGCCGAAAACACCGACGAAGAGCGCGACCATATCATCGCTACGCTGAAACAGTCGGGCGCTGTACAGCGCGTCGAAATCATCAAACACTTTTCGACCGGCTACCACGACAAGGCCGGGGGCGGCGATACCATAAAGACCGACGGCTCGTTGCCGATAGTAACATTGTAATATGCTTGTAAAGATGATATAATAATTTCAACTATGTACCACTATCGGAAAAACTGCAAAATTTATGAAAACTTCCCAAAGCCGGACGGTTGCCCCTTTTGCGACCCGTCGCAGCTGAGCGATGTGGTCCGCGAGACTGAGCACGCCTATGTGGTGCCGAACCGGACGTTCTACGACCTCTGGGAGTTGCAGCAGGTGACCGACCACCTGCTGGTGGTGCCGAAACTGCATGTGTATTCGCTGTCCGAACTGCCTGACGAGGTCAAACTGGACATAATGAACTTCATCGGTGAATACGAACAAGGTGACTACAACGTCTATGCTCGTGCCGCTACCAACCCGACCCGCTCAATCGCGCACCAGCACACGCATCTTATAAAAGCCGACCAACATCCGGCTCGTGCCCTGCTGCATGTGCGGCGCCCATACCTCACTATCAAACTCTGATGCAGAAACTGTAAGCCTGCTTACAGCGAATCTCCAGCACAGCTTTATTATGCAGGCATGTAAGCGGAGCGACGGTATGACACGACTGAAAGCACTTCTCATAAGTTTACTGGTAGCCCTGCCCTTGTTTGGCTGGGTGGCTGTGGCCCACGCCCAAAGTTTCCGGAGCGGCAGCGAGGTAACGGTGTCGTCCGGCCAGGTGGTAAACAGCAGCCTGTATGTCAGTGGTAACACTATCGATATCGCGGGGGTGGTAAACGGCGACATATATTGTGCCGGCCAGAATGTGGTGGTTAGTGGTACAGTGGACGGCGATGTCATATGTGCCGGCCAGAACGTGACGGTTTCCGGGACGATACGCGGCAGCGTGCGTCTGGCGGGCCAGACAGTAACGGTCGGCGGACGGGTACTCGGGAGTGCGTCGTTGGCGGGCCAGACAGTGACGCTACAGTCGAAAGGAAGTATCGGCAGAGACGTTGGCATTATGGCCAGCACGACGACGCTGAGCGGCGAGGTTGGGCGCGACGTGGCGTTTGCGGGTGAGAGCCTGACGGTTTCGGGTACCATTGGGCGGAATGTACAGGCCCGGTTGGACCAGCTGACGCTGGCGGACGGGGCACAAGTCGGCGGCAATGTGGCCTATACCAGTGCCAATACGGTGCAGAAAGCCGCTTCGGCACAGGTTGCGGGCACGGTCGTGCAGACCCAGCCGCCGGTTTCAAGCCCTGTGTGGGCGGTGTCGTTTATTGCCAGCCTATGGCTGTTCATACTGTACATGTTCGTTGCGCTGCTGCTCATAGCGTTGGTGTTGGTACTAGTGCTGCCGCAGACGTTCCATCGGGCCACCGGCTATGCACGCCGTCACATGGGCAAGACGTTCTTGGTCGGGCTGGTTGCCAGTATTGTGGTGCCGGCGGTGTTGCTGGTACTGGTCTTTACGGTTATCGGCATACCACTGGCGTTGTTCGCTGGGCTGGTGTGGTTGCTAGTAACACTGCTGGCATGGCCCTTCGCAGGTTACTTGCTGGGCAGGTTGGTGCTACGGCGAAGTACGAACGCTATCGTCATCATGCTGACCGGTACTGCGCTTTTGCTGGTTATTTCTCTGATTCCGTTCGTCGGGCCACTGGTCGCGCTGGTCGGGTTCTGGTTCGGCCTGGGTACGCTTATTTTGCGTCTGGTGCACGGCGAGCGTCCGTACTACCGGGTGGCTGCCGACACCGATGACATGGCCGTGGCGAACAACCAGCCTGAACCGGTCGCCGAGCCAGTTGCCCAGCCGGCAGTGCGCAAAAAGCCTGCCAAAAACCAGACTAAGAAGTAACTCTGCCACGATATGACTTCGGCTTATCCGGCCGGAACCGTTCCATCCTTCAGGGAGACCTGTCTCGAATTCAGCTCGAGACAGACTGGGAGGCGTCAGTCCCTTCCTACTGTATTCCGGCTTTGCACCGCGCCAGGAAGCGTAGTACTATAAACATAACCGCATATAAACATAAAGGCGAAAACGTGACCGAAGCTGGCAAGCCCACCGTGTTGATAATCGACGATGATGAGACCATCGGCGCCGCCATGTCGCGCGCCCTGAGTCTGGCGGGCTACGAAGTGGCGACCACCACCACGGGGAAGACCGGGTTGGAACAGGCCTTTGCGACGCATCCTGACCTGCTAATCCTGGATTACACCATCCCCGGCACCGACGGGTTACAGGTACTCGACAAACTCCGGGCCGATATGTGGGGACATGGAGCCAAAGTCATTTTCGCGAGCAACTTGTACGATGTCGGTGTGGTGAACGAGGCGATGCGTCTCGGGGTGACCGACTATGTTATGAAAACGGATTTGTCTATCGACCAGTTTGTGGCGCTCGTCGGCAAATACGTGAAACCGCCTGCGCAAGCTGCTACAGTGTCTCCAGCCGAACCGCGACATGAGCAAACGGACTGACCCCTCTTTCATAGCCCACGCCGAACATCCGGGGATTGCGCTGTGGGTTAGGTTGCTGCTGATACTGGTGGCGGGCGTGCTCGCCGGTTTGGCCAGCCTGGCCGCCGTGAACCGCCTGTATCGCAACAACTTGCAGTCGCAGGCCAGCGCGGTCGCCAGTGTGCTGGACGCCGGTATGGTGCAAAGTTTGGCAACGCCGAAGGCGCGTGATTTCGACAAGAACTACGCGTCCCTGAAGCAGAAGCTGACTTCGGCAAAGCAGGGTATCGGGAATGTCCACTTCGTATATCTTATGGCGCGCGATAAGGCGGGAACCATCTACTTCCTGGTGGATTCCGAACAGGAGGGTAGCTCGGGGTATTCACCGAATGGGCAGGCATACCCAGAGGCGAGCGCCAGGCTCCGCGCCAGCTTCGCGGATGGCAAGCCGTTCGTCGAAGGGCCAGTGAAGGACCACTGGGGAACGTGGCTGTCGGCACTGGCGCCTGTCCGCAATACGGATGCCGGTTCGGCGCCGGTGGCGATGCTGGGTGTCGATGTACCGGCCTCGTCGTATTGGGCAGTGCAATTGTTGGTCGGCGGCACGCCGGTGGTCATAGCGGTACTGGCGGGTGTGGTCGTGTACACTACCGAAGCGCTGCGACGGAAACGGCAGGAAGCGCTCCGCATGCGTTCCGAGCTGGTTTCCATAGCGTCGCACGAACTGCGGTCACCGCTGGCAGGCTTGCGTTGGAGCCAAGAGCTGATGATGAGTTACCCGCTCGACGAAAAGGCCAAAAAATCACTCACAATCATGCACAACAGCACCGTAAAACTGCAGGAAAGCATCGAAGACGTGCTGCAGCTAGCCAACTTGCAGTCCAGCACACACCACAAGCTCGACCTCATGGATGTCGATATGA